>CAZLXI010000048.1:0-28978 GCA_964563435.1 uncultured Lacihabitans sp.
TGTCACCCTGAGCCTGTCGAAGGGCGAAAAGACGAGATAGAACAGCACACATTTTTTGAAATGATTTAAAGTTTGAAAACCTTAAATAAGAAACAATGAAATTAACAGTTGCCCAGGCATTGATCCGCTTTCTCGATCACCAGTATACGGAAAGAGACGGTGTGGAACATAAATTTTTTGCCGGCTGTTTCGGGATCTTCGGACATGGAAACGTTGGCGGCATCGGGCAGGCCCTTTTTGAATATCCGGCTTTCCCGTACTATCAATCCCGCAATGAGCAGGCCATGGTGCATACGGCCGTGGCCTACGCTAAGATGAAAAACCGCCTTTCTGCCTTTGCCTGCACCAGCTCTATCGGTCCGGGAGCTACCAATATGGTCACCGGTGCTGCCCTGGCCACCATTAACCGCCTCCCGGTGCTCCTGCTGCCGGGCGATATTTTTGCCACCCGGCACGTTAACCCTGTGTTGCAGCAGCTGGAAGACCCGGGTAATGCGGATGTTTCCGTCAATGATGCATTCAGGCCCGTTTCGCGCTTCTGGGACAGGATCAATCGGCCGGAGCAGTTGATGTCGTCGCTTCTGCAGGCCATGCGCGTGCTTACTTCACCTGCAGAAACCGGTGCGGTAACTCTTTGTATGCCCCAGGATGTTCAGGCGGAGGCTTATGATTTTCCGGAGGTGTTTTTCCGGAAGAGAGTGTGGTTTGTTGGGCGGCCCTTACCGGACGCAGAATTACTCAAACGGGCCGTTTCGAGCATTAAAAAGGCTGAAAAACCGGTTATTGTAGCAGGCGGGGGTGTGATCTACAGTGAAGCGACCGATGAGCTACAGCGGTTTTCAGAAGCTACGGGCATACCCGTAGCCGAGACCTTCGCCGGAAAAGGCGCTTTACCCTATGACTTCGCTTATAACCTGGGCGCGGCGGGAGCCACAGGAACGCAGGGAGCCAATGAAATGGCGGCAGAGGCCGACCTCGTAATAGGGATCGGTACCCGGTACAGCGACTTCACCACGGCTTCCCAAACGGCCTTCCAAAACCCGGACGTACAATTCATCAATATCAATATCACCGATTTCGATGCATACAAGCAAAGCGCTTTGCCCCTCACCGGGGATGCCCGCGAAACCCTGAAAGCACTGGCGGGAAAACTCAAAGACTACCATACCACCGGGGAGATCAGGGAAAGAGCCGCAGCCTATAACCAAAGCTGGGATGCCCGGGTGGCGGAGGCTTACCGGGTAGTGGATGAAGATTCGATGTCACAGGCAGAGGTGATCGGTGCAGTAAATAGCTTTGCCGGTCCGCGCGATGTGATGGTGTGTGCAGCCGGGAGCATGCCGGGCGACCTGCACAAGCTGTGGCGCTGCAACGATCCCAAAAGCTTCCACCTGGAATATGGCTACTCCTGCATGGGCTATGAAATAGCCGGGGGACTGGGAGTGAAAATGGCGGATCCGGACAGGGAGGTTTACGTGATGGTAGGTGACGGCAGCTACCTTATGATGTCGTCAGAGATCGTGACCTCGGTTCAGGAAGGCTATAAGCTGATCATTGTGCTGATCAATAATCACGGCTATGCCAGCATCGGCGGGCTGTCGAAATCATTGGGGAGCGAAGGCTTCGGTACGCAGTACCGGTACAGAACGGCGGAAAGCGGCCATCTCGACGGTACCATCCTGCCGGTAGATTTAGCTGCCAATGCAGAAAGCCTGGGTGCTGAGGTATTACGGGCCGGTAACGAGCGGGCCTTCCGGGATGCATTGAAAAAAGCAAAGCAGAATACCGGCACCACGGTGATCTATATCGAAACTCCGCCGGAAAGAAAAATGGCCGGATACGGTCATGCGTGGTGGGAGGTGCCGGTGTCGCAGGTTTCCGCATCGGAAAGCATCCGGGCGGCCTTTGAGCGGCTCAAGGCCAATAAAAAACGTCAACGACTTCACCTCTAACCCTGTTCCGACCTATGATATCATCGTATGCCTTAACCGTATTTACTTTTGTGGGTTTTACCCTCTTTACCGGTGCTTATGCATTTATAAAAACAAGAAAAGAAAAGCTTCATACGCAGGAGGGGTACTTCCTGGGAGGGCGCAGCCTGACCGGGCTGGTCATTGCAGCTTCCATGATCATGACCAATATTTCTACCGAGCACCTCGTAGGAATGAACGGGTCCGCGTATAAAAACGGCTTTATTATTGTGGCCTGGGAAGTGACCTCCGCGTTGGCATTGATCGTAGCGGCAGTATATTTTGTTCCCCGCTACCTTAAAATGGGGTTGACTACCATTCCGGAATACCTGGAGAAAAGGTACGATACCACCACCCGTTCCATGATTTCGCTGTTTCTGCTGGTCTCTTTTGCGGTTACGCTTCTTCCGATTGTGCTGTATACCGGGGCCATTAACATTGAAAGCATATTCAATGTTTCGGAAGTGCTGAATGTCAGCAAATCCACCGGGCTCTGGATCACGATCGTGGCAGTAGGGGTGATCGGGTCTTTGTATGCCATTTTCGGAGGATTAAAGGCCGTGGCCTTTTCCGACGTGATCTACGGTTACGGGCTTTTATTCGGTGGGCTGATGATCCCTGTACTGGCGCTCTGGCATATTGGTGACGGAAATATGCTGTCCGGGCTGAGCCGCGTTTTTGAGAACAGTCCCGAAAAATTCAATGTGATCGGTACAGAAGATTCCGTGATGCCGTTCAGCACCCTTTTTACGGGTTTGATCATCAATCAGCTGTATTTCTGGTGCATGAACCAGACCATCGTTCAGCGGGTGCTGGGGGCGAAAAACCTGGCGGAAGCTCAGAAAGGGCTGCTCTATACAGGGCTGGCCAAGATACTGGTGCCGTTTATTATTGTGTTGCCCGGGGTAATCGCGTATTATTATTTCGGCGATATGTATTATGACCGCCAGGACAGCGTTTACCCCGAGCTGGTGAAGAAAGTGCTACCAATCGGGTTCTTAGGCCTCTTTGCTGCTGTGATCATGGGGGCGGTTTTAAGTACCTTCAACGCGGTGCTCAACAGCGCCTCCACCATTTTCAGCATTGATGTCTATAAACGGATGATTGATAAAGGCGCCAGCGACAGGCGGCTGGTGTTCATGGGCAAAATGACGGCTACCCTTCTTGCTGTTACGTCTATCCTGGCGGCGCCCTTTGTAGCCAACGCCCCGGAAGGCCTGTTCCAGCTTCTGCAGGAACTGAACGGCATATTTTTTATACCGATAGCCTCCATCATTCTGGCCGGATTCTTCTTTAAAGGGGTGTCGGCTACCGGGGCGAAAGTAAGTCTGTTGACCGGATTCCTGTTTTATGTGACCTGTATCTATGTACTGAAAGTGGATATCCATTTTATCCACTTATGGGGCATTGAATTCCTGCTGAACCTGGCCGTGATGTTTGGGGTTTCGAGGTACTACCCGCAAAAGGAAACGGCTCTCCGGGCTACCCGCGAAGTGGTGGATATGCACGGATGGAAATACACCCGGCCTTTTGCCATCCTGCTGGTGATTATCACTTTGGGTATTTATATCTTTTTAGGAAATGTTTAAAATGAATCGAATTATATGGAATTATTGAAGAATTATATCAACGGGGAATGGAAAGACAGCCGGGAAACGGCCTTCCGGGAGGTAGTGAATCCGGCCACGCAGGAGGTGCTGGCCCGGGTACCCGCCGGAGAGAAGACCCCGCTGGATGTGGATGACGCGGTTTATGCCGCTAAAAGGGCTTTTGCGGAATGGTCTCAGGTGCCGGTAATGCAGCGTGTACAGCCCCTGTATAAACTTAAAAAGCTTCTGGAAGACCACCTGGATGAGCTTGCCGATACCATTACGAAAGAATGCGGGAAGACCCGGGTGGAATCGTTGGGGGAGCTGCAGCGGGCCATTGAAAACGTGGAGGCGGCCTGTGCCACCCCCCTGCTGATCCAGAGTGAATTTTCAGAGAACATCGCCCGGGGGGTGGATGAGTTCATGATCCGCCAGCCGCTGGGGGTTTGTGCATGTATCTCTCCCTTCAATTTTCCCGGTATGATTCCTTTCTGGTTTCTGCCCTATGCCGTCGCCTGCGGGAATACCTTTGTGCTGAAACCCTCCGAAAAAGTACCTTTGACCATGCAAAAGGTGTATGGCCTGATCGGGCAGATCGGTTTACCGGAGGGTGTGGTGAGCCTGGTGCATGGCGGCAGAGAAACGGTAGACGCTCTGCTCGATCACCCGGATGTGAAAGCCGTGAGCTTTGTTGGGTCTACCCAGATTGCCCGCTACGTGTATTCACGCGGTGCGGCTAACGGCAAGAGGGTGCAGGCGCAGGGAGGGGCAAAGAACCCCGTGGTAGTTTTACCCGATGCCGACCTGGAGGTGTCTTCCAAAGTGATTGCTGACAGTGTGTACGGATGCGCCGGGCAACGTTGCCTGGCGGCGTCGACCGTTATTTCGGTAGGCGATCAGAAAGGAGAGATCAAAGAGGCGCTTTATGAAACCGCCCGTCGGCGAAGCACCGGCTACGGTCTGCTGAGTGAGGTGGAAATGGGCCCGGTCATTAGCCGGGAGAGCAAATCGCGGATAGAAGAATTGATCGGGAAAGGGATTTCGGAAGGGGCCAGTATGCTGCTCGACGGCCGGAATACAAAAATAGACTGCTATGAGAACGGCAATTTTATCCGGCCCACCATCCTGGAAAACGTACCGCTGGGCGGGGAGATTATCCGGACGGAGATCTTCGGGCCGGTCATGACCCTGCTTTCAATGAAAACCATTGACGAAGCCCTTCAGTTTATCAACGGCAACCGCTACGGAAATATGGCCTGTATCTTTACGACCAGCGGATCCAGTGCCCGTAAGTTCCGGTCGGAAGCCAATGCCGGGAACATCGGGGTAAACATCGGGGTGGCGGCTCCCATGGCGCAGTTTCCTTTCAGCGGATGGAACGAAAGTTTCTTCGGGGACCTGCACGGACAGGGCCGTCATGCCATCGAATTTTTTACCCAGACAAAAGTAGTTATCGAGCGCTGGCCGAAAGAATGGTCAAGGAAGTTTTAAATCGATGAGACTTCCCCGGTTCTCGACAGGTACGCCTGTCGCAGCTTTGCTGGCAAGTTTCGGGCGAGTCTGAGATGCAAAATATTTTTAGAATTTTTTAACACTTTGCAGGGATAAGATCAAATAAAAACCAATGGAAAATATAAAAATTGCCAACGCACCCTGCTCCTGGGGGGCATTGGAGTTCGATCTGGAAGCAGAAGCTCCCGGATACAAACAGGTGATCCGGGAAATAGCGGAAACCGGTTATACGGGTACAGAGCTGGGCGACTGGGGCTTTATGCCTACTGTTCCCGCTCAGTTGAATGAAGAACTTCGCCAGGAAGGACTGGATCTTCTGGGTGCTTTTGTTCCGGTAGATTTCAGTGATGCGACCAGTCATGAAGCCGGAACGGAAAGCGCTCTTAGGGTAGCCCGCCTGATGTTTGAAGCCGGGTTTCCTCACGCATTCATCGTTTTGGCGGATAATAACGGTTCGGTGCCTGAAAGAACCCGGAATGCCGGTCGTATCAGGCCGGAACATGGTCTGACTGACGAGCAATGGAAGGTCTATGCCGCCGGGGTGGAGAAGGTGGCACAGGCCGTAAAAGACCGATACGGAATGCGGGGAGTCTTTCATCATCACTGTGCCGGTTACGTGGAAACACCCGCAGAGCTGGAGAAGCTGATGCAGCTGACCGACCCGGCGCTACTGGGGTTGTGTTTTGATACAGGCCATTATGCTTACGGCGGCGGTGATCCGCTGGAAGGGCTGAAACGGTGGCAGGAGCGTATCTGGCATGTCCATTTTAAGGATTACAGCGCCCGGGTAGGCGCAGCGGCTGAAGAAAACGGCTGGGATTATTTCGAAGCTGTAAAAAACGGTGTATTTTGCGAGCTGGGTAAAGGGGAAGTTGATTTTCCTTCGGCAGTGAAATTTTTAAAAGACACGGCTTATACCGGATGGATAGTGGTAGAGCAGGATGTATTACCGGGTATGGGCAGCCCTAAAATTTGTGCACTAAATAATCGTAAATATTTGACTGAAACAGGACTATGAAAACACTTAAACTGGGCCTGATCGGGTTTGGCCGGATTGGGAAGATCCACTTTTATAATATTCAGCAAAGAATCGGGGAGGCAGAGATCCTGATGGTGTCGGATCCGATGGCTGATTTATCTGAAACCGGAGTAGCTACCGGATCTCCGGATGATATTCTCAACCACCCGGATATTGAGGCAGTGATCGTATGTTCACCCACTGACACCCATGCCGATTTTGTAGAAAAATGCGCGGCTAGGGGAAAACATATTTTTTGTGAAAAACCCCTGGATCTTTCCCTCGAGCGGATCTCCCGAACGCTGGAGTATGTAAAGGAAAGCGGCGTAAAGCTCATGCTCGGCTTTAACAGGAGATTTGACGCCAATTTCCTGAAGATCAAAAACCTGGTGACCAGCGGGAATGTGGGAAATCCACACCTGATTAAGATCACCAGCCGTGACCCCGGCCCGCCGCCGCTGAGCTACCTGAAAGAGTCCGGCGGGATGTTTCTCGACATGACCATTCATGATTTTGATATGGCCCGTTACATCATGGGCAAGGAAGTAAATCAGGTATATGCGTCGGCAGCCGTTTTCTGGGGAGAGGATATTGAGGCGGCGGGAGATATTGATACCGCCGTGATCACCCTGAAGTTTGAAGACGGCTCCATGGCGGTGATCGACAACAGCCGGAAAGCCGTTTACGGCTATGACCAGCGCCTGGAAGTATTCGGATCCAAAGGAATGGTGAATGTGGATAATAACAAGCCGGACAACCACTTCTTTTATAATGAGAACGGCGTACATTCGGCTCTGCCGCTGCATTTCTTTCTGGAAAGATATACGGAATCTTACTTGTATGAGATGCGGGAATTTATCAAGGCACTGACCCTGGATGAGGATGTATCGGTGGGAGGAAGCGATGCCCTCCAGGCTACTCTTATCGCCCTGGCCGCCAAAAAATCCATTCTTGAAAATCGTCCGGTAGATATTGATGAGATCCGGCCGTGACGGGCTGTATGCGTTTCATTTTAAAGAAGCTCTGTCCAGGGCCAGGAAAGAACAAATAAGCCCTGTAAGCCAGATGAAAGATCTGAACCAGTTCATTCTTCCCCATTCAGCAGCAACTTTTTTGAGCGTTTCTGTATCAGGAAGTGAATCTGAAAGAAACATCACTTCATTTCGCGGATAGAACCAGGTAAAAGTTAAAATCATAGATGAGACATAACAAAGTAAAGCTATACCCAGATACAGCCGGATGGAGGATGATTTTTTCCAGAACAGAACTAATGCCAACACGATTAAGATCAGGTTTGTGGGGTCTATCAACTGAAAAAAAGTACCCGGATTAGCGATTACAAAAAAATCTCTGGCAGCAGTTATGGAGTCGGGTACATTGCTTTCCCAATTGGCAGCGTTGACAATAGAATTATAAATATTGGTGAAAAATAAGCCGCTTGAAAATGCAACGGAAGCATAAAGAACTTTTTTCATATTTCGTTTTTTTATTATCACAAAAGTATCCCTGTGAGGAGAATTGTGATAGTAAAAAAACGACAAAATCAAAGCCGGTCCCAGTCTAACTGAAACTGTAAATACTCTCCGGATAATTCTTTCTGCAATACCGTAGGTGTGAGTTTTGCAAATTCCCTGAAGTCTTTGATAAAATGCATCTGGTCATAATATCCTGTCCGATAAACCAAATCTGTCCAGGATACGGTTTCGCAGTTCTCAAGGGTTTTGTAGGCCTTATAAAATCGGCTTATGCGGGCATACATCTTAGCGGACATCCCCAGCCGTTCTTTGCATTTTCGTTCAAAATTGCGGATGCTCATACAAGCCATTCCGGCAATCCGGTCCATACTTGTGTTATGATTTGCCAACAGGTATTGTAAGGCAAAGTCAATGGGTAATTGCTCCTTTACCCGTGATAGTTTTCCCAGAAAATAAGACTGTACAAGAGTATCCAATTCATCCAAAGAAATGGTATCATGCGATTTATCTGTAAGTTCGTCTATCTCTTTTCCTATAACTTCCCGGGCACTGTAGCCGTTGTCAAATATTTCCGTCATTGGAATGCCCAGAAACCGGTTTAATCCTCCCGGTTGAAAAATAATCGACACGGCTTTATGGCTTTCCTCTACGAGTAGTTTGAAGGGAGTGATTTGTGCACCCATCAATGTGCAGGATGTGGCAGTATTGAAATGGGTTTCTCCCGATTTTTTGGATTTTAAGCGTGTAAAAAGATTTATAAATATAGCCTGATCCGGCGACGGCATGAAATGGCCTTCCATACGTACAGGGAAAGGGCTAAAATCAGCTTCTATAATAACTATATTCCGTATTAACGAACGCAATGCAGGGTGAAGATCACATTGTTTTGTACGTATATTTTGCATTGTCCAACATTTATTTACGGAAGCTCTACAGTTCAAATTTAGGATACGATCGAAAACTAATCGCCAGATTAACGAGAATAAAGATAAAACAGTCTGAAATTACAAACCCGGGAAGGGTATTTCGGCAGACAACACTATTTGGCTTCCGCCGCCAGCCGTTCATGAATCTTTACTACCTGATCCGTAATAAATTCTTCTTCGTTATTGCGGATCACGTAATCGGCCAGGGCCAGAAATTCTTCTTCGGTCTTCTGGTTACGGATGATGTTTTTGATCTGCTCATGCGATCTTCCGTCCCGGTTTTTTATGCGCTCAATGCGTAGAGGCAGCGGACTGCTGACCACAATGATCCTGTCCAGGCCGGAACGCCGGCCGCCGGCATCCCTTTTCATGATGGCCGCCTCTTTAATGACATACGACGAATGCCGGCGGGAGGCCCAGTCCTCAAAATCTTTTCCTACGGCCGGATGAACTATTTTATTCAGTTGCTGAAGGAGATCCTGGTTCTGAAAGACTTTTTCTGCTACATACGCTTTATTGTATTTTCCGTCTGGGAAGTAGGCTTCCTTTCCAAAAAGCGCTTTGATCGAGCTTACGATGACCGGTTCTTCTTCAATCAGCGCCTTCGCCCGTTCGTCGGCCTCATACACGGGTATTCCCAGCGCCGCAAACACTGCGGCTACGGTGCTTTTTCCACTGCCTATTCCGCCTGTGATTCCTACTTTGAGCATATTTCCGGGTAGGTTTTCCTGCTTTTTACAAAATAATCCCAGACCACTGAACCTGCGTAAAGCTTCTTAAACCCGGCGAAACTTTTCGACCGATTCCGGATCAGGTAAGGCAGCCACCAGTAGAACATAAAATGAGATTTGAGCACCGCCCACAGGTTGCCGACCGAACCCTGAAGCAGGTAGCGGATACCCGAAACCCCGTCGAGCATTAATCTGACGAGCAACAGGGGAAGAAGATACTCTCCCGGCAGGTTCTTGAACATCATCGCCAGGTTATTCCTGAAATTCAGGTAGGTTTTAAATGGATTTTCAGCTGAAAGTGTTCCTCCACCCACGTGAAACACCTCCGATGCAGGCTGATAAGCCACACTGTAGCCCTGATTGTGCATCCGCCAGCAGAGATCTATCTCTTCCATGTGTGCAAAGAACCGCGCATCAAAACCTTTCAGGGATCTGAAGATGTCGGCCCGTACAAAAAAGCAGGCTCCGGAGGCCCAGAAGACATCCGATGGGGTGTTGTATTGGCCTGTGTCTTCTTCGAGGTGATCGAAAATACGTCCGCGACAAAACGCATAACCCAACACATCCACAAATCCGCCACCCGCACCGGCATATTCAAAGTGGTTTTTGCGGTTGTAATCCAGTATTTTGGGCTGGACAGCTGCAATATCCCGGCGGGCCTGTACGGTTTTCAACAGGGGCGCGATCCACTCCGGCGTTACTTCCACATCCGAATTGAGCAGAATAAAATACTCGTGATCCAGGCCGGCCAGTCCCCGGTTATATCCTTCAGCAAATCCGTAATTTTTGTCGAGCAGGATCAGGCGTACCCCGGGGAAGCCGGCTTTCAGATAAGCCACAGAGACATCCGTAGAGGCATTGTCTATGACGACCACTTCAGCCTCCCGGCTGTTATCAAGGGTATTCTGAAGAAACTTTTCCAGGAAATGTTTTCCGTTATAGTTCAGGATGACTACAGCTATATTTTTCAAGACGGGTCAGTAGGTCCGTTTAGGATGTTATTTTTTAAACAGGCTGTCCAGGTCAAAACCGGGGATCTTCGGCATGAGCCCGTCGGTCACTTTGGCCATCTCGTCCTTAGCCTTCTCTTCCACTTTCCGAAGGGCGTTATTGACCGCCGCCACGATCAGGTCCTGCGTGAGTTTCGCATCTTCCGGCTTAAAGAGTTCAGGCTCCACTTCGATGCTTAAAAGCTCTTTCTTCCCGTTTACGAGGGCTTTTACCATACCACCGCCCGCTTCGCCTTCGGCAGTGATCTCGCCGAGCTTTTCCTGGGCTTCCTGCATTTTGCTTTGCATTTCTTTTACCTTGCCCATCATGTTCATCATATCAAACATAGACATACTTCGCTTATTTTAAATTAACTTTGTAAGCAAATTGCTTTTGTACGCAATTTGTTGAAGAAAAAGTAGAAACTCTAAAAAACTAACGAAAATATTGACACTTATGATACGATCGACGGCCCTGCTCCTTCTGATAAGTTTTTGTGCTTCCGGCCAGATGGTGGAAGAAAAACGACTGAGAACGCATGCGGAGTATCTATCATCCAATAAGCTGGAAGGCAGAGGTACCGGTACTCCGGGCGAGAAAAAAGCGGGCGATTACATCATTAAAAGCTTTAAAAAGGCCGGCCTGAAACCTTATCCGGGTCAGAAAGATTTCCGCCAGGAGTTTATGGCTAGAAAAGGTGCTGCGGGAGAAGTAAAGGCCCACAATATCTTAGGGTATATTGATAACGGCCAACCGTACACCATCATCATCGGAGCCCATTACGACCACCTGGGTAAAGGCGACCAGGGCAGTTCGCTGAAGCCGGATTCCAAAGGAGAGATTCATAACGGGGCAGACGACAATGCCTCAGGGGTGGCGGGTATGCTTGAGCTGGCCCGGTATTATGCCACGAATAAGAAAACGGAGAGCTACAATTTCCTTTTTGCGGCTTTTTCGGGGGAAGAGCTGGGCCTCCTGGGTTCCAAATATATGACCGAACATTCGGGGATTGATCCGAAAAGCATTAACGTGATGATCAATATGGATATGATCGGCCGTTACCGCGAAGACAAGGGCCTGACCATCGGAGGCATCGGCACCAGCACGGTGCTGGAGAAATGGGGTCCGGAGCTGGGCATGTGCATGGAGCTGAAATATAGTCTGGACTCTACCGGTATGGGACCGAGCGACCATTCGTCCTTCTACCTGAAGGATATTCCGGTGCTTTTCCTGTTCACAGGCGCGCATGAAGATTACCATAAGCCCAGTGACGACGCTCATCTGCTGAATTATAATGGAATGAAGCTTATCACCAATTATGTGATCCAACTGGTGTCGCATCTGGATGAGCTGCCGAAAATCGACTTTAAGAAAACGTCTAATCCGCATGCGAATGCTACAAGAAGCTCATTTAAAGTGACGATGGGTGTAATGCCGGATTACTCTTATTCAGGCAAAGGGCTTAAGATCGACGGGGTTTCTGAAGGCCGCCCGGCAGAGAAAGCGGGCATTCTGGCGGGGGATATCCTGCTGAAAGTGGGGGATAAAGAGATCAAAGATGTGTATGGTTATATGGAAGTGCTGAATACTTCAGAGAAGGGTGAGACGGTTTCGGTGATTGTGAGCAGGAAAGGGGAGGAAGTGACGCTGAAGCTTACTTTTTGAATCGGAAGCTGAAGCTTATTTTTTTGAACCATATCAGGCATATAAGTCATATAAGTTTTGTTCATAAAAGAAGAAGTTGTAGTTTAGTAGTCAATACACACAAGTTATGACTACTAAATCTTACCTGAATGCCCTGGGTTATCGAATTTTGGGCGCTGCTATTGAAGTTCATAAAGAGCTTGGACCCGGATTGTTGGAAAGTGTATATCATGAATGCCTGCGAAAGGAGTTTGAGCTGAATAATATAGCACATCGTAGTGAACTAACGGTTCCAATAAAATACAAAGGTTTGCAGATAGATGCCGACTATCGTTTGGATTTTCTGGTAGAAAATGAAATCATAGTTGAGATAAAAGCTACCGAGAGGTTACTACCCATTCACGAAGCCCAGCTTTTGACATACCTTAAATTACTTCAAAAACCAAAGGGAATCTTGATAAACTTCAATAGCAGAAATCTGATCCATGGAGGAACAAAACAAATGGTCAACGCATATTTCAGGAAGCTACCTGATAAATGAACTTAATTTACTTATGTACTCATATGAAAAACTTATATGACTTATATGCCTGATATGGTTCAAAAAAATAAGCTTCAGCTTCCGGTTCAAAATAAAAAGACACTCGTCCTCGGCGCCAGCACCAACCCCGCCCGCTATGCCAATATGGCCACCCACCGCCTCCTGAGCCATGGCCATGAGGTAGAGCTTCTCGGCCGGAGACCGGGAGAAGTGGCCGGTCATCCCATCAGAACAGGTACTAACGAGATCAGCAGTGACATTCATACGGTGACCATGTACCTTTCCGAAGAGAACCAGAAAAATTATGAAGACTATATCCTGGCCCTGAGACCACAGCGGGTGATCTTCAACCCCGGTGCTGAAAACCCGGGCTTTCAAAAAAGACTGAAAACCGCAGGAATAGAACCCATAGAAGCCTGCACATTGGTCATGCTGGCCACAGGACAATTTTAATAAAACCCATCACTGGAATACCCTATTGCCGGGTCCAGATCTCCTTTATCGGATCTCCCTTAGAGCTTTTACCGGAATGGGTCCACTCGCCCCCGCTGACAGAGGCATCAAACTGCAGCTCGGCGCCCACACGGGAATTGTCGCGGGAGAAGAACTCAATGATCTCGGTATATTTGCCGTCTTTCAGTGTGTATCTGCCGCCGCCGGTTCCTGAAAATTCGCCGGTCTTAGTGTTAATAGCCAGCCACTGGAAATAGCCGTCGGCCATCATCTTATACGTTCTTCTGGCTCCGGGGGTCATTTTGCTGATCTCACCCCGGTCATTGGCCCGCCCGGTGATCACCCAAAGCCCGGTCAACGCGTTTTGAGCATTGGCGTCTACCCGGTCGAAAGCAGCGCCGTTAAATTCCAGGCCTTTCTTTTTGGCTTTGAAAATAAAGGATTGCTGCGTTCCTACCACAGAAGGATCGGCCGAGTTGAACTCCACGTGGATATGCACGCTTCCGCCTTTGTGGACCTCGTATTTCCCGCCCCAGGTTTTGAGAAACGCATCCGGCTTATATTCGGTGATCGAAATATAGTCGGCTGTGGCCAGTATCAGGGTGGTTTTATCGGTTGTGTTGTTTTTCCAGCCGCCCGCCAGGGTCTGGCCTGTGGATTGAAATGCGATTAAACAAAAAAGAGATAAGATCAAAGACTTCATGTTATTAAGAGTTTTGAGTATTAAATTTGCCCCAAACAAAAAGATAGATGCCCAAAGTATTATTCATAGACCGTGACGGAACCATCATTGCTGAACCGCCGGTTGATTTTCAGGTCGACTCCCTCGAAAAGCTGGAGTTTCTCCCGAAAGCCCTTTCAAATTTAAGAAAAATATCGGAAGAAAAAGAATTTGAGCTGGCTATGGTGACCAACCAGGACGGATTAGGAACGGATTCTTTCCCGGAAAACACTTTCTGGCCGGCCCACCAGAAAATGATACGTACGCTGGAAAATGAAAATGTGCACTTCGATGAGGTGTTTATCGACCGTACTTTTGAGCATGAAAACGCCCCTACACGAAAACCCCGCACGGGATTATTAGGAAAATATACCGGGAATAAGGAATATGACCTGGCCGGATCCTTTGTTCTGGGCGACCGTCTGACCGACATGCAGCTGGCCGTGAATCTGGGCGCCAGGGGCATCTTTATCGGGAAGCAATTGCCCGAAAGCACTACCGAAGCACAAAAAAGTGCCACCGTCCTGGTAACCGATAATTGGGATGAGATCTACGAATTCCTGAAGATGCCCGAGCGTATGGCCGAAGTGCGGCGCACCACCAAAGAGACCGATATTTACATCCGGCTGAACCTCGACGGCCAGGGGAAAAGTAATATAGCTACAGGGATAGGTTTCTTTGATCACATGCTGGATCAGCTGGCCCGTCATTCCGGAGCAGATCTGACCATCCGGGTGAAAGGGGATCTGCACATTGATGAGCACCATACCATTGAAGACACGGCCCTGGCTTTGGGAGAAGCTTATCTGAATGCCCTGGGTGATAAAAAAGGCATCAGCCGCTATGGGTACCTGTTGCCCATGGATGAGTGCCTGGCGCAGGTGGCCATCGACTTTTCAGGGAGACCGTGGCTGGTTTGGGATGCGGAATTCCGGCGGGAAAAGATAGGGGAAATGCCTACTGAAATGTTCATGCATTTCTTCAAATCGTTCTCGGACACCTCCAAAACTAACCTGAACATCAAGGTGGAAGGCGAAAATGAGCACCACAAAATAGAGGCGATCTTCAAGGCGTGGGCCAAAGCCATCAAAATGGCGGTTAAACGGGATCTGAGGGAGATCGATCGTCTGCCGAGCACGAAGGGCGTGCTTTAAGTGAAAAACTAAAAGTTAAAAGTGAAAAGTTTCGGTACATTCCTGCATATTTTTTAACAAGGCACAGAAGTCATATAGTTAATAGTGACCGCCTGTGCGATGAAAATTGAATAAAAATGTACCTGAACTTTTCACCGCAGCGGCGGACCGTTTTTAGTTTTTCACTTTTAACTTATTAATCTCACTTCTTAATCTTTACATCCCCGTTGTTGGCTTTGATGATGATCACTTTCTTGGGTGTATCGTCTTCGCCGATCACGGCGTTGAAGTACCGTGTATTTTCGCTGCTCTTGCTGACGTCTTTTTTTACCTTGGCATCTACGCCCTGGCTTACAAAGAACTGCCCGTTAGTGGTCTGAACATTTAAGAGTCCGTTAAAGGAAGGGATCTGTATATCGGAGTAATTGGTGTTGATCATCAGCTTTTTCAGGTCCTGGTTCAGGTTTCCCAGCTTCAGGTCATTGGTGAAAGATACATTCAGCTCTATCTCATCGCCCAGGTTGTTTAAAACCGATTTCGAATATTTAAGAAATACTTTTATATTTTCCAGGTTTTCGGCTGCCAAAACGCCGTTTTCGCAGTTGAGATCAGCATTTTTAACGGTGTATATTCTGACATTGGAGCTAACCGAATTGAGTGTGGCTCCCACCAGTTCCCTGATCTGGGCCGTACTGAACCGCATGGTTACGTTGCTGTTGGCATTATTGATCACGGGCGCTTTCAGGCTTCCGTGATCAACAGTCACCTGCAGCGGCGCATAGAATTCGGGCAGTTCCACATCTCCAAAGCTGTTATTCACCTGCAGATTGATGTGATTCGGCATATAGATGGTGTAGTCTACCGTACAGTAGCTGGTTTTACGGTCACGGGCCTGGACCAGCGCCGAGCTGGCCATCCATGTATGCAGTATCACTACATTATTCTTTACGCTGTTTTTGATATCGATATTGTCGAGATACCGGTCAATAAGTGCATTGTTTACCGCATTTGCTTTTACGGTCACATCCACTTTGATCGTTTTTTTATCCCAGTGCACCACTTTAACATTGCCGAATTTATTGGTGACATTGACCTGAACAATGTTTTTGGCATCAAAAGTCAGGTTAAAATGTTTTATTTTTTCGATCCAGCCTTCCGTCTTCGCCCATGCGGGATTAGCGGAGAGCATTAGAAATAAACAAATTACCTTTTTCATTTGTATCAATGTTTAGAGTGTAGAGACGAAAGATTTTGCGTCTCTACAAGTAATTCTGTGTTCGTTTTTCTGCGATCTTCGTTTGCTGGTTAAGCAACTCAATCTGCCATTCCAGGTTCCTGATCATGGCGCTGATGATGGCCTCCCGGTTCGGATTGTTCGGCAACTGGGACTTCATATACTCAAAGTCTTCCTGGAGATCCGAAAGATCTTTAGAGAATGTCTCTTCCAGCTCCGGCTGATTACTGACCAGCGTTTCGAGGCGGGCTTTCTTCTGATCTACCTTGTGAGTATAGGTTACCAGCGCAGCATCGTAACTTTCCAGTTCGGCCAGCTCATTATTTCCTGTTTTCAGGCCTAACAGGTAACCAGCGCCCAGGAATACCAGCAAAGCAGCAGCATAGCGGAGGTAAGTGTTCCAGGGCGTTTTCCTGTGGGGAAGCCTCGTTCGGATCTTCATCCACATTTCCTGAGGAACTTCTTCCTCAAATGCAGCTTTATGTTGTCGTATATATTCTTCCAGTTTCATCGTCTTGCATGATAAAGTTCCAGCAGCCTTTGCCGGGCTCTGATATATTGTGAGCGGGACGTCACCTCCGATATCCCCAGTATTTCACTGATCTCTCTGTGGTCATAGCCCTCAAAAAGATACAGACTCAATACCAGGCGATATCCGGAAGATAACTCATTCATTAGCATTTTCAAAATTTGTATCGTATTAACGTCCTCTTCAAAATCTTTGTTCTCCTCCTCTTCTGCATTCAGTTGAAACGGGTCGACGTCTTCAAACTGTAAGCGGCGGGCCCGTAGCCGGGCTATACTCTTATTCACCACGATCGACTTCAGCCAGGCCCCAAAAGTTGACTCCCCCCGGTAGAAGTCAATTTTCATGAAACCGTCTAAAAATGCTTCCTGAAGTACGTCTTCAGCTTCTTCCCGGCTTCCTACAATCCGCAGCGAGGTGTTGTACATGGCTTTGGAGTAAAGCCTGTACAGCGCATACTGAGCTTTCGAATTGCCTTTACGGCATAGATCTACCAGCTTTGCGGTCTCGTCCTGAGTCGAAAAAAATTGCAATCTTATTTAGGTTTCAATGTAAAGACATCAATGTCATACCGGATGTTGCATCCCCCTTTAAAAAAAGTTAAATAAACACAAATATTTTTTAAGAATGCCTTAGTTTTGTCGTATACATTAATCAAAAAAGTGCCAATAGTATAAAATTTAAAGATGCTCTTAATTGATTTGATAGGAAATACTCCTCTGGCGGAGATCAAAAACCTGAACTCTAATCCTCGTGTAAAGATCTATGGAAAGCTGGAGGGAAATAACCCCGGCGGAAGCGTAAAAGACCGCCCGGCCCTGAATATGATCCGAAGTGCGGTGAAGCGGGGAGATATCCGGCCGGGAGTAAAGCTTATCGAAGCGACAAGCGGTAATACAGGGATCGCTTTGGCGATGCTGGCCTCTTTGTACAAGTATCCGATAGAACTGGTGATGCCGGCCAACTCCACACGTGAAAGGGTGCTGACCATGGAGGCATTCGGCGCTAAGGTTACCCTTATGGACTCGATAGAAGCCTGCCGGGACTATGCCGATGAGAAAGGTTTGCGCGACGACTATTACCAGTTCAACCAGTTCGCCAATCCGGATAATTACCTGGCCCATTATAAGACCACCGGGCCTGAGATCTGGAAAGATACCGAGGGGCAGATTACGCATTTTGTGGCATCCATGGGTACCACCGGCACCATCATGGGAACTTCCATGTTTCTGAAAGAGCAAAATCCCGGTGTGCAGATCGTGGGGTGTCAGCCTTCCGAAGGCTCCTCTATCCCGGGGATCCGCCGTTGGCCCCGGGAATACCTCCCCAAAATTTTTGATCCCGGCCGGGTAGATACTATTTTTGATGTTTCGGAAAAGGAAGCCGGGGCCATGGCGGTAAAGCTGGCGAAAGAAGAAGGGATATTTGCAGGGGTAAGCTCCGGCGGACAGGCGCATGTGGCGCTGAATCTTGCTGAAAAGCTGGAATCAGGCATCATCGTCTTTATCTGTTGTGACAGAGGCGACCGCTACCTGAGCAGCGGGCTGTTCGGTTAAACCCGTATTATACATCAGGAGTGCAGGCAAAAATTATTTTGCAGCCTGTCAGTTCTGCATGACCCTGCTTTAAAAGATGCTGTTTCTAAAATTAAAGTAATATGATCAAAATGCGGCTCCTTAGTTTTTTACTCTTATGTTCATCCGTATTGTATGGCCAGGATAAGGCTGATATGAAAAAGCTGATCGATGAAAATTTTGCTTTTGCGGAAAAGCAATACCAGTTCATGATGAAGCAAATCCCTGATCCGGGTAAGATGCCCCAGTCTTACAATGAAAAGACCGGGAAATTTGACGCCCGGAATATTACCTGGTGGTGTTCCGGATTTTACCCGGGAATACTCTGGTATATTTATGAGCAAACGGAAAACCAGGTTATCCGGCTGGAAGCCGAGCGCGCTCTCGGGGTGATCGAGCCCAATCAGCATTTTACCGGTAACCACGACCTGGGCTTTATGATCCATTGCAGCTTCGGAAACGCCTATCGGATTACCGGCAAGGAAGAATACAAGCAGATCATCTTAAACGGAGCGAAAGCGCTTTCTACCCGGTACCGGCCGGAGATCCGCGTTATTCAGTCGTGGAATAAGAACGACTATTTCAATTGTCCCGTGATCATTGATAACCTGATGAACCTGGAAATGATGATCTGGGCCACTCAAAACGGGGGGGATGAGAAATTCAGGGAAATTGCCGTCACACACGCCAATACCACTATAAAAAATCACTTCCGCCCGGATTACAGCTCGTATCATGTGTTGGATTATAACCTGGAAACCGGTAAGCCTGATCGGAAAATCACGTGGCAGGGGGCAGCCAATACGTCTGCCTGGTCGCGCGGACAGGCATGGGCGCTCTATGGTTACACCGTGCTTTACGGCTTAACGAAAGATCCTGCATACCTGAAACAGGCGCAGGGCATTGCCGGATTTATGCTGGATCATCCCAACCTTCCGGAAGATAAGATCCCGTATTGGGATTTTGACGCTCCTTTTCAACCCAAAGCCCACCGTGATGCCTCTGCAGGAGCTATCACCGCCTCTGCTTTGCTGGAATTGGCGCAATACACCGACGGAACCGAAAAGGAGAGATACCTGCGTGATGCCACCCATATGATACGCTCACTGGCTTCAGACGTTTACCGGGCTCCGTACGGTGAGAACGGAGGGTTTCTTCTAAAACACAGTGTGGGCGGGCTGCCGCTCAACTCCGAAATAGATGTTCCGCTGATATATGCTGATTATTATTTCCTGGAAGCCCTGAAAAGGTATAAAGACTGGTACCTTCGCTGAAAGGCATCAGTAACCTGTGTAATAGCCGGCGGCTTTGGCCAGCATATCCTTTTTCAGGATCCCCAGAGCGTCGGTCAGGATCCGCTCATTGTCGGGAAAAGGTATGGGCTTGCCGCCTATACGCTTCAGACTAACGTCGCTTAGAGCCCTTTTGTCGCCTTTGAAAGTTGAGGCATAGTTCTCAAAGGTCTGGATAGCGTTCAATTCCTGGTTATGAAGCTCTTTCCGGCTGATACGGTCGTAAATGATCAGGTGTCCCTTCACGGCAGCCTCCTTAAACCGGTAGAGTTCGATAACATCGGCCTTCACTTCTATTTTGCGCTTTATCTTTTCGTTATTTCTGGAGGAAGAACCCACTTCTTCTTCGATCTCCTTTTTATCCTGATACTCCCGTGTACTTTCTTTTTCCGGTGAAATAACAAAATCACTCAGCACCAGGGTGATTTCATACGCATACGTTTGCTTCCGGTCGGGGCTAAGGTGAAGTATTTGCCAGGTTCTGTTGAGGTTTTCCGATTTCAGATTCCGGAAGTATTCTGTACCGGCCTTGCTCAGGCTGATCTCCGGGCTGATTTCCGTCTGAAGAAGGATATGGGTAGTGCCCAGGGATTTGGCTTCTTCCTGCAGTTTCCGGATGTTGTTTCCCGAACCGGCGATACTTTCCATTTCTTTCAGCTCTTTGTGGGCCTCGCGGGCCGCAGACTTATTGCCCTTTGCTGCTTTTTTAAGATTTTCAAGGGCGCTGGCATAAAGAAAATCGGCCGCTTTGTTCCTGTATCGGGCAAGCTCGGCGCTTACATCCGCCAGCTGGATATCGGCTTTATACCCGTTTTTGTCGGTCAGGGGCAGCAGTGGCCGGATGGAAGCCTGAATATTTTCTATTTCTTCATATATTTTCAGGATTTTCAGCTCAGAACCTTCTGAGGACGTCCGTTTCAGGCTCTCTGCCTGTTCCAGCTTTTCCTGCAGGAAATATCCGTAGGCTTCTTCCAGGCCCAGAACAAGCTTCGGCGATTTGTTTTTCTTCCCTTTTAATTTGGAAACGGCATAAGAAACGGCCTGTTGATAGCGGCCTTTTTCGAGTTCTTTTTTTACGGATACACAGCTAAAGCAGACCCATAAAGCGAGGAGGGGGATTGCAGTTTTCATAGGAATTATAGTTTATTGCCTTTAGATCTTTTCCGTTATGAGAAGGTTAGGGCTGACCCGGCGTATTAACAAATCCTTTTCAAAATGCTTCCGGCTTTCGTCTCCATTTTTTCAGAAGGTCCAGGTCATCGGGGCTCACGTAATTCTGCTTCACGGCTTCATCGATCAGGTAGGAGTAATTACTGAGCGTAACCAGCTTCAGTTGCTTTTCGGTAAAGTTCTTTTCCGCCGCCTTAAAGCCGTAAGTGAAAATGGCCATCATTCCCAGCACTTCGATCCCCCGAGCCTGCAAGGCTTCAGCTGCTTTCAGAGAGCTACCGCCGGTAGAGATAAGGTCTTCCAGCACCACCACTTTGCTTCCCGGCTCCATCCGGCCTTCTATCTGGTTTCCCATTCCGTGCTCTTTGGGTTTGGGCCTCACATAGGCAAATGGCAGCTGCAGGTAATCGGCGACCAGGGCGCCCTGGGCTATACCTGCCGTGGCTACTCCGGCTATGGCCGTGACCTCCGGAAATTCTTTTTTTATGGCTTTTGCCAATGCCTTTTTGATAAAGGTCCTGGCTTCCACATCCGAGAGCGTGATGCGGTTATCACAATAAATGGGGGAATTCCAGCCGGAGCTCCATTGAAAAGGTTTTTGGGGACTGAGCTTTACCGCACGGGTTTTCAGCAGAAACGATGCAATCTTTCGTGCAGTATTCATTCGTCAGGATTAGTTTTGCTAACCAAAATTTTATCTACCCGGTTTTTGTCCATGTCCATGACTTCAAAGACATAATCCTGCCAGTAAAACTTTTCACCGGTGGTAGGGATCTCTTTAAGGATGTGCAGGGCAAATCCTCCCATGGTATCAAATCCGCTGTATTCTTTGCGGTTAGGCAGGTCTATTTCAAACTCGGAGAGGAAATCATCAAAAGGCAGGGCGGCATCGATCAGGAAGCTGCCGTCTTCGCGCTCAACGATCTCATATTCAAACTCATTGGTTTCCGAGATATCGCCCACGAGGGCATCGAGGATGTCATTCATGGTGACAATTCCGACTACAGACCCGTATTCATCCACAATCACCCCGAAGTGTATCCGCTCTTCCTGGAACTTTTCCAGCACCTGGTAGGCGTGGTTATTTTCGGCAATATACAAAGCCGGTCTCAGAATGGGCTCCAGGTTTTCGAGCTCCTCATCCAGCGATTTTCCCAGCAGGTCCTTAATATAGAGAAGCCCTTTGATATCGTTGATCCCGTCTTTGCAGACCGGGTAAATGGAGTGCTTTTTCTCGATGATCTTTTCCCTGTTCTCTGCCGGGATGTCGTCAAGGTCGAGGTAGCTGATGTCGTTTACGCTGGTCATGAGGGAAGTGATCTTCCGGTCACCCAACTGAAAAACATTCTGAACGATCTCGTGCTCAATTTCTTCAATGGTGCCGTCAGAAGCACCTTCCTGGATCATATTTTTTATCTCCTCCTCTGTTACCGAAGTGTCGTTTTCCTTTAAGCCGATAATCTTGAAGATGAGGTCGGAAGAGCGGCTCAGCAACCAGATGAAAGGCGATGCGATCCGGGAAAGAATGTTCATGGGTCTCACCACGATGGTAGCAATGTCTTCCGGAGCGGCCATGCCTATTCTTTTGGGCACCAGCTCGCCGAAGATCAATGTAAGGAAGGTGACGATCACCGTGATCACTGCCACGGCGGCGTTGTCGGCATATTGGACCGGAAGTCCCATTCCCTCCAGGTAGGGGGTGAGGTAACCTTTGAAAGTATCTCCGGAATAAATACCGGTCAGGATTCCGATAACTGTGATTCCAATTTGTACAGTGGATAAAAAACGGGAGGGAGAATTGGCCAGTTCCAGTGCTTCGGCGGCGCTTTTTTTTCCATTTTTTGCGGCTATTTCCAGTTTGGCTTTGCGAGACGAGACCAGTGCGATCTCAGACATCGAAAATATTCCATTCAGAAGGATCAGGAACAGAATTATAAATATTTCCATTTAGAAAAAGATAAGTACCTAACTTACCTAACTTGTTTTAACTGCAAAGTAACGAAAAAAATATCTCATTTAAGATTCGGGGAAATAAAATTAATCGTCTGTTTCCCTTTAACTTTGCATTTTCTGAATACCTATATGGTCATCTTTGTCAGTAATATACCCGTACATATCCTTGAAAAGCCGGAGACTGCCGCTTATACACAGATCATTGATCTCAAAAATGAAATCGTGAAATTCAGCGAGATAACAGGGAGCCCCCTCGTCAGGAACGCCACACACCGTAGTATCCTTAATTTTATGGAATTTCTCCAGTTCAACAGCGCTGCAGCCCCGGCTGAAGTATTTTTTGAGGTTAAGGATGCAGGCAAATTCAGGAAATACCTGAAAAAGGAGCTCCAGTTTGTAAAAGCGGCCGGGGGAGTGGTGGAAAACTTCTCCGGTAAGGTGCTGATGATGAAACGGCTGGGCTTCTGGGATCTGCCCAAAGGCAAAGCGGAAAAGGGGGAGAAACCGGAGATTACCGCCATCCGCGAAGTGGAAGAAGAATGTAACGTTACGGTATTTACAGACCGGAAGCTGGTCACTACCTGGCATACCTATTTTCAGAAAGGCAAGCTGGTGATCAAGCGAACCAAATGGTACAGCATGAAGCTGATATCAGATGCAAAAATGAAGCCCCAGACCGAAGAAGGCATTGAAGAGCTGGTATGGATGGGGCCGGACGAGCTGACGGAAGCCCTTAAAATGTCTTATCGCTCCATCATTCACGTTCTGGACAGCTACCGCAGCGGAATTGAGGTAACTTCACCGGCCGGCAAAGTGCTTTAACATATCTGAAGGGGTTTAAAAGCGGAGGGGCGCATAAGTGCCCGGGTTTCAACCGGGGCATCTCCTCGCTACACCTGACAGGGTCGGGCCGCGAAGACGTCCATAGGCTTGTCGAAGGGGGCCGGTGAAACAAAACAAAAATATGATCGCGTTAGTGACTTTCCGGAACCTGCGGCGTCATAACTGAAATGATCCGGCCGACGGATATATCCGGCCCTTCCTCGTTAGCTAATAAACGCGACTTACGCATCATCCGCAGGCTTTCCCTTTACCCAATTAAATGACAGCTATTTAAAGGAGTTTCGAAATAAGCTCCTTTTTTTGTATTTTTGATTCCAAACATTAATAAAGCATAGTGAAAATTAAAGTATTGGTAGTAGGCTGCGGCAATATGGGCATTTCCCATGCCCTGGCCTATCATGAAATGGAGGAATTCCATATCTGTGGTCTGGTCTCTAAAGGAAACAGTAAGGACTTATTGAATGAAAAACTGGGCGGTGGGTACCCACTCTACAGCGATTTTTATGAGGCACTCAAAGATTCCCGGCCGGATGCCGTTTGTATTTCCACTTATCCGGATACGCATGAAGAATATGCCATGGCGGCTATGGAAGCGGGCTGTCATGTGTTCCTGGAAAAGCCCGTTGCCGATTCGGTGGAAGGTGCCGAACGGGTAGCCGCTGCGGCCCGCCGCCTGAACCTGAAGCTGGTAGTAGGGTATATCCTGCGGGTTCACCCTTCCTGGATAAAGTTCATCGAGGTGGCGCAAACCCTGGGTAAGCCGTTGGTGATGCGGATGAACCTGAACCAGCAGTCAAGGGGGTATATGTGGGATGTACACCGCAACCTCATGAAAAGCCTAAGCCCCATTGTGGACTGTGGTGTGCATTATATCGATGTGATGTGCCAGATGACCCGGTCAAGGCCGGTTTGGGTGAGTGCTATCGGCGCCCGGCTGAGCGAGGACGTCCCGGAATGGAATTATAACTACGGCCAGCTGCAGATTCGGTTCGAGGATGGTTCCGTGGGTTGGTATGAAGCCGGTTGGGGTCCTATGATGAGCGAAACGGCCTATTTTGTAAAAGACGTGATCGGACCCAAAGGCTGTGTTTCCATTGCCGGAAAAAATGCCGCTTCCGAAGGCAATTCCGATAACGTGGATGCCCATAGCAAAGCCGAATCGCTGAAAGTGCACAGCGCCGCCATCAATGCACAAAACGAATTTACGGAAAAAGACCGCTGGATAGACCTGAGCGATGAACCGGATCACAATGAGCTTTGCAAGCGGGAACAACAGTATTTCCTGAAGGCCATTCTCGAAGACCTCGATCTCAGCGACCACCTGGACGATGCCGTATATAGCCTGAAAGTGGCTTTTGCCTGCGATGAGTCGGTGAAGACGGGGGAAGTGGTGCGGTTGTAGACTCATTCAGTTTCTCCAATTCTCAACCCGTTTTTAACAGGCTTATCCTGTAAGCAGAGTTGTCATTTATCGCACCCGGGATGATCCTATTCCGGGTTTTTTACTGTAAAATACAGATTTTTTTCCCATTCTCAATACGATTTTGCCCTGTTCGGGGTAAAGGAAAATACGGCATTTGCCGTATTGAAAGGCTGCAAAACGATAAGGAAATTTGTAGCAGACTTAATCCCGTTTTTCTATTATTTAATTCAGTAAATCATGAGAATTATCTATGTTTTAGGCGTCCTTGTTTTATGGGTAACCGGCTGTAAGAAGCCCGATTCTGCCGATCCGGTTGCGGAAGAAAAATGCCGTGTAATAGCAGCTAAAACCACCAGCCTCCTTAATGGTGTTGAAACGGATGTAACCGATGTGACATATGTTTACGATGAAGGAACCTCTAAATTAACGGTAACCAGTAAGAGTAAAACTTCTACCACGGTATATACATATTCGTATGATTCAGAAGGTCGGCTGATCGAAGCTTCATTTCCCGGTTCTTATGTTGACCTGGAACAGTATAAATATGATTCGGAGGGCCGGCTGGCAGAGGTGAAGCTCCGGAGAAGAGAAATCGAGAAAATAGAAACTTCTACTTACCAGTATAAAAGTGCTACCACTATTGAAATATCCAGAATGAATTATAATCCAGCAGGAACCCCGATTTATTATACAGATCAAATTACTTTGGACGGCAAGAAATATGTGCAAAAAATAGTCACTACCAGGGTGTTCAATGGCCAGACTTTTGTTGACCGGAACGAAAATTATACGTATGATGAAAAAGGGCGAATTATTTTAATTCAGAACCTGGACGAGAAAGATAGTTTTCTTTCTTCTTCACGTAGAGTATATGATGCCGAAGGTAATTATAAAGCCTACCAGAAATACGCCTATTCTACCCAGGAATACCTGTCTAACGAATACCTGGAAGTTATACCGGAATTAAGCCCGAAAGTTAATTTTAAAGATTGGCCAACATCTGCCAATGGGGTTAGTGCCTATAGTTATGGCGCATATCAGGGCGTGTATTACGGAAGAACCAAAGGCTATTCGAATACGGGAGTTTTAGCGTTTGAAACTATACAGAAACGGGAATATTCTACTGACAATGTGGTTGTGAAAACATCATCATCCTCTACCTTTTTGGATGCAAAGTCAGAAACGGTTAGAGAATTTGTTATCGGGTGCCAATAAACCGGCACCCGATCAGAGCTGTTTTATCTTTTTTTAACGCCTGCGTACACCGCCCCCACACCCAGCAATACCAATGCAATAGAAGCGATCAGGTCCAGGGTCTTTCCTTTTTCCACCGCGGCGGGCTTATATTCGAATACGATCTCGTGCCGGCCTGCCGGTATCTCCATCCCTCTTAACAGGTAGTTTACCTTTTGGTGCGGGGTTTCTTTGCCGTCGATATAGCTTTTCCAGTCTTTATTGCCCCGGTAGTAGATCTCGGAAAAAACGGCGAACTGCGCGTTCTTTGTTTCGGAACTATAGACCAGCTTGTTGGGCGCATAGCTGCTAAGGCGGATCACGTCGGTGGAGTCAGGCGTATAGGTTCGGGATGAAAGGCCCTGGTTTTGCTGGGTAACGGCAGTGGTGGCCGTCTGAAGATCAGCCAGGGTGGCCAGTTCCTTATCGGCCGTAGCTGCTACTTTAAGCGTATCAACAAACCATGCATTTCCCAGCGCACCGGGATTCCGTTGCGCCACCGGGCCGTTCGGGCTGTTGGTGATCAGGTATCTGGTGTTCAGCATATCCAGCACGTGCATATTCAACTGGCCCTCTTCCGTGATGAGTTGGTTTTCGTACAGTTCCTGGGTTTTCTTCAGCTTGGCGCCGTGGTATCCGCCCAGCGACTTATGAAAATAGGAATCACGGGCATCGGAAGAGAAGGAAGTGGTGACATTGATCACCTTGAAGTTCGGGTCCTCATCTTTCAGGATCTCGAGGTCGGCGGCGGTAGGCGTAAACTCATGAGCCCGGCCTTTTTTGACGGTAAAATCGTCGTTATTGAAATATCGCTTGCCTACACCGATCAAGTCATAAGCCAGCAGCAGGAATATTAGGTATGTGAAGATCCTTTGGGTAAGCTTATTATTATGGTAAGCCCATATGCCGGCCAGGAGCAGTATGGAAAGCACAAGGCCACGGACCACGTCACTCCAGGCCATACCCCGGCGGTCTTCCTGAAGGGAGTGCATCAGCTTATTGGCAAATTCGGGCCCTGTGCTTTGGGCGATCTGCGCTTTAAAACCGGCATCCTGTGGGCCCGTAAAATCTACAGATAAATACCCGATCAGCATCAGCCCGGTGATGATCCCCAGGCTGTAATAGAGCGGTTTCCGGAGATCCGGCCAGGTGACTTCACCCGACAAAAGCGCCGAAACCGCATTGGCAGCGCCCCAGACCAGCAGGAAATGCACGATCACCAGGGTCATGGTCACGGCCCGGAATTTGTTGTAGCCGGGCAGGGTATTAAAGATAAAATCATTGAATGCCGGGAAGTTACTTCCCCAGGCCAGCACGATAAAGAAAAGCGAAAGGCCCAGGATGATCCATTTGAATCGGCCCCGGTTAATAAACAGCCCCAGGATAAACAGGAAAACCACCAGCACCCCCGAGTAAGCCGGGCCGCTGGTGCTTGACTGACCCCCGAAGTACAGGGGCAGCTGCTGAACGAACTGGCCGGCCATATTGGCATCCACACCATTGGAAACCAGCGTTTTGTAGGTCTCTGATTTGTTGGAAAGGGAGCCTACAGATCCTCCGCCCATCAGGTTGGGTACGATCAGGGTGAAGGTTTCATCCAGGCCGTAGCTCCACCCGAAGGCATAGTCACGGTCCAGTCCCGAATTGCCTACTGAGCTTTCCTTCAGCTCGGAGATCCCGCGGGTAGATTCTTTGGAGTACACAAAATTATTCCAGAGTCGCATGCTGTGCATTCCCACTCCGATGACCACGGCCAGCGCCAGGCAGCCCGCTACTTTCGTAAGGGCTTTGGTTTCTCCGGCCCGGATCATCTTTATGCTTTCATACAGGAAATAAGCAAAGAGAATGAAAATAAAGTAATAGGTGATCTGCAAGTGGTTGGCATAAATTTCCAGCGATAAGAACAGGGCCGTCAGGAAAGTGCCTGACAGGTACCTGCGCTGAAAAATGAGGACAAAGCCCCCCAGAACGGCCGGTGCGTAGGCCAGGGCAAGTATTTTGGAGAGGTGTCCCGCCTCGGTATAGAGCAGGTTATAGGTTCCGAATGCATAGGCTACCGAAGCGATGATGCCCACCCAGAGATTTTTTCTCAGGCTCATCATCAGGATAAAGAAGCCGGTCATCAGGAGAAAGATCACGTTCACCGGGTCGGGAATGGCAGCATAAATGAAGCTCCCCAACCGGCTGGTGAGGCTGTAGGGATAAGAGCCCCAGATCATGTTAGACGGCATGCCGCCGAAAACCGAATTGGTCCACCAGGTATATTCGCCGGTTTTTTTGTGATATTCCATGGCCTCCCGGGCATTTCCGGCACTCATCACGTCATCGTGCATGGCTATCGCCTTACCGCTCAGTACGGGGCTGAAATACAGAAAAGTGATCACGAGAAAAAACAAGACGGCCAGCAGGTAGGGGAGGTATTTCTTAAATCCTGAAGAATTGTTCATATTCGGTCTTAATTATAGCCGGGGAGCCCGGTTTCGATAAAATTATGCCAAATATAAGCGACAGGAGAGAATAATTTAGCACACCGGGTGCCCCGACCTTGTCTTTTAATGATTATTTTTCGGCTATATTTGGTTTTTTAAGCGCTTGTATGTTCCGTTTGTCCATTATTACCATTACGTATAACGCGGAAGAATTCCTGGAAAGGACCCTGGAAAGTATTGTTTCGCAGACCGACCAGGATTTTGAATACCTGCTCATCGACGGGGGCTCGCGTGACAGCACCCTGCAGATAGCGGAGCGTTACCGGTCGAGGATCAATGTACTGGTTTCCGAACCGGATAAGGGGCTGTACGATGCCATGAACAAAGGGCAGGCCCGGGCTACAGGTGCTTATGTATGGTTCATGAATGCCGGCGATGAGATCGCGGAAAAGGATGCTGTGGCGAAGCTAAAGGGGCTGATGCAGCAGGACCCCGACGTGATCTATTCCGATACCTGGCTGGTGGATAACTCAGGGGTGGTGCTGGGCCTGCGTTCAGTGCTGATGCCGCACAAGGTGCCGGAGGTTTTATCCTGGGA
>CAZLXI010000049.1:0-28813 GCA_964563435.1 uncultured Lacihabitans sp.
ACCTTTGCGGTGTAATGTTAAACGCTTTCATAAAGTCCCGCTTGAAAGTTGTAAGACTTCTTCCTGTTAAATAGCTGAACTTTTCCAATGGCATATTGAACATATAATTTTTCTCCATAAAGCTGATTAAATTAACTTTATGCGGGTCGTCAAAATTTGCCAATACACTGTCAATCTCCGTATCAATTGCTCTTAGAATGCTTATCGCTTCCGTAATTTTCAGCAATGCTAAATTTTCCGGAAAGCTCTCTTTCATATCAAAGTAAGGTATTAAAGAAGCAAGACAACTTTCAAGCAAAGGGTGGTTGCTGAAACTATGAATTTTCGGAACAGGCGTAATCTTGGTTTTTAGATCTATGTTGCTGTAAAAATTTCTTAGAATTTTTTCAGTTAAAAGCATCACTACCGTTTTATGAGGCAACCCATCTTTCGGGTAATTGATAATTGTTGCAGGCTTATTTCTCGGAATAAGAAAAATATCGCCTGTCCTGAAAGTATGCGTTGCTTCTGACTGCACAATTTTGGTTTCACCCGAAATGAACCAAATAAGCATGTGTTGGTCAAACACCATTTCTGTCTTTGAAAACTTATCCTCGTAACAAGAAAGTTTTATTTCAGGTATCAGATGTTTTGATATGTGTTCCATTTTAAATTCTGTTTTAATAGGTCTGTTTTAAATTTACAAAATAAGGATTATTTTGAATAGACATATTCTGTTTTTAATTGTTATTGAATTGAAATTTTATTCCTGTTAATTGTTCGCTTAAATTCCATAAGCGTTTTGCACTGGCTTCTTCCAAAGAATAGCGTTTTACACCATTTGACATTTCGGTGTCGGAAGCCAATACAGCAATGTCGGTATCTTCGCAATACACACCGCCAATGTTATTTAGTTGCGGGCTTGTGGCAACCCAAACTGTTGTAGAAGCACCTTGCGGAATGGTTTTGAGTGAAGCCGCAACTTCGGGCAACATATTTCCTTCGGCATCAAGGAAACCCATTTGTTGAAACAGTTCTAAAGATGCTTCTCTGCCTAATTCAGTTCCACCAATAGAACCCGGATGCACTGAATATGCTCTTACACCAGATTCTTTAGCACGGTTGTCTAATTCAAGTGAAAATAAATTGACAGCAGTTTTTGATTGTCCGTAACCTTGCAAGGTTTCGTATTTCCGATTCTGAAAATTCGGGTCGTCAAAATTGAAAGGGGCAAATTGATGTCCGTGAGAAGATACATTCACAACCCTTGCACCATCGGCTTTTTTAAGGGCAGTCCACAACCTTGCCGTAAGTTGAAACTGTGCCAAAAAGTTTACGGCTAATTGCGATTCTATGCCACGACTGTCTTTGCGTAGCGGAACCCACATAATTCCTGCATTGTTGATGAGCAAGTGTAACGGTCTGCCGGAAGCCAAAAACTTAGTAGCAAATGTATCAATAGAAGTATGATCAATTAAGTCCATTTCTTCAATTTCTACATTCGGCACACCTTGCAGGTTTTTCTTGGCTTTTTCAATGTCTCTTGCAGGGATAATGACGGTTACACCTGCATTTGCAAGTGTTTTTACCGTTTCCAACCCAATGCCTGTGTTGCCGCCTGTGACAATGGCGATTTTGCCTTTAAGGTCAATACCCTTAATTACTTCTGTTGAAGTTGATTTTGCGTTGAAGCCCGAACCTATTGGTTTCTGTAATGCTCCCTGATAATTGTTTTGTTTCATTTTTTTAAATTTTAATTGTTTTCGTCGGGACAAAAGTAGATAAGGTGTTTCTTGTATACTTTGTTTAAACGTCCGAATATACTTTGTTCAAAAGGTCGTTATTGTTTTAAGAGTTATAGATGTATTCATCTACATAGTTGCTGTATGCAGTGAGTAAGAATGACCACGCCTCTTTGCTTATTTCCAATTTTGGAAATAGAATTTCAAAGGCATGAAAGCATCCTTTAAACAACTTGAATGTTACAGGAACTCCTTCCTTTTTTAAATGCTCAACATATTCAATTGTTTCATCTCTGAATGGTTCTACATCTCCGACAAATGTGATGGCTGGCGGAAGTTTTGAATAGTTTTTGGCACGGGCAGGAGCTGCATAAACAGGCACGTCTTTCAGACCGTTCAGATATTTTGACCAACCCATGCTGTTTGATTTTGAATCCCAGTTAGGTGCATTGTTATTCTTAGCCGATTCCGTGTTTTGACGGTCATCCAACATTGGATAAACAGGCATTTGAAAAGCAATTTTTACATCTTGCGTATCGGTTGCTTTTAAAGTAACTGCTGCTGTAAGCCCTCCCCCTGCACTGTGTCCGGCTACTATCAGTTTATCTGATACGATGCCCAATTCGTGTAGATTTTCGTTCATCCATAACAAGGTATCATAGCAATCATTAAATGCTGCCGGATAGGGGGCGTTGTGCGATTTACGATAATCGGGAGCAATGATGACACACGGTTTTGCATCAATGAAATTTTTGATTACAGTCAAAAATTCTTCAGGGCTTCCTATCATGTAACCGCCACCATGTATATAAAGCATACCGGGCAATTTTTCGGAACAATTCAGAGGTTTGAAAATTCTGATTCGGATTTTACTGCCTCCGTTTTTGCTTGGAATGAATTTTTCCTCGCAATGCAATCCTTCAATGCTTTTCCCTTTTAGGCGTGTGCTGTTTCGGTTCAGTAGTTTCACACCTGTGTTGTTCATCAAAAGTTTTGATGATGCTTTCAATATCCAATAGCTTGATTGGAGTTCTTTATGAAGCATGTTTTTTGTAACTCTCATGGCTCGTTTATTTATTGGTTATTAAATCTTGTAAGCCATTCGGAAAAAATGCTTCCACAAACGGAACAGTATTCAGAAATTCTGTGTGGGATACTATTTTACCATCCTTTGTTGTTATGCAACCTATGTATAACATTTTGTATAGTTTGCCATTGGCTAATGTTGCTTCGCTTTCATACTCTGCCACCACTTGCGTAGCAGTTTCCATAATGATTTTGACAGAGGTAAAGTGAAAATTCGGAGCTACCTGAAGCATGCCTGCCATTGAAGCTGCTATTGTTTCACGTCCTTCAAATCTGGAAGGCATTCCAAATGATGCGACATAGGGTGCTTCAAGATAGCCGTCTTCTGCAAAGAAAGAGGCTGCCACTTTGGGATTACCTGCACTGACACTTGCTAAAAAATCTTTCAGCAATTCAGATGCGGATTTTGTTTCGTGTGCTGTTGTAGCACTGTTTAAGTTTGTTTCCATCTTTTTAAATTTTTTGTTTGATTAAATTGATGGGACAAAAGTAGGGCGCACAAAAGCACGAGGCTTTGTTTAAACGTTCGAATTTACTTTGTTTAAAAGGTCGCCTGGCAGGTCACTAAAACCGGGTGAAGAAAATGCCCTGAATGGGGGATGTTGGTAAAGCAGCTCTTTAGTCTTGGGAAGGAAGCGGAAACAGAAGTGCAAAAACTCAATTCTCATAGTTTAAAGTATCCGCTAAATCCAATTTGTACTTTGAAGACGAATTCTCAAATAGTTTGATACCTTTTCCCAATATCACGGAATTAAATTTTAATTTCAATGTGTCAGTCTTCTGATTATGCAGAAGCCAACCCGCAAACTGTCCACCGCCACAAAGGTATATATCTGTCCCTTCTTCCCTATGCAGTTTCTCTATTTCGCAAAGGTCTAACTTTTTACCTTGTACTTGCGGATTGGGATTTTCAAGTTTTAAGTTGTTTGAAAAGATATAATGCTTCATATGTGGATAGGCAGGTTGTCCGTGTTGTAAGCCATACTTATAGCCAAACTCGTAAGTGTTTTTTCCAATGATCACAGTGTTAAAATTGGTTAAGTCCGCCTAATACTTATACTACACCATCTTTGTTTTTTTGGGCAAATAGCTGTATTTGAGTGATCTGTTTCAGTTTTCGGATGCGTATACTGTATTGTTTTAACCTGTTTTTGAGAACAATGAAAAATGCGTACTCATTTTTTGAGTCTTCCCGTTACCCACCTGAATAGGGTATAGCGATTAAAAGCTCTTTTGATCACCCGTTTTTGGGAAAGCAGGCACAATAAGCACAGCCAACCTGTATTTTAGCTTACAGCAAAGGCTGGCTTCATTCCAGCAGCTTCCGGATCCTTTCACCGGGAGAAAAGCGAATCAGCAGCTCTTTTTTGGGGACATCCTCGTCTCCTTCCGCCCATTTCCATTCTTCACAGGCGGCATCCAGGAGGTCGAGTAAGGTCAGGATTTTACTTTCATTGCGCTCATTTTCCAGGAATTTGTCTGAGTTAGTGAAGCATATCAGGATCTTCTCATTTTCTATCCAGGAGAGGTCGTTGATCATTTCATCGAAGGAGTCGAGGGTGTACCCGAAATAGTCGGGAAACTCAAATACTCCGGCCATCGTTTGGTAAAATGCACGCAAAGTGCCGGTACGGGCGGCATCGATCTCCACTACGTCAAAACCTTCGGGGAGCTCTTCAGGAGCTGCTATTGCTATATTTTTCATTGGTCGGATAATTAAGTTAAAAGTTAAAAACTAAAAAATAAAAGTTATGGTACATTAGTATTTAATATCAGAGAAATGTACCTTAACTTTCACTGTTCACTTTTAGTTTTTAACTTTTATTCCCTCACTTTCACAAACGACCCATAATGGTCCCTCGTGTAATACGCACTTTTGTCATTACCGGTAACCAGCCTTTCCGCGCCCCGGTTTTTACCCGGAATTTTAGGGTTTACATCCCATTCCCGGTAGCGGATCTTTTTACCCGAGACCGGATCGGTGACGGGCAGGCGTTTTTCGTAGTTGCCGAACCGTCTTCCGCCCTCATAACCTTCAGGTGGGCGGTTATACCTGTCGATATGCTCCAACACCTCATAAATTCTGGCCGGTATTTTACCGGATATCTCCTGTGTATCGGCCGGTCTGTGAGGTTGTACATTTTTCGGATAGTAGCCGAAATAATAGAGTGCCGCCAGCGCCAGCAGGAATAGTAATCCGTTAAGAAGCTTCTTTTTCAAAAAGTAAACATACTTTAAGTAACCGGGGTAAAAATACAAAAAAAAGCTCACCACAAAATGCAGTGAGCCTTTCCCATTTACAGCCTCATTAGATTTACTCCTTGTAATTGAATATCACCACCGGGATCTTCGCACTGTTAATCATGCCTTTGGTTTGCGAGGGATCTACGATGCCCTCCAGAAAGCCTCGTTTTCGGGTAGTGACAAAAAGCAGGGAGATCCCTTCTTTTTCTACCAGTTCGGCAATGCCTTTTTTATAGACATCGGCGGCAAAGTTTTTATAGATATATCCCTGATTCCCGAAATCCCTGTCAATTGACGCCTTGAACTGTTCATTGGAGTTGATATCTAAAGGAAACTCCTCAATAATATGTCCGATGATCAGATCTTTGTCTGAATATTTGCGCCATTTAAGGGCTTCAGTCAGATGGTGTTTTTCGTTGAATTCCAACTTGGACGCATAGCAGAGCTGTCCGAAAATGTCGCCGGAGAAGTCTTCAGGTACTACCAGCAGCGGTTGCTCAATGTGATTGATCAGCCCCTGGGCGGTGGAACCGATCAGCCGGTCGAGGAAGGTACGGTGACCCGTTTTCCCGATCACCACGAGATCCACATCTTGGGCTTCGTTGATAGTAGAAATAATATCTTCAAAGGAAATAATATAATCGGCCGTAACTCCTTTTTTCTCGTCCTGCTCCACGATCTTCCGCAGCCGGTCTTCCGCTTCGGTTTTCAGGTCATCGATGGTATCATTGACAAAAGTGGAGGTCACCAGGGGATCTACCACGGGAAGCGTCACCATATGGAGATAGGTCAGCTTGCGGGAGGTGATGCGGGCAATCATCCGGGCATATCCGGCTGCATTTTCCGCACCTTTTGAGAAATCAGTGGCTATCAGTACACTTTTCATATTTATTTGAATTTTAGTTTAAAATTAGGCAACATTCCTGAAAGAAAAACTGACCGGATCGTTAAATAATTGTGATTATTCTCATATAATCTGGTGATTTTAATAGTATTCTAATTTGACACCGGCTTTCCGGTGTACATAATCCGGCAAAAAGTACACGTAAAGCTTCGAAAATAAATTATCTTTGCACTCCGATACTCAGTACAAATCAATAACAGATGACTTCACTAGCTCAGACGGCCGTTTTATTGCTTCAGGACGGCACCGTTTTTAAAGGAAAAGCACTCGGAAAAATTGGAACTACTACAGGCGAGATCTGTTTCAACACGGGAATGACCGGTTATCAGGAGCTTTACACCGACCCTTCATATTTCGGACAGATCATCGTAAACACTACGGCCCATATCGGCAATTACGGGATAAAGCTGGATACGGAGGAGGAATCGGACGGGATCAAGATCAAAGGGATGGTATGCAATGCCTTTGAGGCAGAATACTATTCCCGCGTTACGGCCGACGGCTCCCTTCAGGACTATTTTGAGAAGAACGGAATTGTAGGAATATCGGATATCGATACCCGCCAGATCGTACGTCATGTGCGTGATAAAGGGGTAATGAACTGCCTGATCTCTTCAGAATCGGAAGATATAGCAGCCCTGAAGGCTATACTGGAGGATTGTCCGGATATGGAAGGCCTGGAGCTAAGCTCGGTGGTGAGTACGACGGAACCCTACTTCCTGGGAGATCCCGGCGCTACTACCCGGTTAGCGGTCATTGACTATGGCTGTAAACGGAATATCCTGAGAAACTTTACGGAGCGGGATTGCTACCTCAGGGTCTTTAACGCGAAAACACCGGCTGCGGAAATTACAGCCTGGGATGCTGACGGATATTTTATTTCGAACGGACCCGGAGATCCGGGCTCCATGCAATACGCCGTGGATACGGTAAGCGAGCTGCTGGAAACCGGTAAGCCTCTTTTCGGGATCTGCCTCGGTCACCAACTGCTGGGCCTTACCCAGGGGATCAGTACCTACAAAATGCATAACGGGCACCGGGGCCTGAACCACCCGGTAAAAAATCTTCAGACCGGCCTGTGCGAGATCACTTCGCAGAACCACGGATTTGCCCTGAAGCCGGATGAAGCCAATAAGCACCCGGAAGTGGAAGTGACGCATATTAACCTGAACGACAATACCATTGAGGGGATCCGTCTCAAAAATAAGCCGGCCTTCTCGGTGCAATATCACCCGGAGGCAGCGCCGGGCCCGAACGATGCCAATTATCTTTTTGACCAGTTTCTGGCGATGATCCGGGGGTAAACCACATTAGGCATTTAAGTATTAAGTTAAAAGTTAAAAACTAAAAGTGAAAAGTTGCGGAACATTCTTTCTATAATATAGTACTTATTGTTCCTTAACTTTTAACTTTTAGTTTTTCACTTATAATTATTATGAAACTCTACAGCACAAATCACGTCAGCCCTGATGTGGACTTCAGGATCGCGATCTTCCAGGGCCTGCCCCCGGATAACGGCCTGTATATGCCGTCTGAGATCCCGGTATTGCCGCAAAGCTTCTGGGATCGTGCAGAAGACCTGTCTTTCGGGGAATTGGCCACGGCGATCGCCACAGCGCTTCTGAAAGAGGATATTCCGGAAGCGGATATCCATGAGCTGATCAGTTCCGCTATTGATTTTGAGGCGCCTGCCGTGAAGCTTACTGATGGTTTGTACTGCCTCGAATTATTTCACGGGCCCTCGATGGCCTTCAAGGATTTTGGCGCCCGCTTTATGGCGGCAACAATGTCTTATTTTCTCCGGAAATCGGGAAAGACCTTAAATATACTGGTGGCAACTTCCGGAGATACCGGAGGAGCGGTGGCGCTGGGGTTTTACCAGGTGCCGGGTATTTCAGTGACCATCCTGTACCCGAAAGGGAAGGTGAGCGCTATCCAGGAGAGACAACTGACCACGCTCGGCGGGAACATCCGGGCCCTGGAAGTGGAAGGTACGTTTGACGACTGCCAGGCGCTGGTGAAGCAGGCTTTCCTCGATGAAGAGCTGCGGGATCAGTATAATCTGGCTTCGGCCAATTCCATCAATATAGCGCGTCTGATCCCCCAGGCCTTTTATTATGCTTCTGCTTATGCCCAACTGAAGAGCCGGGGGAAGGAAATGGTTTTCTCGGTGCCTTCCGGGAATTTCGGAAACCTTACGGCAGGTATCCTGGCCATGCGTCTGGGCATGCCGGTGAGGCGTTTTGTAGCGGCTACCAATGTGAATAATGTGGTGCCCGAATTTCTCAGAACAGGCGTTTATAGCCCTATTTCACCGTCGATCTCCACGATCTCCAATGCCATGGATGTAGGAAATCCGAGCAATTTTCCCCGCCTGAAAGCCTTGCTGGGAGAACAGATGAAGGAGTATCTGAAAGGGTATTTTTATACGGATGCGCAGACCCGGGAAGCGGTAAAGGAGATCTATGAGAAATATAATTACCTGGCTTGTCCTCATACGGCGGTAGCCTGGCTGGGTTTGCAGGATTACCGAAAGGAAAGCAGAACAGACCTGACGGGCGTATTCCTGTCTACCGCACATTTCGGCAAGTTTCTGCCGGAAATGGAGGTCATCCTGGGTTTTACGCCATCGATACCCGGCCGGCTTTCAATGCAGGGAGTAAAGCAGACCACGGAGGTGGATGCGACCTATGATACATTCCGGTCCTGGCTTAAGAAAAATCTTATCTGATATATGGAACTTCGGGAAGTACATATTACCCGGTATGTCACTCCGCTCCGGGAAGGAGGTTCGCTTCCGGCCATTGCGGAGGCGGATGATGAGTTTCTGTATGTGCTGAAATTCCGGGGGGCTGGCCAGGGCGCGAAAGCGCTGGTGGCCGACCTGATCGGCGGGGAGATCGCCCGCAGGCTGGGATTGCGTGTGCCTGAACTGGTGCTGGCCTGGCTTGACGAAAGCTTCGGAAGAACCGAACCCGACGAGGAGATCCAGGACCTGCTGAAGTTCAGCACCGGGCTGAACCTGGGGGTGCACTATTTATCGGGAGCCATTACCTTTGATCCGGTGTTGTACGAAATATCCGAAGAGCTGGCCTCGCGCATCGTGTGGCTGGATGCCTTTCTGACCAACGTGGACCGGACCGCCAAAAACACCAACCTGCTGATGTGGCACAGGGAGCCCTGGCTGATCGATCACGGGGCGTCACTGTATTTTCACCATACCTGGGATACCTGGGAGAAGCAGGCGCTCAGCCCGTTCAAAGCGATCAGGGATCACGTTTTGCTGAAACGGGCCGGCTGCATCCAGGCAGCCGATACCCGGGCAAAGGAAATCCTCACCGAAACCTTCATTGATGAGCTTATGGAGATGATCCCCGCACAATGGCTGGTGGAGGAAAGTGACCGCCGGGTGTACGGTGACTTCCTCAAAATACGATTAAAGAATTCGGAAATATTTGTTAAAGGGGCCCGCGATGCAAGAGAAGCACTTATATGAATATGCCGTTATACGGGTAGTACCCCGTGTGGAACGTGAAGAATTCTTCAACGTGGGTGTAGTATTGTATTGCAGGGCCATGGGTTTTCTGAAAGTAAAATACGAGATTAATGCGCTGAAATTTAAGGGCTTTTGTACGGAAATGCAGCTTTCTGATCTTCTGGATTATCTTAAGACTTTCGAAAAAATAGCCCTGGGAGGGAAACAAGGAGGTCCTATCGGTCAGCTCCCCACCGCTGAAAGGTTCCGCTGGCTTACCGCCATCCGCAGCACGGTCATTCAGGCCTCCCGCATCCACCCGGGTCTCACCGCCGATCCGGAAGCCAAGCTGGAGCAGTTGTTCAGGGAGCTGGTGGCGTAACTCCTGAAATAATATTTTGATGAGACTAAACCCTTCATAAATATGAAAAACCTGTTTTTTGAAAAGCAAAGATTCAGTTTCTTGTGGATCAAGCTGATACTGATCGTACTGTTTCTGGCCATTGGTGCAGGTGCTGTAAGACAAATTTTCTTTGAAATTCCCTTTGGTAACCGACCCATGAGTGATACAGGAATTGCTGTTTTGACAGGTTTTCTGGGATTACTCCTGCTTATTGCGTATTTTTCCAGCCTGAAAACCCTCATTACAGAGGAAAGCATTACCCTTACCTTTTTTCCCTTTCTTTTTGGCCGTAAGGTGATCGCGTGGGATAATGTACAAACTGCTTATGTAAGGGAATACAGCGCCATCACAGAATACGGTGGCTGGGGTTTCAGGATGGTCAGTAGTGATACGAATAAAGGTGTGCTGGGCAGCAACAAAGCCCTGAATGTGAAAGGTAACCAGGGGCTGCAACTGGTGTTTAAAAACGGAGAGAAACTATTGATCGGCACCCAGCGGCCTCAGGAAATAGAGAGTTTGTTAAGAAATATAAACCGGGGATTTTAAAAACATGAGATAGCCATGAGCAGTGAGCTTTGAGAAACCGCCACACCAGGGGGTACGCCGCCTGCTGCGCGTCTCAAAGCTTATGGCTCAAGGCTAACAGCTAAATTTTTATACAGATGAAAAAGTTATTCTTTTTATGGATACTCGCTTTGGGAGTGAAAGCGCAAGATACCGGTTTTACCGCTACCGAAGTAGCCGTAAACGATACACTGAAAGGCACCTTATTCCTGCCTGACCAGGTGCAGAATCCACCTTTGGTGATCATGATTGCAGGCTCAGGCCCCACAGACCGGAACGGAAATCAGGCCCGGCTAAAGTCGAACTGCTCCAAATACCTGGCCGAAGGCATGGCCAGGAACGGTATCGCTGCTTACAGTTATGACAAACGGATAATATCACCGGCTTTACTCGCCGATTTAGACGAAAGCAAATTGAGTTTTGATGACTTTATCCATGACGCGCAGGCCGTGATCCGTTATTTCAAAAATACGTATACCGATATTACCGTGCTTGGCCACAGTGAGGGGTCGCTTATTGGTATGGTGGCGGCGGAAAATGAGGGGGTGAGATCTTTTATCTCTTTGGCCGGTGCCGGAAGTCCCATTTCAGAGGTACTGGAGTTCCAGATCGGGCAAAATGCACCTTTTCTACTGGAGGAAACGAAAAGCATCCTGAGGATACTGGAAAAGGGAGAGATGGCAGAAGTTGCCAATCCGCAATTACTGCTCTTGTTCAGAGAAAGCGTTCAGCCATATATGATTTCGTGGATGAGGTACAATCCCCAGGCAGAGATTGCAAAGCTGAAAATGCCTGTACTTATTATCAACGGCACAAAGGACATCCAGGTGAAAGTATCCGAAGCAGAGCTTCTCCGTAAGGCCAAACCGGAGGCCCGGTATGTGGTTATTGAAAACATGAATCATGTATTGAAAGAGATCAAGGGCGACATGCAGGAAAACATTCAGTCTTATAACCAGCCGGAACTGCCCGTAATACCCCAACTGATAGAAACGATCACCGGGTTTGTGAAGAAATAATTTTACTCTATAGGTTTTGTAGATTTAGTAGGGTTTGCTACATTTGTGAAGTCATTAAACAGAATTAATATGGGATACTTCACGATAGTACTGGGGATAGGGCTGGTAGCTTACATCATCTACAGGACGTATTCTATTTATAAAATTGACCGTGAGAGCTGACTTTTCATGGGGCCTTGTTCTGGTCTTATGCCTGTGTTTCGGCGCAAAGGCACAGTATACCTCCTCCAACGCCCATTCGCATAATGATTATCTGCAGATTTTACCCTTCGGATGGGCTTATGAACAGGGCTTCGGCTCTGTGGAAGCCGATCTGTTCCTGAAAAACGATACCCTTTTTGTTGCTCATGAATACCGGGAGATCGATCCGGAGAAAACTTTTGAGACTCTTTATCTGTATCCTGTTCTGGAGGCATGCCGAAAAAACTACGGGTACATTTATCCGGACAAAAGCAAGCCATTGCAGCTTTTGATAGACCTGAAAACAGATCATGCATCTACTTTGCCTGCCTTGGTGAAGCTTTTGGAACCTTACCGGGAATATTTTTATCCGCAGGGTACGGTAAAAGTGGTCATTTCAGGCAATACACCAAAACCTGAGCACTTCCACCATTACCCGGAGTATATTTTCTTTGACGGGAGACCGGAAATAAATTATACAGACGAGCAACTGGAAAAGGTAGGACTGATCAGCCAGTCTTTCCGAAGCTACAGTCTCTGGAACGGCAAGGGAATACCCGTGGAGAAAGAAAGGCAACTGCTTTCAAAGGTAGTGGAGAAAGCGCATGCACAGAAAAAACCATTTCGTTTCTGGGCTTCTCCTGATATTTCAAATGCCTGGAAGTTCCTGATGAACCTGGGGGTGGATTATATTAATACTGATAAGGTTCAGGAGTTGGGACAATACCTCAGAAGGGGAACACCGGATTAGTTTCAAAATACTAATTTTCCTGTTGACAATTAAGAGTTTCAGACAAATAATGGATTGATTCAAAATAGAAACAGGAAAAGCGACAATTTTAAGCGCTTTTCCTGTGTAGTAATGGAATCGGACTTTTCAGAAACCCTCTTATCGGGTATATTCTCCGGAAGAGCTTAGCTCAATCCCCAAAGCCCCAATCAATTCCCTTCAGCGTAGCCGGCACTCCTTTTTCGATCCAGGGGGCAGCGGGTTTTCCTTTCAGGAAGTGATCAAAAAACTGCTGCTGGCGCCGCTGGATGTCTTTACGGTTTTGCCGCTGAATGAGGTTATGGTCGTCGCCGTTATAGTTTAGCAGCCAAACCGGCTTCTGGAGCCTTCTCAGGGCAGTGAACATTTCGATCCCCTGGTACCAGGGCACAGCGCCGTCCTGGTCATTGTGCATGATCACCACCGGAGTTTTTACATTCGGCATCCGGAATAGTGGTGAGTTCTCCATGTACAGTTCAGGCTTTTCCCAAAGCGTGGCTCCGATCCGGCTCTGGGTTCTTTCATACTGGAACTGGCGGTTCATACCGCTGCCCCAGCGGATCCCGCCGTAAGCTGAGGTCATATTCACTACAGGAGCGCCCGACCAGGCGGCATCGTACATGTCGGTCACGGTGATCAGGTGGGCTACCTGGTAGCCACCCCAGCTCTGACCCTGGATGGCCATTTTGCCGGCCCACGGGTTCTTTTTCAGTTCTGCCATGCCCGAGTTGATGTATTCTTCTGCCGATTTTCCGGGATAACCGATGGTATAGATAATATCCGGGGCCAGTACCACATACCCGTTACTTACAAAGTAGGAGATATTCAGACGCGATGGGGTAGGGGCCGGTACCTGGTAACGGTATAATCCGTCAGAGAGTTTCTCGTAGAAGTAGGCAATGACAGGGTAACTTTTATTCGGATCAAAGTCTTCCGGCTTGTACAGGATACCTTCAGCGGCATGGCCGTTAGGGGTGGTCCATTTGAAAAGTTCAGCAGTTCCCCAGTTGTATTCCTTTTGCTGTGGGTTGGTAGCCGAGAGCTGAACTTCGTTCACAAAATCCCTGCTGAAATACAGGTTTGGTGACTCTTCGTACTTTTCTTTGGTATAAATATATCCTCCGCCGTCTTTTGCTTCGCGTACCTGCCCGTAATAGTTTTTAGACCATATGATCTCTTTGAAAGGTTCTTTAGGTGCTTTTTTACCGGTTTGCAGGGTCATCCGGTAGAAGCCGTTTTCTTTGCTTGTGTTATTGAATGCACTTAAGATAAATGGCGCTTTCTCATCCAACACGGTAGGAGAAAAGCGGGACCTCCGCTCTTTCCAGTCGTCATAACGGTAGGTGATCCGGTTCTCTCTGCCCGAGGTCAGCTTTACGGCCTGGGTCCCGTCGGTTTTAAACGACCAGATGTCGTATTTGTCGTAGATCCATACTTTATCGTCGCCGGCCGTCCAGCCAGCCATGCCGTACGAACCCGGGGTATCAGGGGAGTCATTGTCTTCGTCCGCAAAGGAATTGCTGAGGTCTTTGTTTAGCTGAACGGTGGTACCGGCGGCGATGTTGTGCGCATACCAGTTTCGGTCTTCCCGGTTATACCACAACGCGTATTTTCCTTCGGGCGACAGGGATACATTCCCGCGGATGTCTTTGATGATCAGCTTTCGCGATCCGTCGACGGTGGAGATCGCGTAAACGTCCTGGTAGCTTCCCGTTTGCCATTGGGTCTCAATTCTTCTACCCACATCGGTGGTGGCCAGTACAAATTCATTGTCAGCATCTTCGGTGGTACGGGTGTCGGCCAGCTGCTCATCAGCTAAAGGAATGACCCTGCCGGTAGCATTCAGATGCATCACGGTAAGAAAGGTTCGGTTCTGTTCCCGCCTGAGGTTGACCAGCTGCTGGGTTTGCAGGTAATCGTCTTTCCAGTGCCAGATGTCGACCTTGGCATGCTCAAACTCCACGAGCGTGGTATCTTTCACACGGGGAATGGGCGCCAGACCCAGGTACAGTTTTTCGCCGTTTTTGCTGAACCGGAGGTTGCCTTCACCGCTGACATACCATTTTTGGGGAACTCCGGGAGTAGCTGCCGACACCAGCACTTTGGCAGAGTCGGGGCTGGTTCCAGTATGATAATAGACCCTGAAATTTTTATGAAGCGCCTTTTCGGGGGATTTGTCAGCCAGGAAGACCAGCTTTTCACCGGTTTCATCAAAAGTGAAGCCCTTGAACGTTCCTTTCCCGGAAATCAGATGGGTGAGTTGCTTATTGGGGATGTGGTAGCGGAATACACCGCCGGTAGTTCCCAGGCTGTCTTTTTCTTCCGGTTTCCGGGTAAAGACCACGTAATTCCCTTTTTTGTCTATCTCATACGATTCCACGTTGATAAAGACAGTATCTCTACCAGCGCCTAAAACATAGATCGCCAGGTTGGTGGTCGGCTTTTTAGGCCTTTCGTTTTTTACTTTGGAAGAATCGGCTTCCGCCGGTTTTACCGATTTTGAAGCCGTATCTTTTTTTGCTTTCTTCTCTGGAATGTCGTCATAAAGCCAAACCAGGTAACGTCCGTCTTCTTCGGCCAGCTGGTAAGATTTAACATTCGGAAACTTCACCAGGGATTTCGTGGCAAAAGAATAAATGGCCAGGGAATCTTTCGGCATATCCTCCCTTTTCTTTTTGTCGATCCTTGCTTTTCGTGTATCCTGATAGAAAGGCGAGATCAGGCTTACAAAGTGCTTTTCGTCGAAACTGAACTTAGGGCTGGAGGCTCTTGGAAGTGCAAGCAGGGTCTCATCTTTATCGCTTTTAAGGAAGAGTTCCCCGTCACCTTCCTGGGGTGAAACCACGAAGAAGGCCTTATCTCCTCTTTTGGAGATGGCCGTGTTGCCCAGCGATTGCCAGCCATCGTAAACGCTGTGATCCAGGGGCTTTTTCTGGGCGGAAGTTTCCACCGCCAGAATTATCAGAAATAAAAATGCGTAAAAGGCTTTCATCATAATTTGGGTTTTTAAAGCCCTAATATAAATGAAAAAGTCTTTTACGCAAGTATTGTCTAGACGAACAGGCCGTTAATGTCGAACACCGGACTTTGTATAGATCAGAATTGCACCGTTTTTAGCTTTTTCGCCGTATTTGCTTAATGCATTTTTGTCTTTAAGTACAGTAATAGACTGAATATTCTCCGGTTTCATATTATCAAATGACAAAACTTCCTCACCATCGACCAATATTAATGGTTTTTCTTTGGCAGTTGAGAGTACGGGACCTGTTACAATGACGGGCCTGTTCAAGGTAATGGTATTGGGGTCAGTAAAAGTAATATTATCTGCGTGAAGTTTAAGTAGCTGCTTTTCTCCTTCCAGAGCTTTTACTTCCACATTCGTTATGTTAGTTTTTCCGTCAGGGCCGGTTTCTGCTGAAATGGTTCTTTCAAAAGTCAGGTTTTCTTTTGCATAAGAGTCTTCCAGGCCATCGCCCATTTTAAGTTCTCCAAATTCTACTTTCCCTTTTCCTGTCAGCGCGATACCCTCCCCCTTTTCTGCACTTTTAATAGTATCCAGGCTTTCTTTCTGGCAGGAGAATGTGAGCAGGCTGGCCACTCCCAGCACTGTCGGAGCGACTACCATGAAGGATAGTAAACGGTATTTTGACGACTTAGCTTTGTTCATCATTTTTATTCTTCTTTTTAAGGTTTTAAATGCAAACTGGTTTCCGTGACGGGGCTGGGGAAACCCGCTAAGGGATATACCTACCAAACTGTGCTGATACGAGATTTTATTGATCCCGGAATGGAGGACTTCGGCATCTGTCAAAAATTCGAGGTTGTCTTTTACGGCTTGTGTCAGAAGCCTGACCAATGGATTATACCAGCAGATGATCGTACATATTTCAGCCACCAAAACATCAAAGGTATGCCTTTCACGGGTATGAATATGTTCATGCGTAACGATCTGCCGCATCTCAAAGTCAGAATGAGACTCCCGGTGAATATAAATCCATTTCCAGAACGAAAAAGGGTTTACCTGTTGATGTGTATTTCTGAACTGCCGGCCGTTAAACTCGGCATTATCGGATGCAAAATGGATTTTCCCGAGACTAAAAAAACGAATCAGAAACCTTACAAAAAGCAATAAAAATATAGCAGAAACGGTGTAAACGGCCCATTGGTTGTAGTCAAAACTTTGGGTCTGGCTTACCTGTGAAATATTGGGAATTATGATGTTTACACCTTCTGCCGGAACAGATACCACCTGCCGTATTTTTAAAAAGGGATAAACCAGAGCTGTCAGCATACCTCCCAGAAGATAAGTCCTGGTCCATCTGAAAAAAGTCAGGTTTTTAAGGAATACCATGTATCCTAAGTAAACGATACTGAGGATGAGGTTGATTTCGATGAGGATCGTCCAAAATGAGTTCATCTGATTATTTAGTAAAAATTTCGATTACGGACTCAAACTCCTTCGTATTAAACTTTTCTGTCATTTTCGCTCCCTTATAAACATTTATTGATTTAATCCGGTCGGTTTTCAGGGAGTTAAGGTCAAAGTCCTTAGGTGTTTCAACTCCGTCTATCACAATCAGTATTTTGTCTCTGTCAATAGCTGTTTCAGACTTTTTTTTCAATTTTATACCGCCAATCTGTCTTTCTTTATCCCTGTAGAAAAACTCCCAGGTAGCTTCATCATCTAGAACTGTGATCTTCTCAATGTCTGCTATTCTTATGTTATCCAGCCGATTCGTTATAAGTACTTCTTTTCCTCCCTTAAATTCTACGCGGGCCTTCAATTCCTGTGATGATAGTGATACAGGATGAATCTGCTGTTTTTCTTCGGTGGTTTTACAGGCTGATAAAACGAACAAGCCTGCCAGTAAAATGAATGTATTTCTCATAGGTGCCGTATAATTAAGGTTGAATCATTTTTAATATATCTTCCAGTTCTTCAGGTTTTAGTTTCTGCTCTTCCGCGAAAAAGCTGACCATGTCTTTGTAGGAATTTCCGAAATATTCCCCCACAAAACTGCTCATAAAACTCCGTTTGTACTCCGTTTGTGATATATTGGGGATGTATTTATTGGCATTGGCGTGCCTTTCGTGGGCTACATATCCTTTTTTCTCCAGGTTTTTGATGGTGGAGGCCAGCGTGGTATAAGGCATATCCGAATTCATCTCTTCCAGGATATCCTTCACAAACCCACCGTTCAGCTTCCAGACTGCCCTCATCGCTTCTTCTTCCTGTGCCGTTAATTTCTCCAAAGTGTCTACTTTTTTTTCGTAAATCTACGAATTTTTCGTAACAAAACAAGAAAGAGGAAGAGTTTTTTGTGTTTTGCAGGAGAAATCAAAAACTATTGCTGGTAGACGCTGTATATGTTGTTATGTATAAAATTGCATGAAAAGAAAGACAAAAACTATTGTATATCAATACATGCAAAACCATGGCGAAACTGTAAAAATACCGGAGACATTACAGGCACATCTATCCAGTTTTATATGGATTTGAAATCGCCCAAAAAGTACCAAACACCGAAAATGTTCAAAAAATTGCAAGATGCAAGGCATTGAGGAGGAGGATGAAGGAGTATAGCATAAAGTAGAGACGCAAGATTTTGCGCCTCTACTGATACCGAATTCGGAAAACAACGCAGCAGTTTGTAATTTTTTGAGCATTTTCACGCGTATCTTTGTGAAATTTTTGGGAATTAATAATGAAGATCTCGTATAAAAACCTGCTGAAGTTCATCGATTTTACACAAACACCGGAAGAATTAGGCGTTTTACTGACTTCGACGGGTTTGGAAGTGGAAGGAATTGAAAAGGTGGAAGCCGTAAAAGGTGGACTGGAAGGTCTGGTCATCGGGCAGGTGGTGACCTGTGAGAAGCATCCCGATGCCGATAAGCTTAAGGTGACCACAGTGGATACCGGCGGCGAAGAGCTGCTCGAGATCGTATGCGGGGCGCCGAATGTGGCGGCCGGACAAAAGGTCATTGTGGCGCAGGTAGGTACTACACTGTATCCTGCAGAAGGCGAGCCATTCACCATCAAAAAATCGAAGATAAGAGGGGCGGTTTCCAACGGGATGCTGTGTGCAGAAGATGAGATAGGCCTGGGAAAATCGCATGCCGGTCTGTTGATCCTGGATACGGACCTGCCTTTGGGTACACCGGTTTCGAAATATTTTAACCTGGAAGCCGATTATGTTTTTGAGATCGGTCTGACCCCCAACCGTGCCGATGCGGCCTCGCATTACGGCGTAGCGCGTGATATTAAGGCGGTAACGGGCCTGCCACTGGCCCTGCCGGAGGTAAGCGGCTTTGCTTTGGGTGTTGAAAGTGCTACCATAGACCTGAGCGTGGAGGCAACAGACGCTTGTCCGCGTTTCTGCGGACTGGAGATCCGGGGCGTGGAAGTGAAGGAGTCGCCGGAGTGGCTTAAAACCTTCCTGAGAACGCTGGGTCTGAATCCCATCAATAATATTGTGGACATCACCAATTATGTGTGCCACTTTCTGGGGCAACCCATGCATATCTTCGATGCCGATGAGATCCGCGGCAACCGGGTGATCGTCAAGAAACCCGTAAAAGACAAGGAACTGGAAACCCTGGATGGGGTAAAACGTAAATTTACGGGAAATGATCTGGCCATCTGCCATGCTGAAGGGCCTATGGCGATTGCTGGGGTATTCGGCGGAAGTGCTTCCGGGGTCAAAGACTCCACCCGCAATGTATTTTTGGAAGTGGCGTATTTTGATCCGGCACATATTCGCCGGACCTCCTCGCATTTCGGCCTGAAGACCGATGCTTCTTTCCGCTACGAAAGAGGCACGGACCCGAATATGCCGGCTTTCGCTATCCGTTTCGCCGCCCTGCTGGTGCAGGAACTGGCCGGAGGCGCGCCGGTAGATAAGATCTTTGACATATACCCTTCACCGATCGATAATTTTGAGGTTGAAGTAAAGATCCGGAACATTGACCGGCTTATCGGGAAGTCGCTCGGAGAAGAAAAGATCATTGCCCTCCTGGAGAGTTTGGATATCAAAGCGGAGAGCCAGAAAGACGGCATCCTGAAGGTTTCGGTACCGCCCTACCGTGTGGATGTGACACGGGAAGCGGACATCGTGGAGGAGATCCTCCGCATCTATGGTTTTGACAATGTGGAGCTGTCTGAGCACCTGCGTTCCGATTTTCTGTCGGATTTCCCGGTCAAAGAGGAAGAAAGTTTAAGAGTGCGCCTGTCGGAAGCCCTGGCGGCCTGCGGCTTCAATGAGATCCAGAGCCTGTCTATTGTGAGTCCGAAAGAAAATGAATGGACAGGGAACCCGGAAACGGCTGTGAAGCTCATGAACCCGCTGAGTGAGGAGCTCTCGGAAATGCGGCAGTCGCTGCTTTTCTCCGCCCTGAATACGGCAGTCTATAACATCAACAGAAGGAACCGCGACCTGAGGCTGTTTGAGTTCGGGAGGGTGTATTCGCGATCGGTGAACCCGGAAGGAAAGACCCGTATCCGGGAGCGCAAGGTACTGAGCCTGTTGCTGACAGGCAAGACTTCGGCGGAGTCGTGGGCGGAGAAATCCGAAAACACGAGCTACCAACATATTCACGAGGCGGTTCACCAGGTATTGAGCCTGATGAAGGCGGGGCAGACAGAAAATAGCGAGACCTCCATGGCGTATTTTGCTTACGGACTGGAGTATCTCGCACGCAATAAGGTGTTGGTAAGGTTCGGTCCGGTGAGCTCCGACCTGCTGAAAAAGGCCGACCTGAAGCAGCCGGCGTATTATGCCGAGTTCGACTGGGACCTGCTGCTTCAGTTGTATTCGCCCGATTTTAAATACGCAGAGATCCCGAAATACCCGGAGGTGAGGCGGGATCTTTCACTGGTGATTGGTGATGAAGTGAAATTTGATACGATCCGGAAGCTGGCCTACCAGACCGAGAAGAAATTATTGAAGAATGTAAATATCTTTGATGTATACAAGGGGGATAAGCTGGAAAGTGACCGGAAGTCGTATTCGGTGAGCTTCATCCTCCAGGACGCGGAGAAGACGCTGAATGACCAGCAGATTGACAAGGCCATGCAGCGGCTGATGGATGTTTTTGAAAAAGAAGCAGGTGCGATAATCCGGAAATAATGCAGGACGATGACTTTTTAAAAGAGAACGGCTTTTTGCTTTCCAAATTTGAGGAAGTACAGGGGCAGTTTTTGCTTTTGAAGAGCCAGGTAAGGAGCCAGAAGGCGGTGATAGAAGGCTTAAAATATGATATTTCCAATTACCGTAACCGGATCGATCGCCTGAGCCAGAATAATAAATTGCTAAAGGAAAAAGTCACACAACTGGAAACCCGGATGAGCGAACAAAGTATTTTAGTTCCCGAAAACTTTAAAATACGAAATAATTTTGTTAAAATTGTAACCGATATTGAAGAAAAAGGATTAGTGGAAACCGTAGATCTGAGAGATTTGCTGGATACGCTGATTGAAGAAATAGATATTTGTATTAATCAATTGTCAAAATAGTATATCATTAATAACCGGCTTGTGAATGCAGAAAAGGAGAAGGTTGTTTTTAACCTGAGCGGTGAAAAGATCCCCTTCCTGGTACCAAAAGAGGAAGAAACCTTTTATGTGGAAGCGCGTGATATGTTAAATGAGCGGTTGGCTGTATTAAAGAATAAATACTCCGCTTCGGCAAACCTGAATCAGCTTTTGACAGCTCTGGCTGTAGAGGCGCTGGTAGATGCCCTAAAGGTAGATGACCGTTATAGTAAGCTGAAGGACGAAGTAGACCAGCGATTGGATTTAATAAGAAACAGCCTGCCGGATTGATTTTCTCCAAATCTAAAATCTTCTTTTTTGATATCAAGTGAAACAGAATGTTTCATTTTTTAATCATTAAAAGAAATTTTATAATGACTGTTTATGTAATCGTAGCAATAACACTACTCGGAGGTCTGGTCCTCGGGTACTTTTTGGGCAACAGCCTGATGAAAAAGAATGTGGCCAACTTCGAAGAAGATGCCAGGAAGAAGGCCGATGAGATTGTAAGAAATGCCAATCATAACGCTGAAAGCATTAAAAAAGATAAGATGCTGGAGGCCAAAGAGCACTTTCTGAAGTTGAAGGCCAATTTTGACGAGGACGCTAACAACCGCAAAAACCAGATCATCCAGAACGAACAGAAGGTGAAGCAGATGCAGCAGCAGGCTTCGCAGCAGATCGAGCAAAACAAGCGCCTGGAAAATGACCTGAACACGAAGACCGGCAAGCTGAACGAGCAGATCGAACTGGCGTCCAAGAAACGGGAAGAAGCCGAGAAAATGCATCAGCAGCAGGTGGTTCAGCTCGAAAAAATAGCTAACCTGACCGCCGAGCAGGCCAAGAAGGAGCTCGTGGAGGCCCTGAAGCAGGAGGCGGAAACCAAAGCGTCCAGCTATATAAAGCAAACCATGGAGGAGGCCAAGCTCTCCGCTACCAAAGAGGCCAAGAAGATCGTCATTGAAACCATACAGCGTACGGCAGCCGAGCAGGCCATTGAGAACTGTGTATCGGTTTTCAATATTGAAAGTGACGAGATCAAAGGCAAGATCATTGGCCGTGAAGGCCGGAACATCCGGGCCCTTGAGGCCGCTACGGGAGTGGAGGTGATCGTTGACGATACCCCGGAGGCCATCGTGATCTCCAGCTTTGACCCGGTAAGAAGAGAGGTGGCGAGGTTGTCGATGCATCGTTTGGTGCAGGACGGACGGATCCACCCGGCCCGTATTGAAGAGGTAGTAAACAAGACCCGTAAGGATATTGATAACGAGATTATCGAGATTGGTGAGCGTACGGTGATTGACCTGGGTATTCACGGCCTGCACCCCGAGCTGATCAAGATGGTGGGCCGGATGCGTTTCCGCTCTTCTTACGGACAAAACCTGCTTCAGCACTCGCGCGAGGTGGCCAAGCTTTGTGCAGCCATGGCCTCGGAAATGGGCCTGAACGTGAAGCTGGCCAAGCGGGCCGGTCTGTTGCACGACATCGGTAAAGTCAATAACGAAGAGTCTGATCTGCCGCACGCACTGCTGGGTATGGAGCTGGCCAAAAAATACAAGGAGAATCCGGAAGTAATAAATGCTATCGGAGCCCACCACGATGAGATCGAGATGACCTCGCTGATCTCGCCGATCGTACAGGTGTGTGACGCCATCTCGGGTTCAAGACCGGGCGCCCGTCGCGAAATGATGGAGTCCTACGCCCGGCGTTTACGTGACCTGGAAGACCTGGCACTTTCCTTCAAAGGCGTGGAGAAATGTTACGCTATCCAAGCCGGCCGCGAGCTGCGGGTGATCGTGGATTCGGAGAATGTTTCGGATGACGATGCCAACATGATGTCGTTTAATATCTCCCAGAAGATAGAGAAAGAAATGCAGTATCCGGGGCAGATCAAGGTATGTGTGATCCGGGAGATGCGGAGCGTGAACTTTGCGAAGTGATTTTTTAACCATACTATATAATAAGTTAAAAATTAAAAACTAAAAGTTAAAAATTGTGGTACATTCACTTATATTAAATACTAATGTTCCGAAACTTTTAACCGCAGCGGCGGACCGCTTTTAGTTTTTAACTTATTATGGCTTTGTGGTTTAGTAGTTTTCCGCTGGAATATGAAGAAATTGCTGGTTCCTTTGATTTCCGTAATCCTTAACGCTTACTTTGTTTTAGCGTGGGTCTATATTTATAATACTTTTGAAACCCATCAGGAAAGGGTAAACGTTTTCTTGAGATTTATTCCGAAAGGTGTGTCGGTCGGGTGGGTATCTTCCCTCCTGATTCTGCTTTCGGTAGTCAGTGTTATTCTAACAGCAAAAAGCAATATAAAACCCGGGATAAAAGGACTTTTTCTAATTGTTCAAAGCGGGTTTGCGTTATTGCTGGTTTGGCAATGGTTATGAGAGAATGACATCATTTTGAGCCAGGTTGTGATTATTCCTTTACTACCCACTCCAGGTACTCGTTTTTCCACCATCTCCCGGGTTCGAGCTCCATTCGGGCTTTACTTTCAGGTGAAATTAGCACTTTAATATTCCGGCGGTTACCCATATGGACGGAAACTTCTTCCAGATGTTTATTCCCGGAAAGGTCAAGCACCGTATCAGAGTAAAGCCCGCCATCTGAAAAATGCAACACTTTCAGGTTTGGGGCAGTACGGAAGTCAATGGTGGAAGTGTTCCCCCAGTATTTAAAGACTTCTAAAGATCTGTTAAGGTCAAGGAGAACTTTTCCCGGAGAGCCATAACCCGTCGGCATGGGAGACATTCCCAAATACACTACTTTTAAATTTTCAAGCCCTCTTAAATCAAGAACATCAAATCTTGAAGCCCGCCAGTTGATCTCTTCGAGGGCTTTATTGTAAGTCAGATCAACATTCTTACCTCCGAACATTTCAAGAACTTTTATCTTTTCCAGGTATTTAATGTCATCGAATGATTCTATTGCCTGTATTGCGCCGTATTTACGTGTTAAGAAGTCAACTTTCTGATTTTTAACAATAGGATGTAAAGGATAAACCGGAGAAGTGTGGGTAAACTCTTTTACACTTAACAGGTCTTCCCGTGCTACTTTTCCGTTGATCTGGTTGTCACTGTCTATGCTCAGGATAATGAGGAGTGCCTCAAAGCCGGGATCCTGAAGTTCAAAGTAAGGTTCTTTGGTTTCACTGACGGGGAAATCGATGGGTGGGTGCACAATTTGTGGCTTTGGTTCTTCCGGTTCTACGGCTGTGTCAGGCCAGGGATGAACCCAGGAATCATCCGTACAGCTGCAAATAATGCTTACTAATATAAGAAATAAACTCCCCCTTTTCATACCCTTTATAATTTAATGGACAAACAAGATTAATGATTTCCCGACAGGAAATCAAGTGGTCCGGGCCCAAAACTTATTTAACGGTAGATTTTTTGTAACCCGGCCCCTTCACAAATTTCCCGGGAAATACCCCCGTATGTTCGCCGTCTTTGAGCACCTGTTTCCCGTTTACAAAGACCTGCTCCATACCTTCCGACAGTTGATGCGGCTTTTCGTAGGTACTGTTCTCTTTCATTTTAGAGAGATCAAAAACAATTACATCGGCAAAGTAGCCCGGCTTCAGGTGGCCGTGGTCTTTGATTTTCAGGCGCTCGCAGGGCATGGCGGTGAGCTTGTGGACGGCTTCTTCCAGGGAAATGACTTTTTCATCCCGCACGTATTTCTCAATCAGCCGGGTGAAGTTGCCGTAGGCGCGAGGGTGAACGTTTACTTCCAGGAAAACGCCCTCAGGAGATATGGAGGTGGCATCGGACCCGAAGGTCATGTAAGGCAGGGCTACCTGGCGTTTTACATTTTCTTCTGACATCATGAAATACACTACTCCCACACGGGAGTTGTCCTGGATGACCAGGTCCATGGCGGTCTCGTACCATGGCGTTCCTCTGATCTCCGACACCTCGGTAAGGGTTTTCCCGATGTATTTTTTCAGTGAGTCCTGTTTAAAACCAATGAGCAACGACTTATCAGGTCCCGCAGCGAGGCAAAGGTTTTCCCAGCCTTTCTGAGGAGTTTGCATTTCAAGGCTTATCTTTTTGCGGATGGCGGGGTCCTGCAGCCTTTTCCTCCATTCGGGAAGTCCGCCTTCCTGCGCCCAGGTGGGCATAGCGGCGTCCAGACCTGTAGCGCCGGCCGTATAATTATACATGTCGGCGGTGACGGTCAGGCCGGCGTTGTTAGAACTGTCTATCTTATGAAGCACGGCGTCAAGCTTGTGCCAGTTGTCTTTTCCGGCCATTTTAAGGTGGTAGATCTCCGACGGTATCTTCGCTTCACGGGCTATGGTAATGAGCTCGTTCAGTGCCTGGTCGATGCGGTTTCCTTCACTTCGAAGGTGGGAAATGTACATGCCGTTATACGGGGAGGCAGCCTTAGCCAGAGCAATCAGCTCTTCGGTATCTGCATAGGAACCCGGGGCATAGATCAAAGCAGAACTAATACCCATGGCACCTTCCTGCATGGCTTGTGCCACCAGTTCCTGCATTCGCTCCAGCTCCTGCGGTGTGGGCTTTCTATTCTCAAAGCCGAGCTCGTGTGCCCGTACGGTGGCTGCACCCACAAAGGAACCTACATTAGTAGATACTCCTTTTTTTTCCAGATATTCGAGGTACTGCCCCAGGGAGGTCCAGGTGATGTCATATTTGATGCGGTCCTGGTTTTCTTTGATGTATTTTTTCTGGGCATCACTAAGCGGTCCCATGGAGTTGCCCTCTCCCATGATCTCGAGGGTTACCCCCTGTTTTATTCCGCTGAGGGCGCGACCGTCATGTATAAGGCTTAAGTTGCTCCAGCTCAGCATATTGACAAATCCGGGAGAAACGATCTTGCCGGCGGCATCTACCAGCCTTTTGGCGCGTGCATTTTTCAGTGCCGGGCCGACGTACACTATTTTTTCACCGTTAATGGCAATATCACCGGTAAAGGGTTCACCACCCGAACCATCGTATATGGTTCCATTTTGGATCAGGGTGTCGTATTCTACCGGCTTTTGGCAGGAGATCATAAAGACAAAAATGAGGGAGAGGTAACGCATGAATTAAGCTTATAAAAGGATATAAAAATACAAAGGAAATTTATAGGGTATTTATTTTTGAGATAAATAATTGAATCGACACCCGGGCTGCACCGGGGTCATTCTACCGGTATTAAACACCTGAGCAGGTAAGGGGGCGATGCAGGAGGTCTCATCTACCGATGTCAAATCCCTGACGGTAGGATGCTGAAAACAGCTTTGTTTACAGGTACAAATCCCTGACGGGACAAAGGGATCACAGAAATACCCCTTCCCCTCTGATGTTAAATCTCTCACGGCGTAAGATAGAAAGGGTTCTGTCCCATACGGACTTTCTATCGGTAGAAAAAATCAATCCTGCACCCTTTACCTCCTTATCCCGTCAGGGATTTAATATCGGAAGAAATTTGTTTTATTGTTTATTGGATAAATAATTGTAATTTTCAGAGATAAATTGAATTCTGCGGTTTCCGTGAAAAGACTCCAAGCCCTGATGAAAGCAAACCCTCTGAAGCTAATCATATCAGTCCTCTGTAGTTTCGGTATTTTCCTGACCGGATGCCAAAAGCCGGGAGAAAAGGTGGATTATATCACCCAGATCAAACCTATTCTGAACAAGCACTGCATCAGCTGCCATGGCGGGGTAAAGATGCAGAGTAATTACAGCCTGCTTTACCGGGAAGAAGCTTTAAGCAAGGGGAAATCAGGAAAACACGGTATCATTCCCGGGAATGCTGCGGGGAGTGAATTTATACGGAGACTCACCCTGCACGATCCCGAAGAGCGCATGCCTTACCAGAAAGATCCGCTCACTGATGCGGAGATCAGCCTGCTCACCCGATGGATCGACCAGGGGGCGGAATGGGGATCGCATTGGGCCTATGAGCCGGTGAAAAAGCCGGAGATGCCGTCGGTTAAAGGATCCTGGGCAAAAACGGACATCGACCGGTTTATACTTCATGAAGCACAAAAGCAGGGGCTGAAGCCGGCCGGCCGGGCTTCCGACGAAGACCTGTTGCGCCGGGCGGCACTGGATGTGACCGGATTGCCCGCACCGGAAGGCCCGGCGGCCGTATATGGCCGCACAAAGGACTTCCCGGCCTATGTGGATCAACTGCTCGCCACACCCGCCTACGGTGAAAAATGGGCTTCGATGTGGCTCGACCTGGCCCGCTATGCCGATACCAAGGGGTACGAGCGCGACGGGCGGCGGAACATCTGGCGGTACCGCGACTGGCTCATCCGGGCCTTTAATGCCGACATGCCCTATGACCGTTTTCTGACCGAGCAGCTGGCTGGTGACCTGCTTCCCGACCCCACAGAAGACCAGCTCATGGCCACCGCCTTTCACCGCAACACCATGACCAACGATGAAGGCGGAACCGACAACGAAGAATTCAGGACCGAAGCCGTCATAGACCGGGTGAATACCACCTGGGAAACGCTCATGAGCACCACCTTTGCCTGTGTGCAATGCCACAGCCACCCCTATGACCAGTTCCGGCACGAGGAGTATTTCAAATTCATGGCTTTTTTCAACAACTCGCGCGATGAAGATACCTATGCCGACTATCCCGTGTTCCGGCATTACGACAGTACGCAACGGCAGAAACTGGACGCCCTGGGCGGCTGGCTGAGAGACAAGGTGTCGCCCGGTCAGCAAAAAGAGCTGGTGATGTTTCTGAAAACACTGCAGCCTTCCTATAACTCCATTGTTTTTGATGAATTTGTGAATGCTTCCCTGGCGGATACCAAATGGCTGGCCCTGCGTAACCGCTCTTCGGCCCGTTTGGCCGGAGTGAATCTTTCCGGGAAAAACAGCCTGATCCTGCGCCTTTCGCACGGGGTGCCGGGAAGCCTGGAGCTCCGGCTCGGCAGGCCGGACGGGCCGGTGCTGGGTAGTTTGCAGGCCGGCGGGCCTTCGGAAGGCTGGCGGGTGGCAGAGATTGCGTTAAAAAAGACCGAAGGGGTGCATGACATTTACGCCGTATACCAGAGCCCGGTGCTGAAAGACCCCAATGCCAACGGCATGATGTTTGACTGGCTGTATTTTACGGCAGGGCTGCCTTCCGGTGGCGATGTGCGCAGCCGGGAATTTACCGGCATTTTCTGGGAGCTCCTGGGGGCCGGGGTGGAGCAGACCCCGGTGATGATCGAAAACCCGGATGACTTTAAGCGGAAGACCTACGTATTTGAGCGGGGCAGCTGGCTGAGCCGGGGAGAGGAAGTGCGCCCGGGCGTGCCGGTACTTCTGGGGAGCCTTAAAGAAGGCCAGCCGCAGAACCGCCTTGGCCTGGCGCAGTGGATGACCTCTGCGGAGAACCCGCTGGTAGCCCGGACCATGGTGAACCGGGTGTGGGAGCAGATCTTCGGGCAGGGGCTGGTGGAAACGCTGGAAGACTTCGGATCGCAGGGGGCGGAACCGGTTAACCGGGAGCTGCTCGACTATTTATCGTATCAGTTCATGCATGACTACGGCTGGTCGGTAAAAAAGCTGATCCGGGCCATATTGGTCTCGGAAACCTACCGCCAGAGTTCGGTAGTTACCCCCGAAAAGCTGGAAAAAGATCCGTATAACCGTTTCCTGGTGCGCGGGCCGCGGGTAAGGCTGTCGGCCGAGCAGATCCGCGATCAGGCCCTGGCGGTCAGCGGGGCACTGAACAGCCGGATGTACGGCCCGCCGGTGATGCCCTATCAGCCGGAAGGCATCTGGAACAGTCCGTATAACAGTGATAAATGGAAGATGTCTGCTGACGGCCAGCAGTACCGCCGTGCCATCTACACCTTTATGAAACGTACCAGTCCGTACCCCAGCGCCGTCACCTTTGACGGTACCGGGCGCGATATCTGTCTTTCGAGGCGCATCCGGACCAA
>CAZLXI010000050.1:0-26928 GCA_964563435.1 uncultured Lacihabitans sp.
ATCAGGTACTTTTTTTGGGCTTTAATCGGATGGACGACGTGGGGTTGTCAGCAGCGGGAAAACCAGCAGGCTGACGCCTCCGGAGAGACAGACTATAACTACCACATCCGCCCGATACTGTCGGATAAATGCTTCAAATGCCACGGGCCGGATGCGAATACGCGTGAAGCAGGACTGCGGCTGGATACACCGGAAGGGGCGTATGCCGCCTTAAAGGAGAATCCCCACGCCCGGGCCCTGGTACCGGGAAGCCCGGCCGCATCGGAGATCTACTTAAGGATCACCGCCAAAGACATTTCCCAGAAAATGCCGCCGGCAGAGGCTAACCTCGATCTCACCGATGAAGAGATCCGGCTTATTAAGAAATGGATAGAACAGGGTGGGAAATACAAGCCTCACTGGGCGTTTATTCCCCCTCAGAAAACAACGCTTCCGAAAGCGGATAAAGACTGGGTGCGCAACGAGATCGACCATTTTACCTATCCGAAAATGCGTTCTGCAGGCTTAAAGCCCTCAGAAGAAGCCGGCCGGGAAGCCCTGCTGAAACGGGTGAGCCTCGACCTGACCGGCTTGCCGCCATCCGTGGAAATGCAGGACCGCTTCCTGAAAGATAAGAGCCCTGACGCCTACGAGAAGATGGTCGACGAGCTGCTGAAAAGCCGGCACTACGGCGAGCGGATGGCCCTCGACTGGATGGACGTGGCGCGCTATGCCGATTCCCATGGCTACCAGGACGACGGCCTGCGGACCATGTGGCCCTGGCGCGACTGGGTGATCCATGCCTTCAATCAAAACTATTCCTACAAAAGATTTGTGACCTACCAGCTCGCCGGTGACCTGATCAAAGACAGGAACACGGAGAGTATTCTGGCCACCGGCTTTAACCGGAACCACAAAATAACCCAGGAAGGCGGTGTTATCGACGAAGAATACCGCTCAGAGTATGTTACGGACCGTACCAATACCTTTGGAAAGGCATTTCTTTCGCTCACTTTTGAGTGTGCCAAATGCCACGATCACAAGTACGACCCGATCAGCCAGAAAGCCTACTTCAGCACCTATGCCTTCTTTAACCAGGTGCCGGAAAAAGGACTTTTCGGTACCATTGATGCTTCTTTTGCTGATCCGCCCAACCTGAAGATCGGCCGGGAGGAGGTACAGGGAATTTTGAACTTTATCTCTAAAAAAGATACGGCCGATGTGTACGTGATGGTTATGAAAGACTCGGCCGGGCTGCGGAAAACCCACATCCTGGAACGGGGGAATTACGATGCTCCCGGTGCGGAAGTGACGGCAGGCTTACCGGAGGAGATACTGCCTTTCAGCATATCGCGCTACGAAGGCAACCGGGAAGGCCTGGTCAAGTGGATGTTTGCCCCGGAGAATCCGCTGACGGCCCGGGTATATGTGAACCGGCTCTGGGAGCATTTTTACGGGCGGGGGATCGTAGCCACCACAGGCGACTTCGGCATGCAGGGCGATCTGCCTACCCATCCCGAACTCCTTGACTGGCTGGCCGTGGATTTCAGGGAGCACAGCTGGGACATCAAGCGTCTGGTGAAGAAAATGGTGACCTCAGCCACTTACCGCCAAAGTTCAAAAATAACCCGGCAGCACCTCGAAAAAGACCCGCAAAATCACTACCTGGCACGTAGCAGCCGTACACGCCTGAAAGCGGAGCTGGTGAGGGATCTGGCGCTGTCATCCTCCGGCCTTCTGAACAAAGAGATCGGAGGCCCCAGCATAAAACCGTATCAGCCTGACGGGATATGGGAAAAGTCTACTTCCGGCAGGGGAAGCCTGGCCCGCTACGTACAGGATGAAGGAGCCGACCTTTACCGGCGGGGGATGTACGTATTTATAAAACGCACGGTTCCACCTCCCAACATGTTGATCTTTGATGCCAGCAACCGCGACCAGTGCGAAGTAAACCGCCTGGCTACCAATACCCCCCTCCAGGCCCTGGTGATGCTGAACGATCCCGTAATACAGGAAGCCTCCCGGGTGCTGGCGGAGAGAATGGCTGGTCACCAGGCCGACCAGGTGCTCAGAGAAGTATTCCGGAAGATCATCTGCCGGGAACCGGATACAAAAGAACTTAAGCTACTCAGCCATTTCTGGGAGCAGGAGACCGCCCGTCTCCGGAAGCTGAAAAAGCCGGGTCTGCTGAAGGTGGGCGAATACCGTGACGGTCCGGTGAAAGATTACGAAAAAACGGTGGCGCTGATGTACACCATTCAAATGATATACAATATGGAAGAGGCCATTGTAAGGGTATGAAAGAAATATTGGAAAACCGGCTGAATGTAAACCGCAGGCACTTCCTGGGAAAGGCCGCCGTGGGCATTGGCAGCCTGGCTTTGGGCTCGTTGCTGGTTCCCGATCTCTTTTCAGGGAAAACCGGCGAAGCGGGTTTGCCTCTGGGCCTGCCGCACTTTGCCCCCAAAGCCAAACGGATCATCTATCTTTTTCAGAACGGCGCGCCAAGCCAGCTGGAATCGTTTGATTATAAGCCGGCCCTCATCCGGATGGCCGGACAAGATCTGCCCGAAAGTATCCGGGGCGGACAGCGGCTGACGGGCATGACCAGCGGGCAGAAATCTTTCCCGCTGGTAGGATCAAAATTCTCCTTTCAGCAATACGGTGCATCGGGAGCGTGGATCTCCGAGCTTTTTCCGCAGATCGCTTCCATAGCCGATGATATCTGTATCGTACGCTCCATGCATACGGAGGCCATTAACCATGACCCCGCGCTCACCTTTATGCAAACCGGTGCGCAGCAGGGAAACCGCCCCAGCATGGGCGCGTGGCTAAGCTATGGTCTGGGCAGTGAAAACCAGAACCTGCCGGCCTTCTGCGTGCTGCTTTCACGCGGAAAGGGTAACGGCCAGGGGGTATATTCCAAGCTCTGGAGCAACGGCTTCCTGGACGCTACCCACCAGGGGGTGCTGTTCAGCAGCGGTGATAACCCCATTCTGTACCTGAATGACCGTGACGGAGTAGACCGCCGGGCCATGCTCGACAAGCTTGCCGAGCTGAACCACCTGGGTTTTGAGGAATCGGGCGATCCCGGCATCACTGCCAAAATAGCCCAGTACGAAATGGCTTACCGCATGCAGACCGCCGTGCCGGAGCTGACCGACCTCAGCCGGGAGCCGGATCATATCATCAAAATGTACGGTCCCGAATGCCTTATGCCGGGAACCTATGCCGCTAATGCGCTGCTGGCCCGGAAGCTCTCCGAGTCAGGCGTGCGTTTTGTGCAGCTATACCACCAGGGATGGGATCAGCACGATAATCTCCCGGGTGAAATGGTAGGTCAGGCACGCGATGTGGACCGGGCTTCGGCCGCACTGATCAAAGACCTGAAGCAGCGGGGCCTGCTCGACGAAACCCTGGTGATCTGGGGCGGCGAGTTTGGCCGCACCAACTACTGCCAGGGAAATTTCACCAAAGATAATTACGGGCGCGATCACCATCCCCGGGCTTACAGCATCTGGATGGCGGGCGGTGGTGTAAAACCTGGGGTGGTCTATGGCGAGACAGATGAGCTGGGGTATAATATTGTAAAAGACCCGGTACATATCAATGATTTTCATGCCACCGTACTTCAGCTTTGCGGGCTCGATCATGAAAAGCTGGTGTACAAACACCTGGGCAGGCGATACCGCCTTACCGATGTGGCCGGAAAAATAGTGCCCGGAATGCTGGCCTGAGCGTATAATGACACCCTGAACCTATGCGGAGAATCGCGGAATACCTTCTGATATTTTTCAACTGCCTCCTCGCGGTGCTGGTGATTTTTGAAACCCGCCTGCAATTACCGCAATGGCTGATTCCTACCGGACGGCTGCATCCTGTCATGCTCCATTTGCCCATCGGGCTATGGGCTGGGGTGATCCTCCTCTACCTGCTGCGGCAACGGGTTTCCGGATACAGAGCCCTGCTTCTGACGTTTCTTCAGATCACCGCTGTTTTTACAGCGCTTACCGCCCTGGCAGGAATGATACTGGCCTTAGGAGGCGACTATGAGTCATCGCAGATCGCCAATCACAAATATGCAGGAGTAGCGCTTAGCGGACTGTTCTGGCTGACGGTTATCTTTTTTGACAGGATTTCCGCCAGAGCGTTGCCGCTGGTATTGGGCCTGGTCAGCGTACTCATTGTCGTAACAGGCCATTGGGGCGGAGAACTGACGCACGGAGAAGACTTCCTGTCGTTTCGGTCGGCGGGTTCCCAGGTCCAGGAAGATGATGTATATGCGGCGCTGGTAGCTCCGGTGCTGAAAGAAAAGTGTGCTTCCTGCCATAAGGCGGGCAAGACTAAAGGCGGATTGAGCCTGGAATCGGTAGCGCTGATGCTCAAGGGAGGAGAGAACGGGCCGGCCTTAGAAGTGGGCAATGCCCTGGAAAGCCACCTGATGAAACGCATTTTTCTGCCCCTGGAAGATAAAGAACACATGCCCCCCAAAAAGAAGGCCCAGCTCACAGAGTCAGAGATTGAGATCCTCACCGCCTGGATCAATGAAGGCGCCCCTGAAAAAATGAGCTTTGCACAGCTAAAGCCGGATTCCCCCCTGAGAAAATATCAGCAGCAGGAGCCGGAAGAGACCTATACCTTTTCTGCTGCCGGCCCGGCAACGCTTGCAGAAGTGAACACCCCGTTTTGCAGGGTGGCCCCTGTGGCGGTAAACAGCCCGGCATTACGGGCGTCCTTTTTTGTAAAGACAAAATTTGACCCGAAACAGTTGGAAAAGCTTCTGAGCATTAAAGAGCAGCTGGTAGAGCTGAACCTCAGCAAAATGCCGGTAAGCGATGCCGATATGAAGGTGCTGACGGAGTTTAAAAACCTTCGCCACCTGAATCTCAGCAGCACGGAGGTTACGGGCAGTTTCCTGACCTATCTGAAAGACCTCAAAAACCTGAGGTCGGTATCACTGGCCAATACCCGCCTTTATGAGCCGGACTTAAAAATGCTGGCTAAGCTGAATACAGTTTACCTGTGGGAAAGCGGATTTACGGCAGAGGATATGACCCGCCTGAAAAAGCTGAACCCGGCCATACGATTGGATACCGGGCAAAGAGAAAATGAACGGATAGCAATAAATCCGCCGGAAAGCCTGCAGAAAAAAGCCTTCCTGGAGCCAGGCGCCCCGGTGACGTTACGGCATGCCTTGCCGGGGGTGCTGATCAGGTATACGCTTGACGGCACCCTGCCCGACAGCGCTAACGGACAGGTATACACGCAGCCGCTCGCCGTTCAGGGACGCACGCAGATCAAAGCCCGGGCTTTTAAAGAAGGCTGGCTGGGTAGCGTGATGCTGGAGCTGGATTACCTGGTGAACGGCCTGAAGCCGGACTCGGCAGCGCTCTCTTCACCCCCTGCACCGCAATATGCTGGCAAAGGCGCCAAAAGCTTATACGACCGGGTAAAGGGAGACCCCGATAATTTCCTGGATAAGACCTGGCTGGGTTATCGCGAGAAGCCCCTCGAAGCCGTTTTTCTGTTTTCCGCCCCAAAAGAGCTGAAAAACGTGACGGTAAGTATGATGGAAAAGGTCGATTCGTACATTATGCCACCCAAAAGTATAGAAGTCTGGGGCAGGTCTGCTTCCGGGAAAGAGGAGTTTTTAGGAAAAATTTCACCATCGCAACCCACGGCTATACGTCCGCGAAAAACCATGTATTTCGACATCCCGCTACCCCCGCAGAAATACGGTGAGATCCGGATCCGGGTAAGCAACGTGAATCCCCTGCCGGCATGGCATCCGGGCAAAGGCACTCCGGCGTGGGTATTTGTGGATGAGGTGATCTTTAACTGAAAACCGTATTCTTTATGACGATAAAAGTACGATTTAAGGAATGGCTTGCTTAACTTCGTGTAAGTTTCAATACCCAATAACAGAATGGCCATGAGCAGGGAGGTACAGCACCTGCAAGGAGTAAAGCAGATGGATAAGGGCTGAATTTTATGCATATGAAAAGAAAGGTACTGTTACTCGGTATAATTTTTAGTTCAATGATAAGTTGCCGGATGTCTTCGGAAGATGATACGCTGATCCGTGTAGCCGAATTTGGCAGGAGCATGGCCATTGGCCTGAGTGTCAATTCGGACAACCGGGTCTTTGTCTCATTTCCCGGGTATAATGGAAACGGCAGTCTGGCACTCGCTGAAATTGTCAATGGGAATCTCCACCCTTATCCCGACACCGCGTGGAATACCAAAGGGAGTTATTCGCAACACTTTTTAAGGGTTCAGGATCTTTACGTTGATGCAGAGGATTTTTTGTGGGTTTTAGACTCCCGGCCGGGCTCTGGCGGAAATATCTTTGGTAATTCGCAGGAGGAAACGCAGGGGCTGTTCAAGCTGGTCAAAATTAATACCCGAACTAACCGGGTGGAAGATACTTTCCTGTTTGAAGACCTCGATAAGTCGGCATCGGCATTGAATGATGTGCGTGTGGATATCGAAAAAAAGCTTGCCTACCTTTCTGATCCGGGCTCAGCCGCTATTGTGGTTCTGGATCTGCAGACCCGAAAATCACGCAATCTTCTGGCCCATACCCCGTTTACAGAGGCCGACAAAATTACACCGGAGTACCGGGGTACTCCTATGATTGATAAAGACGGGAAACCTTTTTCCTCCCATGTTAACGGTATTGCCTTAACCCGCGATTTCAGATATTTTTATTTCAAACCCATCAATAAGCAAAATCTTTTCCGGATTGAGACCCGGTATCTGGCTGATACAAGTCTGGCTGATGAAGACCTGCTGCCGAAAGTGGAAGATATGGGAAAGGTGGGTATTACTCACGGGCTGATTGCCGATGCCGGGGGAAACATTTTCCTTACTACCTCTGAGAATTTCAGTGTATCATATCTCACGCCTGAGGGGCAGTTGAAAACCCTGGTAAAGGACCCGGATCTGCTATGGCCTGATTCTTTCGGTATAGGCTCAGACGGGTATTTATACTTCACCTGTGCCCAGCTTCAGAGACTACCCCAGTGGAATAAAGGCGAAGACAGGACCGTGTATCCCTACCAGGCATTTAAGGTAAAGTTGCCGTAACTAATGTTGACGTGCTGCAAATAAAAAAGAGGGGCTTTACATAAAGCCCCTCCCGTGGTCTCAGCGGGAATCGAACCCACATCTAAAGTTTAGGAAACTTCTATTCTATCCGTTGAACTATGAGACCTCTGTCTTACGGACTGCAAATGTCGGAAAACTTGCGCTAATATGAAAATATGCGTAAACAAAAATCCCCGGCAAAGCCGGGGGTCTTTGAAGATTATTACCAATATGTATGAAGATAAATGCTGTTAGATCTCCTTTGCAAAGTTGCATCACCTGTATTAACTGAATATTACGGGAGTATTAAGAATTACGGCCGTTAACTAAATTCCTGTATGCAGAGTATTGTGGGATAAGCTAAATTTGCATATTAACTTTTAAGAATGAATAAAGGACTATTAATCTGCATAGCATTTTTAGTATCGGTAGCAGGATTTGCGCAGAAACAGGTGACGGATGTTTATGGCACAGAAACTTTTAACACGGCTTTAGAACCCGTAGGCCAGATTGGAGGAAATTACTTTTTTCATAACCCCAACCACTCCATAGAAAAGATAAATCTGGAGTCGATGACTCTACAAAGCATATTAACTTTTCCTAATGCGGGATTCTATAATTATAGACCTTTAGTGGCATCGGGCAGGCTGTTTTTGGGATATTTTGATTGGAATGTAAATGAAGTCAGAATTTTCGGGCTGGATCCGGAGACCGGAAAACATAGAGATACATTAACCATACCGAACTCAAATGATTTGTTATACAGTTCCGATAGTTACTATGTGATTCACAACAATTATCAGGGTGTTCAACAGATCCGGTTTGACGAAAAGGGTTATTCCCGATCCAGTGTATTGGGGAGTGATCTGAAATTTCACAAGAGAAGTTTAGTCAATACTATAATCAATTTTAAAGACGAAGCCGGAGACACGATATATGGTTTTTTTGATCGTAATAACACCTTTCATGAAACAGGTCCTACAGGGTATGCATTAGAAGGGTCTGAATTTACAAATTACTATGTTTTTTTACCCCCTTTCAATAAAAACGTAGCATACATCTATAATAAAACAGATGGAAAAACAACTCCGTTCTTTAAGTCGGACAGTCAATCGCGAAAGAATTTTCAATTCTTTGAGTTTGAAGGTGAATTGTATATTCTTGAAGAGTTAACGGAAATCAAAAATAGCGGGTTTTCCACAACATATTCTTTTTATAAATACAAAGAGGAAGCCCCGGAAACCTTATTTTCAGGTGAAATTCCCACGTATATGTTTTACACAATCGGAGGATGGATAGTGGGTGGAGGACAAACGTATACGTATTCAAACCCCTTGTTTGATGGTGAATCTTTGTATTTCTGGGGGAATGAAGTAAGTGAAAGGACTTCCGTAAAGACGCTTAGATTATACCACCTTAATGTGCGTTCAAAATCGGTATCAAGCAAGCCGATAACCAATAACGGGATCATTGACTCGCTTAGAATTTCAGAATACGGCTACGGGATGCGGTTGGATTATTTTAACAATAACCTTACTACCTCCACCAGCAGCGAACCCGTTTTCAGTTTCAGTTTAAACATAAATACCGGAGAGTTTGAACCGGGTAAAGTACTGTATCAAAAAGAAATCTTAAAAATCAATGACTCCCTGTCATTAAATCTTTCCTATCCTCAAAGGATGATCTTTGAAAACAGTAAAACACAAAGCCTTAAAACGTTGAGAAGAACATCTGCCGGTCATTCAAGTATATTCAGGCGATATTTTAGTAATTCGGAACAACTCGTAATTCCTAATGAGCAAAACTGGGATGTCTATGTCTATTCCGGGAATGAATTGGCCCGAATCGATAATTTCCTGGGTAAAGATTTTCTAAAGGTTAAAGAAAAGATATGGTCAGAAGTTAGTCTGAATAATAAATATGTACTCTATGTTCATGGATTACATTCGGACGGTAGAGACGGAAGCAGTTATTATACATTTGATAGTAAAACCAATACGTTCGAAAGGTTTTACAGGTATAACACCTCCTTCTTAAATAATCACTTTAGCATATCGAAGGCCGGATATGGAGATTTTGTTTTGATAAATCTTCCTGACAATAAGGCGCTTATAACTGATTTTAAGAATAATTTTGAACTAAATCATGACGGGCCGGCAAAAATGGTGCATAATTTCACCAATCAAACTTTCCTGGTTTCGCTTTGGAATAAGGGGACGTATTTTTTTGATCCTAAAACGAAAAAGTGGGAAAAAATATCAGATGAAGACTCTCCTAACTCTGGTATCCGGGGAGATCTTTTTGTGTATATGAAAAACGGAGCTTTGGCTACTATTGACGACTCAGGAAGGGGGAATATCTTATTTGCGGCTAACCAGGGCCCGATCTTAAACAGGATTTCAGATACAGAGCAAATATTTACAACTTCGGCCCAAACGGGGTTGATAAATACAATGTCCGGAAAAATTCTCAGTTTTTCAAGTCCCGGTAATGCATCGAGAATTGATAAATTCTTTACGCTACAAGGGCAATTATATGGATTTTCATTTGATAACCGGCTTTACGCGGTAGATTTTGAAAAAGGGAAGTTGATTAAATTAAGCGATCTGAAGTTTGGAAGCGGAGTGGTGAAAAACGGGGAAGCGGCCTATCTGACAGAATTTAACAGATCAGATAATAAATACGTTATGTGGAAACTGGAAGGGCAGAAACTGGAACATCTGTTTTCTGATGAAGATTCCCGGAAAATCAATAAGCTTAATCAACCGCTCATTATAAAGGGAGAATCTTACCAATTTTGGTTACCCGACAACGGAAAGTGGGTGAAGCTGCAAAGCGGGGAGGGTGATTCATTCCATTATTTTGAATACCTCACTCAGAATGATCAGATGTGCTACTTTAGAGCCTATAAACCGGATGATGACAGGTATTATCTTGTGGAAATGGATATTAATACTCTTAAAATTAAAACTATATGGAGTGGAGAGGGCTATGAGTTCATTTTTAAGATATTTAATAATGAACTTTATATGGCTACTAAAAAGGGAATATGGAAAAGTACGGGAGGAGAAATGGCTTTTGAAACCGGGCTTGTTTTTGTCTCTTTTGGTAAAGATGGAAGAGAACCTTTTCTTGAATTCAGAAATAATCTGTATATCTGGGCCAATGATAGCAACGGCCTGACGCAGCTCTTCCGGCTCACCCAAAATGAAGTTTCTGACACTCTCCTTACTACCGAAAACCCGTCGATAAGCTTCAGCTTCTATCCCAATCCCACTCAGGGCTACCTGAATATCAATAGTACCATTGACCATCAGCAGAAGTACAAAATCACCATCATCAGCACAGACGGAAAAATACTTTCAGAGCAGAATATCGAGCTTCCCCAAAGACTGGATCTGTCAGGGCTAAGAACGGGTATTTATTTGATTAATGTACGATCGGCCCGGGTGAATAAAACATTTCAAGTGATGAAAAATTAAGCTTATGAGAAAGATTTACACGCTGATTTTGCTTTTGATATCAATTTTGACATTTTCGCAGAAGCAGATTACAGAGCTTTCCGGAAAAGCCACCGAAACCCATCATCTGGAGCCTATAGGCTTGATCGGCTCTGAGTTTTTCTACTTAAACCCGTATAATTCCATCTCTAAAATAAATGTAAAAGCCTTTGAGACATCCAGGGTCATTGGCCCCCTGGGTAAGGATAAAAACCATGTTTCACTGGTTTCTAACAACAGGCTTTTTTATGCTATCACAGATTATGCTGCAAACGAAGTCATTATTACAGAGGTAGATGCAGATACCGGTAATGTCATTAATAAATTCTCTTTTCCGAATAGCAGCTATCTCAGCAAAATCAATGATGTTTATTATATCATCAGTAACAATTTATGGCTCAAAGTCTACTTTGACGAGTCGGAGATGTATGTTGAAGAAATCTTTGAACATGTCAGTACCTACTATGATAGCGGCTTTTTGATGAACAGGATTATTTCCGGGAAGAATAAGGCAGGTGAGGCTATAACAGGTTTTTGGGATGCCAATAACACCTTTAACATCACAAAAGGTATCGACGTTGGACTGATGGGAGAGGAGCTGTCCGATTATTATGTGTTTTACAGCAGAACGGGTTTCGGAAAGGCTTTTGTATACGATAAAAATACCGGGAAAGAGATAAAGTTTGAGTCTTTGGCCGATGTAGGCTTTATTCGTTTTTTTGAAGGGGAGGAAGGAGAACTGTATCTTTTGGAAAGTTTTGAAAGGTATTCTCAAAGCTTCGGAGAACAGAGGATATTATACAGGGTGTACCAGCTTTCTGAAGGCAGCTTCAGAAACCATGTGATGGAGACAGAACTGAAAGAGTACAACTATTATCTGAGCGGTGGCGGTATATTCGGCCCGACTAACGGTACATCCTATTCTAATGTGCTTTATTTCAATAAGCATGTCTACTTCTGGGTGAATGATTCAAAATGGATGAATGCCCAAGCCCAAATGAGACTGGTATCGATAAACCTGGAAACACGGGAAGTCCCGATACAATCCCTGTCGGAAGAGGTAGTTGAAGCGCTCCGGTTCAGCTATCCGTCTTATGGTCTGCATTTAATGGTTTCAGAAGGAAAAATAGTTTCTACGACCCGTATCGAAGATTATGTAAGTATTAATTATGATCCGGATACTTTTAGATTCAATATAGGAAGGACGACGTCCCAAAAGGTAGTGGTTGTGATAAATGATACTTTAAACCTGAATTTTTCCTACCCGCAGAGAATAATTGTGGAAGACAGCAGCAGGCATCTTCTGAAAGTGATTGGCGATAGTGCATTTTATGAGGTTAATAGCATTTATAACTATTTTACTACACCAGAAAAATTAGTAATTCCGGACGGCTTTAACTTAGAAACATATACTTATGACGGAGAAGGGCTACATCGCATAATGAATAATATAAAGGAAGGCTATCTGCTAATGCATTCAAACTACTGGACAGGAATTAAGGTCTTTAACAAATGTCTTATTTATGTGCATGGATTGAGGGTGGACGGAACAACAGGCGGAGATTATTACACATTTGACATTAATACCCATCAGGCAGAAAAAGTTTTCTCTGCTGACTCCCCCTACTTAGCACCGTTTTATGCCGAAAAAGCAGGAACGGAAAAGTTTGTGATGATAGACCTGAATGACGGGAAATATGTCATAACTGATTTTGAGAATTATTATGCTCTGAACCTCCCGAAAGCCGTATATGACGTAGAATTTGTTCATGGTTTTGGTAATAAGACCTTCCTGCTAAGGGTGAGTGGGGAAGAGGAATCCCTGTACCACTTTAATCCTGTAGGAGGTAATTTAAAGGCTATCGGAATCAGTGCTTCCGGGAATAACTTTTATAGCCGGAACAATTTCTATTCTTTTGAAAATAACTCGTTGGTAAAGATAGATGATAATGGTGATTTGAGGACGATAGTCGGGCGAGACGAATCACTGAATGTGGAAAAAACCCCGGGCAGTGAACTGGTGTTTTTTACATCACAGGAATTTGGAAAGATAGAGCTTGTTTCCGGTGATATGCTCAGAAAGAAGGCCCCTGACAAATCCGGATCCGTCAAAAAGATATTTAAGCTGGATAACCGTTATTTCGGAATTTTATCGGACGGTGAACTTGTCAGGATAGATTTTGACAAGGGGAGTTTTAATAAAATTGCAAATGAGCGTTTCGGATACAGCCGGGAAAATGCAGACAGTAAAGTCTACCTGTTTCGTTATGAAGACAGCAGTAAGGAAACTGAAGTATGGAAATTTGACGGAACCGTTCTGCGGGAACAATTCCGGTTTGACGCAGATACGCCTTCCATAAGATCGTTTTCTCAACCGGCCGTTTTTTCTAATACCGATTATCCCTGGCAATTGTGGATCCCTGCCAGTGAAAGGGTCACAAAATTAGATTCAGGTCTGGTGAAACACTATAGGGATTTCAGGTATTTAGGGGATGCAGAAGATATTTGCTATTTCATGGCTGCCGGCAAAAACGGGGAATTCGCAAATAACATAATCAGTATAAATGTCAGGTCAGGGCAGGTCAGAGTACTTTTAAAGACGAATCAGTTTGTTGAATATTTTAGGATGTTCAGTGGTCAGCTGTTCATAAGTAATTCGGATGGAATCTGGGAAAGCGATATGGCAGGAACTACAATGACGCTAGTGAGTAGTTTAAGGTTAGTTACTTTGTATGATTCGGAGAAGTATACAGATTTTTTTGAATTTAGAAATAACCTGTATTTTTGGGCCTACGACAAGAAGAGAAGAACGCAGCTGTATCAGCTAACGGATAATATTTCTAAAAACACTATTCTCGCAACCGAAAACCCGGCCATAACCTTCCATCTCTATCCAAACCCTACGCAAGGTCTCCTGAACCTTAGCAGCACTTCTGAAAGTCAGGCCAGGTATAAAATTACCATCATCAGCACAGACGGAAAAATACTTTCAGAGCAGAATATCGGGCTTCCCCAAAGACTGGATCTGTCAGGACTGAAAACCGGAGTTTATCTGATTAATGTCAGGTCGGGTAGAGAAAGCAGGACATTCCGAATAATCAAACAGTGACTGCTTACCACTACTTATTCCGTGTTGTACCACTTACGACCATAACCTTTCACAAATGCAAAATAACTGACCGTTAACTAAGTTCTGGTTTTTAATACAGGCTAACTTTTGTTATTTAGCGTGGAGAATCCATTCTTGTACTATGAGGAACTTAATTATACTCTTTTTTCTGGCGTTTTTTTCTGCTTCCGGTCAACAGCAGGTCACCCATTTTGAAGCAACGGAAACCCGGAAGTATGTTCTCCACCCTGTGGGGCAGGTGGAGAACTTTTTTTATGTCATTACACCGGATCGATCTATTTCAAAAATAGATGTCAACACGAACGAGCTGACGCATATCTTGACCTTACCTGCCGATCCGAACAGGAATTTTGATGCGGTAGTCATTGGTAAGCAGCTCTACTTTTATAATGCTCATTTGGACAGCAACAGGGTCATCCTGTACCGGGCCGATCCGGAAAACGGTTCTTATGAAAAGATTCTGACCATTGATGAAGCGAGGTCGGTTACAAAAAATGGTTCTGTGCTGTATGTGGCGCGGCATAAAGGACTTTTAAAAGTCGACCTGGAAAAGGGACCCGTTTTCACTGAAGATTTGCTGCCGGAGAACCGGGTTGACGGCAGTATGGCACTGAATACGATTTTTAAGATCCTGGATCCTTCTTCGAATAACCAGGTCAACAGCGCTTTCCTGGATGAAAATCACGTTTTGCATAAAACCGGGCTTAATTCGGGTACACTCAGAGGGCAGGATTGCGGCGATTTTATCATTTTTTCCTACCATTTTAATCCCAAAGGCTACTTTATTTTCGATAAAAGCCGTAAGGAATTTAAACCTTTGACGATCAAAGAGCGGGGAGTGATCAGTACGGGAGTTTTATCGGATTTTTTTGAAGAAAACGGCAGGCAGTATGCAGTTTATAATTACAGGGAAGGGACAGACTCTGTGTTGGGATTGTATGAGCTGGTCAATGACGAGTTAACGGAGATTTTTTCTGCTAAAGCACCGTTGAGCCTATACTATAATGATACGCACCCTGCCGCAGGCGCGTTTGTCCCCGCTTTTTACAGTAATTTTCCGGTGAAAGACGCCGTAGTATATTTTTGGGCTAATTCGTCCAACCAATATACCCCCAATTTTGATCTGCGTCTTTGCAGTATGGATTTGCAAAGGAAAGAATTCAAATCGGTTGCGCTGAATAACCCGGTGCTCTATGATGAGCTGAATCGCAGTACCGTGCGGAATTCTTTATACATCAGCAAAAGTGCCGAAGGAGTGGTGACACACAGCCTGAAGCGCGAGATCATTAATTTTGAGTACAATACAGTTACTGGCGAATTCCGGAAATCAGACGTTTACGCTCCCTATAAAGTCTATAAAACAGGAGAGTCCTCTACGCTTAACTTCAGCTACCCCGACAGGGTAATCGCCTCGGGCCCGGATACAAGCCGGCTCATTGAGTCAACTGCACAGGTAAAGCGGTCGCCGATAGAACGGGTGAGTTATTTCCGCGATAAGATCTACCTTGTGGATTACGATAAGTTTGAATTCCACCTGTTTGACGGGGAGCAGCTTAAAACCGTTAAACTGGAGCTGGAAAATGATTTTAAGCAGGTAAGATTTTGGGATATGTATGAAACAGGCAGCAATAATTATTTTATGGTGGTAAGCCATGGCGTAAGACAGGACGACAAAGAAGGCGGGTACATCTTTCTCTGCACCCTGGACTCCAAAGAAATATTGCACGATTTCGAAGCGGAATACAATTCGCCTCCGGTCTCCATTTCAGGCCCTGCAGGACCGATGACCCTGGTCAATATTGTCGGCGGAGATTATATATATACTGATCTCTCCCCACAGAATACCCTGGTTGGCCGGGAGCTGACACAGGGAGGAATGGAGTTGATCCATCCCTTTAACAGCGAAGCAGCAGTAGTGAGGGGCGCCCAGGAAATTTTTTATTATAATTTCAAAACCCGGACCAGGGTAGATCTGACCGGATGGTCATGGGATGTTCATGGTCACGGAGATAAAGTATATTACAGGCATTTGAGCGACTTATACAGTGTCAATTCAGAGGGAGTAAAAACAAAAATTGCATCACTGGGCGACCAGTTTCTGTCTGATGCGGAAGACGTGGGGACGTATCTGCTTTACAGGCTCAAAATCAAAAATGCAATCGCTTTTCTGAATAAAGCGACCGGGAAGTACGTGGAATTCAGAGTGCCGGATGTGACCGGTCTTCAGGCAAGTTATCTGAAGTTGAACGGAGAACATTACCTGATCACCACGGGGAAGATAATCAGACTCCGGATAGAGACCGGAGAAATGGGGGATATTTCTACAGGAATTAAAGAGGCATTAAACCCAACGGTTTATAAAGACATGATTCTTTTTCACGAGCCGCTTTCAGAAGATCACCGAAAGAAAAGAATATGGGCTTTCCGGGATTCGAAACTAAACGTGTTGGTAAACGAATTCGAGACCAATGATGGCAACCAGGCGCTGAATCAGCCGCAGGTGTTCAGAAATAAAACCACGATGAATCATGCCTTCTGGATACCGGAAAAAGGAAGGATGTTTTATTTTGAGGATTTTGATTTTAGGTATAACGAATACTTCCATTTTATGGCATCTGCCGGGGGCAGTCATTACTTTAATTCCTACAATTCAGGCTTACGAAAGTATCAGATATTCAGATTCGATATAGAGCAGGAGGCTTTCAGTGTTTTTCCGGAAGATGATTTTATGAAGTATGCGGCTATTTACGCCGGTATGCACCCCTATTATGTCGGAAATAACAAGGTATGGAAGGTTACGGAAAACGGTTTGGAAGATTTTACCGATCTGAAGCCCGTTACAATGGGCGGTACGAGTTTATTTGAGCTCAAAAATAATTACTTCGTTTGGGCTACCGATGGAGACGGCGTGCCACAGATCTACCAGCTAACCGATAACGAGGCAAAAGAAGACGTGGTTCTCTCTGCCGAAAGCCCCGCGCTGCATTTCACTTTTTACCCGAATCCGACGCAGGATTACCTGAACATCAGCAGCACTTCCGAAAGTCGGGCAAAGTATAAAGTAACCGTGATCAGTACGGAAGGAAAAGTGCTTTCGGAACAAAATCTGAGCCTTCCGGGCAAAATAGACCTAAGCAAATTAACGATAGGAGTTTACCTTATCAATGTGAAAACCGGCAGCAATAGTAAGACATTCAGGGTGCTTAAACAGTGAACAACTAACAGTTAAGGAATATTCTTTCATATTAATTTCCAGGCCTTAATGGATGGTTGTTCCCTAATCGTTCTTCCCTGACTGTCTACTGTTAGTTGTTCACTATTCACTAAACTTACCACCGCACCTGCCCGTCACCCACGCCTACCCATTTCTCCGTCACCAGTTTTTCCAGGGCAAACGGTCCGCGGGCGTGCAGTTTTTGCGTGGAAATACCGATTTCTGCGCCTAATCCGAACTCGCCGCCATCCGTAAACCGGGTGGAGGTGTTATGGTATACAGCCGCGGCATCCACCTCTTCCAGAAAACGTTCGGCAATCGCCTGATCACGGGTGACAATAGCTTCTGAATGCCGCGAAGAATATTCACGGATGTGATCGAGGGCTTCGTCGGTGCTGTTCACCGTTTTTACGGATACCTTGAAGTCCAGCCACTCCTTGCCGAAATCCTCCTCACGGGCCGGGTTTACCCGGAAACCTTCCTTTTGGAAGCCGGGGAAAGATGCTTCATCGGCAAAAACCTCAATGTGATACTTGTCAAAACCGGCTTTCAGCTTCGGGATCAGCTCTCCGGCCACGGCGGTGTCAACGATTACGCAGTCGAGGGAGTTGCATACCGACGGGCGGGAGGCTTTTGCATTGACGATGATCTGTGCTGCCATGTCGGTATCCGCCGTTTTTTCCACATATACATGACATACGCCGGCGCCGGTCTCAATGGTAGGGATACGGGAATTTTCCCGCACAAAGCTGATCAGCCCCTGCGAGCCTCTCGGAATGATCAGGTCTACGTAGCGGTCGGCCTGAAGGAGCTCGGTCATGAACTTCCGGTCGGAGGGCAGAAGCAGTACAATCTCTTCCGGCAGCCCGTTTTGTTCCAATGCCTGATGGATCAGCTTCACGAAGACCCGATTCGAAAAGCTCGCTTCCTTTCCGCCCTTCAGCACCGCCGCATTTCCGGAGAGGAGGCACAGGGATGCCACATCAATGGTGACGTTGGGGCGTGACTCAAAAATAGTGCCCACTACACCCATTGGGGTGGTTACCTTTTTCAGCCGGATCCCGTTGGGAAGGGTCTTTTCCAGCAACACTTTTCCGGCAGGGTCCTCCAGCCGGCTTATTTCCTGAAGCGAATCCGCCAAAGTATGGATCCGGGCTTCATTTAAAAGCAGGCGGTCGTATTTGGGGTCTTCTTTATCCATCCGGTCCAGATCCATCCTGTTTTCCGAGAGGATGAGCGATACGTTTTCCCTGAGCAGATCCGCCAGATCCCTCAGGACTTTCGCTCTTTGGGAACGGGTTGACCGGCGAAGCCTTGCGGCCTCCCTGCTGGTCTTCTGTAACTCCGGGATTATGCTTTCCATAAGGGTCTACTATTTTATCCAGTTCGGATTGGTGACAGGCAGCGCCTCTTTTATACGTGACTGAAGCTCTTTGCTTAAAGGCCCGAGCTCCAGGGCCTTAATGTTATTCTTCAACTGAAGCCTGTTTCGCATTCCGGGAATCACAAAACCGTTTACCGGATGATGAAGAACATAGCGCAAGGCGGAAGTGCTGATTCCGCCCGGCAACTCATTCAGGAACGAAAGCTTCCGGACAGCACTTTCATACCAGCTCCGGTCGGCTTGTCCTACAGACGAACGGATATCCGTTTTGCCGAAGACCAGCTCCGGGTTTTTCAGAAACCTCTCCGAAAGAAAACCCGACGCCAGAGGAACCCGGGCGATAAACCGGTAACGATGAAAAGCCGGATGCAGGAAGACCTGCTCTTCCGCCCGCCGGTCTAATATATTAAAAATAGCTTCTATCATATCACCAAACCCTGAATTCAGGACATTTTCAGCCCCTTTCAGGCTTTTTACACTTACGCCATAACGGGATATCACCCCCTGGCTTTTCAACTTTTCAAAAGGAGATATATCAAACGAGCCGTAATCAAAATCATCGGCAGGGCTGTGCAGGAGCAGGGTATCCAGGCGGTCCAGCTGTAGCCGCCGCAGGCTTTCTTCTACTGAGCGGAGAAGGGCGTTTTCCGAAAAATCAAGATAGGCTTCTCCATGGGCATTTTCATAGCTTCCGTACTTGGTGCAAACTTTGAGGTCAGTAGTATCTGTCTCTGAAAAAACACTTCCCAGCAGGCTTTCCGATCGTCCTTTTCCATAGCCCGGTGCGGTATCGAAAAAAGTAACGCCTTCCTCGAGGGCCTCAATGACGGTTTCCCGGGCTTCGGCCTCATCCAGCTTTCCCCAGCCGGTCTGTCTTCCGCCGAAAGTACATTCTCCGCCCAACTGCCACGCACCGAAGCCCAGCTTCATTGCTAAGCGGTTTTAGGCGCGTTTCGAAACGACCGCACCAGGAAGTACAATCCGATCAGTACGGCCGGGATGCTCAGGATCTGCCCCATATTCAGCTTCATTCCCTCTTCAAAAGCCACCTGGTTCTCTTTGGTATATTCGTAAAAAAACCGCAGTCCGAAGATCCAGATAAAAAAGATACCGGTCAGGGAGCCCTGTGGGGTCTTCTCCCGCCATTTGTTATACAGAAAGATCAGGATGATGAAGATCACCAGGCAGGAGATCGACTCATAGAGCTGAGACGGGTGCCTTGGGACCTGTGTAAACTCAAAATTCTGTTTAAAGATCACGCCGAAAGGACCGTCGGTAGGTTTTCCTATGATCTCCGAATTCATAAAGTTACCGAAACGGATAAACGCCCCGCCCAACGCCGACACGATCACCAGCCGGTCGGTCAGCCAGAGATAACTATATTCGGGGTGTTTTCTGCGGAAAATAAAAAGACCTATGAGAACACCAAAGGCTGCGCCATGGCTGGCCAGCCCGGCATAAGGGGGCATCAGCATATCATACAGGAAGGCTCCCGGGTTTTCGAAGAACTGATTGCCTTCGTAAAAAACGTAATGCCCGATCCGTGCCCCCAGTACAATCGAAAGGATCATGGTCAGCAGCAGGGCATCCAGGTCTTTGCTGTCTTTCTTTTCGATTTTAAAAGCCCAGGCAATGATCTGGTACCCGATCACAAACCCCAGGGCAAAAAGCAGGCCGTACCACCTGATCTCAAAACTTCCGATTTTAACGATTGTGGGCGAAACATCCCACACCAGCTGGGCTAAAGTCATAATTTATTCCGAATTTATAGAGTCGTAAAAATACAAGGAAAGATTTTAATTCCTACATTTGTGTCAAACTTCTGTTCAGCATTTGAGCGCTATCAACTACATACAGACTCCCCGATCCGGGCACCGACGATAGGCCCTGCTTGTCTCTTTTTGTTTCATCTGTTAATCAATATTTCATGAGTTCCATAAAAGTTGGAATCATAGGAGCAGCCGGTTACACCGGTGGCGAGCTTCTACGGATTCTTATCCATCACCCGCAGGCAGAGATCGTTTTTGCCAACTCCCAAAGCCAGGGCGGAAACCCCGTGTACGAGACACATACGGATCTCTTGGGAGACACGGACCTTGTATTTACGTCAGCGCTGCCCTTTGAAGAGGCAGACGTTATCTTTCTGTGCTCAGGGCACGGACAGTCGCGGAAGTTTCTCGAACAAAACCGGGTTCCGGAAACGGTAAAGATCATCGATCTCAGCACCGACTACCGCGACGAAACCGATGGCTTTGTCTATGGCCTGCCCGAGCTCAACCGCGATAGGATCCGGTCGGCCGGTAAGGTGGCGAACCCGGGATGCTTTGCCACCACTATCCAACTGGCCCTGTTGCCCCTGGCACAGGCCGGTCTGCTGGGCGAAGTTCATGTATCGGCCATTACGGGTTCTACCGGCGCCGGGCAGGCGCTTAGCGCTTCTACCCATTTTTCCTGGCGGAATAATAATGTGTCGGTATACAAAGCCTTCACCCACCAGCACCTGGCGGAGATCCGTCAAAGCCTTACGCAGCTTCAGAACAGCTTTTCGGAGGAGATCAACTTCCTTCCTTACCGTGGAAACTTTACGCGCGGCATTATGGCCAACGTGTACCTGAACTTTGAGGGCAGCCCCGAAGAGGCCCGGGGTCTTTTTGAAAGCTACTATGCGGAGCACCCGTTCACCCATATTTCGCAGCGGCCGGTAGATGTTAAGCAGGTGGTCAATTCCAATAAATGTATCCTCGAACTGCAAAAGCACGGTAAAAAGCTGCTGATCACTTCCGTGACCGATAACCTGCTGAAAGGGGCTTCGGGGCAGGCCGTCCAGAACATGAACCTGATGTTCGGACGGGACGAAAAAACAGGCCTTCATCTTAAAACCATTTCCTTCTGAAAATGAAATTATTTGACGTATATCCGATCAATTCCATCGAGCCGGTAAAGGCTTCGGGAAGCAAAATCTGGGACAGCAACGGCACAGAATACCTCGACCTTTACGGTGGGCACGCCGTCATTTCCATTGGCCATTCGCATCCGCATTATGTACGGAAAGTAAGCGATCAGCTGGCTAAGCTGGCGTTCTATTCCAACTCGGTGGAGATCCCGATCCAGGAGGAGCTGGCGGGTAAGCTGGGAGAGCTTTCCGGCCTGAACGACTACAGCCTTTTCCTGGTCAACTCCGGTGCCGAGGCGAATGAAAATGCGCTGAAGCTGGCCTCATTTCATACGGGGCGTACCAAAATTGTGGCCTTTACAAAAGCCTTTCACGGACGTACTTCTGCGGCCGTGGCCGTAACGGATAACCCGGCCATCAAGGCGCCGCTGAACTTTGCGGGTCATGTACAGTTTGTACCTTTTAATGATGTGGAGGCGCTTAAAGCAGCGGTGGACCAGGATACCTGTGCGGTGATCGTGGAAGGTATCCAGGGAGTAGGAGGGATACAGGTAGCGGAGGAAGGTTTTCTGAAAGCCATTCGTGAAGCCTGTGATGCGACCGGTGCAGTGATGATCCACGACTCGGTACAGTGCGGCTATGGCCGCAGCGGACAGTTCTTTTCGTTTCAGCATTATGACATCCGGCCTGATATCATTTCTATGGCCAAGGGTATGGGCAACGGTTTCCCCATCGGCGGGATCCTCATCTCGCCGAAATTCCAGGCAAAACACGGTCTTTTAGGGACTACTTTCGGAGGGAATCACCTGGCCTGTGCAGCGGGTATTGCTGTACTGGATGTCATAAAAGAGGAACATTTGGTAGAAAATGCAGCACAGACAGGTTCTTACCTGCTGAGTGAGCTGAAGGGTTTTTCCGGCATCCGTGAAGTGCGGGGCCGGGGACTTATGATCGGTATCGAGCTGGACGAACCGGTAGGTGCTATCCGGAAAAAGCTCCTGGAAGACGATAAGATATTTACGGGTGTGGCGGGCAATAATATCATCCGCCTGCTACCGGCACTTTCGCTGGAAAAGGGGGATGCCAGCCGGTTTTTGGAGTGTTTACTGAAATACATATAAAAGGCTGCTTTAAAAGACACTAATTGCTGCGTTGTTTGAAAACCCGAGCTAAAAAAGTCCATTACTTTGGAGACGCCAAAGGCGCCTGAAAAAAGTGCAAAATCCAAGGCGTTGAGGATGAGGTCGAAGGAGCATGCTAACGTATGTGACTGAGGCCGAATTCCGAAAGAAACGCAGCAATTTGTGCTCTTTTCAGACGCCTACCGCACATCCGTCAAGCTGCTGATCTTCACCGGCTGCCCCGACTCAATACTTTTCCGGGCCGCAATACCGATCATGACCGACATCACGCCGTCGCGCAGGCCTGCCGCGTGCCGGTAAGGATCGGCTGCATCGGGATTCAGGAAGATCTTGTCCTGCAAGCGGCTGTCACCTCCGCCGTGGCCGGCTTTTTCGGAAATCACATTTACGGTATCGAACTTTTCCCAGTTCCTGAAAAGGATCAGCGGTTCGACGATCTGTCCTTCCTTTGAGCCCTGTTCCATTTCTACGGCATGCAGCCTTTCCTGGTCAATGTGCTCATTCTTCATCCAGGGGATGTCAAGCCAGGCCTCTATTCTTCCCTTTTGCCCGTTAAAAGCGATACGCCAGCCCTCGAAAGGGGAATACGTGGTGAGGGAATAATTGGCCACCACGCCGCTTTTGTACCGGATCTGGGCCGACATTTTATCATAAATGTCAATTTCTTCCCGGAACAGGCAGTTATCCCGGATATAACCGTCGTGCTTCTCGTTTTCCACGTACAGTTTCATGTCGTGCTGGCTCCTGGTGATGTCCCAAAAATACTTACAATCCGTTTTGTGTGCGCATTTCCGGCAGCTCTCGCCACGGAAAGGGCCGTTCTTACCGTAATGTTCCAGGGCTCCGTAAGCAAATACCTCTTCTGGGGTGTCGTTCAGCCACCAGTTCAGCAGGTCAAAATGATGGGTAGCCTTGTGCACCCACAGGGAGCCGCCTCCGTTCATGAGCCCGTGCCACCGGCGGAAATAAGATGCTCCGTGGTGGGTATTCAGGTACCAGTTAAAATCGACCGAAGTGATCTCGCCGATACTCTTGTTTTGCAGAAGCTCCTTGATCTTCGTCATATAGGGACTCCACCGGTAATTAAATCCCACGATGAGGTTTCTTTTCGATTTACGTTCCGCCTCCACGATCTGCCGGCAACGGACCTCGTCGGTGGTGAGGGGTTTTTCGGTCAGCACATCCGCCCCGAACTCCAGCCCTTTGACAATAAACTCGTGATGAGTAGAATCTTTGGTACACACGATGACCAGGTCGGGCCGGGTTTCCCGGAGCATCCGGTCGAAATCGGTGAAGGTCGGGCAGCTCACTCCCATATATTCCCGGGCAAACTTTACCCTGCCGGGGTTGATGTCGCACAGGCCCACAAAGGAGAGCTTTTGAGGATATTGTTCCACCAGGCGCTTGCCCCAGAAAGAAATGCCCCGCACCCCGGTGCCTACCAATACCACTTTCAATTTGCTGTCGCCTCCGAAACCGTACAGGGGGCTGGATAGGGCCGTCCCGGCCGCCAGCATGCTGATGGAATACAAAAAATCCCGTCGAGATCTCTTCATTGCTTTATTCGATTTTTACTGCCCGTTATTAAAATGTGTCTAATGCGACACGAATCGAAAATAAAGAAAGAGATAAATATGTAATAAATTTAACTTATTATAGGATTTTTTTATGCAAACGTTCCCGGTAATTACCCGTTAAATGCCTTTCTGAGTAGGGCCAGGCTCTTGGGTACAGCCGTTTCAGCGCTTTCTTTGCCCTCCATTTCGAGGGAGACGTACCCTTTAAAATCGTGTTGACGGGCTATTTGAGCGATCCGGTCGTAATCCAGATCGAGATCATAATAATGGCCGCCGCCATAATACGTTTTGGCCTGGATGATATTGGCATATCTGATCAGGCGCTCAAACTGCGGATACGGATCGCCGACGTAGTTCCCCGTATCCAGGTTTAAACCCATAGCAGGCGAGTCTTTTAAAGCCATATAGATGCGTTCGAGGTAATCAATATTTGAGGAAAGCCCCCAGTGGTTCTCAATGGCCAGTATTACGCCCTCCTGTTCGGCATATTTCAGGCAGTCATTCATTCCGTCGATACACCACTTAATGGCATCCTCATCGGTATAGCCCGGAAGGGGCGTTTCTTTACCCGTTTTGTAATAATCGGGAGCAGAACGGCCCGTTCCCCAGCTGCCGGTGTTCATACGGATGCACGGAATGCCTAATTGTACCGCCAGTTGAATACATCTTACCGTATGCTCTATGTCTTTCGCCCGGGCTTCGGCATCGGGTCTTACAAAGCTTTGGTGTATAGAAAGCATAGGCAACGCCAGCCCGGCATCAAACGCCATCCTTTTCAATTTGTGCAAATAAGCCTTCTCCTCGCTTTCCATTTGACGGTGCAGAATCTCTACCCCGTCGAAACCGAGCCGCGAGGCATTTTCTATCACCTTTTCAATAGGATATTTTACTTTTTCAAAATGCCAGTACGAATAGGTAGAAACGGCAAAACGGATTGGGGGGCGGTTCGAAACCGGACGCTGCGCAAGCGTATGGGGAGCAGTTAACGCGGCGGCTCCCCCGATAGCGATACTTTTTAAGAGGTTTCTCCGGGAAAAGTTTCGGTTATTCATAGGTATAAAATTGATCATTAATGCAATTTACAGATTATGCAGAGAAATAATTTTCATTTGAATTAGAATATTTCTAATTTAGCATCGTGTATATACATGAATCAAATATTTACAAAACCGACATGAAAAAAATTATTTTGTCTTTAGCAGTAGCGCTGCTCTCTACGGCAACATTTGCCCAGGACTGGGTTTTGGATAAGTCGCATTCCAATGTAGGCTTCTCTATCGTCCATTTGAAAATTTCGGAAGTAGACGGAAGCTTCGGAAAGTTCGATGCCAAAATAACTTCTTCCAAGGAAGATTTCTCGGATGCGGTTTTCGATTTCACTGCTGAAGTGGCTTCTGTAAATACCGGGAATGAAAGAAGAGACGGTCACCTCAGATCGGATGATTTCTTTGCTGCTGAAAAACACCCGGCCATTACCTTCAAAAGCACATCAGTGAAGAAAGTATCCGGAAACAACTACAAGATCACCGGTAACCTGACCATGAGAGGAGTAACCAAGCCTATCACACTGGATGCCGTTTTCAGAGGACCTATTGACGGTCGCGGAGGTAAGAAAATTGTAGGTATAAAAGCCAGTGGAACCCTGAACAGAATTGACTTTGGTGTAGGTACATCCGGAGCCTCTGTAGATGATGAGGTGACCCTGAGAATATCGGGAGAATTCTCGAAATAATTTCAACGGAGCTGTCAAAAGTCCTGGTTGTTTGGTCGCATCGAGGCTGTTTAAAAAGGGCGTAAAATGCAAGGCGTTGAGGATGAGGCTGAAGGAGCATACTAAAGGTATGTGACTGAGGCCGAATTCCGAAACAACGCAGCAGTTTGTGTTCTTTTTGGACAGCCTTACTCCTTCCAATCGATCAAAGTTCCTAACGCATCCACATCAAAAACGGGGAGATTCAGCACCCGCTTCACTTTCAGGCGTTCGCCGTAGGCATTGTCTATAAAGATCACCCGCTCTTTTTCCGTAATGTACTTATATTTCTCATCCGTCATCGTAATGTGGATGATCTCGTTGAAAAGCCCTTTGTGAATGGCCAGCTTTTCAAGAGTTTCCTCCAGGTTGCCTGAATGTTTGGTGATCAGCTTGATGATACGGCCCTTGTTTTTCTGGTGATACAGAAACATCATTACGTTCTGATTCACCCGGCCTTCCTTCGTGATCGTATCATCAAAATCGATATAAATGGTATCGTATTCCAGGTCGATCGTATAGCGGCTGAAGAGGGCGCGGTCTACTTCTATCCGGTAATTGTTGGGAATCACCTCTACATCATAGTCGAGGTAATCGTAAACCATCAGCAGGGGAAAATTTACTCCTATTCCCCGGAAAACATTCATATTTCCGGCCACCTTGACAGAAGCCTCCAGCAGTTTGAACCGGCCGGTAACGTCTTTTTTGAGTTGGAAATACCAGGCTCCCCGGACGCCGATCGTATCGGAAACGATCTTTCCGACGGCTTCTATCTCCGGAGTCAACTCTACCGATGCACTGTTGACAGAAACCCCGTCAAAGACCCTTTTCCGGTTTCGGGGGCCCATGAACAGGATCTTTCCGTGGCGGTCGGTGAAGCAGTCAATGGTCAGCTCCTCACCGGGCAAAAGCTCCATAAATACATAATTATCCGGGTCGGGGAGGGCTTCCAGCTCTTTCCGGTTATGCACTACAAATGCACCTTTACTCCCCTGCCCCTCGTCAAGCTTTGCATAGATCGGGTAAGCCGGGATATCGTCCGGGGTATTGAAGACGGCAGGGTTAAAGTCATATTCCCTGAACAGCTCGTAGATTTTCTTCTTGCTCCGGCATACTTCGGCCTGCCACAGACCGGGCACAGCCACCCGGGTCCGGATCTTATCAAGGTTCCGGGCCATATAGACCAGCACCGTATCGTGGGTAGGGAGGATCAGGTCGATAGACTCTTTCTCAATGAGCTTATTCAGCTCATCCAGGAAGTTTTCTTCCG
>CAZLXI010000051.1:0-26300 GCA_964563435.1 uncultured Lacihabitans sp.
ACATAAACGTATTTTGTGTACTTTTAGGACGTACTAAAAGTGGGGAGCCTACACCTTATTAATGCTTAATCAATGAAAAGGAGAAGATGATTGTAGTTTTTGAGAAGATGGCCTTATTGCAATTGTAGTTGTTTTATATCAATAAGATATGTGACAGGGTTTTCCTGTTTGAATTTGTACAAATTCCTCTTATGAGAACGAAGTTCCAGTCCAATGTTTCCCAACATAAACGCTGATCCGATTCCTAATGATAATGGAATTGCTACCGAACTACCAGCGATTGCTGTCATTACAGCTGTTGCTGCAGTTGCGATTAAACTACCTGAGCTGAAAACTACTTTTAAGGCTGAATCTTTTGTTTCAAGGCCTAATTGTTTAGTGGTAGTTTCATATACTTCTATTCTGTTAAGCAAGTCATCTTGAATAAAAGCATTTGATTTACCCTTATAGTTTTGATAAATGAAAGTTCTTAACCGTCTTAGCTTACTAATAGACTCTTTGTCCCTTTTTATCTCAAGTATATGTTCCCACTTAATTTTTGAGGTGTCTATTAAATTCAAACCTGATAGAATTAGTGATGGATCTGCCTTATCTGATATATGGTTGTTTTTATCACTTTCTGTCCCAAATATTGTATCAACGGGGTCTTTTAGGCTTGCAAACATTTCATTTTGTCTCTGAATTATTGTTGGGAAAAAATGCCTAGCCCTATTAGTCATTTCTTCTTCTGTGCCTGGTTTAACACCTATTGAAACGGGGTAGGCATTTACAAAGGCCTCTATATAGGAAATTACTACTGGAGTCAATCCCCAAGGGTGAGAATTGTTTAATAAAGCTGGAGGGAGTACGTTTTGTAGTATTTCATGGGCCTCTAAGTCTCCAGTACCCTCCCATGGGATAATGTGGCCTAAATTTAAAGGTATCACATTATCAAAATAAAGGCAGGCATCCTTTGTATTGTCAATACACGCTAAAACTTTTGTCCTGCCATATTCCATTTTCTATCAATTGAAATCAATTTGAACTCTTAAATTTTTAAAGTAGCTGGATTAATTTTTATCATAATTTATTTAAAGTTCAGGGACGGAGTTAACTGTTCAAAATCCGTTTCTCTCTCTACACATTATTCGCCCGTTAATCCAGTGACCTGATTTACAAGTGCAGATGACAGCCAAACACCTTTACCTTGAAGCTCAATTAAAAGAGCTTTAACGGATTGAATTAGCCCTTTTTCTTTAGCCTTAAGAAGTATTCCAACAGTGCCAGTTAATGTAAGCTCCAACATTTGAGCATACCGTCTACCTAATGTTTCGTCAAGAATCACTAGGTCGGCGCTGATTTCACGGGCGAGAATTAATACTTCTGCTTCACCTCGATCCAAATCAAAAAGATAACTCAGAGCCTGTGGATATTTTAAAGGGCAGATTTCAATCCAGTCAAGTTTTGACAAATCTGTATAATAAACCCAATCTCGACCGGCTTCTATTTCCTGAAAAACAGCTTGAGGAATAATAACTTTTCCGTAGAGATCTTTAAGAAGCTCGAGCTTATTGATTTTAAGCAATGAGAGAATAGGTGTGGTATTGGAAATGACCTTACGCATTCTTAAAATCAGAAATCAGATCAGTGTCTGATGCCGGTTGTAAATATGAAACCTTATATTTTCCTAGCAACTCGATAAAGTCTAATCGGGTTATGCCTAAGAGTTCTGAGGCGGTACCGGACGATATTTTCCCTAACTCGAATAACTTCACTAACGATAACGTCTTCATTTCAGTCCCAAACTCCTTATCATCCATCTTTAGAGATAAAGCTAGAGAATCAGGATATGATATTTCAATATTGGCTGCCATAACTTTTTCTTCTATTAAAGATTAAAATATTACCATTCATTCGACTACTGCAGATGATAAATACTTTTGCTATTAAATTTACTTAAATCACTACCTTTAAATTTAAGTACTTAACCTCTGTTAATCAACATTCTAGTTTTCTATTTAAAGTATTTCATCGTTCATGACCCGACCATCAATTTGGAACACCTAAGGCTCTGTAATTAGTATTTTATGGCAGGGGTACCTTGATTAGATGGACACGCCTTCCTCATAGATTTCTTTCTCGATGATTTTGCCTCGAAATCTCATGCGGTTCGCCAAACCTTTTAGCTTTCGTTTCTGAGCAAATTTATAGTAATATTTTTATAAAAATATTGAAAGGCAACCAAAAATAGATAAAAAGCAACCAGGTTTATCTCAGCGGTTGCTGAATTAAATTATAGTATCACGAAGAAAAAAAGGCCCGGATCAAAATGATCCGGGTCTTTCCAGCTACTAAATCCACACAACTTTAAGTAAAGTTACAAGAAGTCTCTAATCAGACAAAACTATTTGTCACAAATACTGGTCAGAAATGACACAAGTTCGACGTCAAACTCCTGAGCCGAGTCCTTATAGTGTAAGTATAAATCCTGATTAGACCATTTTTCTTCAAACAGGAGTATTTCTTCTGAACTTTTGTTCAAGTGCCAGGTTGTAGGGAATATTCCACACCAACTTTAATTTTCGCTATGCAAACAGGGAGATTGTAAGTATGAATATGGGTATAAATGTGTATTTCGTATATTGGTTTAGTAATTTGTAAATTATTTTTCTTTCATGTTATTAGTTTCGAATATCAATTTAGAGTTATTTTCGGCTCTTTCAATTCTTCCAATTTGTCGGGTATCTAGGCCAGTTTATTCTCCCCCATACTAAGGTATGACCGATGCTCCCATATTAATTTAGGGGTATACATGAATTTAATCATTGTCTATTTCTTTTTTCTCAACATTCTTAATTGGCTTCTTAAGCTCTTTGCTAATCTCATTGAGATGGAAAGCAATTTGACCAATAAAGGTTTCGGGAGGATTTGAATAAAACTGCCCCTTTATTTCTTCAATATTAAGTTTATATGTATTTGAACGCTTCTCATTGTCTATTCCCCGGTACTCTATCTCCAATTCTATATGGGTGTCTTTATTTTGCTCATTATAATTTTGCCAAAAATTCAAGATGAATTTCATTTCATAATCCGGAGGAAAAATAGTAAGACCGTTCGCAAAAATTCCAGCCTTTGACAATGGGTATTGGATTTTATTATACCTGGAATAGTCTTTAAGTAGAGTCACTGTGACATCTTTTGCGAGCCCTTCACCAATATTTTTTAAATGTAATGAATAGGATGATGAGTCTTCTGATGATTTAAGGTAAGCTATAATTAAAGGTTCCGTTTTTAGCTTTCTTGTCTTTCTACTTTCAATATACATGAGTAGTGTAATGAAAGAATAACCAATCGTACAAATAGACACTACCGTGGCTAAATTCTGAGCTGAAATATAGGTTTCCATAATAAGAAAGTATGAAATGCTTGTGGAATTAAATAAACTTAAAAATACCTTCTTAAATCCTCTACGCCTACCCTTCTTACCTGGAAAAATAGTTCATTGAGGTGGTCGAAGTCTGTATCGGTAGTTACGAGTTGTAAGCCCATGAGCCCAGCTAATGAGGCTATCCATAGATCGTTTTTACCCATGTTCCGCGGAGTGGTGAAACTATATGGGCCAAAATCTGGATTGCTCATTTGAGAATATGTGTCAATCTCCACATAAGTGTTGATATACAAATGGTTGATTTCAACTATACTGACAGCATCAAGAAGATTATCTAATTTTTCTATGCGAGCTGTCCCCCAGTTTCTACGCTTAGCTATGGATTTGATTTCCGCTTCTGAGGCAACTGAAAGGTAAATAAGGCTGTTATCGGGATTCAGAAAATTGATCAGGCCTTCAAAATCCTTACACCGGATGAGTGCCAAAAGGATATTGGTGTCAAAAAGCAGATTCATAAATATTACTTACTTTCTTTAAGCTGCTTCATGGTTTCAGCCCATTCCTTCTCTGTGAATGGTTCTATATCGGGGCCTTTTTTAAGGGAGTCAATCAACTTTTTATTACTTTGACCTACCTTTTTGCCAAAGGCCGTAGTACCCCCAGCCGCCCAAATATCCTCAGGCGAAAAAGACTTCCTGTCCCTAAATCCCGACCGGTTTGCAGTATTTTTTGCAATTACTCCCATATTTTGTCTATTTAATAGCGTATTTATTATAACAACAAATTATGTATTAAAACTATTTCAATTTCTTTAAGGAAATTTCCAGAATGTTTACGAACTGTTCAAATGTAAGACCCGAAAAGCGGACCAAATCAAAAACATTCTCTCGCAATATTTCTTTACTATAATTAGTCATGCGGAAAAATATTAAATCTCACCAACAATATGAGGCAATAGGACTCATTCAAAAAGGCTATTAATTCAGAGGTTGTAAATAGATTCTTTAAACAGCCTTATTATTTATAAGGTATTTATATGCTGTCCCATTACCAAATTTATCAATTCTACGCAAAATTCCCTTATTATATAATCTTCTCAATTCTCTGGAAAGTTCTTGACTTGTAAGTGCTCTTCCATATTTTTCATTACTGTACGTGATAATTTGTGAAACGTCTCGCCCTTCTTTTAGAAACGGGTCTGATAAAAGATAATTTTTAATGAAAGCAGCGACACTATATTCACTTCTTCTTTTGATAAAGAATTTCGGATTATTCTCATTCTCTTTATAGAAGTTGTAAATTGTCTCTATTTTTAGGGGACTAGTTAAAATTATCTTTTTATCAGAATATAATTGAGAAACTTCGATATTGAAGAAATTAGCGATCCTCTTTGCAAGTTTTGCGGAAATACTTGTCGCACCTCGTTGAATCATTAAGGTGTAGCTAATTGAAATATCAAGTGCAAAAGTTAGCCCTTCTATTGTTAATCCAGCTTGAATCCTCAAGCTCTTTATATTATTTCCAACAGTCTTTTCTATACTGTTGTTTTTTGATGATATGTCCATTCTACAAATGGAGTATCATTTCTGTGTTCATTTTAAAGAAAAATATTTGTTTTTTTGAAATCAAATAATTATTTTTGTCATGTGGATTTCAAAGTGTTAGCTTTAATCCTATTGTATTGACCTAAAAGTCTCGTCAGCAAATTCCGACAATTTGACTCTCATGCGAGACAGTAGATCAATGCTCATTTGGCTACTTTTGCTTAATTTTGGCAATGTGGCGCATGGGCTACTACTGTATCGTCTTGAGAAGGCGTCGGAACCTTGCTGAGCGGTATGGTGTAGTCCTGTGCCACATTGCCATTTTATAGCGTACTGCAACGAGACTCGTAAATAACTACGAGTATGAAACGTTTCTCTTTTCATCCTTTCTTTTATAAGGTCACTTTTGACCGTAGGGGAGACTTTTACCCCAAGCAGCTCTTCAAAAACATCATCAAAGCTCCGGTATAAGAAGGTAGTATTTTCTGTTACACTATACCTATTCATCTAAACTATCAAACAAAAAACAATGAACGTAAAATACTACGTAAGGGCTTTGCTATGCCTTTATCTTACTATTCTTCTGCCAATATGTAATATCCATGCCCAGGCGCTTAAAGTAGGGGACACCCTTCCTGAGGAGCTGTGGAGCATGCCACTTCAGGTGGTTAATCATCCGGAGAGAAAAGAAAGTATTACCCTTTCTGAATATAAGGATAAGCTTATTATCCTGGATTTCTGGGCTACTTGGTGTGGGCCATGCATCAAAAGTTTGAATAAGCTTGACAGTTTACAAAGGCAGTTTGCTAAGCAACTGGCGGTAGTTCCTATAACAGCCGAAGCCAATGAAATAGTTTTGCCTTTCATAAAAAAGCGAAAGTGGGGTTTGGCAAGTGTAGTTAAGAACACTACTCTTACTAAAAACTTTCCTCACTTGGGTATACCTCACCAGGTTTGGATTAAAGACAGTCAGGTATTGGCTATCACAGGTGCTGGATACACTACTGCACTAAATATAGAAAGTATACTTTTAGGCAAGAATGTTAAAATGCTAACAAAAGATGATGACACTGATTTTGTTCCTGAGGATTATTTGGTTGCTAATGGGGATGAATGGTGCGTATCAGGAATTAAAAAAAGAGTGAATGCCCATATTGGAGGCATGCGGATCAGCAAAAATGGGTTGGTGTATTATAATACCACTGCTGAATATATGTTCCGTGACCTGCTTAGGAAAAAATATCCCTTCTTAAGCTCGCAAAACCGGGTTATATATGACACCCCGGACTCTCTAACCTATCAGCTCAAGCACCCCCTCATTCCAGAATCAGGAATCTTTGCAGAAGATTCAAGCTATCAGAATTGGCTCCAGAATAATACCTATGTATATTATGTAAGGTTTTCTGAGCCCCAACCTCGAAACAGGTTATATCGCAAAATGCAGGAAGATATAACAACTTATTTCGAAGTGAGTAAAAATATAGAAGTAAGTGTTGAGAAGAGAACGTTACTATGCTATGTTTTAAGAAGAACAAACATTATTGCTGTTCCGACAGCAAAAAATAATCCCGCTTATACTCTTGATAACAAACCTTTTAGATATTTCTATGAGGATCTCCTTGTGCATACAGATAAGCAGCCCTACCCGATTATAGATGAGACCGGATTTTCAGGAAACTATACATTAAAGCTTAGTAGTTCGCCAGAAGATATTACCGCTCTTCAAAGAGAGTTACCAGCCTTCGGAATTGAATTGGTATTAACTACCCGTGAGATAGAAATGATGGTTTTCAAACAAAAAACTAACTGATCAGGATGAAGGCTACAATCTCAATTGTTTTAATATGCTTCGCGTTTCAGCTATCTGCTCAATATCGGTACGTAGGCAGAATATTCTCCCAGGAGACCAGACAACCGTTACAGGGTATATCGGTGAGTCAGGTGTCAGGGAAGCTAATTGCAGTAAGCGATAGCTCAGGTACTTTTAGTTTTGTAAGCTCTGATAATCCTGCTTCCATACGGTTTACCGGTGTAGGTTTCACAGCTCTTGAAACTGCGGTTCGTTATAGTGCTGATTCGCTACTCATTCTAATGGAAGATTCGCATCAGGTGCTTGATGAGGTAGTGGTGTCTACAGGGTATGAAAAAATTCCACGGGAACGCTCCACAGGCTCATTTACTATTATTGACAGCGAAACTTTGAACCGAACGGTAAGCACTGGAATCATTGATCGTCTTGAAGGGGTTACTAACGGACTTCAATTTGACAGAAGGGATCTCGACATGCGTACTCCTGGAAATGCAGCAGCATTAAGAGTCAGGGGTTTGAGCACCATCAATTCGGATATGACACCTTTGATAGTAGTAGATAATTTTCCCTATGAAGGCAATATAACACAATTAAACCCCAACGATGTACAGGAAGTAACCCTCCTGAAGGATGCAGCAGCAGCAAGTATATGGGGAGCTAGGGCGGCAAACGGTGTAATCATTATTACCACCAGGAAGGGCAATTTTCGTCAACCTACAACGATCAGCATAAACAGTAATATAACACTACAAGAAAAGCCGGACCTGTTTTATAGTAAAGCCTTCCTGGATTCTGAGCACTTTATACAAGTAGAAAAATCCCTGTTTGAAAGAGGTTATTACAATAGCCAGATCAATAGTGCAACCATGGCACCTCTGTCACCGGTCATAGAATTACTCAGGCAAAATAGAGACGGTGTTTTAGGGGATACTGACCTCCAACACCAGTTACAGCAGCTTGGACGGTATGATTTTCGGCAGCAGGCTTCAAAATACCTCTACCGCCAAGCCCTAAGTCAACAGTACAATGCTAGCGTCAGCGGAGGAGGAGAAAAACATAGGTACAGAGTGTCAGCGGGCTATGACAGAATCGTTACGGAAATGACGGGTAATTCATATGACCGGACTACTGTAACTTCGGAAATTACGCTGAAACCTCATAACTTTTATGAATTAAACCTGGGAGTTAACTATTCGGGAAGCGGCAGGGCAGATAATGGAATAGCCGTCCAATCATTCACACCATTAGGTAAAAGTAGTATTTATCCCTATGCACGTTTGGCTGACGAGAAGGGAGAGGCATTGGCCATTCCCCAGAGACACCGTCTTTCGTATACTTCCGGTGCTCTTGAGAATGGTTTGCTGGATTGGGAATACAGACCCTTAGATGAAATTTCATTTGGACAGAACCACAGCAACTCTTCCGATTTACGTATTTTTTCTAGTCTTCGCTTTGTCCTGATTAAAGACCTGGCACTAGAGCTCAAATATCAATATCAGAATAGTAGTGACAATAATTCAAATGTAATGGTCAAAGATAGCTACTACGTCAGAGATCTGGTCAACCGATTTACACAGGTGGACGGAAGTAAAATATTTCCTGACGGGGATATTTTACGGGAAAGCAGAGCCGATCGTAAAGTGCAAAACGGCCGTTTTCAGCTTTCATACAATCCTGATCTGACAGGCAGGAATACTGTAAGTCTACTTACAGGAGCAGAGTTACGGCAAAATAACTTGAAAAGTACCGGATTTTCATTATATGGCTATTCGGATGATGTTTTAACCTATAACAATCTTCTGGATTTTACAACTTCATATAATATACGTCCCAGGGGAACATCCCGGATTCCCCAGGTGTCATTTCCATTGAGTGATATCATGAACCGCTACGTTTCTTATTTTGGAAATGCCTCTTACGGATTTGATAAAAGATATATCCTTTCAGGAAGTGTAAGATGGGATGCCTCTAATCTTTTTGGGGTAAGGACTAATCAGAAAGGAGTACCCCTTTGGTCTGCCGGGTTACGATGGATACTTTCAAATGAACCGTTTTACAACGTGCAGCAATTTCCGAAGCTAACGGTTCGCATGACTTATGGCTACAATGGTAATGTAAAAACAACAGCCTCGGCATTTCCTATTATCAGGTATACGGTTAGTGACTTAACCGGTATGCCCGTAGCTTATGTTCGCAACCCGGGTGATCCTGGTTTAAGGTGGGAAAAGGTGGGTGTTTTTAATGCTGCTGTAGATTTTTCTTCCCAAAATAGCTTTTTCTCCGGAAGTATAGAATTTTACGTAAAAAACAGCCGGGATCTGTTGGGCCTCCCGATTCTGGATCCAACCCTAGGATATTTGCCCAATGACACGCAAATGCAGCCCTGGTATAACTATGCTTCTTTAATAACCAGTGGATTGGACATAAATATTCAGTCCCGGAATTTAAAGAAGAAAATCAGCTGGAAGACATTCTATCTGTTTAATATAGTGAATAACAAAGTTACCCACTATGAAACAATAGGGGCAAGAAGTGCTACCGATTATACCTATAACAGCAGTACCCCCCCTATAGTAGGGAAGTCCCTAGATGCCATTTACAGCTTACCATGGGAGGGGTTAGACCCAAACACGGGAAACCCTTTAGTCAATCAGAACGGTCAGTTAACACAAAACTACTCTGCTTATCTGACTTCTTTGGGGCTTGACGACCTGCAATACAGCGGCACCAGTTTCCCCAGATTTCAGGGATCAATCAGGAATTCTTTTAAGTACAAATCCTTTGATCTTAGTTTCAACATCGTAACGAAAGCCGGATACGTATTCAGAAGAACATCTATTGAGTATTCGCGCCTTTTTGACTCATGGGTGGGTCATCAGGATTTTCTGAACCGCTGGCAGAAGCCCGGAGATGAGCAAACCACCCAAATTCCTTCACCGCCCATGGCAAATGTTGCTAATAGAGACATCATATATACGCAATCCACAGAACTAATTGAGAAAGGAGATCATGTCCGCTGGCAGGATATAAATGTGGCGTATACATTTCCTCTTTCTTATTCAGCAGGTTTTGGCAGTATCAGTATGTTTGCGGCTATTCATAATTTGGGGCTTCTCTGGAGAGCCAATAAATATGGGCTGGATCCAGATTATCCAACTGCTAATTTTCTGCCAGGAAAAAGATACTCCTTGGGGATACAATTAAATTTTTGATTATGAAAGCGATATATTTTACATTACTTCTTTGCTGTACTACTTCTTGCTTTAGTGACTGGTTAAGTATTAAGCCGGACAAAAAAATGGTAGTTCCCTCCTCTCTGAACGATGTCAGAGCACTGCTTGATAATACGGATATACTAAATACCGGCATGCCTAGCATAGCGGAAGCTGGAACAGATGATCTGGTTCTTTTAGATGATGCATGGGAATCCCTGTCTTCCCCGGAGTACAAAAATGCGTATGTGTGGGCGGAAAATATATTTGACGATAGGACCACCAATAATTGGAACAGGGTTTATCAGGCCATTTTTTACACCAATCTCGCCTTAGAATCTTTGAACAATCTCACTGTATCAGATCAGGAAAGTGCAGAAGGAAAAGAACTAAGGGGAATTGCACATTTTTTAAGAGCGTGGTATTATTTTCAGTTAGCCCAAATCTATTGTGATCACTATGATCCGTCAATTGCAGATACGAAATTAGGATTACCCCTACGCCTCCAATCCGATATGACTATACCTCACAATCGGAGTAGTTTAAAGGAAATATATGACGCAATAGGAGAGGATTTAGAAAAAGCAGTCCTTTTTCTGCCTGAGAAACAATTGATGGTTACCCGCCCATCGAAAACAGCAGCATATGGTTTAAAGGCTATTATCAATTTACAGGTTGGAAACTTTGATCTGGCCTTAAAGGATGCAGAAGCATCTTTAAATATTTATAGTGAACTAATTGACTATAATACGATTAACGACGGAGTTAATAATCCTTTCACACGTTTCAATAAAGAAGTGATCTTTCACAGTACACTTTTCCTGGGGATTATATTTACTGAGAATTACTTAAATATTGCACCTGAAATTTATAGCCAATACTCAGAAAATGACCTAAGGAAGACCCTCTTCTTTAAAACGAATGGTAGGAACTTAACATTCCGGGGGTCTTACAACGGAACTGTAGTTCTATTCAATGGTATCGCAACTGATGAGATACATCTGATCTTGGCTGAGTGTCATGCCCGTAAGAGGAGTCCGGATAAAGCGTTGGATATTTTGAATTCCCTGCTTCAAAAACGATACAAAACCGATACTTATGAGAGGCTGACCCATGTTGAAGATGGTGCGTTAATTAATCTGGTATTGAATGAAAGACGGAAGCAACTGATATTTAGAGGGCGGCGCTGGTGGGATTTACGTCGATTAAATAGTGATTCCAGGTTTTCTAAAGAATTGAAAAGAGAAGTTTCAGGAAGAGTATATGAACTGCTGCCCCAAAGTAAAAAATATACGCTGCCTATACCGCCGGATGTTATAAGGTTATCGGGACTAGAGCAAAATCCGAGATAATGCTATTTTTTAGAGCGGGTGATGCCACCCGCTCTAAAAAGGTTATGGTTTGTTTTTTACTCCGTGGTAATCTTCGTCCTCCAGGCCATCATTAACTGTAGGAGGAATGTCAAAATCACGTGTGAAGCCCATTGCACACAGATTGTCGCCTCCCGGGCAATTATCGGGGTCAATAGGCCCTTGTATTTGCGAACCATTTATCGCATACCAGTAAACAGCTTGATTGCTTTTCGCTACCAATGTAAAAGACATCGTCCCGATACCTAATATCAGCGCAAATGCCCAAACCAGATTTTTCTTTAAAAACGTTTTCATAGTCGAAAAAAATTAAAAGTTAAAAATGTATTTATGGATGCCTTTAGGCCGGCCAGCCCTTAGCGGTTTCGCCTCCCACGACCCCGCTTCGTTTTGGATTCATCAGGTAAACTCCGTATCCACTGATCAGGAGAAAGAAGAGGTTAAAGAAAAAGTGTTGTTTCCAGCTTAGGCCACTTATTACACTTCCACACCCACAGGGCAGCTCTTGCCAGGCACCGGCGAGCGCCGTACCGATATAGCCGGTAAAAACCGCCATAAGAATGAGAGATAGAATCATTCCGTACCTCCGAAGTGACTCAAGTAAAAGCAGTAACGCAGTTAAGGCTTCTAAGCCGGGAAGTATATACGCCAGTACCTCAGCAAAAGAATCATTAAAAGGTTGTAGGATTAAACCATTCTTGAAAACTTCAAAATTGATAAATTTATCTATGCTCGCCGGAATCCAGAGTGATAGTAAAATCAGGGTTAAGAATTTAGTTTTCATAGCGTTATTGTTTAACACTACAAAGTTCCGGGACCCACTCAGGTTAAACAAGAAAATTATGGGAGGTTCGAAGCTAATTTTGACTGGGAAACCTCCATTTTTTCCGAATTCTTAGTAAGCATGTCGAAGTGGACATTATTTGAGATAGTGTTAATGGGATAAAATCTGACCGGTCCTACGCGAGAAAATAATCTTTAGAAATCTACTTCAGGAGCCCAAACTGTTTCATTTCGTACCTGAGGGCGCTTTCATCATTATATCCCACCTCATGAAATATTTTCCTTAGCGGTAAATTATGGGTTGATATTAACTTGCGGGCAAGTGCAAGCCTTTTACACGTGTAATAATGATGGGGGCTAACTTTAAACTCAGCTTGGAACTGACCTCTTAACTGCTCTTTACTTACCTTTAAACGTTCTGTTAAATATTTTATAGAAAGTTCGGGAAAGGAAAAGTTTATATCCAGGTATTCTTTAACCTGCCATGGTAGAGTCTGAAGTTTAGCTTCGGCAAGTTGATTATAGCGCTCTAAAATCAGCGATATGTAATAACGAAGTTGGCCATCTAAGGAGCCCCTGCCTTTCTGTAATTCACTGTAAAGACTTCTTAGCCATCTGCCAACACCTCTATCGATACGGCAGTAAGGAAGCATAGTATGTTCAGCCAGGCGATTTTTGAGAAGAAAATTGTTAAGGACCGGTTGATCTTCTGTAAAGAAGTGAAGCCAATCCGGATGATACGCTATACATAAAGCAGTGTAACGGCCGGATGGCAAGTCCAATACATATTTTCCTTTATCATTATAGGCAAAGGCAAAATGCCCGCTTTTAGCGTGAGAGACATAAAAGCCTTCCGAAGTTGTGAAGGTGACACTGCCTTCCAGCATAAAGAAGAGAAAGTATTGGCGACTGAATACTTCATAACTGAGAGGGAAGCTGTCTTCTGCCTTCAATTCAAAGAGCTCAATGAAAAAAGGAGGGAAGTCCAGTTGCTGAATAATGAAATCAGCAGTCGGGAAGATAAGGTGGCGGTGATGAGTGGCCGTGGCAAAGGGATAGCGGCTATGTTTGCCCGGTTTTTCGGCCAACTCTCTCGGGGGCGATCCGTAGTGAAAAGTGTACGGTACATTCATGATCTATGTAGTTTTGGATTAGAAAATCATAGTCCATTTTCTCCGGCATGAACACGATAACTTGCCTTATAACAGGTGTTTTTGCTGGTTTTTTGCTTCAAGTATAAAAAAAATATAAAAATAACTAGCGCATGCGCTAGTTATTTTTATATTTTCACCCAACTAAATAACAAACCTTATGAAAACCAATTACGAAAACACCAGTTTAAGAGACTTTGAGAACCTCACCGACACCAGTATCTACGAACGTGTAGATAAAACGTGCGACTATCTTGACTTTCTGGCTTCCAAGGACATGCTTAACTACCGGATTCCTGCCCTTTCTGGCTGCGGACCCGTAGTGGAGCTGGACCAGACTGGCTATATCAAAAAAGGAAAATATATCAGTTTTGTCAGCAACGATTACCTAGGCTTTACCCAACACCCCAAGATTAAGGAAACAGCCTGGCAGGCCATCACTAAATTCGGTAGTGGGGCAGGAGCATCACCGCTAATTGGCGGTTATTACGATTTTCACCGGCAGATAGAAGATAAAATTGCTTCTTTCTTTTCACGGGCGTCAGGATCTTCCATCATTTATACGACCGGCTATACGGCTAACAGTGCTACACTTCTGAGTCTTCTAAGCCCCCAGGACATAGCCATAGTAGACATGGCGGTCCATACCAGCGTTTACGAAGGCATTAGGATTACTAACACCAAACGCTTCCTGCACAATGACATGAGTAGTTTGGAAAGAATATTACAAACTACAAAGGGTAAATATGTGAATCGTATGGTCATCGTAGATGGCGTATATTCACAGGATGGCGATATCGCTCCCTTGGATAAAATTTCCGAGCTGTGCAGGCATTACGACGCTATACTGGCGGTGGACGATGCGCACGGGATCGGCGTCATCGGCAAAACCGGACGGGGTGCACTCGAAATGTTTGACCTTTTGGACAAAGTAGATATCCTTACCGGGACCTTCAGCAAGACTTTTGCCTACATTGGGGGCTACGTAATTACAAACCCCAAAATCATTCGTTACCTGCACTTTCAATCCCGGCAGTACGCATTTTCTGCTTCAGCTCCACCTTCGATTCTCACGGTAGGCAAGGCTATAGACCTTATTGACCAGGAACCGCAGTGGCAGAAGAAACTCTGGGAAAATATCAATTACTATAAGAAAGGCCTGCAGACTATTGGGCTGGAAGTGGGCACCACAGCTTCTGCAATTGTTCCTGTGAAAATCGGGGATCAGGACAAAACGCTGGAACTGGCCAAGATTTTGTTAGAAAACGGAATTTACACCAACCCGATCACCTATCCGGCAGTTTCTCTTAAGGATGCTCGTATTCGTATGAGTATAATTGCTACTCATACGAGAGAAAATCTCGATAAAGCGTTAAATGTATTTGAAGATGCCAACAAAAAGTTGAAACTTAGAGGTACAATTACCTCAAATAATGCAAAATCCTAAAAAAGAGAGAAAGCCAACCCAGGGGCCTGTTAGAGACAAGGCCCGGACCTACGAAAACATGATAGACTCAGTAGGAGCAGTTCTGCAAGATAAAGGTTATAAAAAGTTAAATGGTGCCAATATTGCCCGACAAGCAAAAGTAAATACAGCAATGATTTACTTGTATTTCGGCAAAATTGAAAACCTTATTGAAACCTATATCAAAAGGATTGACTTTTGGACGCCGGAATCTAATGCTCAGATTCAGGAGATTTTGGCCAATCCCAGAAGGCGTTGCGCAGCAGACTTTCATACGCTCCTGCTTAATCAGTTGAACAGTGTGCATAGTAACAGAGACCTGCAGCAGGTGCTGCTTTGGGAACTTAGTGAACGAAACGAAATACTTAGCAAGATTTCCCGGGAAAGAGAAGAATTAGGGGAGTTGCTGTTTCAGTTTGTGGAAGATGATTTTAAAGATTCGGGCCTGGATATCCGGGCAATTCTGGCAATCATGATCAGTGGGATTTACTATTCTTCCATTCACGCTACCAATAACGGCAGCACTTTTTGCGGAATTGATATGAATAAGCGGGAGGGAATGCAAAGATTTGAAAACGCGCTGAAGCAAATTATTAATTTATGCTATGATAAAATAGCCAGTTAGGAAAGACAGTTTGCCGGAGCGCTTTAACAATTTGTTGGTCAGATAAATTTTAGTTAATCGAATCCGGTGGGTATGAAAACGCATGAAAATGGCTATATCCTCGAATGGATTGATCTTCTTGTTTCACAGATTCTCAATCCTCTCACGGAGGAATTTGAAAGCCTTACAGCAGAATGGCTCAGGGCAATATATCCCAGGATAAAGCAGGAGACTGCAGCTGCTGATTACACAGCAGGTTTTTTCAGCTAAAAAACCTGCCAGGCGGGACTTTATCGTTCAGCGGTATCATTCAACACTTACTCTGCTTCTCTCCCAATTGATTCACTATCAAAATGACGAGCAGTTTAAACACCGGGATCTGAAAGATATTTTGGCTCGCCTGCAGCAGTGTATCCAGGACGTACTTTATTACATCGAAAACAGGTATGCTGCTCACCTTAGCCACGAAGAACAGATTTCTGCCTTGCATTTCGAATCACTGCAACTACAGTTTGCCAAGGAAATCACCTACTTAAAAGCAAAGTTTCTGGGATATTCCCATCCGGCCCTGAAAGTCGTTTTCAAAATTCTGGACCGCTTTATCGCTGCCACCTATGAAGACCATAAAATAACTTACCGTGCTGTCAGCTACAAAAAAGCCCTGATTAAGGGCCTAAAGGAATTGCAATTTACCAGTAAACAAGAGGGACAGCTACCAGAGATTGACAGGCTTCTTATCTATCTTAATTTTAATAGCAAGACCTATATTAGCCATTTAATTACCAGCTTCTCTGAAAAGATTACTACCCTTGACCATTCGGAAGATGGAATCAGGGTGCTTCGATTTCATTTTAAAACTTTCAGGCAGATTCAACCTAAGCCTGGTCTGAAATTTAATCCTCTCTATTATGATATTGATACCGTGGTAAGTAACTGGTTTCAGCAGGAGCTTGATTTCTATAAGGAATTCACTCATCATTCTCCACTGCTGGACACTCCACGCCCTGACTCCGATGTCAGCAGGCCTGTGGCGCCACGCACCAAAATTCTTTGTAATCTTTCCACCGATCAGATCGCACTTATCCTTCGCTCGGCCGATGAAGCCAAGGTTCTCCAGGCCCGCTCTCTCAATGAGATATTTAAGACTATTGTACCCTTTCTTTCCACTCCCCGTAAAGAAGAATTATCCTCGCATGGGGTAAGAAGCCGCATGTATAACGTGGAGGAAAATGACAAGACAATTGCCATTGATGCACTGGAGCGTATGATTGAAAAGATCAAAAGTTACTGAAGCTAAGCAGGACAGATTTGGTTTATGGCAGCACTGCGTAAGGTAGGTTTTTACGTTGCCTAATTGTGCTACAAAGTTCGGCAGCATGATTTCGGGGCGTTGCAAAAAATTCCGCCATAAACACATGCCCGCCGCGCCACCCTACATTTATTGCGTTGCTTTTTGCACTTACTCATCACCTGCCGGAGCAGGCAGCATAATTTTTAACTTAAATATTAACAATTATGGAAACTGCAATGCTTCATCAGGTAGCTGAAATCCAGCTGATTTATCGTAACAAGGTCCCTGCATCTATGAGACCCAGAGTTGATTCTAACCTTGAGGCTTACGAGCTTGTGATCCAGAGCTGGAATCCGGATAAAATTGATTTCATTGAAGAGTTTAAGGTTTTGCTTCTTAATTCTGCCGGTCATGTTCTGGGTATATCCGACATAGCTTCGGGAGGTATTGGGGGCGCATTCGTAGAGCCCAGGCTCATATATATCAGCGCCCTGAAGGCAAATGCCAAGGGCATAGTTCTTTTTCATAATCACCCTTCGGGTAATCTCACAGCCAGTGAAGCCGACATAAGCTTTACCAAGGCACTGATAAGGGGTGCAGTTTACCTGGACTTGGTCGTTATCGATCATCTTATCGTTACTTCCGAGGGCTACTACTCATTAGCTGAAAACGGATGTTTGTAACCCTTTAATTGAGGCTGGCTCAAGATTTGCTGAGTCAGCCTTTTTCATTTTTTTACGCAAAGGCCGCTTTACCATCGCGGCCTTTGGCGTATAAGTAATATTACTTAAGATTACCCAGTAAGCTGAGCTTTTCGCTGAGCTCAATGAGCCCGGCTTTGTTGAGACACTCACCTGCCAGAGCCTTTAGTTCCTCCAGATTTTCCTGCGGCGCACTTTTGAGTAAATCTGCCGACTTATCTCCATCCTGGATCGTTAACCCGCGATCAATCACATTACTTAACAGCAGCACATTTTTACGAGAAATTTTCAGATCAATTTTCACCGTCTCACCCATGCCCGGGGTGCTCAATATAGTATCATACACCCGGGCAACATCATTTGTTGTTAACATAATTACTCTGCTTTTATTAGTTTAAAATCTAACTGCAAAACTAGCCTTTGATCTGCAAACCGTCCTAAGCATAATATGTTGAGGATGAGATTCTATGGTGCCGGACTTATACATTTGCTAACTGTTAGCGAATGTGAAGTTGAAATTGTGGAGTTATGGACACTGGCAAACAAAATCTCTCCATCCGGGAGGTTAAAGAAATGGATATGGTGGACTACCTGTCTACCCTGGGCATTCAGCCCAATAAAATCAGAGGTAATGATTACTGGTATCTTTCTCCGCTTCGCGGTGAAAAAACACCTTCCTTTAAGATTAACCGCGCCCTTAATCGCTGGTATGACCACGGGATGGGTAGGGGAGGTAGTATTATTGATTTCGGAGTATTGTTTTACGGATGCACGGTAGGGGAATTTCTCAAGGGCCTGCGTGACCATTTTTTCCTTCATCAGCCTGCTGTCGCTCACCCTGCAGCCAGTATATCCCAGTGCCAGGAAAGAAAGATTAAAATTATAACAGAAGGTAGTCTGAACTCTCCTCATCTTCTTAGCTATCTGAAGCATCGGCATATAGCTGCGCACGTGGCCGAAAAGTACTGCTGCCAGCTGCGCTACCAGGTGGGAGGAAAGACTTACTACGGCATCGGGTTTCGCAATGACCAAGGAGGCTATGAAATCCGTAATCCCTACTATAAAATAAGCAGTAGTCCAAAGGCTGTAACCACCTTTCAAAACGGCTCGGACGAGGTTCTCGTTTTTGAAGGTTTCATGGATTTTCTATCCTTCAAAACTGTGCAGCCTGGGCGGTCTGGTGACGATCACAATTTCCTGGTGCTTAACTCTCTGTCCTTCTTTTTGCAAGCCCGCAGTTTTATGGAAAATCACCACCGCATTCTACTTTACCTGGACCGCGATCAAGCCGGCCGGAATTGTACTCAGAATGCACTCTCTCTCAGTAGCCGATATGAAGACCATAGCCACCTCTACAGCCAGCATAAAGATTTCAATGATTGGGTAATGAATTTTGGGAAAGCTGAGCAAAACACCCGTCGGCAGCAGAACCCCAAAAAGTCCCAAAGGCTTGAATTTTAAAGTAGTCTTTAGCCTTGAAAGACCCTGTTAAAACCTTTCAGATTGCAGTTTTTTTTCGCAATCGGCCAGATGAACGATTGTAACACAATCGCTATCTGGCCGGCTTAACTCGGAACTCGTAGCCGGGGCGTCTTTTAAGCATTAGTGAATTTTTAACATGAGAAAGAACCATGAAGAAGCAAGAAAAATCAAAACGTACGCGGCAGGTAAGGCTGCGTCTTACTCCCGACGAGTATGCCCATATCCATCAGAAATGGAAAACGTCGACCTGCCGTAAGCTGAGTGACTACCTCCGTCGCAGTCTCTTTGATAAGCCGATAGTGACTACCTATCGAAACAGTTCCATGGACGATATCATGAAGGAATTGACTCGTCTGAGAACGGAGCTTAACGCCCTTGGAAACAACTTTAACCAAGCCGTTAAGAAGCTTCACACACTGCAGAAAATACCCGAATTCAAAGGCTGGCTGGTGACGTATGAGCTGGAGAGAAGGACCCTTCAGAACAAACTGGATGAAGTGAGAAATAACATTAAAAAATTGCTTGAAACATGGTTGCAGTAATTAAGGTCAGCAGCTCCCCGCACCGCATTGTTAATTACAATGAAAACAAAGTAAAAGAAGGTGTGGCTGGCTGTATCGGGGCGGCAAATTACCCCCTCGATCCGCAGGAAATGGGCTCGAAAATAAAGCTCAATTTTCTGTTGAAAAGAATAGAGCTCAATGAAAATGTCCAAAGGAATAGTATTCATATCTCCCTCAATTTTGAACCTTCAGAATCTTACCTGACACAGGATAAACTCACCGATATAGCAGGAGTGTATATGGATAAGCTGGGCTTCGGTGAGCAGCCTTATTTGGTCTATCAACATTTTGACGCAGGGCATCCCCACATCCATATCGTAACCACCAATATCCGCCCGGACGGAAGCCGGATCGATCTACATCATCTGGGCATTCGAAAGTCGGAACCCGCCCGCAAAGAGATTGAAAAAATGTTCGGCCTGGTGGTGGCTGATTCCCGCAAGAGGCAGCAAGCTTTCCGGCTGGAGCCGGTAAATGCAGCTAAAGTGCAATATGGCCGCACTGCAACCAAAAGAGCTATTACCAATGTCTTGGATGCAGTATTGGAAAAGTACCGGTTCACCAGCCTGCCGGAGCTAAATGCTGTGCTTGGTCTCTATAACGTAATGGCCGACCGGGGAAGCGAAAACTCCAGGATTTTTAGGGGTGGGGGAGTGGTATACCGCATTCTCGGCGAAGACGGCAGACCTGTCGGAGTGCCCATTAAAGCGAGCGACTTTTACAGCAAACCTACATTAAAGTATTTGCAGAGTAGGTACAGCGCAAATATGGCTGTCCGTAGTCCTTGTAAGACCCGGATTAGGAATGCAGTGGACATCGCCTTAATGGATAGGGAAGGACTATCAATCCGGCAGTTGGCAACTTCACTTGACAAACAGGGAATCTCTGTCCTGTTGCGGCAAAATGACACCGGTCAGATATACGGCATCACCTTCGTAGACCATAAGACCCACGCCGTTTTCAACGGCAGTGCTTTGGGAAAGGCCTATAGCGCGAAAGGTTTGCAGGAGAGATGTCTGGCTACACAAGTTCCGAGTGAGGGTCTTAATCCGCCATCTATCCAGCCTTCTGTTTCCAGTGACCTTCCATTGTCTCAGCATCTGCTGAAAGGTAAGACAGGGGATACCGATGGCAGGAACCGGGAGTCTGATCCTGGTCGGGTCAAGGATGTTTTGGACGCGCTGCTGAGGCCTGCTTCAGAAGAAGACTATCTCCCTGCTGCCCTGAAGAGGAAACGAAAAAGAAAGAGGAGAAAAAATGTAAGTAATCAATAACACATAAAATTCGTAAGATCATGGCTCTACAGACAGGGGAGAATGAACAGGCGCTGAGGAAAGTTCTGGACATGACAAGGTTAATCAGTATCATCATACTGGTACTACATTTCTATTATTACTGCTATTCGGCTTTTAGTCACTGGGGGCTGGTCAGTCAGCTGAGTGACCGGCTTTTGGGAAATATCTACAACAGTGGAATTTTTAAAGAGTTCCACCGCTCGAAGTTGATTTCCCTGGGTTTTCTTATCATCTCATTGCTGGGTGCCAGGGGCCGGAAGGATGAGAAGCTAAACTATAAAGTAGCCTTCGCCTACATCATAACCGGCCTGCTGATTTATTTTGTAAGTTATCTGGCCTTGCTATTATCTGTTAGCCCGCCAGTTGTTGCCAGTATTTATATGGCGATAACCATGACCGGGTTTCTGCTGCTGCTCTCTGGAGCTACTTTGCTATCGCGTATCATTAAAAACAAGTTAAACAATAAGGATGTCTTCAATAAGGAGAACGAAACATTTCCCCAGGAAGAACGCCTTTTACAGAACGAGTATTCCATTAACCTGCCAGCACGCTATCGCCTTAAAAACAAAGTTAGAAACAGCTGGATCAATATCATTAATCCGTTCCGGGGCTTGCTTCTGTTGGGCAGCCCCGGATCCTAGGGAGGTCCGGTAAGAGTTACTTTGTGGTTCGCCACATCATCACCCAGCATATTAGCAAAGGCTTTGCGATGTTCGTGTACGATTTTAAGTACGATGATCTTAGCAAAATTGCCTACAACGCCTGGCTAAAGTACCGCCACCTCTATCCGGTTCCTCCCAGGTTTTTTGTTATTAATTTCGACGATTTAAGCCGCAGCCACCGGTGCAATCCTCTGGTAGCTTCGGAAATGCTGGATATCACGGATGCAACAGAGTCAGCGAGAACTATTCTTCTGGGCCTGAATCGCCAGTGGCAAAAACGTCAGGGGGACTTTTTTGTCGAGTCTCCAATCAACTTTGTTACTGCTATTATTTGGTATTTAAAAAAATACAGGGACGGCCAGTTTTGCAGCCTGCCGCACGTGATAGAACTTATGCAAGCTGACTACGACAGTTTGTTTACCCTTTTGAGGACGGAGAAGGAAATCGAGGTACTGATTAACCCCTTTGTTAACGCCTATCTGAATGATGTAATGGAACAATTGGAAGGTCAAATTGCAAGTGCCAAAGTTGCAATGGCCCGACTTTCTTCGCCTCAATTGTATTACGTACTATCCGGAAATGACTTCAACCTGGACATTAATAACCCGGCTGATCCTAAGATAGTCTGTATGGGAAATAATCCACAGAAAATAGAGATTTATGGGGCAGTGCTATCCCTCTACGTAAATCGCTTAGTGAAACTGATTAATATGAAAGAGAAGGTTAAAAGCAGCATCATTTTCGACGAGTACGCCACCATTTATGCTCCTTTGGACACCGTGGTGGCCACTGGCAGAAGTAATTTAATAGCTACTACCATAGCGGTGCAGAGTATAGAGCAGGTACGACGGGATTATTCCAGAGAGCAGGCAGAAGTGCTTATCAATATTTGTGGCAATATCGTCGCTGCTCAGAGTTCCGGAGATTCCGCCAAACTGGTATCAGACAAGATCGGCAAGACCATGCAGGACCGGGAAAGCTACTCGATAAACAGTGGGGACATGTCGATCAGCCGATCGAAGCAGTTGGAGATGGCTGTGCCACCGTCCAAAATAGCAGGACTCAGTTCGGGTGAGGTGGTTGGACTGGTAGGCGACGAACCGACCAATAAGATCGAGCTTAAAGCTTTTCACTGCGAAATTATCAATGATCACCAGGCCCTTAAACGTGAGCAGGACGACTATAAGGATATTGAGGTGATCCGCAAGCTGGATAACGGAATGGTGCAGCGAAACTACCTGCAGATCAAACAGGATATCCAGGACATCATCCAGTCAGAGATGGAAAGGCTTCTCAGTGATCCTTCGTTAAAACACCTGGTAATAAGAAAATATTAAGCCCGTTTTCTTGCCATATCACTGCACAAGCCGGGTCCTTACCGCTGCTGTGCTATTACCCTTAGCGTCATTTCTATACCGTACTTACAGGATATTTTGAAAATTTTACGCACTGGCACGTAAGCTTCTATCCAGTGGATGCCATCTCGGCATGCATCCTTCATTACTTCCACGCTTTTTTCCCGCAGCCTGGCCAGCCTTTGTTCTGATTTCAAGAGCAAAGGTATGTCCGTGTCTTCATGGCGACAAAAGGTCATGCGAAGTTTGAAAAAAAATCTCCACCTGCGGTAGTATTTGTTTTCAAAACCTTTCGTCACCGAAAACTCTACCAAAACCTGCTCTCGAAACCAAAACCTGGCTTGGCCCGACTTCCGGATCAAAAAAAATGTCAGGTATGAAGAGTAGCAGCATCCGATATGACGATCCACCAGGGCAGCAGCCTCTCTTATTACCAGGCAAATCAAATCTTTTTAAATCACCTTTAAATACTAAAGAAATGAGTAAGCAAATCGATATATCACAAGCAAGCGTATATGTAGGAACATACCGTAAATATAATGAAGGCTCGCTGTTTGGAAAGTGGCTTAATCTGTCAGATTACAGTGACATCGAGGAGTTCTACAATGCCTGCCATGAGCTACATAATGATGAAGAAGATCCCGAGTTTATGTTCCAGGATTATGAGAATATTCCTGAAGGGCTCATTGCCGAAAGCTGGCTAAGCGAAAACACCTTTGAGGTCTTGCTGGCCCTGGAAGATATGGACGATGACCAACTGGAAGCATTCCTGATCTGGTCCGAAGACAGCCATCATAGCTTATCAGAAGAGGATATTGATCAACTGATAAGTAACTTTGAAGATGACTATGTAGGCCAGTATGACTCCGAGGAAGACTTCGCCAGGGAGCTTATAGATGAAATAACTGACCTGACAGATTTTGTAAAGCAGTACTTTGATTATGAGGCTTTCGCCCGGGACCTGTTCTGTTCTGACTATTGGTATTCTGACGGCTATGTCTTTCGAAATTCCTAGTTGCCATTTGATAATAGGCGGCCAGCAGAAAAGTGGTCGCCTATTGAAATAATATATATGTTTTAAACAAAATACTCTATCTTCGATATGGCTTTAAATGGACGTGAGGGGCGAACAGATGAATAAGAGAAAGAGCATGAAAAGACCTTCGAAATTTGAAAAGTGGATAAATACCTATAAATTATTATTCCTGACAATGATGACAGTTGTAGTTGCTATTGCATTATACATCTATATAGAAACATTCTATTTTTGAATTTTCAATAAAGTGGAAAATTCACCTTTAAGAAATCAGCTTGCTTCTCAATTTCCTCTATAGCTCTTTGCAGTCCGTTTTCTTTTTCAATACATACTTTCATTTTACGAGCATTTTCATAAAGTTCTGGACTGGTTAAAAGTTCCCTGACCTGGTCTAAGAACACGCTTTCGGTAAGATTCTGTAATGCAATTGGTTTTACTGCGAGCCCTTTTTCCCAGGATAGTTTTCCCCAGAATTGTTGGTCGCCGAGAGGGTAAAGTATGGGGCAGACCATGAATGGTTTGCCCGCTCTTAAGCATTCCGCAGTAGTCCCTATTCCGCCATGATGGATAATGGCCTTCGTCAGCGGGAATAATTTTTCATATGGTGCAGCGTCAATTATCTTTATTTGCGGATGATTTTCAAGCTCTTTTGTTCCGTTAAGGCCCCAACCCCTGATAAGAATTATTCTTGTGTCTGATTGTTTCACTATTTTAAGAACTGCCGCAGATAAATCAAACCTGCTTTTAAAAGGCATACTTCCAAAAGTCAGTAGAAGGGGTGGGGTTCCGGCATGTATGAATTCTGCCAGGTCGTTCGGAAGCTCAGAGTTGGAAGTACCTAACCAGAAGCCCGTAAATTTTGATTCTTCAGGGTAATCATCCGGAACGGGTAGAAAAGCAGGACTTATTCCATAGATATTACGTACTTTCTCCATACGAAATCTGGAAGGAAGATGGAACTCTGTCCGGAATTGTCGGACCGGTTTTGCCAGCAGCTTCAGGCTTAGATTGGATAATTTATAGGTTAAGCTGTTCAACATACGGGGTATGGTCAAACCGCTAAATGCGGGATTGGCAAATGCCCGCGTAGGCTCTATTATAGGTAAAACAGAAGCCCGGATCATTTTTTCGGGAAACTGATCGGCAAAAGCGTCTGCTAAAGTCTTTACATGATACAGCACACGATCACTCTTTAGCGCTAACTGGTAAAATTCACCTAGCGACTGCGCAATTAAAGGATACACCCAGGTGTTTAAATTTCTTTTGATAGCAAACGGGTTACCTTTAAGCATCTTTTTCCCCTCATCCGAGTCCAATACTACCTGGAAATCTGCTTCTACAGGTATAAAATCTATGCCATATGACTTTACAAGCTGCTCGAAATTTTTTGCTGTGGCCAGGGTCACCTGGTGTCCGCGATCCTTGAGCGCCTGTCCGAGAACCGCATAAGGCTGAACATCTCCCCGGGTGCCCAGGGTCAGGATTGCTATTTTCATTTTGTTATAATTAAGAGGTAGCGCCGAATGTCCGATCAAATGTAATATAAAAATCAGGCAGAGGCGACATTGCAGATGACTTAGACAGTAAAGAGCTTGTGCATCAGCAAAGAGAGTTGGTTACTAGTGCTATATTAGAGATAATACAGTGTTTAATCTTTAACTATATCGCACTCACATTAAATTGGCGCTACGCATTTCTCAGGGAAAACCCTTAGCGTAAATTTCCATGATTGCCCCTAAACAGGCCTTTAGTCCTCTTTCTACTTTTGCTTCATAAACGTAAAGCATTTAAGAAATGAAAGCAAAAGTAACTCTTACAGCACTGGCATTGGTAATTGGATTTTCCGCAAATGCACAAATCATCAACCCTAAGGAAACTGCAAAACGCAAAGCAGAGGACAGGACAAACCGAAAAGCTGACGAAACCATTGACAAAGGTCTGGATAAAATTGAGCAGGGTGTAGGTAGTATTTTTAAAAAGAAGGATAAGAAGAAAAAAGACAAAAATGCTGAAACTGTTTCAAGTCCCTCCGACTCCGAAACCGGAAACCATAATAATATCGGAGGTGATGGTAACGGTGGAAACAATACCAGCAACGGAAACAATAGTCCGGTTAAGTCAAATTCCAGATTCGATTTTGAACCGGGAAGCAAGGTTTTGTATTTTGATAACTTTGAACGCCTGAATATCGGCGATTTTCCTGCCGAATTTAATACCAATTCCAGTGGTGAAGTAGTAAATGTAAGCGGCAATTCCGGCAAATGGCTTTCTATGACCAAAAACGGGGCCTTTATTCCCGAAAGCATCAAAGAATTGCCCGATAATTTTACCCTGGAATTTGAAGCAGGACTTATTGGCGATGCCGGCAATAACTATTCCGGGCTTGCACTCAATTTTACCACCGATAAAGAGCAACTCTTTAAAGACGTCTTATTCGGTTGGAGTTCTTCCATCCTGTATTTGCATCCCGGTGCTGATTTGGCTTCCATTCAAATATTACCAGGTAGCGGCGAAAATGAAATTAGCAACGATATCCCGATGCCGCAATGGTCGCAAAACGGGGAAAGGTTTGCAAAAATTTCTATCTGGCGGCAAAAAGGGCGTTTACG
>CAZLXI010000052.1:0-13763 GCA_964563435.1 uncultured Lacihabitans sp.
GGCTGTAAAACCACCTGTGCGCCGCTCGCATTGCCCATCCGGCAGGATTTGTATAAGTCCCAACCGTTCAGATAGCCGTAAATGAACCCGGAAGCAAAGGCATCACCCGCTCCCAGGACATTCAGCGGTTCCACCGGGAACCCGGGCGTATCCAGCCTTTCCTTCCCTTTTTCATAAATGGAAACCCCGGCCGATCCCCGCTTAACCAGCAGGATCTCCACCCCCAGGTTCAGAATCTCCTGAATGGCCTGTTCCACATCGCCCGTGATCTTCGGAGCGGAGATCTGCTGGTGCTCGATTTTTACCTGGGAGGAATCCTGCAGCATGGCCGCCAGGATCTCTTCTTCGGTACCGATGGCTATTTTGACCTGCGGCAATAAGGCCCGCACGGTAATTCCGAACGAGCGCATATCGCTCCACTGATCGGCCCGGAAATCAATATCCAGCAGGGTAGTAACCCCGCTCCGGCAGGCCTTTTCCATGGCATGAAAAACCGCACTCCGGCTCGGTTCCATGTTTAGTGCCGTCCCTGACACCTCAAAAAGTCTTACCCCGTCCATATCGACCTGGTCCACATGGTCAATGGTCAGCTGCGAATCAGCCGCATTGCTCCGGTAATACACCAGAGGGAAAGTATCCGGCGGCTGAATACCCAGGATCACCGCACTGCTCCGTGCATGGGGGATAGTGGGAATAAACCGGGTTTCTATGCCTTCATTTTTCAGGAAATTCAGGATAAAATCGCCCACCTTATCGGCGCCCACCGCCGTCAGCAAAGCCGTGTTCAGGCCCAGCCGCTGACAACCGGTGATAATGTTCAACGGTGAGCCGCCCACAAAGGCGTCAAAGCCTTTGATATCCACAAAATCAGCCCCTATATTCTGGGAATACAGGTCAATGGATGACCGTCCCATGGCAATTACATCGTATTTCGTCTTCATAAAAGTTCTTGGTTCCGGGTGTAGAGGCACAAGATTTTGCGTCTCTGATATAAGGCGCAAAATCTTGCACCTCTACCGGGTTCCGGGTTTTATTCATTATTAGCAGCTACTACCATAGGTATTCTTTCATCCAGACCCTTCCAGCTTCCAAAGATCCAGGAATGGTCGGGATCCGGTGTATTGGCCAGCGACTGATCCGAACCGGCCAGAAAATTAAGGTAATACACATTGTACCCATGCCCGGCCACTACAGGGTGGTATCCCTTTGGCACCAGCACTACCTCATTATCGTGCACTACGTTAACCACGTCCAGGCTCCTGTCGCCGGTATACACCTGCTGTATGGCGTATCCCTGCGGCTTATCAATCTTATAAAAATAGGTTTCTTCGAGGCAGGCTTCCAGCATCCGGCCGTCGGCATCCGTGAGGCGTTCATCGTGCTTATGGGCCGGAAAAGAGCTCCAGTTGCCGGAAGGCGTATACACCTCCACGGCCACCAGCCGATGGCACGGGAACCCCGGTTGAATAAGGCTGTTGATCTGGCGGGTGGCATTGTCTCCACCCCGTATCTCGATCTCCGCTTCTTCCGGCGTTTTGAAAACCGGGTCCAGTTGCCGGTCGGTTGCGCACCAGCCGTAGCCCAGGTCCAGGATATCACTCTCCGCCGTCAGCTCAAAACGGGTATGGGCCGGGAGATAGAGCGTATGGGCTATGCCCGAGAATACATCTTTCCGGCCGTTTCTGGTTTCCCAGCTTCCCCGGTTGGATTTCACGGAATAATTCCCGCCCAAAAGAATGATGCCGTATTCGTGGTTACCGGTATCTGCTTTCCAGGTCTCCCCTTTTTTCATGGTCCTTGCGGCAAAACTGAGGTGCTGCCAGCCCGCAGATCCGGGAGTTATATATTGGTAATCGGAGTTACCGAAGTCGGGTTTTACGATCAGCGAATCTTTCATTTCTTGTTTTATTTTTTCCATTCCAAAACAGCTCGTCACCTTAAGAAGCTGTTCGCAGAAAATTTATTTTAAACATGAAGGAATTAATTTTAAATAAAATGGGCTCTGCTTTCACCTTAATTCCCTTCACTTCTTCATTTTTAAATTATACTCATAAGATATACTTTTACATTCTTGTACTCCGATATCTGTTTTATTCAAAATTCTTCTGCTTTTCCGGCTGAGCCGAGCTTTTCAAATTTTTCGATGCAAAATTGCTCCAGTTCTTTCATGTACACGCCGCCGGGGACAACCGGGTCAAAAAGATCGGGGGTTTCGGCGAAGAACTCTCGGTGTACCCGCGTCCACAACACGCGCAGGTCGGTAGCTACATTGATCTTGCAAATACCGTATGGAATGGCCTCCCGGATCTCTTCATCGGACACGCCGCGGCTTCCTTCCTTCATTTTACCGCCGTGAGCGTTGATCCGGGCAATTTCCTGCGGGCTCACCGCAGACCCTCCATGCAGCACCAGGGGAAATCCCGGCATTTTCTGCTGAATTTCTTTCAGAATATGAAACTGAATGCCCTGCTTTCCTGAGAATTTATAGGCCCCATGGCTGGTGCCTACCGCAATGGCCAGGCTGTCACATCCGGTTTCCTGAACAAAATGGGCTACCTCATGCTGTTGGGTATAGCGGGCATGTGAGGCATCAATATCCATATCATCTTCCACCCCGCTTAAAACCCCCAGTTCTGCTTCGACCACACAACCCGCCCGGTGTGCTGCTTTAACCACCTCCCCGGTCCGGCGGATATTCTCTTCCAGCGGGTCGTGCGAAGCATCGATCATCACAGAAGTATACCCCCCCTTTTCCAACGCATCAGCAATATGTGCTTCATTTCCATGATCCAGGTGAACAGCATATACCACCTTCGGGTAACCCAAAGCCGCAGCTGAGATCATAGCCAGCAACATTTGTGGTTCCGCATAATTGCGGGCTACCGGCGTGGTTTGTATAATGACCGGCGAAGAAGCCTTATCCGCCGCACGAAAAACGCCCAGCACCTGCTCCATGTTGAAGACATTGATAGCAGCTACTGCGTAGCGGCCATAGCATTTCCCGAACATTTTTTCAGGACTGATAAGCATATTTTTAAGGTTAAAATCTACTGCAAACAAGGCATTTTAAGCCTTCTATGCAATGTTTGTCTTTAATTTCTTATACAAAGGTTATTTCTGAATAAACTGTACTGCCGTTTCATTGATCCCGTATTGATGGTTATTAAAAAGCTTCATTATTTCGGCGCCCGCCAATAGCATGGGCCCATAGCTGTGGGCCGCAAACGGGTTCACAGGCCGGTAGTAATAAAAGGCAGGATCAAAGCCCATGCCCGTTCCCACGCAGGTTCCGGTCACCCTTCCTTCCGGTGTGATCTGCGTAGACAGTGCTTCCCATGCCAGCAGCACCATCGGCCCGAAAGCCTCGTAATCCAGCCAGCCCTCATTGATCCCCCGGGTAATGGAATAGGTAAAAATAGCGGTGGCGGAGGTTTCGAGGTATGTGTCGCTTTTGTCCAGCAACTGATGCCAGAAGCCTTTCCCAGACTGTAAAGCGGCCAGCCCCTGAACGTGCTTACGGTACAGCTCCATGATATCTGCCCGGTCTTTATGATCTTCCGGCAGAAGGCTGAGGAGTTCAGTGATGGCCATAATGGCCCAGCCGTTGGCCCGGCCCCAGTGGTATTTCGGCTGAACGGCCGATTCTTCAAGCCAGCCGTGAATAAAAATGTTTTTCTGATGGTCAAACATCCTTTGGCTGAATTGCTTTACCTGCCGGGCGGCTTCGTCATAATATTTCCGCTCACCCGTGAGCTTTCCCCTGTACGCAATGGCCGGCACACTCATGAACATATCGTCAAGCCAGACCGTATTTTTCAGGGGCCGGTTCCGGGCAAAGGTGCCGTCGGGCAGGCGGTATTCCTTATGCAGGATAAAATCAATGAAGTTATCGATCACCGGTCTCAGCTGCTTTTTATTTTCTTCTTTCAGCACTTTGATCATAGTCATGCATAGCGCTCCTGCGTCATCCAGTGCGTGGGGATGCAGCAGGCTGGCCACCGGAGAGCTTTTCTGCACTTCCGTACCCGTTTTACCCCGGTAATATTCCGCCAGCTGCGCCAGGAAATTTACCCGTTTCCGGGTGTATTCCGCGTACCTTGCATCTCCTGAAACCTCACTTACCGCCAGCATTCCGGAGTAGGTTACTCCCCATTCATAGCTGAAAAGACGATAATCTCCTTTGGCAAAGGCGGCATTAGGGCCCGGTGAAGCAGGATCAAGCAGCTTCCCGGAAGTTTTGTCGACTACCTGCATTGGTGTTACGGCATCCAGGTAAGTGAAAATCCTGTCGAGGTCGGCCTTAACCGACTTCACATCGGCTTGACCATAGGCATGCGGGTAATCGGGTTTGAGTAAATGCAGGGGCGTATTGGAGTCGTTGACCTGGGCAGTCACCTCTCCGGCACAAAAAACCACCACGGCACCTGCTGCTAATATTCTCCGGAATTTATTCATCTGTTCACCCTGATTTTAATTTTGGCACTCAGCTGATCCGTAAAGCTTTTCAGGTAGTTTTCAAAATACCGCTCTTCGCGGAAGCCCGGATCACGAAGTTCCCAGCAGGCCATGGCATAATACGAAGCCGGTTTATCCGCAGCAAATTTCGCCAGGTAAGAAGTGGCGATCCGCCCGGTATCAGGGGCTTTGATATAGCCGAGATACCCCCGCTTGGGGAGTACCAGCGCAAGTCCCAGCCACCATTCTTTTTCATAGGTCTGCTGGTCATGCGTACCCAGCACGATCCAGTCACCGGTCTCATAGATAGTTTTCAGGGCTTTGTCGGTGCGGGAATTCACCAGGCCTACCAGCAGAGTCTCATCTCCCTGCAGATCCGCGGCCGTCACGGTATTCTTATACCCGTAAAATCCCGGCCAGATCTCCACCGTTTCCTGCAGGTTATACACCCTGTTTTCATCAAGAGGCCGCCACTTACGGTAATCAAAGTTAATCACAGATCGCACAGGCCCTTCCGAAAAGATGGTAAAAACGGTGCTGTCTACATTTCCTTTCTGATCTCCTTCTATGATACCCAGCCTGCGCAACCGGTCACCTCCAATAAGAAAGGAGATCCCCCCCACCCCCAGTGACGTGCCCACCGAAAGAATATCCCGGCCCCAGTCTTCCATCACATGGTAGTTGTCTTCTGTTACCCCGGCGGCATTGATACCTACATTTTCAGGCGACATGTAGCTCACCTTTTTCCCGAAAACATCTTTGGAATTCCGGCCGTCGAGATAATGCCGGAAACCCACTTTATCGTTTTCCCAGCTCGGGCCGTCGGTCTGGTAGGGTTGGTAGCCGTTAACCCCCGGAAGCTCATACGGAAAAAATACATCGGTAAGTCTGGGTTTTACCATATCGTTAAGAGAGTCTCTTACGCCGAACCGCACGCTGGTTCGCTTTTCAAATTCAGGTAATTCACTGATCCACGACAGCATCAGCTTTTTCTTCTCACCGGGCTGAAAATCGGTCAGAAAAAACAGCTGATCCCACTGCCCGTCTCCGTCGGTATCGTCAAGTTGCGCCGCCAGGGTATCTTTTCCCGCATCCACCACCAAAGGCTGCAGGCCTTCTTTCCAATATTTATCTATCTGCTCCCGAAACAAAACCACAGGTTTTTCTTTCAGGTCCAGCTCACTTTCATTCTGCAGGTCCAGTATAATACCTTCCTTATTAATACAGCCGCCAAGAGCCAACAGAATTAAAACATACCACTTTTTCATGGGTAGACGCTATTTTATTTTCAAGGTATGCTTAAAGGGCGTATATCCCGTTAAATATATGTGTTGACCGGACGTATCGAGGTTTCCGTTCAGCACACTGTACTTCTCCCCTTCCAGACCACGGGTCCATTCGTGCTGTTTCACTCCGGGTCCGAAAGTGATCTTATCGGCTCCCTTTGAAAACTCCCCGTACCCTCCTTCTTTCAGGAAGTTTGCGGAGTCTCCTTTTTCCACACCGTTCAGCTGACCGCCTTCATCAAAGCATAAATGGATGGTCACGGCTACACCCTCCAGTCCGTTTACCCCGAAATCGAGTGTCACTTCTCCGTTATTTTCGGAGAAAGTAATGGTACTTTCCAGGGTTTTAACATTGCTCTGGGGACGTTTGGCAAAGTCCATCTTGCTCCAGAAGCGGTCGTCCGTACTGGGGGTCAGCGCATAATCGCCGTCTTTCCTCCGGTCTTCCGGCTTCAGTGGTTGGTAATACGGGGCTTCCAGTTTTTTATAAAGCTTGTATTTCCCGTTTTCATGACTTATTCCTTCGCTTCTGAAATAGCCCATACTGAAAAAACGGGACGACATTCGCATATATTTCAATGCCGCCAGGCCTTTCCGGTATCCAAAAAAATTCGGACTCACAGACCGTCCCGAAGCAATGATCAACGGCCAGTCATTACCACCGAAGAGGGTAATGGCCGTATCTGCCCGCCGGATCCGCAGCAGACTGCTGGTTTTAAACAGCTTTTCATAGTTCACAGGCGGCAACACCGGTTCAGGCAACTCCCGGCTTAAGACTTCATCCGCCATAAAACAGTACAAAGCCTCGTTCAGCACACTTTCCTGAAATTCCGGTTGCTTTTCGATCAGCGAAGTAATGGCTGAAAACCGGGCATGCCCCAGTTCGATAGCCAGGAAGCGGTAATGCAGATATTGCACAATGATCTTCCGGCTGGAATACTGGTCCTGGCGACGAGAGTCAAAGGTGATAAGGTCGCCGTTCGGATCCATGTAATACCATGTCATCTCCAGGCTTTTGGCCGGCGGGCGGTAGAGTTCGGGACGCTTCAGCAAATGGCCCATAGCGATGAATGCCCGGTTCTCTACATCCGAATAATTCATACTACGTTCCGGGTAATGGCCGTCTTCGTCCATATAAATCCCCTCCGACAGCCACTCATCTATACGCCTGACATATTTTTTATCGGGATACAGGTGATTGATCCAGGCCAGGGCCGCACAAATCTCCCAACGGTGATTAGGCGTATGCACACCGCCTATGGTGAGGGCGCTTCCTACTTTCAGGATAACTTCCCGTATCTCCATTTTCACTTCATCCAGTGCGCGGGAAGAACTTTTACTAAGGATATAAACGCCCGAGCACAAAGGCTCCATGATAAAGGCTGTATCGGGCGGAGATTCAAGGTTTCCGGCGTTAATGGTTCCGTCGGGCCGTAAAACAGCATTCAGGCCCGTCACCACCTCTTTCAGTTTTCCGATCAGGGCAGGGTTGCCGTAGAATTTCGATCCCGGATTACAGTAAGCCGCTGAGAATTTGGCAAAATTATACCCCGGACTGCGCCCTCCGTGCCGGTTGGCCGCATCTCCTCTTGCCAGCAGGTCTGCCACATGATCATCGTTTCCTTTAATGAGCTTCACTAACAGCTCTGAAACAGGATGTTTATGGGCGAATAGCGAACTTATAACCGGAGCAGGCAGCAAAAGGCCTGCACTCCACCCCATGGATTGTTTCAAAAAGTCTAGCCTGTTCATTATATCGTTCGTATAAAATCAGCTGTCGCAATACAGTAAATTATTCCGCATTAAGCCAAACTACCTTATCTGGCAGTTTGGCTCAATAAAAGGCTACTTCAAATAAACCTGCAATAAAATCAAACAGGGCCGAGTCATTTCTTTCCTTTAATAATCAATATCCCGGATTTTGTGTCAGGTACCCCTCCAGGTTTGACGCTCCGTCAATGGCCGTTTGCGGGATCGGAAAGATTCTTTTTTGCCGGTCATTATTGGTTTTTTCACCCCAGGTACCCTCGTATTTACCAAAACGAATCATGTCGGTTCTTCTCAAAAGCTCCCAGTAGAATTCAAAGCCCCTTTCACGAAACAGCAGATCCAGGTTGATCGCACTCAATGCGGGTGGAGGTGTGGTCAGTGTTCGTGACGCTCTCACAAAATTCACATCAGCCAATGCCGATGCAGCATTGCCTTTACGCAGGTTGGCTTCCGCCCTCATCAGGTACATATCTGCCAGACGCGCAATAATGATGTCGGCCATTCCGCGGTTACGCCCGGTGTTGGATTCTCTGGAGAATTCATATTTCAATACCCGGTATCCCGTGCTATAGTTGCTGCCCTCAGGAGTAAAGTCGATCCGCTCTGTGAAATTCACCGGCAGATCATGGCGGTTACGGTTACGGTTGGTAAGCGGGCCAAGCTGCAACTGTCCGCTCTCGCACCTGAGAAAAACACCGCTTTCGCGGATAAGGCCGTATTGCTGTCCTCTCAGAATACCGCGATTCATTTTGAAATTTTCAGGCGAAACGCATACAGTTTTGCCATCATCTTCTTTTTTCATGTTATCCTGGAAAAAGCGGGGATCCACCTGGGCAGGGTCTTGGGGGGCATACGCCTGAACCCATGTCTGGTAATAAGTCGAAGTGATACCCGGACCGTCAGTACCGTTAGCAGCAGGAAAGGCCGGCAACGGGAAATGATCACCTGAGAGGGAGAAATAGGCCAGACGGTTGTGCCCGTTCAGATCATGACGCTGATCCACCGCAAAGATGACCTCCTGATTATTATGGTTGTCGTCGCCAAAGATACCAAAATAGTCATTGGAAAGAGCGTACTCTCCGGAGTCTATCACTTTGGTGGTGTAGGTTATTACCTTGTCCATGTCTTCCGCACTGAAAGTGAAATTTTCAGCGTACCGGTCCCGATACACGGGAGCATTGATGTACAATCGGGCCAGAAGAGCGTTAGCACCTCCTTTTGACAGCCTGCCGCTTCCAACGGTCGCCCTGTTCTGCAGCAGGGGTTCCACAGCCTCCAGTTCTGAGGCAATATAATCAAAAGCATCTTTGCCTCTGAGCACCTCTGAAGTTACCGCCGGATCGTCTTTTTTAAAAGCAATGCCGTACAGGTCAAAGATCACCATATTATAATAAGCTCTGAGTCCCCGGGCCTCGGCCAGGTACAGATCTTTACCTGAATAGCTAATGGCAGGCAGGGCATTCAGAGCAGTGATACATCTCGACAGGGAGGTCACCAGCTCATTCCAGGTGTTTCTGATGTTGGTGGTGGTACTGTGGTAGGTGTGACGGTGAAGATCGAGGTAGATTCCATTATCACCCCAGTCCGTACCACCGCGATAGGGCAAAATAGCTTCATCGGTGGTGATCTCCTGTAATGCAAAATAATGAGTATGGAGGAAAAGGTTGGGCAGCAGGGCATAAGCGGGTGCAATCAGACCGTCAGCTGCTTCCTTATCCGTAAGAGAGGAGCTAAAAGTCTCATCAAGAACCTGTTCTTCAAGGTCAGTACATCCCGTAGCGTACAGGCACAGACCGGTAATTAATGCTATGATATTCTTTTTCATGATCTTCAAAAAATTATAGTCCTACTTGTAGTGAAAGGATATATGATTTAGCTTTGGGATACGTCAGGTAATCAATGCCATAAGACAGTACACCGTTAATGGCCCGGTCGGTGTTTACATCCGGATCAAAGCCGTTGTATTTCGTGATCACGAACAGATTCTGGCCGGTGAGCGAGAGCCGAAGTGAGGGCACATACTTCTCCAATCCCAGCTTTTTGGTGTCAAAATTGTACCCTACTACAGCATTATTCAGCCTGAAATACGCCCCGTCTTTCAGAAAACGGGTAGATATGGGAGCGGAATTATTGAGTGATTCCTCCGGATACTCAACAGCCTCAGCCGTGGTATTAACTCCTTTTGACAATCTCAGCTTATAGAAATTGGCATTGGCGGTATTGTCATATACTTTGTTTCCGGCGATACCATTGAAATTGGCAGAAAGGTCAAACCTACGGTAGCTGATCGAGCCCGTGAGGTTATAGATCCGGTTAGGCAGGGCGGTACCCGCCGCTATCCGGTCTTTGTCGCTTTCTATACCGTCACCATCCGTATCTCTGTATTTTGCCAGTCCCTGCTCATCAAAGCCGATCAGCTCTTTCAGGTAGAAGGTGCCTATCGGATAACCGTTAAGATAGCCGTTTATGGTAGCTGAGGTAAGGCCTGAGCCCGAAGCAGAACCTGACGGAATCACGCTGTAGGGAGAATCCCTGACCACGTTATCAATAAAAGTAATGTTTCCGCCAATCTCATAACTGAAGTTATTATTTACCTTTTTACGATAGATCAGATCAAGCTCCACACCTTTGTTGATGATACGCATATCCGCCACGTTGGTCCAGTAAGTACCCGCAGGCTGCACAGGGTCAGCAGGGATCACCTCCAGCAGAATGTCTTTGGAGATTTTATTGAAATAGTCTATGCTTCCCGACAGCGCGCCTTTGAACAGGTCAAAATCCAGGCCGATGTCCGTCTGGGAGGATACCTCCCACTGAATATCGGGGTTGGCCAGGCGTGAATAGGTAGTGCCTGCCGGATACCCCGGCGTATTACCCAGGGGATAAGAGGTAGTACCGGATACGGAAGAAGTAAAGAGGGCCTGGGTAATCTTGGAAGGTATCTCCTGGTTTCCGGTCAGTCCCCATCCGGCACGCAGCTTAAGATCACTGATCACAGGGCTGCTTTTCAGGAAGCTCTCTTCTGACAGCCTCCATCCCAGGGAGAAAGACGGGAACACCCCATACTTATTATTCGATCCGAATTTTGAAGAACCATCAATACGTACCGTAGCCGTGGCCAGGTATTTATCCGCGTACTGGTAGTTAACCCTCGAGAAAAAGGACTGCAGCTCGTTTACAACAGCATAGCCCGTAGGCTTGTTGTTATCCAGTGAAAGGTCCTGTCCTAATCCGGGGTTATACCTCGGCTCTATGCCGTTAAGAGGAAACTTATCTATGCCGAAGCCCCGCCCCTGCAGGAATATTTTCTGATAGGAGTGTCCCAAAAGGGCCGTACCATAGCTTTTACCTGAGTTCAGCGTATAGGTCAGGTAGTTCTCTATCAGCCGGTTGGTATTGTTTACGTTGATGTTGTCGTAGCTGCCGAGGTATAGGGGTTCCTCGTTAGGCAGGGTCTGCAGGTCGCGCTGGGTGTTGGTATAATCGATGCCGAAGTTCAGCTTGTATACCAGGTTTTTAAACAGCGCCAGCGAAGGCGATATGTTTCCCAGGATACGCTGGGTCTGTGTATAATCCTGCTCCAGGGCCAGGGTCAGTAAGGGGTTGGTACCATCCGCATAGCGGTTCAGAGCTCCGTTTGCACCGTAAGGTTTATAAGTAGGGTTAGCGGAAAGTGCAGAGCCCATCATCGACTGAAAAGGTGGTCGTTTATTGGTATTAGAAGATGCACTCAGGTTTACGTCTATGGTAAGCTTATCATCCCACAGTTTCTGGGATACGTTCATACGGGCATTGTACCGGTCCAGGTCACTGCCTTTCAGTATCCCCTGCTGTTTCTGAATGCCAACCGATCCGAAATAAACCAACTTTTTACTGCCGCCGCTTAACGAAAGGTTATGATTCTGTGTGAGTGCCTGGCGGCTGATCTCTTCCTGCCAGTCGGTATTGCCCCCGTCGTCAATGAAATCCACGCCCAGGTTCCTCAGCTCGGTACGGAACTCGTCTGCTGTAAATACATCTATTTTACGGGCCATCTTTGATACACCCACAGATACATTGTAATTCAGGTTGGATGCTCCTTCTTTACCTCTTTTGGTAGTTATCAATACCACCCCGTTTGCGCCGCGGGCTCCGTAAATGGCGGTGGCGGAAGCGTCTTTAAGCACATCGATGGCAGCAATGTCATCAGGATTCATGAAAGTAAGCGGATTAATAGCTGCTCCGCTGCCTGAATTGTCGAGAGGAAACCCGTCAACCACGAACAGCGGCGTACTACCTGACCGAACTCCACCGGGACCACGTACGTTAATGTTAACTGAGGCACCAGGCTCACCGCTGGCCGAAGTAACAGTCACACCCGCTACCTTACCCTGCAGCAGTTGCTCAGGGGAGTTGATTATCCCTTTATTAAAGTCTGTGCTTTTGATCGATTTAACTGATCCTGTCACATCTTTGGAGCGGGTAGACCCATATCCTATCACCACCACTTCGCTAAGGTTTCCGGACTGCGGTGCGAGGTGTATATCTAACACCGTACGGCTTCCAATCTGTACTTCCTGTGATTCAAAACTAATGAAGCTGAATATCAAAACAGCGTTCCGATCCCTGACGGAAATAGTGTATTGGCCGTTTTCATCGGTCATTACACTATTCGTAGTTCCTTTTTCTGTCACCGAACTCCCGGCCAAAGGCTGGTTATCTGCGTCCGATACTTTTCCTGTTACCCGGATGTTTGTCTGTGCCATACCCATATTGGATAAAAACATCAGTACGCCTATCAGGATAAAGAGTCCTTTCGTAATCTTTCGTTTCATAAATGATAAATTAACTTTTAGGTAAGAGCATGTTTAAAAATATTATTTTGTTTTGACCCCATCTGTCAGAGTAGTTTTCTTTATCTTTCCTCTTTTAAAATTTCCTTTATATATTATCTAAAGATATGAAGGCGGCTCTTCGAATCAGATTTTACATTAGCACGCAGGTTTTCTCACTCACAAGTAATTCTCCTGATACATTTCTAAATTTTTTAATATGATGTTAGCCAGGTCCTTACTTTCTTTATTCTGTGAGAGCAAAGCAATCGGAAATAATTTTAGGAAACGAGGAATTGTATTTTTAATTCTATGCAAAGGTTTGCATTACCTTTTCGATTTGGATTTTACAAATTTTTGTTTTAATAATGCAATTTTTTACGTTTCCATCGGTTTTTGAGAGACAAACCCGGTTTTTTCCGGGCACTCCCTCTAAACATACCTAACCTAAGGTTTTTATGGACAGACCCGCCACCATAATTGATATTGCCAGGGCACTTGACATTTCTCCGTCTACCGTGTCAAGAGCTCTTAATGACCACCCGTCCATCAGTGCTCAGACCAAGAAGGATGTGCACGAACTGGCAGAAAAACTTAATTATCACCCCAACCTCACGGCCCGTAACCTGTTGAAGAAACGCTCCGGCATCATCGGGGTGATCATTCCTGAAATCACCAGTTATTTTTTTTCCATGGTAATTACGGGCATACAGGATGTGGTTTCTTCCGTAGGATATAAACTGATCATTTCCCAAACCAATGAATCTTTTGAAGAAGAGAAGAAGCTAACCCATGAAATGGCGCTGATGAGAGTGGAAGGCCTGCTGGTTTCACCCAGCTTTAATACCGCTGCTTACGACCACCTGGAAGAGGCTCGCAAATCAGGAATCCCGGTAGTGATCTTTGATCGTGATTGCCCCGGTTTTGAATCCAGTAAAGTATTTGTGGATGTTTATGACGGTGCCTACCAGGCTGTTAAATACCTCATTGATTCCGGATGCTGTAAAATTGCCCATATTGCCGGGCCGGTCAGCATCCCTACTTTCCAGGAGCGGTTTAACGCCTACTGCAATGCGTTATCCGACCAGTCCCGGGAGGTTGATCCGGCCCTGATCGTCTACAGTCCGGGCTTTTCAGCCGAAGACGGAGTAAGTGCTATCCATACATTACTGGAGCAAACGTCCGGTATAGATGCCATCTTTTGTGTAAACGATGCCGTGGCCATAGGGGCCATGCATGTGTTGCGGGAAAGAGGATACCGTATCCCGCAGGATATCTCCATTATCGGGTACGATGACGAGCCTTATTCCTGTTATTTCAGTCCGGCACTGACCACCATCTGGCAACCGGTTTATGACATGGGCCTGCTATCTTCCAGGATCTTACTTGACTCAATCAATAAAGATACGCCCTTCCGGCATGAGGTGCTTAAGCCGGAACT
>CAZLXI010000052.1:13863-25609 GCA_964563435.1 uncultured Lacihabitans sp.
TACTTTTTAGACAGCTTCATTTTTTGACGATATATGCTTAACATTGGGGCTGTGTCAAAATTTTCCATAGATTGCAAGTCGCTAAATAAGCTCAATATGAAACTTTTTTTTACTCTCCTTACACTTACTTATCTGTATTTCCCCGGCGCTGCCCAGCAAAAGCCTCCCTTAAAGCTTTGGTATGACCGGCCGGCCGAACATTTTGAGGAAGCCCTTGTTTTAGGAAACGGGAAAACCGGCGCCACGGTTTTCGGTGGTACGGTCTCCGACAAGATCCTGCTGAACGACATTACCCTGTGGTCAGGAGAGCCGGTAAACCCCGACATGAACCCCAATGCCCATACGTTTATTCCGCTGGTCAGGGAAGCACTCAGGAACGAGGATTACAAAACGGCAGACTCGCTGATAAAAAACGTTCAGGGTAAATTTTCCGAATCTTTTTCCCCGCTCGGAACGCTTTTCATCGACTTTCCGGGAAAGCCGGTAGTGAAGAAGTATTACCACGAGCTCAGTCTCGATAACGCAATATCAACCATCACCCACCAAACGGAAGACAACACCATCACCCGTGAATACTTTGTCTCGCACCCGGATAACCTGCTGATCATCCGGATCCGCGCCGAAAAGCCTGTCAGCTTTACGATCCGGCAAAACAGCCTTCTACTTCATTCTGTTGAGGTGAAAAATGGTGTTCTGAACCTCTCTGGCCGCGCACCCTTCCGGGCATTTCCCAATTATTATAACCGGCATGACGTGAACGCCGTCGAGTACGATGACACCCGGGGCACGGCCTTTACCAGCCAGGTGAAGATCATCGCCGGAAACGGGAATACTGTCAGGTCGGACTCCTCTGTGGGGGTAAATCAAACCACCGAAGCGCTCATTCTTGTAGCCATCGCCACCAGCTTTAACGGCTTCGATAAAGACCCGGCCAAAAACGGGCTCGATGAGCAGACCCTGGCGGCAAAATACCTGGCGCAGGCTTCCCAAAAGACTTTTACGCAGCTCAAGACCGCCCACGTGAAAGATTACCAGACCTTTTTCAACCGGGTGAGGCTTGACCTCCATCCCGATGAGGCTGCGGATATACCTACCGACGAACGTCTGAAAAAGTATACGGCCGGGGGTACAGACCGTTACCTCGAAACGCTGTATTTTCAGTTTGGCCGTTACCTGCTCATCTCCTCTTCACGCACTGCCGGTATTCCGGCCAACCTTCAGGGGCTCTGGAACCCCCATATGCGTCCGCCGTGGAGCAGCAATTATACCACCAATATCAATGTGGAAGAAAATTACTGGCTGGCGGAAAACACAAACCTGGCGGAGATGCATCAGTCTTTGTTGACCTTTGTCGGGAATATCGCTCAAACCGGCACCTATACCGCCCGGAATTTCTACGGCGCCCGCGGCTGGTCAATGGGACATAATTCGGATATCTGGGCCATGACCAACCCCGTGGGAGACTTCGGGCACGGCGATCCGGTATGGGCCAACTGGGCCATGGGCGGAACCTGGGTGGCCACCCACCTCTGGGAACATTATATTTTCAGCAAAGACATCGCCTTCCTGAAAACCCGTGCCTATCCGCTTATGAAAGGGGCGGCCGAGTTCTGTCTCGATATGCTGGTAGAAGGACCGGACGGGTACCTGATCACTTCCCCTTCCACATCACCTGAAAACAAGTATATTACTCCTAACGGTTACCGCGGAGCCACCCTATACGGCGCGTCTGCCGACATCGGCATGATCAAAGAATTGTTTTCACAGACGATCTCAGCTGCCGAAATCCTGAAAAACGACCAAAAATTTGCGGAGGAGTTGAAAGCCGCGCTGGCGAAGCTCCGCCCTTACCAGATCGGAAAGAAGGGCCACCTCCAGGAATGGTATCACGATTGGGAAGACCAGGATCCGCGGCACCGCCACCAGACGCACCTGTTCGGCTTATACCCGGGCAGTCACATTAGTGTGAAGGAAACCCCTGAGCTTGCGCAGGCGGCCCGCACCACGCTGGAGATCAAAGGAGACGAGACCACGGGCTGGTCAAAAGGCTGGCGGATCAATCTTTGGGCTAGGCTGCTCGATGGCAACCGGGCCTATAAAATGTACCGGGAGCTATTAAAATATGTGGAGCCCGACGCCATCCGCCCGAAAAACCAGAACCACGGCGGCACTTATCCCAACCTGATGGATGCGCATCCGCCTTTCCAGATCGACGGAAACTTCGGCGGAGCGGCGGCCGTAGCCGAAATGCTGCTGCAATCCACGCCGGAGGAGATCAGCCTGCTGCCCGCCTTACCCGACGCGTGGCCGGCCGGCTCGGTCACCGGCCTGAGGGCAAGAGGCGGATTTGAGCTCGACCTGACCTGGAAAAACGGGGTTTTGGAAAAAGTAACCGTCTACGGTAAGCCCGGAGGCAATACCCGACTGGTCTATAAAGACAAAAGAAGGGAGATCCGCCTGAAGACCGGAGAAAAACAGACCATCATATTTTAAACAAAAGCGGGAGGTGTCTGAAAAATGTTATTTGTGCACTTTTCAGGCATCTTCTTCTCATTTAAAATTCCACCAGGATCCTGAAAATTTTCCCGGGGTCTGCTGCCCACCGTTCCATCCGGAACAAAGCTTCTTCCGGAGTACAAACCACACTAATAAACTCTTCTACGGGGCAGTCTCCCCTTTTCAGGTATTCGGTCACTGCCCTGAAATCATCCGGCGTTGCGTTCCGTGAACCCCGGATATCTATTTCCTTTTGTACAAAGAATTTTGTTTCAAAGACAATTTCCGATTTCGAATAGCCTATATAAACTACCCTTCCCGTAAAAGCAACTTCATTAATCGCCATCTGGTAAGTGGCAGGAGCGCCCACCGCTTCGATAACCACATCAGCGCCAAAACCGGAGGTGATCTCAGACAAACGGGAGTGAATATCTTCTGTAAGTGAGTTAATCGTATAATGAGCGCCCAGCCTGCGCATCAGCTGCAGCTTATGATCGTCAATATCCACCGCTATTACCCGGCTTCCTCTCAAAACAGACCGGATAACAGCCCCTGTCCCTACCATCCCGCACCCGATGACCAATACAAAGTCCAGATCGGTCACCTCCGCCCTTGCTACCGCATGAAAACCCACGCTCATCGGTTCCACCAATGCAAAATTCATTGAGTTCAGCAAGGGGTCGGTCAATACTTTCTGCCAGGGTACGGTCTTATATTCACACATAGCGCCGTCACGCTGCACACCCAGAGTCTGATTAGTCCTGCAGGCATTATAACGCCTGTTTCTGCAGGCCGAACAATCTCCGCAACTGGTGTAAGGATTAACGGTACACGACATCCCGGCCTGAAAATGGGAAGGAACATCTTTCCCCACAGCCGCAATCGTAGCCCCTATTTCGTGGCCGGGCACAACGGGATAGCGTACCAACGGGTTCTTCCCAAGGAAGGTATTTAAGTCCGATCCGCAGAAGCCTACATAATTGATCTTCAGAAGTAACTCTTCGCGCCCCGGCTCGGGTAAGGGAATATCCTTTACCAGCATTTCTCCTTTTCCGGAGATCAACAGTGCCTTCATAAACGCATTTCTTGTTTAATACGGTAGATATCCCTAATGGAGGGCGGCCTACTTCTTGAGCTTTTCCTTAATATCCTTGATATGCATCAACAGTTCCCGATCCTGGTTTTGCAGGTCATTGATGGTCTGAATGGCGTGAATAACCGTGCTGTGATCTCTGCCACCGAAGTGGTAGCCGATGGTCTTTAAGGAAAGTTCTGTAAATTCTTTGGTCAGGTACATGGCGATCTGCCGCGGGAGTACCACTTCACGCAGGCGGGTCTTTCCTTTAATATCCGAAACTTTGATATTAAAGTGCCCCGTTACCACGTCAATGATCTTATCGATGGAAATGGCTTTCTGGCTTTCTTCCACCAGGCTCTTAATACGGTATTTGGCCAGCTCAATATCGATCTTGCGCTGAAGCAAGGCCGAGTCCACGATCAACGAGTTGACCACACCCTCCAGCTCACGCACATTGGAGTCCACACAGTTGGCCAGGTATTCCACCACTTCTATATCCATTTCCGCCTTTTCGGTTGCCAGCTTATTCTGAACAATGGCCATCCGGGTTTCGAGGTCGGGCGTCTGAATATCGGTGGTCAGGCCCCACTTGAACCGCGACAGCAGCCGGTCTTCCATTCCCGACAGTTCTCTCGGCGGCCGGTCGGAGGTCATCACGATCTGCTTTCCCGACTGATGGAGGTGATTAAATATATGAAAAAAGGTTTCCTGCGTCTTTTCTTTTCCGGCCAGGAACTGGATGTCATCGATGATCAACACATCCACCATCATGTAAAAATTCATGAAGTCCTGGAGGCTGTTATCGCGGATCGAATTGATAAACTGGCTGGTAAACTTTTCTGAAGATACATACAGCACCAACTTGTGGTTTCCGGCCTGCTCCTCAATATAATTCCCGATAGCCTGCACCAGGTGCGTCTTTCCCAAACCTACTTCCCCGTAGATCATCAGGGGGTTAAAAGCGGTAACACTGGGCTTCTGGGCCACCGCCACACTGGCGGCACGGGCCAGGCGGTTGCAGGCGCCTTCCACATAATTCTCAAACCGGTAGTTCTTATTCAGCTGGGAGTCGAATATCACTTCCCGCGATACCTTTATCTCAAAGGGGTTTCGGGGAATATTCCTGACCTCCTCCTGAACCGCCTCCGGTTTTGTCCGGGTTTGCTGAGCTTTTTGTCCGCCGCTGTCTATGATAATGGTGTATTCCAGCTGCCCGTCTTTACCGATGGCGTAATCGAGGGCCTTTCTCAGGATTTTAACATAATTATTCTCCAGCCATTCGTAAAAAAACTGGCTGGGTACCTGAATAATTAACCGCTTATTAATGAGTTTATAGGGGATAATTGGCTCAAACCACGTTTTAAAACTTTGCTCGGTCACGTTCTCACGGATCACCATGAGACAGTCTTTCCACACCTGAGCTACGTCATGTTTAACTGCAGTTTCCAATAGTACAAAGAGTTATTAGGTTGTATAAAATCCATTTTGGGGTCACAAATCTAATAAAGAAATAAACCCGGCATAATAAAATCCTTAAAAGAAATTTGAGGAGTCAATTTAGAAAAAAAATCGGATTCGCCAAATTAAAATTAGTCCGGCACGGTTTTATCTTTACAACGTATTTCTTAGTACACTAAACTAAACTTCGTCCGAGTGAGATCATTAATCAGCTTTATTCCGGCCTTTCTTCTGTTTGTTGTACTTTTTTTAGTTGGACAGTCATCTTACCGACACCTGCTCCACCCCCAGATCTGGTATATATTTCTTTTCTTCACCGCAGTGCATTTCCTGGTGGCCCGGATAACAGGGATGGGTTTTGAGAGGGATAATTTTATCAATTTCTACCTTGCATCCACGGTTATCCGCATGATTCTCATCTTAATTTTCACGGGAGCATTCCTTTGGTTATTCCCGGAAAACCGCAAGCTTTTCCTTTTGACCGCAGTTGTATTTTATTTATTTTTTACAATCTTTGAAATTTCAATTTTGCTTCGTAAATTGCGGCGTTTTTGAGATAGCCCACTGGCAAAACTTTGATTATTAAACACTTCAATATGTTTAGGCACTTTTCCTGTTTATTATTTTCGGCCGTATTTTTTATTGCTTCAAGCTCATTTGCAGCGGGTTCGGATGAGGGTCACGGAGATGATGAAGACTTTGACATCGCCGGCATGATTATGCACCATATCGGTGATGAGCACGGCTATGAAATCACCAAAGGCGTAAAAGTTCCGCTTCCGGTTATCCTGTACTCAAAAGCAGACGGCCTTCAGGTTTTCTCTTCCTCGAGACTTGACGACGGAAAAGTATATAACGGTTACAAAAATGACCACGGCCATATTGTAAAATTAAATGAAGACGGCACCGTAAACGAATCCGTTCACCCGCTTGATTTCTCCATCACGAAGAATGTGGCCACTATGATCCTCAGCTCAGCTCTTTTACTTTTAGTGTTTACGGCAGTGGCGAAAGGATACAACACCAACAAAGGCAGGGCGCCCAAGGGCATCCAGTCTTTTTTTGAACCGGTCATCCTTTTCCTGAGAGACGATGTGGTCAGGCCGGCTATCGGCCCCCGGTATGAGAAGTATTTCCCGTACCTGATGACCCTTTTCTTCTTCATTCTGATCAATAACATCCTGGGTCTTTTCCCTGCAGGGCCTAACCTCAGCGGTAACATTGCCTTCACGATGGTGCTGGCTCTTATTACTTTTCTTATTGTTAACATCTCAGCCAACAAATACTACTGGAAGCACGTATTTATGCCTGACACCCCGGTGTGGATGTACATTATTATGATCCCTGTGGAGTTAGTTGGTGTTCTGATGAAGCCCATGTCACTGATGATCCGTCTTTTTGCCAACATCACGGCGGGTCACATCATCATGCTGAGTCTGTATGGTCTGATATTTATTTTCAAAAGCCATTTGATAGGAGGTGCCGTAAGCGGATTCGCCTTATTCATGAGCCTGATTGAGTTGCTGGTGGCCTTTGTTCAGGCTTTGATCTTTACCCTGCTGACCTCCATGTACATTGGGTCGGCGGTAGAAGAGCATCACTAAAATATTCCTCTTTAAAACCCTATAAAGAGGTCATTTAAGAACAATTCTTTCGAAGGGGGAAAGAAAAAACAAAATAAAATTATGTCTTTATTAAGCATTATTTTACAAGCAGTAGCGGAGTCCGGTTCAGGACTTATCGCTTTAGGAGCCGGTTTAGGAGCGGGTCTTGCGGCTATCGGTGCCGGTTTAGGTATCGGTAAAATCGGTGGAAGCGCCATGGAAGGCGTAGCCCGTCAGCCTGAGGCTTCCGGAAAGATCCAGACCATGATGATCATCATCGCTGCCCTTATCGAGGCTGTGGCTCTTTTCGCTGCTGTAATCTGTCTTCTGATCTCTTTCAACATCTAAGAGATCGTGTGAGGCTTTTCCCAACATTACTCGCATTAGGCGTTAATGTTGGGAATTCTTTAAGAATCAAAAAAAATAAACATAAACCTAAAGATGGTATTTTTAAATAGTGCATTATTGTCGCCAAATCCGGGTCTTGTACTCTGGATGATCATCGTTTTCGGCGCTTTGGTATTTTTGCTTAGAAAATTTGCCTGGAAACCTATCCTTGACGGCCTTAAAGAGAGAGAAGGCGAGATAGAGGGTGCATTAAGAATGGCAGAAGAGACCAGGGCCGAAATGGCCAAGCTGAAGTCTGACAATGATCGCCTCATTTTAGAAGCCAGGAGAGAAAGAGAAGAGATCATCAAAGAAGCAAAGGATGCCTCTAATCGCCTGATCGCGCAAGCCAAAGAAGATGCCCAGACGCAAAGCGCCAAAATACTGGAAGATGCACGGGCTGCTATCGCTCACGACAGAGAGGTTATGTTGGCCCAGGTGAAAAAAGATGTGGCCGGCCTTTCTTTGGAAATAGCTGAAAAAGTACTTCGCAAAGAATTGTCGGATAAGGCTGCCCAGAAATCTTATATAGATACATTGGTAGCTGACGCAAAACTTAATTAATACGTTATGAATCTTTCTCTTATAGGAAACCGGTACGCCAAAGCCCTTATCGCCCTTGCCAACGAGCAGGGCAAGCTGGAAGAGGTATACAATGATATGAAGTTTTTCGAGGCCGTTTGTTCGGAAAATGACGAATTCCGTAAAATTATGGCCAATCCCATAGTAAGACATGAAAAAAAATTCGGAATTCTGAAAAAAATTTTCGAAAATCGTGTGACTAACGTGACTTTCTCAATTTTTAGCGTCTTAACCAGAAAGAATCGCGAACAACTGTTGTACCCGATCGCTCAGGAATTTCATAAGTTATATGATGAGCAGAAGGGGATCCAGAAAGTTCAGGTTTTAACTCCGGTTGCCCTAACGGATGCTCAAAAGGCTGAATTCAGCAAAATAGTGTCCGAGTCAATGAATAAAACTGTGGAACTCACAGAAAAGATTGACGAAAGCCTGATAGGAGGGTATGTTTTGAAAGTAGGCGATACACAGATCGACACTTCCGTAAAACATAAGCTCAGTGAGTTGAAAGCGGCGATGGCTTAAAAGTTGTATTAGTTTTCATGGCTATAAAGTTGAGAAAGGCCTTCGACATTTTCGAAGGTTTTTTCTTTTTATGACCTAAAGTAAAACAGCAATAACCCGGATGATGCAGGATTACAGGGAAGCAACCTGCAAAACATCGATCATCCGGGTTATCTGAAGTATCCGATCACCGGTATCCTATCCGGAAAACTGTCCCTGCACTTCCTGCAGGCGTTCAATAATTGCATTGATCTTATCCTGTTCTTTCCGGATCTGCTTCGGCCGAAGCACCCACCAGTTGAATCCCAGCCACAGGAAAGTGACGCCATATGTTACCAATCCCCATTTCAATTCCATCCGGCTCGCATACTCATACATATACAGCGATATCCCCAGAGAAAGCAGAATAAAATAGAGATTCATCATCTGATGGTGCAGAAAAGCTTCTCTCCTTTTAATGGCCAGCAATTTTTCCATATAGTGCTGGTTATCTGCCCGCTCATCAAGCGATCTGTATAGCGGGATCATACGGTTATATACTGCAAGAATCAATGCCATGGCTAAAACGGTCAAAACTATTCCGGCCCAGGTGATAAAGCGCTCAGATTCTGCCTTAAACCCGATAAATATAATAAATACCGAAGTCAGGATCAGGCATATATTGGTAAAAACCAGTCTTTTTAATCTCCGCCTTTTATACCTTTTTATCTTGTCATACAAGGCCTGCAGGTCAGGCCCGGGCACTGCCTGGGCCTTCCAGATATTATTGAAATCCATATTCTTTAAATCTTTGTGTTAAACGTTCTTTGATCCGGTGAATCCGCACCCGTACATTTCCTTCCGAAAGTCCCAGTATTTGTGCGATTTCTCCCTGTTTTACTTCCTCCAACTCCAGCGAGATAATGATCCTGTCGGTTTCAGGCAGCGCGGCAATGAACCGGTACAGAAGCTCCACCTCTGTCGTCCGGTCCGGAGCTGTCTCTTCAGGCAACTGAATGGGGAACTCCGCTTTCTCTCTTCTCTTGTCTTTTTCCAACTGCCGGAGGCAATGGTTAGACGCTATCCTGAAAATCCAGGTGCCTATATTCGCTTCTGCTCTGAACCCCTGCAGGTTCTCCCAAACCAGGATAAAGGTTTCCTGGGCCAGATCCCGCGCCAATGCATCATCGTTCACATAACCCATGCACAGGCGATAGACCTTCTCCCAGTAAGCCGAATACAGGCCCTCAAAATCTGTTATTTCAGCCATGAAACAAGTGCATTGATAAACTCTTCCTGCCGATCCATATACACCCCGTGAGAACAGTTCTCCAAATATAAAAAGCGGGCCGGTTCGCCGATCAGGCCACGGATCAAAGTGATCTGGTTTTCGTCAAAAAGCCCGTCTTCTTTACCGTATACCCCGTAGAGCCGGGGGACATTAAGATTCCTCAGGTCATCCACCAGGCTGATGGTGGTATATTTTTCTTTGTTTACGAAGCCCATCGTAGGCGTATACATGTTCCTGTAATTGGTTTTGGCCAGGTTATCCATGTACTCTTTCGCAGCAGGGTGCTGCATAAAATCGTCCATCCGCTGTCTGGCTTCCGGGCCGGCATTCTCCGCCGTGTAGATGCCGTTCTGCATGGCCAGCATAAATGAACCCGAACTGTAGTAAATAGAAGCGGTATCCTGCTTTTTCACAAAATCGATCTGCTTTAAAGTAGCCGAATCGCTCCTTGCCTCCGCTTTTTTCTGAACCGTATGCAGGATGGTCCTGAAGCTTTGCTGCAACGAAACCGGTGCACCGGCCAGAACAAGGCAGGAAACTTTCTCCGGGTAGCGTCGGGCAAAGCGGGTCCCCACGATCCCGCCAAAGCTATGGCCCAGCAGCGTTGCCGACTGAAGACCGTGAGCCCGGTATATCTCCTCCAAATCACGGATGGTCTGCTCAAAAGTAAACTCGGCGTTATCGTCATCCGAGCGTCCTTCGCCCCGCCGGTCATACACGATCACAAAGAATCCCGCATCTGCCAGCTTCTCAGCGGTGCTCAGCTCAAAGTCAATAGCACTTCCACCTGGGCCGCCATGTAAAAATATCAACGGCTGATCTTCAGGCCTTCCAAAAGTTTTCAGGTAGATGTTCTGTGCCCGGCTTATGCCTGCACAAAAAACAAAGATAATAAGGATTAACAGCTTTCTCATTTTTGTAGTTTTTCTCTTTGGAGACGCGAAAGCTGAAAATGTTACAGGAAGATTTGAAAATAAATCTGCACTCTCAATTTCTTAAATTTGAAGGTGTCCAAAAAGTAGCTTCCTGGTGAGAAAAATGAAGATGTTCAAAAGGTAGCAAAATGTAAGGCGCTGAGGATGAAACCGAAGGAGCATACTGTAGTATGTGACTGAGGTCGAATTCCGAAAGCAACGCAGCAGTTTGTGACTTTTTGGACATCTTCTTGTATCACTATAAAAGCCGTCAACTTCCTGTCAACGGCTCCTTAATTTCTTCTTTCTCAAAAAATCTGCCTTACTCCAGCTTCTCCCTAAAAAACTCCACGGTCCTTCCCCACGCCAACGCCGCCGCCTCCTTATCAAAGCGCGGTGTGGTATCGTTATGAAACCCGTGGTTGGTGCCGGGATAAAAATATACGGTATAGGCCTTATTGTTCTCTTTCAGGGCTTTTTCGTACGCCGTCCAACCTTCGTTCACCCGGGTATCCAGCTCGGCATAATGCAATTGAAGGGGTGCATGAATAGCAGGAACCTCTGTTGCCGGGGCCTGTCCGCCATAAAAAGGCACAGAAGCGTTCAGCCCGGGGATCCTTGCCGCCATCATATTGGCGATCCAGCCGCCGAAGCAAAAGCCCACTACCCCCACCTTACCGTTACAGAACTCATAAGACTTCAGGAACTCTGCGGCGGCAATAAAATCTTCCAGCATCTCATCACGGTTCCGCTTGGCCTGTAGCAAACGGCCGTCGTCATCATTACCGGGATAACCGCCTAACGGACTGAGCGCATCCGGTGCAAAGCTTATGAACCCGGCCAGCGCTGCCCTCCGGGCCACATCTTCAATATGAGGATTTAACCCGCGGTTCTCGTGCACCACCACTACGCCTCCCCGCTTTTTCGTATTGCCTTTGGGCATACAAAGCAGGCCCTTGATAGTTCCACCGCCTTTGGGCGAAGCATACGTAATGTAGCTCGACTCTACCGCGGGATCATCCGGTTTTACCTGGATGGCCGTTTTATAATCCGGGGTAAGAAAGCTCATCAGCGAAGCTACCGTAGCCCCTCCTACCGCATACACAGAGAGTTTTTGCATGAAGTCGGAACGGCTAAGACGGTTATGCGCATAGTCATTGTACAGGTCCAGTAGTTCCTGCTTTATTTTGGGATCTTTCATAGTTCGGTTACTTTCAGATAAAGTTAGAAAAATATCCGGAAAAATCCAGTCCTACGGTGACAAAACGTTCAAGATAGTAGACCTGACTGTCGATTGTTTCCGCGCCGAACCCTTAAATGACATAAGAAGGTGTCCAAAAAGTAGCTTCCTGGTGAGAGAAATGAAGATGTTCAAAAGGTAGCGGTTCGCCGCTGCGACAAAATGCAAGGCGCTGAGGATGAGACCGAAGGAGCATACTGTAGTATGTGACTGAGG
>CAZLXI010000053.1:0-24793 GCA_964563435.1 uncultured Lacihabitans sp.
GATAAGGATGTGCTCACCGCGGTAAGCCTTCTCCTGAAAACCGAAGCGGGGGAAGTGATCACGGAGCATAACCCGGAGAACCTCCGCCGCCTTTTGACCCAGCATGATTTTAACCTGGTTTTGCTGGATATGAATTTCAAAAGTCCAATTCATACCGGCAACGAGGGCTTATTCTGGCTAAGGGAGATCCGGAAAATAAGGCCCGATCTGGATGTCATCATGATCACGGCCTACGGAAGCATTGACCTGGCGGTCAGATCACTCAAGGAAGGAGCTACCGACTTTATCCTTAAGCCCTGGTATAATGACAAGCTGATCGACCATATCCGGGAAGCGTTGGCCAAACCCGTTGGTTCCCTCCGAAACGTACCGGGCAAAAGCCGGGGAATCACCGGCGGGAAACAGGAAAGCAAGGCTATAGAAGGTGAGATCATCGGGAATTCTGATGAAATGAAGAAGCTTTTTATTAAAATCAACAAAATAGCCCCTACTGATGCCAATATTTTGATTTTGGGTGAAAACGGTACTGGCAAAGATCTGATCGCCCGGGCTATTCACCAACAATCGCTGCGGGCTCAAAAGCCCTTTGTCAAAGTGGATGTGGGCGCTCTCACCGAAAGCCTGTTCGAAAGTGAGCTTTTCGGCTATAAAAAGGGTGCCTTTACCGATGCCCGCGAAGACCGCGATGGGCGTTTCGAAGCAGCCAACGGGGGAACCCTGTTTCTCGATGAGATCGGGAATATTTCGCTTCATCTGCAAACCAAGCTGCTGAGCGTTTTACAAAACCGGCAGGTTATGCGGCTCGGGAGCAACCAACCCGTTTCGGTAGACATCCGGCTGATCTGTGCCACCAATATCCCCCTGGAAGAGCTGGCTAACGAAGCCCGGTTCCGGAAAGATTTTGTCTACCGGATCCATACCGTAGACCTCATGGTGCCCGCCTTAAGAAAGCGGGAGGACGATATCCTGGTTCTGGCCAGGCATTTCTGTAAAATTTATGGTGAAAAATACTTCAAACCCCATGTCAGCATCAGCGAAAAAGCGCTCAGAAAGCTCATGGATTACCCTTTCCCCGGAAATGTCAGGGAACTTCAATACAGTATAGAGCGGGCGGTGATCATGTGCGAAAACGATACACTTGAACCCGGCGACCTGATCTTCCTGCCCCTGGATTCGCCATTGGCAGAACCGGAAGGAAAAGATTTAAAGCTGAGTTCGGTAGAAAAGAACACGATTCTCAAAGTAATTGAAAAAAATAACGGCAACATCAGCAAAGCGGCCAAGGAACTGGGGATTACCCGTACAGCCCTTTACCGGAGACTAAACAAGTATGAAATCGAATAACCTTTTCTGGAAATTACTCCTGCGCATACTTTTGCTCACCGTGACCATTACCGCCGGGGTATTCTGCTTTTTTACGGAAAAGTACAGCTATATCCTCCTGACTTTGCCGCTGATCGCTTACCAGGCGTACGAGATGTATCGTTTCCAGAAAAAAACCCATGACGAGCTGGAGCAGTTTCTGCTGTCGGTACAATACCGTGATTTCTCGCGCTATTTTGACAGCTCAAAGGGGGATTCCGAAGTGCGTTTCCTCCGGCATGGATTTAATGAGATCAATTCCACCATCAAGACCATCTCCCGTGAAAAGGAAATGCAATACCTCTACCTTCAGAAAATGCTGGAACTGGTAGACACGGGAATTTTGCTGTACAAGGAAGAAAACGGGGAAGTTCTCTGGATGAATGAAGCCTTAAAAAAAATGCTGGATATCCCTTTCCTACGCACCGTTCATTCGCTGCAGAAAAGAAATCCGGTCCTGTATGAAGAGATCTGCTCGCTGAAAGTGGGGAGCTCGCAGGTGGTGAGCCTCTCCAAAAATCTAAGTACCTACAAGGTTCTTCTTTCGGCCACCGCTTTTCATACCGAAAGTATTTATTTCAAGCTGGTGGCCGTACAAAATGTAAACGAAGCGCTGGATGCCAACGAGGTCCAGTCGTGGCAAAAGCTGCTGAGTGTGCTTACCCATGAGATCATGAACTCCGTAGCGCCCATTTCGTCGCTGGCAGGTACCCTTAAAAAGCGCATTGGAATGCAGGACGACGGCAGCCTGCTGAGCGATCTGGAACAGGGCATTGACACTATTAAAAACCGTAGCGAAGGCCTGATCCGCTTCACCGAAGCCTACCGGAATCTGAATAAGATCACTACCCTTCTAAAAAAGGAAGTATTGGTGAGGGATCTTTTCGAAAATGTATACCAGCTGCTGGAACCCACGCTGGAACAAAAAGGAATAGCATTAGAGATCATTCTTAAAAATACCAATCTGAGTATTGTGGCCGACGCCCACCTGTTGGAACAGGTGTTGATCAACCTCGTATTGAATGCTATCGAGGCCGTAAAAGATAAGCCTGAGCCGCTGATCACCTTGTCGGCCGGCCCCGAAGGATCCCGCACGGAGATCCGGGTAGCAGACAACGGAACCGGGATGCCGGAAGAAATACAGGATAAAATCTTTGTGCCCTTTTTCAGTACCCGTAAAAAAGGGAGCGGCATAGGCCTGAGTATCTGCAAACAGATCATCCTGCTGCACAAGGGCACCCTTCAGGTGCGGAGCAGGGAGGGGCAGGGGACGGTGTTTGTGGTGGGAATCAGTTAAGTGAACAACTAACAGTGAACAGTGAATAGTTAAGGAAATTAGTGTACCGCAACTGTTCACTGTTAGTTGTTCACTGTTAACTATTTATCACATCCGCGTACTTATCCGACCCCGTCAGCACCCGCTTCGCGAAGGGGCAAAGCGGAATGATTTTGAGGCCTTTTTCACGGGCGAAGGCGACTCCGGCGTCGACCAGTTTTTTACCCAACCCTTTTCCGTTTTGAGACGGGTCTACAGACGTGTGGTCAATAATGATCTTGTCGGTTCCGGCTTTGGAGTAGGTCATCTCTCCTACTGCCTTCCCTTCTTCAATCGCTTCGAAAATTCCTTTGGTTTCGGTTTCTGTGTGTCTGATCTCCATAAATGTCAACTGTTTCTTTTAAAACAATATACCACTCTTTTTCATTCATATATAGTGAAATCCCACGAAAATATCACAGTAGTCCTTCATTATTTCTCTAACACACTTAACAAGACCCGGGCATGATTTACTTCTGTATTGCGTGCGGCATAGAGTAGCGTAAGGTTATGCTTTTCGGCCAGCTCGCGGATGCGCTGCAGCTCTTCTCCTTTCTCTTTCAGCTCGGCATTATACATGCGGGTAAATTCTTCAAAATTCTCCATTTTATGCCCAAACCATTTTCGCAATTCATCAGAAGGTGCAACTTCCCTGTTCCATTCATTCAGACGGGCCCTTTCTTTGGTCATGCCCCTTGGCCAGAGGCGGTCGACCAGGATACGGTAACCGTCCTGCTGTTCATGCTCTTCGTAAATCCGCTTAATTTGTATCATTTTACGTCAAAGATTTGTATGGAACGGCCCTGATGAGTTTCAGACCGTTAAGTTCTTTGATCTCTTTCACATTTTCAGGAGGTATCACACCCCGACGAATCCAGTTAGTTACCAATTGGGTATCTTTAATATCAAATCGCTCACAATAACGTTTCACGGTTAACCATTCATCCAGCTTGTAAGTTATCCCGGCTTCATCAAGCAGGACTTTTGCGCGGTCAGCTACGGCTTCGGCACGTTCAAGTGCTCTCTCCAACTCGGTTTTTTCTATAACTTCCATAAATTTCAATGTTTAATAAAAGAGTTTATTTAAGACCCTCTTTAAGTTTTTCAATCAATTCTTCATTTTCCGTTATCCTATCCAGAACACGGTTCATTTCATCGTCAGTCAGGTTGTCACTGAGAACTCTTCTTTTTAGAAAAAGTTTCAGATTGCTGTTTTCCATTAACAGGTCTGTAATTAGTTGGTAGATTTTTTCTTTCATTTCGAAAATAATTGCCGGATCATTGTAAAACTACAATTTGTTTCTTTGCGAAACAAGCATTTTGAGAAAAATTGCTTAATCAAAGATATTGCCTATTTTTAAATCAAAAAAAATGCGCTTCCTTAAAAAAGGCATACTCACTACGCTCCAGGACGGTGGTCGGGCCGGCCACGCAGCCATCGGCGTAAACCGGAGTGGTGCGATGGACGCGTTCAGCCAACGGGTTTTAAATATTCTTTTGGATAACCCCGATGACCACCCCGTGCTGGAAATGCATTTCCCGGCACCGGAGATCCTCTTTGAGGAAAGTTGCTCCTTTGCCCTGTACGGGGCGGATTTTGACCCGCATCTGAATGACATTCCGCTACGTAACGGAAAGATCTGTGAAGGAAGACCGGGCGATATTCTGAAATTTAAGCGAAAGCATAGCGGGCAACGCTGTTATCTCGCGATCCGGGGTGAATTTGCTGTGACCCATTGGCTGAATTCCTGCTCCGTTGACCCGGCAATGAAGCATCCTGAATTACCGGAGCGAATAGCACTGACAAATCTTGAGCAGGCACGGTCTAAAACGGGCATCATGCCGGTACATGTGCCCAAAAGAATCCGGTTTGTCCCGGAATTTGAATTTGAAACACTGGATAAGGAATCGGGAAATATCCTGCAGACTAAAACCTTTACGGTTTCTCCCGAATCTAACCGGATGGGGTATCGTCTCCGGGGAGCTCCTCTGAAACAGACCGTACAAACGGAGCTGATCTCCTCTGCCGTATGCCGCGGTATCCTTCAGCTGCTTCCCGACGGTCAGCTGATTATCCTCATGGCCGATGCCCAGACCACCGGTGGATATCCGCGCCTGGGCTACGTGTGTGCTTCCGATCTGAGCGGTTTAAGCCGGCTGGGCCCCGGTGATACTTTCTCGTTTCAAACCATACCGGAATCAGAAGCTGTGCAGAGCCTGCTGAGGCAGGAAGAATATTTCAAAACTTTACGCATAACTCTGGGCTTTTATGGATATTAACTGTGATTTAGGCGAATCGACAGATTTTCTCCTCTCCGGCCATGACGAGGCCCTCATGCAGTACATCCATTCGGCCAATATTGCCTGCGGCTTTCATTCCGGTGACGGGTACATCATGAAAAAAACAGTTGAAAATGCTCTTAAGTATGGATTAAACATCGGTGCCCATCCGGGATTTAATGATAAGGCCAATTTCGGAAGAACGGAAATGGAAATCTCTCCCAACGAGATCAGGGATCTGATTTCTATCCAGTTAGAAGCTCTTTGCACCATAGCCGTCAAAGTTCACCATGTAAAACCGCACGGCGCCCTATACAATATGTCTGCCCGGCGACAAGATTATGCCCGGGCCATTGCGGAGGCAGTTCGTGATTTTGATTCCCGTCTTATCCTCTACGGGTTATCCGGAAGCCTGAGTATCACCGAAGCCGAAAAGATCGGGCTAAGAACACGATCCGAGGTATTTGCAGACCGCGCTTACCTCTCTGATGGCAGCCTGGCTCCCCGAAGCAGGAAAGGCGCCGTTTTACACCATAAGGAATCTATTGAAAAGCAAATACTCGACCTGGTGAACGGGTTCGCTATCGAAACCCTTGACGGCCCGCCGATCCTTCTCAAAGCGGAAACGATCTGTGTTCACAGTGATACGGAGAATGCCGTGAAAATAGCCAGGTTGGTGTTTGAAACTGTAAACGGCTTCGCCGCTGGTCACGCGCCTCGTTTTACTGAACCATAAGGCATATAAGTCATATTCGCTTTTTCTCATGGAGCTAACTTACATACCTAATACGGTTCAAAAAATCATCTTACCAGTTCTCCACTCAGCGTTAGCAGGTTCAGCTTGGAAATGCGCAAGTTGTATTCCGCCGCCACCAGCCGGTTCATGATGGTATTAAACCGGGTCTGGGCGTCATTGATCTCTAGGATGGTGCTGGCTCCCAGCTTAAATTTTTCGACGGAGATCTCGAGGTTCTCCTGGGCCGTGGCAATATTCTGCTGCTCCAGCTCGAGGAGACGTTTCTGGGTTTCATATTGATGATAGGCTGCCGTGATCTGGTTATCCAGGTTATTGAGCAGCTCTTCCCGCTGGATCCGGAGGATGTCTCCGCTGATTTTCGCCGACTCAATATTTCTTTTGATCACCTTTCCGTCAAAGATCCGCCAGGAGGCCGTTAATCCTGCGGAAAGGCCTGTGCTCTGGCTGTTACTGATCAGACCGGCATTGTTAAAATTAAAATTATACCCGAAGCTGCTGTTCAGGTTGATGGTAGGCTTCAGAAATCCGCGGGCCTCCTTCTGGTCCTGCAGGTTGATCTCCTCCTGCTTTTTTAAAGCCAGGAATTCCGGGTTCTGGTTTTTGGCCTGGTCTTTCAGATACCCCGGATCAAACAGCTGGTAATCCTGGGATTCCCGCTCCACTGTAAAGTCGATGTTTGGATCCCTCGCCAGAAGCCGGTTTAGCTCAATTTTGGCGTTTCTCAGCTGTATCTCCAGGTTGGTCTGGTCGGTCAGCTGGATAGTCAGGTCGGCCTTGGACTGCAGGAAGTCCAGCTTGGATCCGCGACCGATCTGCCATCTTTCTTCGGTCAGGGTCTGGCGTTCTTCATAATACCGGATGATCTGGTTAATGAATTCCAGCGTGCTTTGAAGTCTTTGGATATTATAATAGGCTTCCATCACATCGCTGATGGTATTCTGAAGAATAAGCTGGCGCTGAATCTCCGACAGCTGTCCGAGCGACTTCAGCCTTCCGTATATAGCATGCATACGCCCGCCATTATACAGGGTGTACTGTAGTGCCACAGCGGTATTGGGGGAGACGGAAGTACCGAAACGGTTGATCACCCGCCCGTCTATGAAATTCTGGTGAACCTGGTTAAAGGTAGAGTTCAGGTTGGTATTCCAGTCAAGAATGGGGGTCATTCCCGCATTTCCCCGGAAGATCCGGTTATTGGCCAGATCCACCTGCCTTTGTGCCACCTGTATGCCATAGTTATTTCCAAGGGCCTCCTCCACGGCGTCATCGAGACGCAGGGTATCCTGCGGCAGGCGACCCTGCGGCAGGCGGTCCTGGGCAGAAGTGGCGATCGTTAAAGTAGTAAAGAGAGCGGTTATTAAAATGCTTTTCATAAAGTATTATGCTTCAGCCATTTCGTCAATGGCCTTCATTCTTTCAAAATTCTTTTCTCTGCTGAGGTAAATGTACATGGCCGGGATCACATATAAAGTGAGGATCAGCGATACCATCAAACCACCGATCACCACGATCCCCATCGATCTCCGACTGGTTCCGGCAGCTCCCAGAGCAGCGGCAATAGGCAGGGCTCCGAAAGCTGTGGCCAAAGTGGTCATTAAGATAGGGCGTAAGCGGAGAACCGCCGCTTCCAGGGCTGCTTCCGCCTTCGAATAGCCCCTTTCCCGAAGCTGATTGGCGAATTCCACGATCAGGATCCCGTTTTTGGTCACCAGACCTATCAGCATTATCATACCGATCTGGCTGAATATGTTGATGGTCTGATCAAACAGCCAAAGTGACAGCAACGCTCCTGCAATAGCCAGGGGCACCGTGGTCATAATGATCAGCGGATCGATAAAGCTTTCAAACTGAGCCGCCAGGATCAGGAAAACCAGGATCAGGGCCAGACCGAAGGAGAACAAAGTATTGGATGAACTTTCGGCAAAATCACGGGAAGACCCGGTAAGCGCTGTTCTTATCTGCGAATCATTAAGTTGATCACGGATAGCATCCATCGCTTTAATCCCATCCGAAATGGTCTTACCCGGTGCCAGACCAGCGGTGACCGTGGCACTCATGTAGCGGTCATAATGATACAATTGCGGCGGGCTGCTGTTTTCTACCACACTCACAATATTATCCAACTGAACGAGGTTTCCTTCCAAATTTTTTACATGCATGCTCTTGATGTCCAGCGGTGCATTCCGGTCGCCTTTTTCAAACTGCCCGATCACCTGATACTGCCGGCCGTTCATGGTAAAATAACTGAATCGCTGGCCGGAAAAGGCCAGGTTCATGGTTTGAGCTACATCCGACACGGCTACTCCCAAACTCTTGGCCTTCTCCCGGTCTATAAACACCGACAGCTCCGGTTTGGTAAACTTAAGGTCGACCGTAGAGATCGGGAAGGTTGGATCTTTCTCCACCAGGTCCATAAATTTGGGCAGGTATTCCCGCATTTTCTCCAGGTTAGGGGTCTGAATCACATAACCTACCGGCAGCCCCCCCCGCCGGCTGACCGAAATGGTCTGCTGCTGGTTTATAAAACTCCTTCCGATGGTAAAGTGCCGGGTAAGGTTGGTCAAATAGTTGGCGATATCTCCCTGTGACCGTTCACGGTCGCTTTTATCAGACAGCATTACCCTTCCAAATCCCGTATTGGCCCCGCCCGAACCCGAAAAACCGGGTGATGTTACCGACATAACACCGGTGACTTCAGGAACAGAATCTCTGATCACCGCCGTCACCTGTTGTATAAAGGAGTCCATGGCGTCATAAGACATTCCTTCCGGCCCCAGAAAGTTCAGCGACAAGCTGCTTCTGTCATCCAGGGGCGCCAGCTCTGAATTCAGTTTACTTCCAAAGAAAAGCAGGAGGGCCAGCACTACCACCATAATGGGACCCACCATCCACTTTTTGGAAAGGAAATTCGATAAGCTGGATTTATAGTTGCTTTCCATCTTCTCGAAATAAGGTTCGGTGGCTTCGTAAAAGCGGGTTCGCTTGATCTCCTTCCTGTTGAGGTAAGCATTGAGCATGGGCGTAAGCGTAAGCGACACAAACGCCGATATCAGTACTGCACTGGCCAGAACCACCCCGAATTCCATGAACAGCTTTCCTACAAAACCTTCCATAAAGATCACCGGCAGGAATACTGCGGCCAGGGTAATGGAAGTAGAGATTACCGCAAAAATGATCTCATTGGAGCCCTTGATAGAGGCTTCTATGGGGTTCATCCCCGCTTCTATCTTTTTATAGATGTTCTCGGTCACCACGATACCGTCATCCACCACCAGGCCCGTAGCCAGCACAATAGCCAGCAGGGTAAGCACATTCACCGAAAATCCGAACAGGTACATAATAAAAAATGTACCGATGAGAGAGACGGGGATATCGATCAGCGGCCGGAAGGCCACAATCCAGTCCCTGAAAAAAAGGAAGATAATGATCACTACCAGTACGATGGCGATCAGGATAGTCTCCGCCACCTCGGTAACCGACTGCTTGATAAAAATGGTGCTGTCAAAGATCACCCCCATCTTAATATCTTCAGGAAGGGTCTTTTCTATTTCCGCTTTCCGCTTATAGGCTTCCTCCGCGATGTCGAGGTAATTGGCGCCCGGCTGCGGCTGAATGGCAATTCCGTTCATGGGGATCCCGTTCAGTCGAAGGATGGTATCCGGGTTTTCCGCTCCCAGCTCGGCATAACCGATGTCGCGGAGCCGCACATTACTTTCCCCCACATTCTTCACGATCATATTATTGAAATCCTCCACGGTGCTAAAGCGACCGATGGTCTTTACCACCAGCTCTGTAGCGCTACCCTGCAGCTTCCCGGAAGGAAGCTCCACGTTCTCCCGGTCGAGGGCCGCGCGTACATCCTGCGTGGTCACGCCCAGGGCGGTCATTTTATCGGGGTTCATCCAGATCCGCATGGAGTACCTTTTCATCCCCCAGACACGGATCTCGCTCACGCCCTCTATGGTCTCCAAACGGGGTGCAATGGTATTCTCGGCAAAGTCGGACATCTCCAGAATCCCCCGCCTGTCGCTCTGCAGACTGAAAGAAAGGATAGCATCGGAGTTGGCATCCGCCTTACGTACGGCCGGCAGGCCATCGATATCCCGGGGAAGCTGTGACACCGCTGACGTTACTTTATCCCGCACATCATTGGTAGCCTTCTCCATGTCCATGCCCAGGTTAAACTCCACCGTAATATTGGAACGGCCCTGGTTGGAAGACGAAGATACGGAACGTATCCCCTCCACACTGTTCAGCGCTTTTTCGAGGGGTTCTGTGATCTGTGACTCTATAATGTCGGCATTAGCCCCCGGGTAAGTGGTGCTCACATTGACAATGGGCGGATCCACGGAAGGAAACTCCCGTACTCCCAGGTAATTATACCCGATAACCCCAAACAGCATGATCATGAGGTTAAGCACGATGGCCAGTACGGGTCTCTTGATCGATAAGGTTGAAATTGACATGATCTTAGTTCGATGTTACCGGGTCTCCGGCCTTTAAAGTAATTAATCCGCTTGTAATCAGCGTATCACCAACACTAAGTCCTTTCAGGACCTCCACTTTGCTCACATCCCGGAATCCTGTTTCTACTTTCACGATCTCCGCCTTTCCGTTCCGCTTGACAAAAACCTCCATACCGTCTACCACAGGGATCACAGCCTCAGTAGGAACCATAATAGACCGGCTCCGGTTAATATCCACCATCACGTTAACGAACATTCCCGGGATCAGCGTATTGCCGGGGTTCTGTGCCAGGGCTCTAACCTTTAAGCTTCGTAAGCTGGCATCAATCGCGGGATCAATGGCTGCCACGGTGGCAGTATGCGTCTCCGGGGAGCTGTCGGTCTTAAAACGAATTGTACTGCCTACACGAATATCATTAATATAACGCTCCGGCGTAGTAAAATCGATCTTGATGGGATTAAACTGGGTAAGTGTGGTGATCACATTGGCCGGGGTGATGTACGCTCCCAGGGAAATATTCTTCAGGCTGAGCTTGCCGGTAAACGGCGCCCGTATCTCGGTACGGCTCAACTGCACCTTCAGCAGGTCCTTGTCGGCTTGGAGGGTCAGCACCTTGTTCTGGGAAATCTCATACTCCTCTTTACTGATCGCATTGATGTCGAGCAGTTTCCGGTGACGGGCTTCCGTCTGTGCCGCCAGTGCTTCTTCCAGCTCAATTTTCTTCAGTTGGGCCAGGATATCGTCATCTTTGATCTTGGCGATCAGGAAGCCCTTTTGTACCACTCCACCTTCTGGAATGTTGAGCCTCGTGATAATACCCGAGATCTCACTTCTGATCTCCACATGATCATTTGCCACGGTAGAGCCCGAAACCGAGATAGACCTTGCGGTCTCCTCATAGCCCACCACCACCGTATTCAACCGGGGGCCAGAAGGTCTTTTAGCACCGCCTCCTGAAGCTGCGGGGTCCGGTTTACTACTGAAAAACAGGAATTTTACCAAAATAAGGGCCAGAATAATCAGGCCTGCATAAATCAAAGGTCTCATAAAGATGTTAAAGGTTCCGGAAACTATGGATAAGATGCTAAAATAACGCTATTCTGGCCAAAAGAAGCGTTGGTGTGGATAATTCTATCCAATTAATAGACCAAAAATAGGTTTTTGTATCCTTTAGATGCTAATTTTAGAGGAAAATCAGGATAGATTGAAAACCTCGCGAAAAGACCTGCTTGCGGCCACTATGGTGATGGCTACTTCGGCCGTCGGGCCGGGCTTTCTTACCCAGACCACCGTATTTACGGAACAGCTGGCCTATAATTTCGGATTTGTCATCCTGCTTTCCGTGGTCATTGACATTATCGCCCAGGTAACCATCTGGAGAGCTCTTACCTTTGCCAATTCACCCGTACAGCAGCTGGCGGAGTCTCTGGTGCAGGGCCTGGGCAAATTTCTTATTATATCCATCGCCTTCGGCGGGCTGGTCTTTAACATCGGGAATCTTGCCGGCACGGGTATGGGAATGAACGCTATGTTCGGTATGCCGGTAATTCAGGGTACAGTGATTTCTTCAGTGATTGCTGCCGTCATTTTCTATTCTGACAATTTTCTGCCCAAGCTGGATATTTTTATGAAAGGGATGGCCCTGGTGATGGTAACCCTCCTGGTGGCCATGGTGGTCATGGCCGATGTGGATCTTCTCAAAGCCCTGCGGTTCACTTTACTCCCTGAAAAGACAGACGTACGGGCCACTATTACTCTGGTAGGGGGCACCGTTGGCGGGTACATTACCTTTGCCGGGGCGCAGCGGTTGCTGGATGCCGGTGTGACCGGGAAAGAAAATGCACGCCAGGTAGAAAGAAGCGCCTACCGGGGTATTCTTTTCACCGGCTTTTTCCGGTATTTCCTTTTCATCGGAGTGCTCTCCCCGGTACTGGCCGGGCTGGCCCTTAATCCCGAAAACCCTACTGCTTCCGTATTTTCAGGCTATTTCGGTAGCCGGGGCGGGGTTTTATTCGGCATGATGATCTGGGCGGCCTCCATTACTTCGGTAGTAGGCGCTACCTACACCTCCCTGGCATTCCTGAAAGACCTTCATCCGGGCTTTACCAAATACAAGAAAGCAGGAGTGCTGGTCTTTATTGCCGTTTCCCTTCTCATTAATATCCTTTTCGGGAAACCCGTCAGCCTCCTGGTTTTTGCCGGCTACCTCAACGGGTTCATCTTGCCTCTCGGCTTAACGGTAGTGCTGGTCTCTCTGATCAAAAATAAGACTCTGAGCGGTATCCGTATTTCAAAAGCGCTTCAGGGAGGGGCCTGGGCTGTGGTGGGTCTGCTGCTTTACTTCAGCATCCGGTCCCTTTTTTAATTTGCTATCATTTCTTCTTTCGAAACTATGTTTTTTATATTAGTTTTGCACAAAAAGAATTTAAACGTATGTTCGGATATCAATTTCCCACCTGGTTACCCATCACATTCTTCGTGGTTTTATTAGTGAGCTCGTTCATTGTAGGAAAATGGCTCGTAAAAAATGACCGGAAATACAAAAACTGATACGGCATCATAACCGTACGTTACCCGGGATTAATCGGGTCCGGTACCTTTTAAGGTACTTTACGTTTCAATAATACCGTGTGTCAGGTGGAAAACGGGTATAGTAGGTAGTTTCTTCTGTAAGACTCTGGCTACTATGCTGCTTCGCAGTCCATTGGAGCAAATAACCGCCAGCTTATCTTCCTTCTCCAGCTCAGGGAGAAAATAATTTATCTCATGGGCAGGAATATTCCTTCCGCCGATATTGAACCCAACAAATTCTTCTCTTTCCCTTACATCTACGATTTCCCGGTCTTTGAAGCCCTCTTTGAGCTGTTGGAGAGTTATTTCGGTCATGGTTCTTTTCTTTTTTGTTGTGAATATTCCGGAACGGGAAATAATTTCATCGCTGTTCACTTTCCTAAAGCACTCCGTTGTCTGTAAAGCTAAAATAGCCTTCATTCGTAAATATAATATGATCTGCAATATTAATTTCAAGATATTTCGCCGCCGCTTTGATTTTTTGCGTTAAGCGGAGATCTTCTTCGCTGGGGTTCAGGTTACCGGAGGGGTGATTGTGGCAAAGCAGGATGGTGTTACTTAAGTTCTGCAGGGCGTACCGGAATATGATCCGGGAATCTACAAAAGTACCGCTCAAGCCGCCACTGCTTACCTTCACCGTCTTTTTTACCTCCATCCTCCGGTTTAGACATACCATCCAGAATTCTTCATGTGACAGATCAAGCAGCAAGGGTTTAAAATGCTCATACGCTTCCCTGGAGCTCCTGACGATCTTGGGGTCTCCCACCCTCTCATTTCTTTTTCGCCGGCCCAATTCTAAAGCGGCAATAATCCCTACCGCCTTGGCCTTCCCTATACCCTGGATCCGGGTCAGATCCTCCACGTTAAGCCGGGCCAGCTTATTGAGATCATAATCAGCCATTCCAAGGATGATCTTGCCCAGGTCCAAAGCCGAGTTCGTTCTTGTACCTTTCACGATAAGAATAGCCAGAAGTTCTGCGTCTGACAGGACTGAACTACCCTTCATCATGAGTTTTTCGCGGGGCCGGTCATCTTCCGCCCAGTGCTTGATGGGCTTTTTTGCAATATTGTAATACATGGGATTCATTTGAGCCCACAAGGTATAAAAAAAGGGCTGACCCTTCGGTCAGCCCTTTGCTAAAAATTCTATCAATTTTAAGCCGCTAAGCCATTGACATGCTTTGTCAGAGACGACTTTAAGTTAGCTGCCTTATTCTTATGAATCACATTCTTACGGGCCAGCTTGTCTACCATAGAAGATACGGTTTTCAGCAATGAAGATGCTTCGATAGCATCGGTCAGTGCTCTCAGTTTCCTGATCGCAGTTCTGGCGGTTTTATGCTGATAGCGATTTCTTAGTCTTTTCGCTTCGTTTGATCTGATTCTTTTAAGAGCTGATTTATGATTTGCCATTTGTTACTATATAACTTTATCCATTTTTCGAGGTGCAAATATACAAACAAATTTTAAAAACAACTACATTTCCTGTAAAAAACGTAAGATTTACACAAAAAACGGGCTTTTCGAATTCCTGTTGGTATCTTTCGAACACAAAATTACTTTCATCCGTGAGAAAAATTCTTTATTTGGTATTCTTATTTACCTTATTTTCCGCTTGCCGTACTCCCCGCACTTTCATCCCGGAACCCCGGTCTGCTTTTGCGTATTTCACGCCTGGAAATGCTCATTTCCCGATGGTTTCGGTTCACCGGGGCGGCGGCGAAATACCCGGATACCCGGAAAACTGCCTGGAATCATTTGAGCATTTCGCCCGGCTGATGCCCTGCATCATCGAATGTGACATCGTCATGTCAGTGGATTCGGTCTTATATATGATGCATGACAACACACTCGACAGGACCACCACCGGTACGGGAAAAACCGCGGAGAAGGACTGGGCCTATCTGCAATCGCTTTACATCAAAGACAATTTCGGAACGGTAAGCCCCTACCGCATTCCTACCCTGGATCAGGCCTTACAATGGGGGAAGAATAAAGTTCTGTTCACACTGGATGTAAAGCGGGGAACACCGTTTGAAAAGGTGATCGAATCGGTCAGAAAGGCAAAAGCAGAGAATTTCGCGGTTATCATTACCTACAATGCGACAGATGCCCGCAAAGTTTATGAGCTGAACCCGAACCTCATGATCTCCGTGACCATCATGAAGCCGGAAGATTATGAGCGGCTTCATCAGCTGGGTGTCCCGGACCGCAATATGGTGGCTTTTATCGGGGTCAATGAGCCCGACAAAACACTGATCGGATTCCTCCACACCAAAGGCATTCCCGTTATTCTGGGGGTTTTGGGGAATCTCGACAAAAAAGCTGCTGTACAGGGCAATAAAGTTTATAAAAATTATATAGATTTGGGGGTGGATATATTGTCAACTGACCGGCCCGAAGCGGTGTACGGCGTCATCAAACCCTGATCTCATGAAACAAAAGATACTTTACGGCATTCTTCTGGGCAGCCTGGCATTTACCGGTTTCGGCCAGAATGCCGTTAAACAAAGGGTCATAACAGAATCCGACAAAATAGAAAAGAAAGTAATTGAATGGCGGAGAGACTTCCATCAGCATCCCGAGCTTGGTAACCAGGAGGTAAGAACAGCAAAGATCGTAGCCGGCCACCTGCGTTCTCTCGGCCTGGAAGTGACAGAAAACATCGCCTTCACAGGGGTTCTGGGGATACTTAAAGGGGGAAAGCCCGGTCCGGTGATCGCCCTCCGGGCCGATATGGACGGCCTTCCGGTAACCGAAAGAGTGGATGTACCTTTCAGGTCGGTGGTAAAGACCATTTACAACGACCAGGAAACGGGCGTAATGCATGCGTGCGGTCACGACAGCCACGTGGCCATTCTTATGGGCGTGGCGGAGATCCTCGCCGGTATGAAGAAAGATATCGCCGGCACCGTGAAGTTTATATTCCAGCCGGCCGAGGAAGGCGTGCAGGACAAGAGCGTGCCCTTCGGAGCAGACGGCATGGTCCGGGCCGGTGTACTGGAAAACCCCAAAGTAGATGTGATCTTCGGCCTGCACATCAACTCCCCCACTCCTGCCGGTATGATCTCCTATAAGCCTGGGCCTACCATGGCGGCCGTGGATGAGCTTGAAATTACGGTGAAAGGTAAGCAGACCCACGGAGCGTATCCCTGGGACGGCGTAGACCCGGTGGTTACCTCCGCCCAGATCGTTAACGGACTCCAGACGGTGGTTTCCCGGAATGTGAAGCTGATAGAGGCGCCGGCGGTGGTTACCGTAGGGGCCATTCACGGGGGCATCCGGCATAATATTATTCCCGAGTCGGTCAAAATGATCGGTACCATCCGTACACTCACCCGTGAGCAGCGGATCTTTGTACATAAACGGATCGAGGCCATTGCGCGTAACATTGCAGCAGCCAACCAGTGTGAAGCGGAGGTGAAGATCATTCCGGGCTACCCGGTAACGGTCAATGACGAAGCGCTCACCCAACTGATGGTGCCTACTTTTTTGGAGACCGTTGGGAAAGACATGGTCAGGGAGATTCCCGTGGTCATGGGTGCGGAAGATTTCAGCTATTACCAGGAAAAGGTGCCCGGCCTGTTCTTTTTCCTTGGCGGACGCCCTCCTGAAACCCCGGCAGAAATGGCAGCACCGCATCATACCCCTGACTTCTATCTTGACGAATCCGGCTTTAAAAACGGGGTCAGGGTCCTGTGTAATCTGGTCATCAATTACTCAGACCTTCATAATACCAAACTGAATGGCCGCTGAGCTCATCGAAATTATTCCGGAAAACCCGGACATGCGGAAGATCAGACGGGTGGTTGAATGCCTGGAAGACGGCGGGATCATCATCTACCCCACCGATACCGTATATTCTATGGGTTGCAATACCTACAACACCAAAGCGGTGGAGAAGCTCTGCAGGATCAAAGGAATAAAGCCCAACCAGAACAAATTCTCTATCGTTTGCCATGACCTGAGCGATATTGCTACCTATGCCCGGGTTTCCAATGAGGCATTCCGCCTGATGAAACAGTACCTGCCCGGCCCTTATACCTTCATTCTTCCTTCCACCAATGAGCTTCCCAGGATCCTGCAAACCAACCGGAAAACCATCGGTATACGGGTACCTGACCATCATATCCCCCAGATCCTGATACGGGAATTAGGGAAACCCATTATTACCTCCTCCGTGAAGTACGATGAGGAGAACATACTGGAATACCCCAATGAAATAGAAGTGATCTATGAAGAAAACCAGTATCTGGCCGACATCATTATCGACGGCGGCTGGAGCGGTATCATTCCTTCTACGATTATCGACTGCACTGATCCGCAGCAGTTTGAGGTGGTAAGAGAAGGACTTGGAGAAGTGGAGTTTTAGTAGCAGTGACGGCTTCGCCTTTTTTCTGAGCCACATTAGACATATAAGTCATACAAGAAGCTAAACATAACAAGACAAAAAACTTATATGTAAAGCTTATATGCCTTGTATGCCTAATGTGGTTCAGAAAAGAGAGGCAAAGCCTTTTACAGCATTTGTCTTTGTTCGCTGTTTTTTGTTTTTGGATAACTTTTTTCTTATTTATACGGAAGCAAATGGAGGTATGGACTCCCGTAACTTTGTAAAAAAAACAACGAACTATGGAATCTGAAATTTTATCTTTGAATCAGCTCGATCGGTCCAAACGGTACACTTATGCCGATTATTACCAGTGGAAATTGGAGGATAGAGTGGAGCTGATCGATGGCTATATCTACGAAATGAGTGCAGCCGATTGGGGTCATCAAAAAGTATCTAAGCGTCTTACCATTAAAATGAACGCTTTATTTGAAAGCAAACAATGTAAACTATTTGTCGCTCCTTATGACGTACGCCTTCCTGACTCCCCAGGGCAGACGGATGATAAAGAAGTTTTCAATGTAGTTCAGCCTGATCTCGGCGTGATTTGTGATCCAGGGAAAATAGATTATCGCGGATGCATCGGTGCACCAGACCTGGTCATAGAGATCCTTTCTCCCGGTAACGTCAAAAAAGAAGCGGGAATTAAGTTTAAGCTTTATGAAGAAAAGGGGGTTAAAGAGTATTGGTTAGTGCATCCTGAGCTTAAGATCATTTTAGTTTATTCCCTGAAGAACGGAAAGTATACAGGAAAACTTTTTTCGGAAGAGGATGAGATCCGGTCTGTTCTGTATCCTGAACTTAAATTTATTGGAGAAGAAGTTTTTGATAGAGAGCTGTTTGAAAGGGCGGAAAACATAGCACAAGAGCCGCCGGTAGCTTACCTTTCTGAAATTTTGTCTCTTGACCAGCTGGATCTGTCGAAACGGTATTCTTACGCCGACTATTTCCGATGGAAGTTTGAGGAAAGAGTGGAGCTGATCAAAGGTTTCATTCACAAAATGAGTGCCCCCAGCAGGATACATCAAAAAATATCCCACCGTCTTACAATGAAAATAGGGGCCTTTTTTGAGGACAAACGATGTGAATTATATGCTGCTCCCTTTGACGTACGCCTCCCGGATTACAAAAAGCAGATTAGTGATGAAACAGTTTTCACCGTGGTACAGCCGGATTTGTGCGTAATATGCTCTCCTGATAAAATGGATGACCGTGGATGCATAGGCGCACCTGATCTGGTCATAGAGATCCTTTCTCCCGGTAATACCAAAAAGGAAATAGGAATTAAATTTAAGCTCTATGAGGAAAATGAAGTAAAAGAATACTGGTTAATAAACCCTAAAGATAAGGTCATCATTGTTAATATTCTTCGAAACGGCCAATACATAGTTCTTGCAAAATTCACAGAAGATGATGACATCAGTTCCTACCTGTTTCCGGATTTAAAATTTGCAGTAAAGGATATCTTTGAAGACAAAAAATTGGTGTAAGTCAAATTTACTCCTGCAAAAAAAAAGAGGCTGTCCTTTAAGACAGCCTCCTTAACTAATAACTCTTCACTAAGATTACAGCGGATTCTGTACCACCAACCCGTTAGTCCTTTCAATTTCAGCCTGCGGAATTGGAAGCTGCCATCTCTTGTCGCCCGGCTCCACTTCCATTGCTCCACTGGTGAATCCGGCATTGTGATTTCCGCCTCTTCTGTCCAGTTTGGCATCGGTTCTCTTCAGGTCATAGAAACGGAAACCTTCACCCCATAATTCGATCCTCCTTTGAACCCGGATCTCTTCCAGCAAAGCCGCTCCGGTATTGGTTGATTTCACATAAGAAGGGTCACGGGCCACTACCATTTCATGTAAAACGGTAGCCGCGTCGTTATCTCTGTTCTGTGCTGCCAGCGCTTCTGCTTCGATCAGGTACAGTTCAGCTGCTCTCATGTAAGGCACGTCGCCGATACTGTTGGCCGGATCCACTACCAGGAATTTCTTATGCTGGTACGGTACCCTTAAGTAATTCGAAGCCGGCAACGGAAATTCAGCGGTATTGGTACCTGTAGGGTCGAACAAAGTCTTCCGGATGTCTGTGGCCGAAATCTTGTCATAAAGAACAGAGAAGATGGTCTTCGGAGTAGCCCGGATAGCCGTTGAATTAAAGTTCATCGACATATAGGCGAAGAACGAATAGAAATAGTTAGTTTCTGCCGAGATAATTCTGGAGCCCCATAGCCATTCTGCATTATCATAATTGTTGAACCCTCTTACATAATCCGCTCTCGACATCAGCGGATATCCTGTCCTTGCTTCTCTGGCCATCTGTGCAGCCGTAGCCCAATCCTGCTTGGTTAACGCAATACGTGCCTTGATTCCTTTGGCTACGTTGATATTAAAGTTGGATTTATTCGGCCTTGTATAATTAGATGAAGTAAACAGGGCGATAGCATCGTTAATATCTTTTTCCACCTGGGTATAAACCTCACCCACCGTATTTCTTGGAGCAGGCTCAGTAACAGGTTCCAACACTAAAGGAACTCCCAGATCACTGTTCGCCTGTCCGGCAGCAAATCTTTTTCCATACAACTGAACCAGATTGAAATAAGACCACGCCCTGTAAGTCAGGGCCTGTGCCTTAATGGCATCTTTCTCTCTTTGCTCACCTATAGCACCATCAATATTAGCGATAATCATGTTGGCATTCCCTATTATTGCATAATAAAAGCCGTAATGATAAAGATTTGAATACCTGGAGGGGTTGGTATGGGCTAACCACTGGTATTCCTGGAGTAACCAGGTGTTGGAAACATTAGGGAATACCACATCTTCACCGTAGATATCACTATAAAGCATATTTCCGGATTGTCCCCCCTGAGACTGCTGACCAAATATCTGGGAAAACATGTAACGGTGGATACCGTTTACCGCCGCCCAGGCATTCTTGGTCGTACTGAATGCATCAGCCGTTGAGGTCTGACTTGTAGGTTTAGTTTCGAGATAGTCTTTCTCACAGGAAGACATTACTCCGACTAAAACCAGTGTTGCTAATAATATTCTGATCTTCATAATTTTTCAAAAAGTTTTAAAATCCTACTTTAACTCCCGCCGTAAAAACTTTGTTAAAGTTATAACTGTTGTCAACTGTACCGGCAAATGATCCTGTTACGTTCATCCCGGTTCTTGCCGAGCCCAGATAAAGGTTTTCACCGGTAACATAAACACTTGCGTTCTGCGCTTTGAATGTTGAAATTACATTCTTAGGCAGGTCATACGACAATGAAACATTGTTTAACTGGAAATATGAGCCACTTGTAATCCAACGGGTAGATGCTCCGGAAATATCAGCACTTCTTGCCTGATCAAGTCTGGGAATATTGCTGGTAGAGTTTTCTTCTGTCCACCTGCCCAGCAGATCCACGTGCATGGCACTACCGTAGCTTCCTGAGTTCATCAGAGTACCGTATACGGAATCATATACTTTTCCTCCCACCTGGTAGGTAAATAATACACCTAAAGTAAATCCTTTGTATCTAAGCGTATGATTCATAGAACCATAAAAATCAGGGATAGAAGTCTGATCGGTATACCGCAGATTAGCTTCTCCAATCACTGTAGTAAGAGTATCACTACCTACTACACGCGTATTAGAGGTAATTTGATTGGTTTTGTACAGGGCCAATCCTGTTTCCTGATCCACACCTGCAAATTCTCTCAGGTAGAAGTCATAGATCGAACGTCCCACACTGTATGCTTTGGTACCGGATATAATCAGAGGCTGGTCAGCAGGCATTTTAGTGATTTTGTTCTTAAATGTGGTAAAGTTCAATGTTGCATCATAAGAGAAGTCTCCTGCATCAATGATGTTACCGTTCAGCTGAATTTCAATCCCTTTGTTGTACAGGCTTCCTATGTTTTTGTTAATGGAAAACCCGTTGGCGCTGGTAGTACCACCGTTCTGGAAAGCCACCGGCACACCGAAGATCAGACCGTCTGTAACCCTGTTAAAGTACTCCACCGAACCTGACAATCTTCTGTTAAAGAGACCGAAGTCAACTCCGATATCAAAGTTTTTACCCGTTTCCCAGGTAAGATCACGGTTAGGAATATTGGACTGAGTGAAACCGGGAGCTCCGGCGTTGTTACGGCCCAGGGTGTACAGTGAGTGGTATGGATAATATCCGATACCCGCATCGTTACCAACCTGACCGTAAGATGCTCTTATCTTCAGAATATTAACCCACGGAACATTAAAGAAGTTTTCTTTTACAATGTTATAGGCTCCGCCAACAGACCAGAAGTTGGCCCAACGCACATCAGGTGCAAAACGGGAGTTACCATCTCTACGCAATGAAAGTGAAGCCATGTATTTTCCGTCATTGTCCCAGTTCAAACGGGAAAAATAGGATTCAATCGTATGATTATCTTCATAACCACTGATAGTAAGTACTTCCGAGAAGTTTACGAGTTCAATAACGCCGTCTACTACCTGGCCTATACGTCCACCTGTCATTTCATTGTATTTCAAAGCATAAGATTCATGTCCGCCCAGTAATACAAAATTGTTTTTACCCACATTCTTCTCATATTCGAGAATCTGGTTCCAGGTGACAGACCGTGTTCCGAAGAAATCAGAATAGGCACGTCCGGCCGGAGCACCGTCACCGATAACACTGTTATTGAACTCTCTGTCATGAATAGTCTGATAATCAAGACTCAGGTTTGTGGTTGCTTTCAATCCGGGCAGTAGAGTAAGTGTAGCAAAGGTTCTTCCTCCCAGCGCGCTTTGAGTAACCATTCTTTCATTCAACTCATTTTCCCAGATAGCATGACGGCCGGATGAATAAGGTCTTGAGTCTCCCCGGTCATAAGTCTTGTTACCGTCACCATCCAGTATATACTCACCGGTGTTCGGATCATGTGCATGAATAGGGTAGATCGGTCCGGCATATCTTGAATAATAAAACGGGTTCACGAAAGAAGATCCTGAATAAGAAGTGGCACCTCTACCCAAACGGAAAGTACCGTTCACGTTCAGTCCTACTTTCAGCCAGTTGGTTGCCTGCGATTCGGCATTCACCCTACCGGTCCATCTTTCCAGGCTGGATTTCGTCAGGTAACCTTCTTCTTTTGTGTAACCAAAAGAAGAGAAATAGTTACCCTTATTGCTGCCTCCATCATACGTTAATGAATAATTCTGACGGCTCTTACCGCCACCCTGAATGGCTCCTGCCCAATCAAGATCTTCCGGGTAAATCAGTTTGGCGCTCAGATTCAGGTTTCCGTTAGCATCTACGATCTGGTTATTGGCTACATTGAAAGGATTGTATCTCAGCATACTGTGAATACCGCTGTAATTGCTTCCGTTATAGTTGGTCAGCGTTCCTGCAGCTATCTGATTTGCGGCCTCCTTAGGAATTCTTGACCCATACATAAGGGTATTTCTGTAGGCTTCCCACATTAACGGATAATATTGATAGGCATCTACTGTCTCGTATTCCGGTAACCCTCTTGCAATTGTACCGGCAGAAGCATGGAAATTCAGGTTGTTTTTTCCCTGTTTTCCTCTCTTTGTCGTGATCAATACTACACCGTTAGCACCTCTTGAACCATAGATCGCAGTAGTAGAGGCATCCTTCAAAATTGAAATAGATTCTACGTCATCCGGGTTTATATTAGCTGAACCTCCACTGTAGGGTACACCATCTACCACATAAAGTGCATCATTTGAGGCATTGATCGACCCGAAACCTCTCACACGAATGCTAGGAGCCTGACCCGGCGCACCTCCCGGTGAAGTGGTCTGCACCCCTGGGGCAGCTCCAATCACTGCATTCAGTGCATTGGCCATAGGACGGTTGCTGATTTTATCTGCACCTATCTGTACAGATGATCCCACGTGCTTGTCTGCTGAGACAGTACCATAACCGATAACAAGTACCTCCTCCAGCATTTTTTCATCCGACTGAAGGCTGACATTAATTGTAGCACGGCCATTAACGGCAATCTCCTGGGTAACAAATCCCAGGGCCTTAAAAACCAGGGTAGCGCCCGCCTGAACGTTCCTGATTACGTAATTTCCGGAAGCATCGGTCTGAACACCTGTAGTAGTGCCTTTTACTACCACACTTACTCCGGGTACACCAAACCCGTCGTCCACAGATGTTACCACCCCTCTTACTTCTGACTGTCCATAGGTTAATCCTACTCCCATGAACACCATTACTAATAGTAAAGTAATTCTTTTAATCATAAAAGTTAATAGTTATTGATTGGTTAATTCGTAAAATTGCCATAGAATATTTAATAAAACAACAATAATATGCCCGAGATATGAATTTTTTTTATTTTTTATACTAATTATTGGTTTTGTACAATTTATTCCCGTCACACAAACGCACTAAAGCCCGTAATAGACCTTCCCACGATCAACGTATTGATCTCCTTGGTTCCTTCATACGAATAAATGGCTTCGGCATCCGCCACAAAACGGGCCACGTTATAATCCAGCAGGATCCCGTTGCCGCCCATGACTTCGCGGGCACCGCGTACAATGTCACGCGTCCTTAATGTACAGAAAACCTTGGCCAATGAAGCGTGCTCGTCTTTGAGCAGTCCGAGATCCTGCAATTCCGATAAGCGGAAAACCAATGTCTGCATGGCTGTAAGGTTGGAGATCATTTCTACCAGGTGATTCTGGATCAGCTGGAAAGCGGCGATGGGCTTGCCGAACTGCTTACGGTTTTGGGTATAAACCAAAGCATTTTCATAGGCGCCCCGGGCACACCCTACCGCCATCCAGGCAACCCCCGCGCGGGTCATCCGTAAAACATTGGCCGTATCTTTAAAAGAATTGGCATTCGGCAAACGGTCTTTTTCCTCCACCACGCAGTTGGTCAGGGTGATCAGTCCGTTCTGCACGATCCTGAGCGCCATCTTGCCCCGGATCTTCTCCACCTTAAAACCGGGGTTATCCTTGCGCACCAGGAAACCTTTTACTTCCCCGTCGGCCACATTCCGCGCCCATATCACCACCACATCCGCAAAAGTGGCGTTGCCGATCCACTTCTTCTGCCCGTTCAGCACCCAGCCGTCGGCGGTTTGCTTACAGGTAGTGGTCAGCCCGCCGGCCGCCCCCGAGCCTACCTCCGGTTCGGTCAGGCCGAATGCCCCGATCTTTTCCATGCGGTTCATGGCGGGTAACCACTCCTGCTTTTGCTCTTCTGAGCCACACATATATATGGAACCCATGGTCAGACCGCTCTGAACACCGAAAAAAGTAGCTATGGAAGAATCTACCCGCGCCATTTCCATGGCCAGAACCCCCTCCATCAGGAAGGGCAGGTCGGGGCAGTCATAACCTTTATAGGTAATGCCGGCGAGCCTCAGCTCCCCCATCTTCGGAATAAGGTCATAGGGAAACTCGTCGCGAAGCCAGAAATCGTTGACAATAGGCGCCACTTCCGTCTCCATGAAGTTACGTACCTTTAACTGTAAGGCCCGCTGCTCCGGCGTCAGCTTATCACTCAATTCGTAAAAATCCGGGTTGATCTCCGGCAGTTGCTTTTTTCCGCCGGAAGCATTCAGCATCTTCATCAGGCCCTGAAGCTGCTTTTCGTCCATCCGGGAAAGCTGCTTCATGGCCGCTCCCAGGTCTACCTTCC
>CAZLXI010000054.1:0-23123 GCA_964563435.1 uncultured Lacihabitans sp.
AAAAAGGACTCTGCTGTATTATCTAAAGGCATCAGAGTCCTCTGCGAGAGACTCTGATGGAACCCTAGATCCCGGCAGAGTCTCTTTGAAAAAAAGGACTCTTCTGTGCTATCTAAAGGCATCAGAGTCCTCTGCGAGAGACTCTGATGGAACCCAAACCTTCCTCCTTTCAGTCGACCTTACTACTGCCCCAGAAAATATTCCGATTCTGTTTTTCCCCAGGTGGGTGAATAGCTGTTGGGTGACTTAAATGCCCCGGATTTCTTTAACGAACTTTCAAAGTAGGGCTTTGCCTTTTCTTTCCCGCCTCCGAAAGCCTCAGGTGTATAGAAGAGGTTGGTTGCTCTCAGGTAGTCGGCCCGCGGGTTTTGCGGGTCGAGTTTAGCGGCTTCAGCCAGATGCTGCTCAAACAGCGCACCGTGTTTCTGCCACCGCGACATCGGATCCACCACCAGGCGCGCTGAGTTGAAGTAAGCTTTCAGCACTTCGATCTCCGCATTTTTCGGGGAAATAGCCTCTGCTTTCGTTATATATTCTTCCGCCTTGTCGAGCACCACATCTTTTTCCGCCGTGTTGGTCGTGATGTAGGATTCCTTGATCAGACCGTAGGCTACCCAATATTGAGGCAGCCATTCTTTTGTCTCCGCATTGGCCACCCGCTCCATTTTATTGATCGTGGGCATGAGCGACTTCTCGTATTCATTTTGAAGTACTTCCGACAGCTCCGTCATGGTAGCTTCGTACTTTTCTTTCTGGGCGTTGACCACCAGCGAGCTACCCGCAAGGAACATCACTAAAAGCATTTTTCTCATCATTGTATCTGTTTTAAATTGTTTAAAAGTTCAAATCGGCTTCTTTTGACCGGCCGTTCAGCTTCCCGAATGTCCAGGCCAGCCCGAAAAAGACGGTGGTCTTCATGGGTGACTTTACAGCATATCTTTCACTGCCGTCAGGCGAATAACGGTACCCGAAGATGTTATCTCTTCCCAACAGGTTATCGACCAGGAAATAAAATACCAGGAAGCTGTTGGGGGTCTGTTTGATCTTACTCGCCATGACGCTTACCGAGTGAAACGGTTTGGTCAGCTCTTTCTGCTTAAAATCATCGGCGAGGGCATATACCGGTCTTCCCGAGGCAAAAGAATAGGTCAACCCCACATTGGTGCTGAGTTTTGTAAAGAATTTCTTGGTGACCACGCTCATATTGTGTTTGGCCGCGAAAGTAGGGGTAAGCTGTTTCGGGTAGTTTTTGAATTCTCTTTCGGTATCCAGGAAAGAGTAGGTTACCCAGAGGTCGCCGTTTTTAATGGCTTTTTCATCCCTGAAAAATACATCAAACCCACGGGCATAGCCCTTTCCGGTGTTAGAGGTATTCCAGGTAGGAAAACGGTAGGGATTCGGATCAAAGTAGTCGGTTTCTTCCTTTACAAGCTTATCGTATTTTTTGTAAAACACCTCTGTCCGGAAGGTTCGCCGGTTTTTGATCACCTGGTAGTTCAATATCAGGTGATCGGCCTGCTCAAACGTAAGGTTGGGATTAACATACAAATATTCTTTTTCGGGATTTTGATAAAACCGGCCTCCGGCAAAAGAAAACTGGGCGAATTGGCCCACCTTATAGGCCACCGACAGCCTCGGCGCCAGGTTACTTTCTCCCAGAACGGAGGTATATTCGTAGCGAAGGCCGGGCCTTACTGCCAGCTTAGGCGTAAAATACATTTCTGTTTCGGCAAAAAGTGCCGAATAGCTGTCATCAAAGCCGAACTCATATTCGTAATACCGGTTGCCGACCGAAATATAGTGGGTCTCGCCGCCGAAGTTAAAGGAGTTGGCATTTGAATTGCCGAATAATTTGGTGAAAACTACGCGGGCCTGGGTTCGCTCATCGCTCCGGTCTGAATTGAAGTCCTGAACGTCGAGGTTGTCTTTGTTATTCGAATAAGAGAGCCCGCTGTTCATGATCCAGGTCTCGTCTGTGAACACGTATTTGTAAGAGGCGTTGGTAAAAAGGTTTTTGTTGCGGTTGGAAAAGCGGTAGGTTCCCTCTGCCGTATCGTACGAAGGCAGGTTCATGGCCGATACATTGTTTGACCAGGTGCCATATAGCTTAAAATGGCTGTTCCGTTTCAGGTTTTTGTTGATGGTCATACTGGTGCCTATCCCCTGTGGCACGGTCTCAAAGTCAAATCGGTTCTTTACCAAAGCCAGCAGCGGGGCGATGTTGGTATAGTACACCGAACCGGTGAGCCAGCCTTTGTGGGTATGGGAAACCCCGGTTCCGGCCAGGTTAATGCTGGCGGTGGTAGACGTGTTGGTGCCGAGCTGGTCCTGTGTGGAAAGCAGCAACACCGAAGACAGGGCCTGTCCGTACTGTGCGGAATATCCCCCCGTGCTGAAAGCCGTACCTTTGAACATGAACGGCTCGAAGCGGCCGCGCTGGGGCACATCCGGCGTGCTGCTGAAGAAAGGGTTCTGAACGATCATACCGTCAATGACCGTCTTGGTTTCCTGGGCCGAACCACCCCGTACAAAAAGCCCCTCCTGCTCTCCTACCCTTGTGGAACCGGGCAAAAGCTGCATGACCGAGGTGATATCGGCATTGCCTCCGGCCGTAGTGACGATATCCAGCGGCTTCAGCATGACCATCCGTTTGCTGTCAGACGCTTCGAAGACCCCGGCCGATACCACCACGGCGTTCAGCTGGTTAATGGTTTCTTTCAACTCCATGTTCAGGGTAAGGTCTGCGTCAGCCACGGTGACTTCCCGCACAAGCGTGTGGTAACCTATCATGGAGACCTGCAGCTTAAAATCTCCTTTTTCGTCGGTTTGAAAACTGAAAGTTCCGTCTTCGGCAGTGGAGGCCCCGTCGTAGGTATTTAACAGGGATACGTTGGCAAACGCAAGCGCTTCGCCCCGGTTGTCAGTGACCTTCCCGCGGATCCTGATCTGGGCCTGGGTTATAAACGGAAGAAATAATAGTAGTAATAGCTTTTTCATATATTTTTAAGTTCCGGCAGCTTGCTGCTCCCTGATTTTCTGAGTCAAAACTACAGCACTATAAAAGTCAGCCGAATCACTTTTCGATAAGCCATTCATTATTACCGATAAACGGTATTTTTAACCGATAAAAATATAGGGGCTTTTTCAGTGACTTCACCGCATTTCACTATTTTTTTCTTACTTTTACCCCCTATAGACCTGACTTATTTCATAAAACAACAAATATGAATCAAAAAAACCTGTTGATTGCTCTCTTTGCCACATTTACTTTGGCAGCTATCGTATCCCTTTTGAATTTCTACCATCTTATGGCCGTTAATCCTGCACTACTCAAAGTGGTATGGTGGTTATTTACTGCCGCATCCGTGTTGTATGCGTTGAAGAAGCGGTCTCTGACGACCTGGATACTGGTATCTATGGTGATCGGGATCCAGATCGGTTTTGAATTCAAGGAGCTGGCCCTTAACCTGCAGGTGCTGAGTAAGGTTTTCCTCAAGCTGATTAAAACCATCATCGGACCTATTCTCTTTGCCACCCTGGTGGTGGGAATTGCCGGGCATTCAAATATGAAGCAGCTCGGCAGAATGGGCTGGAAGTCACTGGTTTATTTTGAAGTGGTGACCACCATAGCCCTGATCATCGGGCTCCTGGCCATCAATATTACCGAAGCCGGCAAAAACATTGACGTTCCGCATACCCTTTCCAGTGATATTCCTTTGTCTAAGAAAAAAGAACTGCAGAAGGAGGTGATCGGTGTGATGGAAACTGCCGGAGTAGACGTTCCGGAAGGTACTCTGGAGAAGTTGCCCGATACGCCCGCTCCCGGATGGCAACAGCATATCCTCGACATCTTCCCGGAGAACATCGCCAAGGCGGTGGCCGAAGGACAGGTTCTGCCTATCGTGGTCTTTTCCGTTATTTTCGGGATAGCCCTGGCCCTTCTTCCGGAGGATAAGAAGCGGCCTATGCTGAATTTTTCAGAGAGCCTGGCAGAAACCATGTTCAAATTCACCAACATCGTCATGTATTTTGCACCTTTCGGCGTAGGGGCTGCCATAGCCCATTCTACGGCCGAGCTGGGAATTGATATCCTGTTTGCCCTGGGCAAGTTGCTTCTTACCCTGTATGTTGCTCTCATTGTATTTGTGATTGGAGTGTTGTTTCCCGTTATGCTGTTTTGCCGCATACCCATCCGTAATTTCCTTAAGGCGGTTTCTGAGCCCGTATCCATCGCTTTTGCCACTACCAGCTCGGAAAGCGCCCTGCCCAAAGCCATGGAAAACATGGAGAAAATAGGGGTACCGCGCCATATCGTTTCTTTTGTTTTACCTACCGGTTACACTTTTAACCTCGACGGCACCACCCTATACCTTTCGTTGGCCTCCGTATTTGTGGCCCAGGCGGCGGGAATCGACATGTCGTTCGGAGAACAGCTGCTCCTGGGCCTGACCTTAATGCTGACCTCCAAAGGGGTGGCCGGTGTGCCGAGGGCCTCGCTGGTTATCCTGATCGGTGCGGCCGCCACTTTTGGTTTGCCATTATGGCCCATAATGGCCATCCTGGGGATTGACGAGCTGATGGACATGGCCCGTACGTCGGTGAACGTATTCGGGAACAGCCTGGCCAGTGCGGTGATCGCGCGGTGGGAGGGTGAACTGGATGATACCAAGCTCAATACCGAATTTGAGGTTGACTAATGATGTTGAGTGTTTATGTTAGAATTTTAATCCTGATGAAAAAAATTACTATTCTCCTTCTGCTTGTATCTCTCGGATCACAGGCTCAATCTGATCGTATACAGGTGACCGACCTGACCCGCATCAGGCAGGTATCGGGGGTGTCTGTTGCTAAAAACAAAATTATTTATTCGGTTAGCTCTGTTGAAAAGAGCGAGGAGAAACCACAGGAGTACGATTATACCGGACGTCTTTACCTGCTTTCCGATGACCGTAAGAGCAGTATTGCACTTACCAGGGAAGGTGCAGGCCAGGCACAGCTTTCTCCCGACGGAAAGTACGTGGCTTTTGTAAGACGGGCAAAAGATAAATCACAGATTTTTATTCTTCCGCTTAGTGGCGGTGAGCCCTGGCAACTTACTCACTCGAAATACGGCGCCTCCTCGCCCCGTTTCAGTCCCGACGGTACCCGTCTTCTTTACAGTGTAAATATAAAGCTCGATGATCTGGCCAATGATTCGCTATTGAATCCGGGTCGAAAGCTGCCCCCTTTCTCCCTCGAGAAGCCGGGCTTTTCATCGGATAGCTATCTGTTGAAAAACAAAAAAGTGAAAGCCGATCCCAATGGCAGTCTGGAAGAGATCAGGGCCTACCTGAACAAAAATGCCGATGATAAGAAAGTCAGAGTACTGACCCGCCTCAATTTTCAGGGAGAAGCCAATCTGAACGGTGATATTTTTGTCAATCATCTTTATGAGATTGAGGTTCGTGAAAACGCAGTAGAAAAGGCTTTATCATCAGGTTACACTTCTTACAGCGGAGCCACTTACCACCCTGACGGGAAAAGTATTTATGTGAGCTCCGCCAGTGATGTCGCTGAACATCCCGACCGGGAAAACGAGAACCGGATCATCCGGATTGACCTGTCTGATCTTTCCGAAAAAACAATCCTGGAGCAAAAGGAAACCGGATTTCGAGGATTCAACCTTTCCCCTTCAGGAAATAAGGTCGTTACAATAATGGCCGCCACCGGCGGAGGGTTAAACTACGGTCGGATGACTCTGGTTAACAGTGACGGTTCAGGTCTGAAGCAGATCGATTTTGACCGGATACCTTCGAATTTTAACTGGAGTCCCGATGAAAAAACACTATGGTTTACAGCGCAATCAAACGGCGGTACTCCCGTATTTAAACTGGATGTGGCCAGCGGTAAAGTTACCCGGATAACTGATTTTGAAAGCGGTATTGCCCAGCTGAATTTATTGGAAAGCGGAGAGTGGGTTTATGCCAAAACCGAGGTGGCTAACCCAAATGAGCTTTATGTTTCCGGTAATGATTTCAGCAAAAACACACGTGTCACCGATCTGAATTCCTCCTGGATCAAAGATAAAAAACTTAGTTATCCCGAAAAGAAGATTTACAAAAATTCAGCCGGGCAAGACATAGAATTCTGGGTCATGAAACCCGTAGGTTTTGAGACAGGAAAGAAATATCCGGTGGTTCTCCAACTGCACGGGGGGCCTACCGCCATGTGGGGGCCAGGCGAAGGCTCTATGTGGCATGAGTTTCAATATTTTACCGCACAGGGCTACGGTGTAGTGTACCCCAACCAACGTGGCTCAGGCGGATATGGAAAAGACTTCCAGTTCTCTAACTACCGCGACTGGGGCAAAGGCCCGCAGGAAGATGCCCTGGGGGCGCTGGATATGGCTTCGAAGGAAAGCTGGGTGGACACGTCCCGACTGGTGATCACAGGAGGATCATATGCCGGTTATCTGACCGCCTGGATCATCGCCCATGACCACCGCTTCAAGGCGGCATTTGCCCAGCGGGGTGTTTATGACCTGAGTACATTTATGGGCGAAGGCAACGCCTGGCGACTGACCCCGAATTATTTCGGATTACCCTGGGAGGAAGAGTCGGTCACCAAGATCCGCGAAAATTCTCCTTACACCTATGTAGACAAGATCACCACGCCGTTCCTGATCAAGCATGGGGATAATGATCTTCGTACCGGTGTGATCCAGTCGGAGATGATGTACAAGAGCCTGAAGTATCTTAACCGGGAGGTAGAGTATGTGCGGTACCAGGGCGGCACCCATGAACTTTCCCGGACCGGCAATGTGCGTCAGCGGATCGACCGCATCCTGCGGATTCATGAGTTTTTCCAGCGGTACATAGGAGAATAATATTGTACAACATCTTGTATATTTTAAATTTCTTACTATCTTTGTGAAAAAAGAAGAATAGAAATGTTGACCGTCAATTATTCCGTTTTCCGGCAGGAACTCAAATCTTTTCTGGATAAGGTGAGCCTGAATCATGTTCCTATGATTGTCACCCGTTCCAAAGGTGAGGATGTAGTCGTGATGTCGAAATCAGATTATGACAGCCTGGAAGAGACCTATTATTTAATGAAAAGCCCGGCTAACGCTGCCCGGCTTATGAAAGCTCTGGAAGAGTATAACCAAGGCAAAGCCATGGAGAAAGAACTGATTGAAGAATGAAAAAACTTTTTCTGGCGGATGCCTGGGAGGATTATCTCTACTGGCAGGCCACCGATAAATCCACACTCAAAAAGATAAACGCGCTCCTCAAGGAGACCGAAAGAACTCCTTATGAGGGTAGCGGAAAGCCGGAACCTTTAAGATACCAACTAACTGGCTGGTGGTCGCGGAGGCTCAACCTGGAACATCGGCTGGTCTATAAAGTAGAAGATAATACCCTGGTTATCCTCCTGTGTCGGTATCATTACTAATCAATGTAACTGCGATTTTTACTCCTTTCAAGAGTCAGGAAAGACCGTGATGATCCTTCATTATCGGTACTGATCAACGTCCCACTTTTGACCGCTTCACTCCTTTGAAGGTCATCTTCACCGGCAGAATGTTTCCGTTTCTATCGAAGTACATCCGGTCTATGCAGGTTACCCGGGCATTTCTGTCGGTTTCTGCCAGCGGTCGCCGGTGATAAACGATATACCATTCGTCTTTGCGGGGATTATGGATCACCGAATGGTGCCCGGCACCGGTACCGATGGCCGGATCCTGCTGCAGGATCTTTCCTTTTCTTTTGAAGGGCCCCAGGGGGCTGTCGGCTACGGCATACGCTACCGAGTAATCCGGCCCGGTCCAGCCGCCTTCAGACCACATGAAATAGTATTTTCCGTTCTTTTTAAACATAAACGGGCCTTCCACATATTTTTCAGGGGTAACCTCTTTAAACACGGTGCCGTCTTCAAAGGGTACAAACCCGGTAAAGTCGTCATTCAGTTTAGCGATATTACAATGTCTCCATCCGCCGTAAAACAGGTAATAGTCGTTCCCGTCCTTAAAAACAAACTGATCGATCGGCTGAGCGCCATTATGAAAACGGTCGATCAGCGGTTTTCCGATATGGTCACGGAAGGGTCCTTCGGGCTTGTCAGACACCGCCACCCCTATTCCACCGCTTTCCTGGTCGCTCTGGATATCGTTCGCACCGAAGAACAAATAATACCGGCCGTCTTTTTCTATGATCGACGGTGCCCATAATGCCCGTTTTGCCCACCGGATGGCGGAAGTATCCAGTATCCTGGAGTGCTTGGTCCATTTAGTAAGATCCCAAGACGAAAACGCATCCAAATAAACCTGCCGGTCATAAGGTGCTGAATACGTGGGATAGATCCAATATTGCTTATTAAAAATAATGCCCTCAGGATCGGCGTACCAGCCTTCAAAAACAGGATTGCCGGAGTGGCGTCCCTGAGTAAATCCGTTTCCGGCACAAAATAACCCCAAAGCAAAAAACAGAACTTTCTTCATTCTTTGTTATTATAATTCGGGCGAATATAAATAAAATATAACCATATAAGGCACATAAGTCATACAGGTTTTACATACAAGCTTTTCTTGTATGGTTAACTTCTTTTATGACTTATATGCCTGATATGGTTCAAAAGCAAGGCGCGAAGCGAGCGGCGAAGCCGTTTCCGGCATCAGTTCACTTTTCGTTTTTCAATACCCGAAGCGTTCTCACCTGTCCGCCCGAGCTCACCCGGAGTACGTACATCCCTACTTCCAGCTTCTCCGTCGACATCTCCAACACTTTCTCCTTACCCCAGTAGCTCTCCCGCCGCAGCACATTGCCCAACAGATCTACAAGCAGTACCTCCCCGCCCTCCGCTTCACCTGCTATCTCTACCTGCATCCGGGTGATGAACGTGTTCGGCCAGATCCGTACCCGTAGCCCGGGACCTTCCGCCACACTGTCGGCCTTCATTTCTTCCTGCTTCTCTACTACCGTTCTGCGCTCGCCTTTCGCTTTGGCCAGCAAGGCCTCGTTTTCGTTCTCCCTGCATAGCAAGCCGCCGCCTGACCAGTGGGTATTCCGGCTTCCTTTTATTCTGTCTGCCGCAAAGAAGCCTTCCAGGTATTTCTCCCTTCGCCCTGTCGTCCTCAGGTTACCCCGGCTGTGCACATAACCTTTCACTTCCGAACCACTGCTTATCTTCACATCTCCCCCCGAATACAGCCTTACACTCTCCCCTGAACTGTTAAACTCCGTCTCTTTTCCCAGCTTCACTCCGTCTCTCACCAATAATACCGTTCCGCCCCCGAAACTCAGCTGTGACCCTTTCTTCAGCTTCATACTCCGGATATACACATCTCCCCCGCTGAACACCAGCTTCGCTTCCTTCCTCCCCTTGATCTTCCCGTAGCTTCCGGCCGCAAACGTCCGTGTTTCACCCTTCTTTATCTTTTCTGTTTTCTTCTCCTTCCGGTCGTTACCCCGGAAGCCCGCCGCCTGAGGTGCCCGGCCCCGCATGTACACCGACGACTCGCTCTCATTGTCAAAACGTGTTTGCTCCGACCTTACAAACGTCCCTTCCTGAGTCACGGCTGTGTGACGCAGCTTCACCAACCCTTTCGCTCCGCTCGTTCCTATACCTCCTGCATTCACCTCATTATTCTTTAACACGATCTTATCCTCTGCCAGCACGCCGTACGAACACGGACACACGCCTTCCGGATCCCGGACAAGTACTTCCGAGCGGGCCGTACTCTCATTGCCGCTGGCATCCCGCACCGTCAGCGTGATCAGTCGTCTGCCCAGGTCGCTGCACGTGAAGTCGCTCTGCGATACACTCATTACCGTGATCCCGCAATTATCATAGCTGCCGTCATTGATCTCCGATGCCTTTATAGTCGCCTTACCCGTCCCGTCCAACTCCACGATCAGGTCCTGCGCCTGCGCCACCGGCGCCGTGCTGTCTACTACCGTCACTTTGATCATCTTTTTGCTCTCATTCCCTGATTTATCTCTTACCGTATATTCTACTGTATGCTCGCCACTGTCAATACAGTTGAATACTGTGTATTGCAGTCCCCGGCTTTCTATACCGCAGTTATCTGTGCTGCCACGGTCTACCTGTTCGGTACTCAGTGTCGCCTTACCGGATGCATCCAGGTATAGCGTCACATCCCTGGCCACTAACACCGGCGCCGTCGTATCCACCACCGTGATCATCACCGTCTGCTCACTCTCGTTGCCACTCTTGTCTTTTCCCGTCAATATAAGCTCATGCTCACCTATATCTTCACAGCCAAATTCCCTACGGCTGAGGGTCAGGCTCTCCAGACCGCAGTTGTCCGTGCTGCCCGATCCTACCTCTGCCGCTGTTATTTCGACCTTCCCTGTTTCATCCAGGTATACCGTTACCGGGGTAACCTGTAGCACAGGGGGGAGATTGTCTACTACCGTCACCGTCACTTCTGCTTCCGTTACTGCTCCCTGTACGTCTTCTACTTTCAGCACTACCGTATTCTCGCCTATGTCATCGCAGTCAAATTCCGTCCTGGACGCCTGGATGCCCCAGATACCGCAGTTGTCCTGGATGCTTTGGGCCAGATCTTCTGCTTTCAGTGTGGCTTTCCCATTCTCATCCAATGTAATCTGTAGCCCCTGTGCGATCACTATCGGTGGGGTGTTGTCTACCACATGGATATCCGCCAACGCCGTCGATATATTCCCCGAGCCGTCCCGGCCCGTCAGGATCACCTGGTGGTGCCCCAGATCCCCGCAGTCGAACTCCGTTCGGTTCAGGCTCAGTTCCAGCGGGCCGCAGTTATCGTAAGACCCCGCATCTATGTCTGCTACCGAGATCGAGGCTCTGCCCTGGGCATTCAGCTCCAGCTTCAGGCTTCTTGCCCGTACCACCGGTGCGCTGTGGTCTACTACGTGCACCTGGCTGGCGCAGGAAGTAGAGGCTCCATGGATATCCACCAGCGTCATCGTGGCCGTATAACTGCCTACACGCAGTGCCGGATTGATGTCTATGCTCCGGTTATACCAGTCGTTGTTGAGGTCGTAGGAACCACCGTCCAGGTCTTCCACCCGAAGGATCGCGTAGCAGTCGTCTTTGGCCACCAGTACCACCACCGGCTTGCAGACCGCCATCGGTGGAACATTACACTCCTTCTTTATTACCGTGATCTGCGATTCGCTTACGCAACCTTGTGCCGACTTCACCTTCACCTGGTAAATCCCTCCTTCCGAGGCCCAGATGCTTTGAGTGGTGGCTCCCGTGCTCCACTCGTAGCTCACCCCCTGCGGGGCCGTCAGCTTTACCATTTCTCCTTCACACAGTTCCAGCGAGCCTTCCACTGTGATCGGGCCGCCCGCTGTTGCAGGGTCATGAAGCTCTACCGGGCCGGTCAATGTGTAAGAACAACCCCCGTTGGTGATGCCGAAGGTCGAGTAGGAGGCGGCCGAAAGACCGCTCACCGTAAAGGCGCCTGCACTTACCGTCACTGTGACCGTGGTATCCTTACCCCCTTTCTTAAAACTTATCGGATAAGTTCCTGCTGCCAGGTTCGTCGTGAACACTATGCTGCCGTTTGTGGCATTGCATACCGTGGGGTCTTTCTTCTCCTGCAAGGTAAGCATTCCGGCAGCAGCCGTCAGCGTCACAGGGCCGGCCAGCGTGTAGGAGCAACTCCCGCTTGTGATACTGAAGGCGGAGTAAGATGCGGCTGAAAGACCGGTTATCGTGAAGGCGCTTGCACTTACTGTGACTTTCGCTGTGGTATCCTTAGTCCCTTTTTTAAAGTTTACATCATACATTCCTGCCACCAGATCAGTCGTGAAGGCTATACTACCGTTAACGCCGTTACAGGTAGTAGGGTGGGTCAGCGATCCCGCTGCAAAAGTATGAGCCGCCGGATCGGTGAGCGTCACCGGGCCGGCCAGCGTGTAAGAGCACCCTGCGTTTGTGATGCTGAAAGCTGAGTAAGATGCGGCTGAAAGACCGCTGAGTGTAAAGGCACCGCTGCTTTCCGTCACTGTGGCCGTGGTATCCTTAGATCCTTTTTTAAAACTTATGTCATACGTTCCCGCCGGCAGGGTGGTGGTAAAGGCGATACTACCGTTAGAACCGTTACAGCCCGTAGGGTGGGTCAGCGTTCCCGATGCAAAAGTATGGGCCGCCGGGTCAGTAAGCGTGCGCTCGCCTGTAGCTGTTACGGTCCCTTCCTGCCAGGTGATAGAAAAACTGCTGTAAATCCCCTTGCCCAGTGCTGTTAGCGTAAAGGCCCCGCCAGCCACCGTGACGGTGGCCGTCGTGTCTTTCTCGCCCCGTTTGAAGTTCAGCGTGTAGCTTCCCGCTTCCAAATTTGTAGTAAATGCTATGCTGCCGTCGTTACCCCCGCAGACCGTAGGATTTATCCCCACACCTAAGGTTAAAGTGCCCGACGGTGTTAAACACGCCGTCTTCACCGCCGCTTCGGTAACGCAATTCCCCAGGTTATTGGAAATTGAGCGGTTTTTTTCCGTAGCCAGATAGGCGCAGATATTCGGCAGATTACAAACAGACAGGGCACCGTTGTTTACTATTCTCAGAAAGCTCACAGCACTCAGATCCGCATTTTTAAGGCCCTGAACAGAAGTTAGCTGAGCATTATCATAAATCTGAAGATCATCTCCAATACTCGTCACTCCGGACAGCGCATTGAGATCTTCCAACTGAGGATTAGTATAGATATAAAGCCCTTTCCCGATACTCTGTACACCCGACACCCCGCTGATATCATTCAATTGAGGGTTATTGGTTAACACCAGCCGTCCGGGAATATTTACCAACCCGGAAAGGCCACCCACATTGGTCAGTATGTCATTATAACCAATATACACTTCATCCAGGAGATTGTGAAAATCCGACAGCTCATCCAGGTTTTGTAACTTAGGGTTATCCGTAATAAACAGGGGACCGCCAAGCGTTTGCAGGCTGGTCAGCCCATCCAGGCTCTGCAACTGAGGGAGTCCCGCGAGCGAAAGCCACCCTCCGATACTCTGTAATGCCCCCAGGCCGTTAAGGTTTTGCAGAGAGGGGTTAGATGACGAGGTGGCGTCACCTATATACAGATCCCCGCCAATGCTTTTCAGATGCCCCAAACCATTCAGGTTAGCCACCGATCCCTGGATGGTCACATTTCCTGATATGGTGGTGCAATGGGCGTAGGTAATCCCAAAATCATCTATCTGCGACTGGGCACTGAAAGTAATGTTTACAGGACACTCCACAGGTGGGATAGAACAGGCGGTAATCACCGCCGCTTCAGTAGCACATTCTCCAAGATTACCGGAAATGGTGCGGGGCTTATCTGTAGCCAAATAGGCGCAGATATTGGGCAGGTTGCAGAGAGCGAGCGAGCCGTTATCCTGTATCCTCAGCCCCGGGTCAAAAGTACCACCGGTGCCCTCTATGGAATTAGGGTCAATATTTTCAATCCCCTGAATGGAAGACAGTTGGGGGTTATCAAAAATTCTTATTGAGCGCTGTCCTATACTTTGTAAACCTGACAGACCGTCGAGGTTCTGTAGTTCAGGGTTATTGTAGATGAATAACTGCCCGTTAATGCCTGAAACCCCTTGCAGGCCGTTCAGGTTTTGCAATCTTTGGTTAGAATAGATATTCAACTCTCCGCCAACGCTTTGTACCCCTGACAGACCTGTGAGCGTCTCTAAGCTGGCATTATTATAGAAATCCAACCTCCCGCCAATGGTGTGCAAACCCGAAAGACCATCGAGATTTTGTAATTGGGGGTTGAGCCAAAAAGACAGCTCTCCACCAATGGTTTCCAAAGCCGTAAGGCCATGGAGATTTTGTAATTGAGGATTGTGTCCAATAAACGCGTCTCCACCGATAGTTTCCAAAGCCGTAAGGCTTTCAATAATTTGCAGTTTATCATTGAAAGCAACTCTGAATCTCCCGCCAATGGATTGCAAGGCCGAAAGTTCCGAAATATTTATAAGTCCTCCATTAGCCGCTATGTTTAACAGGCCCCCGATCGTCTGCAACCCTGACAGACCGGTGAGATTTTGCAATAAACTATTATATTCAATATTCACATCTCCACCGATGTGCTGTAAAAACACCAGACCACTAAGGTTGCTAATATCTTTCCCGCTCCCGCTAATGGTTACATTCCCGGTTATGGTATTGCAATGAGAGTACTCCGCTACAAATGCTTCCACCTCAGCCTGAGTGGTGAGGATGACATTCACGGGGCATTCGACGGGCAGGACGGAGCAGGCTGTGATTACAGCGGCGGCATTCAGACATGCTCCTGCATTGTTTATGATATTTCTGGGTTTTTCCTCAGGATCATACCCGAGATAAGTACAAATGTTGGGCAGGTTACATATGGACAGGTTTGGGTTAGAGAAGATATTTAAACCCTCGTTAATTGCCTCAGGAGCTATCCCTGAAATGCCGCTAATGTCATTTAAAACAGCATTCCCGCTAATGGAAATCCTTTCACCCACATTTGTGAGAGAGGTTAACCCGTTAAGACTTGTCAGGGCATCATTATCGAACACCTGGAAAAATCCCCCGATGCTTTGCAGCTTTGTAAGTCCGTTTAAGTTAATCAGGCCGCTGTTTTGTGATATATTAAGCTGTTTGCCTATGGTAGTGAGATTAGACAAACCCTGAAAATCAGTCAGGGCATTATTTGTTCCGATAAAAAGATAACCGCCTATAGCCGTGAGAGCTGACAGGCCATTAAGATTGGGAAGAGAATTATTATTGTAAATATATACATCCCCTTTTATCTCCTGAACAGCCGATAAGCCATTAAGATTAGTGATATTACCTCCTGTTATTGTAACATTCCCCGGTAATATAGTACAGTGAGCATAAGTAACGCCAAAGTTATCTACTCCGGTCTGGGTGGTAAAATTCAGGTTTCCGGTAGGGCAGGTTGCGGGTGCTGCGGAGGAGCAGGCGGTAGTCACAGCGTCTAAGTTCAGGCAATCTCCCGTATTACCTGAAATGGTTTTAAGCTTACCCTCCAAACCCAGGAAAGTACAGATGTTGGCAATATGACAAACCGGCAATGAGGTGTTATTCGTAATGATCAGGTTAAATATGGCCGCAGGAGCCATTCCGGCCACTCCGGATATGTCATTCAGCAGGGCATTGTTCCTTATCAGTAAATTACCATTGTTCAGCGTTTTTAATCCTGACAAACCGTTTAGATTCTGAATCCTGGGATTGAAGCTAATATCGACAGCACCCCCGGTCCCTTCTATATTGGAGAGTCCGTTTAGATTTTGCAGTTCTGCATTACCGGTAATCGTTATTGAACGTACGTAGTTTAAACCTGAAAATGCATCAATATTTTGGAGCAGGGCATTCTCATCAATCGTTATTCCACCGGTCAGCTCCGTTAAATTGGATAAGCCACTTAAATTCAACAGGCTGTTATTTCGCCGAATGATCAGGCCCCAGTTGTTTTTGATGGCGGTGAGGCCTGACAGTCCGCTGAGGTCGGTTAATACGGGATTGTTGATGAAAGATAAGCTTCCTCCGGTTATTTGTGAAATACCGGATAAGCCAGCATTGCTTAGCAGCTTATTGTTTGCCGTAATAGAAATCTCCCCTCCTACGCTGTTGATATTGGACAAGCCGGCCAGGTCAGTGATCTCAGCATTGGAAGATAGGGTCAGCCGGCCACCGATCTCTTCCAGATTTGACAGACCTGAGAGGCTTTCCAAATTAGGATTATCCCTTATTATCAAATCCCCGCTAATACTTTTTATACCACTCAGGCCGTTGAGGTTTACTATATCTGCTCCGCTAATGGTCACATTTATAAGCCGAACCTCACAGGAGGCATAAGCAGCAAACGCATCTATTTCTGCCTGCGAACTAAATGTAATACTGCTTACCGCAGGACAACCAATACATACGGGCAGTATAGCGGCTTCATTCGGGCAATCTCCGTTTAAGCTGATATTTCTGGGTTTATCCGTAGTGAGATAAGCACAGAGAAAAGCCGGCGGATCACAGAGTGATAGTATCCGGTTATTGTAAATTACAAGGTCTTCTAAAAATGAGGCATCTATATTTTGGAGTGCGGCTATAGAAGTCAGCCAGTTATGGGCCATAATGGTTAAGGCCCCCTCTATGGCTTCCAAAGATGAGAGTCCGTTAAGGTTTTGTAAAGGCCCGTTACTTCCGATGTATAGCCGCCCCTTAATTCTTTTCAAAGCAGATGACATGCCGTCAAAACTCATTAATTCTCCATTGCCATTCACAAAAAGGCCTCCGTTGATAACTTCCAAAGCAGAAAGGCCTGTAAAATTTGCCAGCTTTGGATTGAAGCCAACATCAAAGCTCCCTATAGATTTAAGATTTTGTAAGCCATTGAGATTTTGAAGATTGGCATTACTGCTAAGATCAAAGTTCCCGTTGATCTCCGTCAGTCCCTCCAGCCCGTTGAGGTTCTGAAGCTGAGGATTAAGCATAATATTCAGGATCCCTCCGATACTTTCAAGGTTTGACAACCCGCTTAGACTCTGCAAGGCATTATTCTGACGTATGATCACATAGCCGCTAATATGCCTGATTCCTGAAAGTCCGTTAAAATTTTTCAATTGCGGATTACTCTCTGCATAAATAAACTCGTCTACCTGCTCCAAAGCTGACAGACCGCTAAAATCCTGCAATTGGGCATTCGAATACGCCATTAAACCGGTAATGCTTTTGAGCTTTGAAAATCCTGAAAAGTTTTGTAAAACGGCCGTATTCCTTACATAGAGAATCCCTCTGATCTCTTCCAGGTTACCTAAGGGTGAAAGGTTCGTAACATCATCTCCACTTATTTCGACATTCCCGTAAATAATGTTACAGTGACCATAAGCGGCACCAAAGTCATCTATCTCCGCCTGTGAACGAAACGTAATGCCCCCCTCATAACATCGGGTTGAGGAGCAGTCGCTTTCCGCATCCCCCATACAATTACGCGCCCGGTTTCTGATAAGCGCACCGGGCAGGGGGCCAAAACCGTTTGCTAAATTAATACCTGTATTTTCATCCAGATGGCAGTAGCTCATTATGGTACCTCCGTTTACGGGAGCCGGCCCGGCAGGGCATGAGCCATTTTCCACACTTGCGCAGTTGTCTATGGCTCCGCCCGGCCAGGTACAACTGTGTGTATGCCGGGAGCCAAAATTATGCCCCAGTTCATGCACTATAGTACTTACATCCCAGGAATAAACCGGATAGATGCCCACAAAAAAGTCTATATTTCCGGTAACTGCACGGCCTTTGTTACAGAGCATGTCCAGTTCAGCTATTCCTCCACCGAGGTTGCGGGCGGAGAGGGCATGGGCCAGGTCACCATTAAACGAGGTGTTTATGTTTTCGATAAATTTACCTAAATAAGCATTAGTCGTATTTTCATTGATATAAGGGTCTGCCGTATCCCATACTTTTATCTGCGATATAACGATTTCAATACCTTCATTTTCGTACATTACAGCTACCTGGCCAAACACGGAATTTACATAATCTATAGTAGCCTGTAAAGAGCCCCTGTTCTGAAAGATACTGTAATCCGCTTCAAAATAGATCTCTACTGCCCGGCAGGCTACATACTCAGCGGTCTTCAAATAAAAATCTGTATGAAAATCCTTTTCTCTGAATACCGCCGGCAGATAATCATCCTTCACTCCGCATTCAAAGGCCTTTTTGATCACCTTAGTATTATAAAAAACATATCCGGGATCATCAGAAAGCTTACCTAATTCGTAATTCCGGTCCCCCACCGACACAAAACCGCTTAAGCCGGCATCTGTGATACTGATGGCGGCCAGTGAGACCTTACTTCCATTGACAATACCCATGTAATGCAGCCCTTTCTCCCCCTTAACCACCTGCCCTGCAGAATTTACCACCTTATATCCAGCGCCATAAATCTCCTTGGGAATCAGTTCGAGTTTCAGGCCTTCATCGCCATCCGGAATGGTAAAACTTAAATATTCCGGGGTTTCTTCCTCTATCGTCTTTAAAACATGTTCATTGATTTTGAGGCGGTTTGCAGTATCTCCGGGCATTTGTCTTGCCTGCCTCGGGGCTTCAGAAACCGTAAAGAGATCATACGTTTTTGTTCTTGATTGACGGGATGAAATATCCGTTACCTTTTTGTAAACCTGACCCTGTGAAAACACGGTCTGACAAAAAACGACTAAAAGCAAAATAAGTATAGATCGTATCATGGTATTGTTGTTAAAATATGCGGGAACTCTGAAACTACTCCTCAAAAATCTTTTTTAATCTGCCCTGCGTCAATACTCCATTTGGATAGTTTTTTATATTTTTTACCTTATATTCTTAACTTTGACATAGATATAGCGATTTGGCAATGTTTAGAATCACATTATTGTTTCTTGTTTTGATATTTTCCGGCAACCTGTTTTCTCAAACAAAGCGACTGGATACGTACAAAGCAGAACTACACAGATTACCTCACAAAAATGATAAAGAACGCTTACGGCTTCTGTTAAATATATGCAGTGAAAAGTCATCGCTTAATGGTGATACATTATGCTTATATTCCCGGAATGCTATAGAACTTGCCCGAAAACTAAATGATATGCACAGTTATTACGACGCCTGTAATCATTTTGCATGGGGCTTGTCAATTAAAGGCGAGCTTGACAGCTGTGAAAAATATACCCAGCACCATATTGACTTGCTGGCAGACAAGCCTGACTATAAAAACCAGTATACCCGCTTCAAGATAACGGCTGCCAATAATCACTACAAAAACAGCAAGGCGAAGGTCAGCCTTAAAAGCATGTATGAACTTTTACAGGAAGTAGAAGAACCCTCCTTCGAAATAGACATCTTGAATGAGATCGCCATAGCCTATGCAGGTATGGAGCATTTCGAAGAAGAGATCGAATGGGCTGACCGATCACTGGCACTGAATCGTAATCCGCAAACTATCGAAGAGAAATGTGCTTATGTACGGTCTTTATCCAACAAGTCTATCGCGTATATTCACCTTTATGAGCGCACCCATAATCAGGCTTTCGCCGACTCTACCTTCAAGTTGGCGAGTATGACCGAGGCCCTCTCCGAAGAATACGAGATCCTGTTTTATTTCTGCCAGGGAGTTGTGCTGAAAGGATACTATTATAGCCACATGGGTAATCACCAGGAAGCTGAAAAGCATTTGAAGAGAGGGATAGAAATCCGAAAAATCACTAATGAACCCATTTTCGTCGTCTCGGATATGACCGTTCTTGGAACTTTCTATGCTAAAACCGGTCAGCCTGATAAAGGAATAGCTATCTGCCGGGAAGCCCTTGCGATATGCACAGAAAAAAAACTGGGACTGATGGCAGTCACTCTGGTCTACAAGGCTCTATGCCAGAACTATGAGGCCGCCGGTATGTATCGGGAATTTTCCGGTACCCTGAATATCCTCTTAAATCTCAAGGATTCGCTCTACCTGAAGAACCTCGACGGGGAGATCGAAAAGCTGGATGCCGTATATAACCTCCAGAAACAGGAGATCGAGCTGGCGCATAAGGAAACCTCTCTGAATAAGAAGAATTTCCAGTTCTACACTATACTGATCACAGTAGCCTTCCTGGCCATTTCGGCCGGCATCTGGTTTAACGGTTACAAAAAAAACCAGAAGCTGCAGCTCCATTATGTACAGGAAGAAGAAAAACGGAAAGCGGAGCTGGCCGTGAAGGAAGCGGAAGAAAATGAAAGAAAACGGCTGGCGGCTGACCTTCACGATCACCTGGGGGTTCAGGCCAACGTGATCCTGCATACGGTGGAGCAGCTCAGCTCAGGTAAACAGGTGCCCTCACCCCTGATCGGCCATCTGAACGACTCCGCCAAAGACATGCTTTTCTTCCTGAGAGAAACTTTATGGGCTTTGAAATCATCCGACGTTTCTGCAGAGAATATCTGGCTAAGGATCCTGAATTTTATTACCCGGATGAAGAGAACCTATACCGGTATCCATTTTGAAGTAAGCGGAACTCCGCCTGCCAACCTGCTCCTGCCTTCTGCCAAGGGTCTGAATATTTTAATGATCATCCAGGAAGCCGTCAATAATGCGGCCCGCCACAGCAAGGGAAATGAGATAAGGGTCTATACGGAATTAAACATTGACCAGTGGATGCTCGCCGTGAAGGATAACGGAACCGGCTTTTCTCCCGATGAGACGGCAGAGGAGAGCTACGGGTTATCCAATATGAAACGAAGGGCTGAAAATTCGGGATTCGGATTCCGGATCATTCAGCAGGACGGAACCGGTATCCTTATCGAGATAAAAAGTATCCAAAAGGAGTATTGACAAACACTGGAAAACCTGTCAATTTTATTATCAAAATGAAAGGCATGATACGTATAGCCATTGTCGATGATAAATTACGCAACCGGCGGATCGTAGCGGAAAAGCTATCCGTAAGTAATCGTTTCTTCATTGTCTTCGAAGCAGGTAACGGGAATGAGTTTCTCGACAAAATGAGAGCATTAGAGGGCGGCAATCTTCCCGACATCATATTGATGGACCTGGAGATGCCCGAAATTAACGGTATTGCTGCCATTGCCATTGCGTCGTCTCTTTATCCCCAGATTAAGTTTGTGGTGCTCACGGTTTTTGACGATGACGATAAGATCTTCAGCGCCATCAAAGCCGGTGCCAGCGGTTACCTGCTGAAAGAGGAAAGCAGCGGGGTGATCGCCGATATGCTTTTAAGCCTGTGGGAAAGCGGCGCCGGACCTATTTCACCCAGTATTGCCTACAAAATTCTTCAGATGCTGAAAACCAAAGAGGGTCCGAATGCGGAAAGCGATGAACGACCTGAAATTTTCCAGCTGAGTCAGCGGGAAAAAGAGACCCTGGAGCTCCTGGCGGAAGGCTTCGAGTATAAAGAGATTGGTGACCGGCTGTTTATCAGTCCGAACACCGTTAAGAAGCATTGCATCAGCATTTACCAGAAACTTCATGTCAATAACCGCGTGCAGGCGTTGAGGATAGCGTATATGAAGGGGCTTATTTAGTGACGGGTATGAATAATGGGTATAAAAAAACACCGGAAGCAAGGCCTCCGGTGTTTCTGCTTTAGTACATATATTTTGAAAGATAGGAATTACTTTTTCTTGTTGACTTTGGCCGTCAGACAGGTCTGGTCAGGACAAACCGAGATCGGTTCAATATCATGATCATCCTCATCTCCGCCCTTCTTGCCGTCTTCATTGATCTCGTCGTTCTTCACCGTGCCGTCATTGTCTTTGGTATCATCCGGCGTGGAGTCGATATCATCCAAACCCTTATCATTCTTCGCCCCACTGATCTCCGCCGTGTTGATGATCACTTCTCCCGTTACATCATTGTTCAGCGTAAAGGTGATCGATACCGTCGCCTCTGCTCCCGCTGCCAGGGATGGAATCGCTCCCAACCATCTCGCCTTGCTGCCATCCAGCACCCAGTTCGCATCGTTGAGCGTCAGGCCCGCAGGTATGTAGTCTACCAGGTCAATATCTGTAGCATCCACATTCCCCTGGTTGAACACAGTGATGTTGAATATCACCTCATCTCCCGGCTTGAAGACCGTCTTCTGGCCCGCCTTTACTGTCTTCCGCAGCGCCAGGTCAAATACAGGGGTCTCCTCTATCGTAATCTCTTCGATATCATGATCGTCTTCGTCGCCACCGTTCTTACCGTCTTCGTTGATCTCATCGTCTATCGGCGTGCCGTCGTTGCCCGGGTTATCGTCAGGCGTAGAATCAATGTCTGTACCGCCGTCTGCACTGCTAATCTCCGCTGCATTCACTGCTTTGCCGGTAAAGTCATTGTTCACTGTGAAGGTGATCTCTCGCTTCACGGATGCTCCCGGTGCCAGGCTCGCTATGAGTGTTTTCAGCGTGGCTTTAGCACCGCCTACTTCCGTCCAGTTCGCATCACTGATCGTCAGCCCCAAAGGAATATAGTCCGTTACCTGGATATTGGTGGCCGTCACATTGCCCTGGTTGAAGACCTCGATCTCAAATGTGATGCTCGCTCCCGGATACACTACCGGGTTCTTACCTCCGCCTTTGATGGTTTTTCTTAGCGCCAGGTCAAATATCTGGTCTTTCACTTTTACTATTACTTCCGATGCTTTCTTACAATCGTCCACCTCACAGGCCGCATAGTATGTCGTGGTCGTCTCCGGAGTTACTACCAGTGTAGCTCCCGCACCCAGCACCTGGGTCAGGCCTGCATCTTTATACCATACCAGTGTACCGGTTTCACATGTACCACTCAGTGTGCTGCTTTCTCCCTTAATCACTTCTTCAGGATCTGCCTCTAATTCCGGTGCAGCGAAGTCCGGCGTTACCGTTACTACCGATTGGGTCGGCTCGCTCACACAGTCCTGTGTAGCACATACCGCGTAGTAGATATGCGACTCTTCCGGCACAAAGGTCAGTACGGTGATCTCCTGTGTCAGGGCCGCATCCTTATACCATTTTGCTGTTCCCGCCGCGCAGGTCGCTGACAGCGTAATTTCTTCTCCGTAACATACTTTATGCGGGCCGGACGCGGGTGGTCCGGGCTTCGGTAGTTTGGTCACCACTCCGTTATCTGTAGCCTTACAGCCACTAACCAGAGAGGTTACCGTTACGCTATAAGTACCTGCCACGCTTACCGTGATCTCTTTTGTTGTCGCTGTGAAGCTGCCCGGACCAGTCCAGCTATAGGTTACACCGGCAGAGCCTTCTGCTGTCAGGGTCACCTCCGTCTCATCACACCCGATTACTTTATCATTCACCGTCACTGCCGGTAAGTCTTCATCCTTGATAACTTCGATCTGATCTGATGCTTTACAACCATCGCCGGTGGTTACTTCTACCGTATAGACTCCAGGCACTGATGTTTCTAAAGAAGCATAGTTACCCGGATCCGACGCTCCTGCAGGAACGGTCCACTTGTAGGTGATTCCCTGCCCCGTCGCAGCGGCCACCACTGTCACTTTTTTAATCTCACAGGTTAATTTTCCTGCTTCAAGAATAACGGTTGGAAGTTCGCTTACCGTTACCGTGGCCGTAGCCTTGCTGGTACAGCTGGTTCCGCCGGAAGTGATGGTACACGTTGCCTCATAAGTAGCATTTGA
>CAZLXI010000055.1:0-21191 GCA_964563435.1 uncultured Lacihabitans sp.
TATGCCTTGACCGGCTAAAAAAATAACCGTGGAAAAGTTCGTTTAGCCCTTCACATAAGCCAGCTTCTCCACAACCTTCCCATCCCGGATTTTAAAAATATCCACTCCACGAAGGTGCCAGGGCTGGCTGTCTTTGGTTTTGCGGTAAACCCATCGCACAACACAGCGGTCGTTAGAAGCAAATATTTCTTCTGCTTCAAAATGAGCATCGGGATTGGCGGCAAAAAACTTTTCCCAGTAGGCCCTCACCTCCGCAGCCCCTTCGAGACGGCGGCCATCCGGTGCCGGAGCGGTATTTTCGAATATACAATCCTCCGTCATGGCATCCATTACCGAATCAGTATCATGGTTATTAAAAGCAGTATTGAACCGCTCTACAGCCGCAAGTGTAGCAGCATTTTGCTCTTGTGTTGACATACAGCCTGATGTTAATGGTACTAAAAATACGGATGATAAAATGAATAATGCATTATTCATTTTGATGGATGTTGTTTGCTTGGCCGTGGTCAGGGCTTGTTATTGCATTTAAACGTATCAAATCTACACAAAAAAATTTATTTAGTGATTTAACAAAAGCAAGCTTTTTTCTTCGAAAATTTCTAAATTCTACGGGAAAAACAATATATTTATGTCCCGTTGATCAACCCGATGCACACCGGGTTTTTCGGCAGTAAAAAATAAATATATCATCAATATACATAGAAACGAATGAAACTCTGGACACCGGCCGCAGACTATATCGAACAGTCTGAAATGACCGCTTTTAAACGATTTGCAGAAAAAAAGTACGCCCGTACATTTGAAAATTACTCCGAACTCCGGCAATGGTCGGTGGAGGATCCGGAGGGTTTTTGGGAAAGCATTTTTCTGTATTTCAACGTAATATCAACAGGAACATACACTAAAATCTTAAACCGACTGTCTAAGGATGATTTTATCGGTTCAAAATGGTTTGAAGGAGCTGCCCTGAGCTACGCCGAACATATTTTCAGGAATTATACCGACGAGCGGCCGGCCGTTATTTATAAAAATGAGCTCATCGGGGCAAGAGAGGTGAGTTGGAAAGAGTTGCGGGATAAGACCGTTGCGTTGAGGCAGTATATGCTGCGGTGCGGGGTGGGAAAAGGCGACTGTGTGGCCGGGGTGCTGAATAATACGCCGGAAACGTTGGCTATTTTCCTGGCGGTGAATTCACTGGGGGCCGTCTGGACCTGCTGTTCGCCGGATTTTGGCAGTGAGAGCGTGGTGGAGCGTTTTCAGCAGATCTCTCCCAAGATTCTTTTCGCGGATAAGGTGTATCACTACAACGGGAAGGCCTACCGCAAGAGCCGGCTGATCCATGAGCTGGCAGAGAAGATAGATTCGATAGAAGATGTGGTGGTGGTGAATGACCTGAAGTGGCGGTCGATCTTCGCTCTGGCGAATAAAGATCAGCGCCTGGCGTTTGAGCGGGTGGAATTTGACCATCCCGTCTGGATCCTGTATTCTTCGGGTACCACCGGCAAGCCCAAGGCTATCACCCACGGTACGGGTGGAAACCTGCTGGAGCATTTTAAGGTGCTGGCCCTGCACCAGAACGTACAGGCCGGTGAGCGCTTCCTTTGGTACAGCACCACCGGCTGGATGATGTGGAATTATGCCGTAGGCGCCCTTCTGACCGGCGCTACCCTCTGTATTTATGACGGATCGCTCTCCTTTCCGGCCCTGAGTGTAGGTTGGAAATTTGCCGCTGATCATAAGATCGATCATTTCGGGGCCGGAGCTGCGTATTTTATCGCCTGTGCCAAACGGAACCCCGTGTTGCCGAACATTCCCTTCAAAACCCTGGGTTCCACAGGGTCGCCCCTGCCGGCGGATGTGTTTGAATGGCTTCAGGCGAAGTTTCCGGACACACAGATCATCTCACTCAGCGGGGGAACCGACGTCTGTTCAGCCTTTCTTTCGGGCTGTCCCTGGCTGCCGGTGTATGCCGGGGAAATTCAATGCATAGCCCTGGGCGCCGATATCGAGGCGCTGAACGAAAAGGGGGAGCCGGTAAGAAATGAATTGGGCGAGTTGGTAATTAATCAACCTATGCCCTCGATGCCCTTGTATTTCTGGAACGATGAAGGAAATGTGCGCTACCTGGAGAGTTATTTTGAAAAGTATCCGGGCCGGTGGCACCACGGCGACTGGATAAAGATCACGGAAAATAGCGGTATTATTATTTACGGCCGTTCCGATGCCACCCTGAACCGCGGCGGGGTCAGGATAGGTACGGCCGAGATCTACAACGCTATTGAGGAGATCGTTCAAGACAGCCTCGTGGTATGCCTGGATCACCCGGACGGATCGTCGGAAATGCGCCTGTATGTCCAGTTGGAGGAGCAGCTTTCACCTAAGATCGAGAAAGAGATCACGGAAAAACTCCGAAACCGTTGCAGTCCGCGGCATGTGCCGGATAATATCTTCCAGGTACCCGACATTCCCTATACTCTGAGCGGCAAGAAGCTGGAGCTGCCCGTCAAGCGGCTGCTGATGGGCTACTCTCCCGAAAAATCCGTAAGTATGGATGCCGTTAAAAATCCGTCGGCATTGGATTACTGGCTAAAAAAACAGGTGTAAGCAGCTGAACAGAATATTTTTGGAATGATTTTGGCATATTATGGGTATGCTTAAATTTGCAAAATAAAGCTAAAGCACAAAATTAGAGCCGGGAGATAAAATTAAAATGAGCTATTTGATGTTGAATAGGTAAAAACAATGATCATGCAGAAGATATTTTACGGATTTTTAGCGGCCCTGGTACTAGTGGCCTGTAATAAAAAAGAAGAGAAGGAAGAGGTGACGCAGCCGGCAAGCCCCAGCGCTATTGAGGCCGCTACGGCCAGCGGCGCTGCTTCTGCCCCACTCACGTATACCACGTCTCCGGCCCAGCAGGCCCCGGCTGCAGCCGGAACGCCGGCCGGAGTGAAGCTGAACCCGCCGCATGGCGAACCCGGTCATATCTGCGAGATCGCTGTGGGAGCGCCCTTGCCGGCAGAGGGGGTTCTTCCCGCTCCTGTTGTGGAAACAGCTCCGGCGCGGCCTGTACCCATTAACCCCGGCGTTACTTCGGTCATTAACCAACCGCTTAACACGGTAGTGAATAACGGTCCCAAGCCTAAGTTTAATCCGCCCCACGGGCAGCCCTGGCATATCTGTGACCTGGAGGTGGGTGCGCCGCTGAAGTAGAGTACGCGTTGCAAAGGAGATATATTTTATAACATGAAGAAGTGAAGTTAAATTAAGGAAGGAAATTGTACTTAATCTAACTTCACTTCTTCATGTTTTTATGATATGTAAAACAGGAGTCTTTAATTTTCGGTGAAAAATTTCGTAAAATTGCCGTAATTTTTTAAGATTTTCCGGACCTCAGTCTCACCCTATGGGCAAAATATTTACTTCTCTGTTTGTTTTATCGGCGCTAAGCGTTTTTGCACAAACGCCTGTCGATCATGTTAATCCTTACATGGGAAATATCAGCCATCTGCTGGTTCCCACTTTTCCCACAGTGCACCTGCCCAACAGCATGCTGCGGGTGTATCCTGAAAGGGGTGACCTCACCGGCGACGAGCTTCGGGGCCTGCCCCTGATGATCACCAGCCACCGGGGAAGCTCGGCTTTTCTGATCAGTCCTGTAAAGGCAGAAAACGGAAGTCAACTGCCGCCTGTGACCCGTTTTACCTATGACCATGAGGTCATCAAACCTTATTATTATGAGGTGGTACTTGACCGGCAGCTAACCGCTGTGCGCTTCGCTCCTTCCCACCAGTCGGCCCTTTATGAGCTGGATTTTCAGGAAGGGGAAGGTAATAATTTTCTGACACTAAGCACGGGGAACGGGAAAGTGTGGGTGGAGGGGAATACCATAAGCGCCACACAAGTGCTTTGGAATAAGACCGTGGTCTACATCTATGGCGAAACCGATATTCAGCCGCTGCGGGCGGGTATCCTGGGTAGGGAGGCGGAGAGCCATGCGGAAGGAAAAAACACCACTGCGGCACTGGATTTTGGAAAAGGGAAGAAAAAAATACGATTCCGCTACGGAATATCTTTTATTGACACAGAGCAGGCCAGGGCTAACCTTAGAAGAGAAATCAATACATATAATCTCGATCCGATTGCGGAAAAGGGCAAAACCCTGTGGAATGAGGCGTTGGGCCGGATAAAGGTCATCGGCAAAGAGACGGAGAATAAAGCCGTTTTCTATACTTCTCTTTACCGTTGCTTTGAGCGGCCGGTGAATATCTCGGAAGGTAACCGTTATTTCAGTGCTTTTGACGGTCAGGTGCACACCGATCCGGAACCTTTTTATACTGACGACTGGATATGGGACAGCTACCGGGCGGCGCACCCGCTGCGGTTGATGATCGATACGAAAGTACAGGGACAGATCATCCGGTCTTTCATCCGGATGTCGGATCAGATGGAAAAACCATGGTTCCCGACCTTTCCGGAGGTTACGGGGGACTCCCGGCGGATGAACTCCAATCACGGTGTGGCTGTACTGGCAGATGCCGTAGCCAAAGGGGTTCGTGATTTCGATATAGAGAAAGCCTACCAAAGCGCGAAAAGCGCTATCCTGGAAAAGACGCTCATCCCCTGGTCGGGAGCTCCGGCGGGTTGGCTGGATGATTTTTATATGAAAAACGGCTATATACCGGCATTAGCGGAAGGGGAAAAAGAGACAGTACCGAATGTGAGCAGCTTTGAAAAGCGGCAGCCCATTGCCGTCACTCTGGGCACCTCCTATGATGAGTGGTGCCTGGCCCAGCTGGCCGCTTACCTGGGCAAAACGGAGGAAGCCGGGGTTTTCGGGAAGAATGCCCTGAACTACCGGAACGTCTACAATCCGGAGACCGGGTTTTTCCATCCGAAAGACAAAAACGGAAATTTCATTGAACCTTTTGATTACCGCTGGCCGGGAGGGCCCGGCGCCAGGGAATATTATGGTGAAAATAACGGCTGGGTTTACCGGTGGGATGTTCCCCATAATGTAGCTGATTTGATTCAGCTGATGGGCGGAAGAGAATCGTTTATCGCTAACCTGGATCAGACCTTCCGGGAGCCGTTGGGCAAGCCGAAGTATCATTTTTATTACCAGATGCCGGACCATACGGGCAATGTGGGGCAGTTTTCCATGGCCAATGAGCCGTCTTTGCATATTCCTTATCTCTACAATTATGCCGGGCAGCCCTGGATGACCCAAAAACGTATCCATTCGCTGATCGGGCAATGGTTCCGAAACGATGCGATGGGGGTTCCGGGTGATGAGGATGGCGGCGGGATGTCGTCTTTTGTGGTGTTTTCCATGCTGGGCTTTTATCCGACTACTCCGGGAATGCCCGTATATGTCATCGGCTCCCCCTTCTTTGAAGAATCGGAGATCCGGCTGGAAAACGGTAAGCGGTTTAAAGTAAAGGCGGTCAACTATTCGGAGCGGAACAAGTATATTCAGCGGGCGCTTCTGAACGGTGTGCCCTGGGAAAAGTCGTGGTTCTCCCATGGCGATCTCCTGAAAGGAGGAACCCTTACCCTGGTCATGGGCGAAAACCCCAATAAATTGTGGGCAGCCGGTGAAGACGCGGTTCCACCATCCTTTAGTATGAATAATGAGCGATAATAATAAATTTATAGTTATCCGGGAGGTGATCGGCAGGAAGAACCCCCGGCTTCTGAAATGGCTGCCTGGTTTTGTGTTGCGTTACATAGAGCGTATCGTACACGAAGACGATATTAACGTGGTGATGCACAATATAGGGCACCTCGACGGGCTGGATTTTGTGGATGCGCTGATCACGCAGGAACTGAATGTGAAAGTAGAGCTGACGGGTGCGGAGAATATCCCCCTGACCGGTGGAGTAGTGTTTGCCTCGAATCATCCTTTGGGCGGGCTCGACGGCATAGCTTTCATGCATGCGTTGGGCAGGTACCGGAAAGATATCAAGTTCCTGGTGAACGATATCCTGATGAATATCAAAAATCTGGAGCCTCTTTTTATCCCCATTAATAAGCACGGAAAACAGGCCCGGGAGGCCTCCCGGCTGATCGATGAAACCTATGCCAGCGACCAGGCCCTGCTGGTTTTTCCGGCCGGGCTGGTGTCCAGGAAGCGGAAGAGCGGGGTGATCAAAGACCTGGAATGGAAAAAGAGCTTTATTTCCAAAGCAAAGAAATATAAAAAAGATATAATTCCTGTTTTTATAGAAGGACGTAATTCAGACTTTTTTTATAATTTAGCGAGATTTCGGAGAAATCTGGGTATAGGAGCCAATATTGAGATGTTTTATCTGGCCGATGAGATGTTCGCCCAGAGAAGTAAAAAGGTGACCATTCATATAGGTAAACCTATACTGCATGAGGAACTGGATAACAGGAAGACCGAGCAGGAATGGGCTGAAACCGTAAAAGAGAAAGTTTATGCGATGGCATAATCATTAAATTTATGCAGGAAATATTACAACCGGTAGATAGAGATATCTTAAAAAAAGAATTAAACGAAGATACATTTTTACGATATACCAATTTCGGGAATATCGAAGTTCACCTGGTGAATCATCATAAGCAGCCCAATACCATCCTGGAGATCGGGCGGTTGAGGGAACTGACCTTCAGAGCTGCCGGCGGAGGTACAGGGCTGGCCGTAGATATTGATGAAAACGATACCTGTGAGGATGCCTATGACCAGCTGGTAACCTGGGACCCGGAAGAAGAGGAGATCGTGGCAGGGTACCGGCTCATTCGCGGAGCCGATGTAAGCGCCAATGAAGAGGGGCTATATAATCTTTCCACCGCGCATTATTTTCATTTTTCAGAGGAATTCAAGGAAGACTACCTGCCTTATACCATTGAGCTGGGAAGGTCTTTTGTGCAGCCTAAATTTCAACCGGGCAAGGATAACCGGAAAGGCCTTTTTTCGCTTGATAACCTGTGGGACGGCCTGGGGGCTATTGTAGTGCTGAATCCGGATATCAAATACCTGTTCGGAAAAGTGACCATGTACCCGCATTATAATAAGGAAGCACGCGACCTGCTTCTGCACTTTATGAACCATTATTTCCCGGACCCGGAAAAGCTGGTGTGGCCCATCCGCCCGCTGGGCTATTTTACGGATGTGAGCGGATTTAAAGGGCTTTTCGATGGTTTGGACTATCGGGAAGGATACAAGATCCTGAATACCCGGGTGCGGGCTCTGGGCGAGAATATCCCGCCTTTGATCAATACCTATATGGGCCTTTCGTCTACCATGAAGTCTTTCGGTACGGCGCAGAACGAAGATTTCGGGGAGGTGGAAGAAACCGGGATACTGATCACAATCGCCGATATATTTGACAGCAAGAAAGAGAGGCATATCAGCTCATTTGAGCGGGACCGGCATTATGGCCGGCCCGGGGAAAAGAAATAAAATCCTGTAACATGGCCATGAAGAATTCAAAGAACCTGCTTTTTTATTCGGGTGTTGCCACTTTTTTTTCACTGATCGTTTACTGGATACTGGATACCGGTAAATTACTGGAGCAGGGCAGGGTGATCAACGAAGCGAAGGCGTCGGATGATTTCATGGATATACTTATGGCCAACCTGCATCATCCGCTGGCCGTACTGCTGAGCCAGATCGTGGTGGTCGTTGCCGTTGCCAAGCTGTTTGGCTTTCTTTGTAAAAAGATAGGACAACCTTCCGTAGTGGGGGAGATGATCGCGGGTATCCTGCTGGGGCCTTCCCTTTTCGGGCTCTATTTTCCTGAGGTATCTGCAGCCTTGTTTCCGCCGGTATCTTTGGGGAATTTGCAGCTTTTGAGCCAGATAGGGTTAATTCTCTTTATGTTTATTGTGGGTCTCGAACTGGACCTGAGCGCTTTAAAAAACAGTACGAACCAGGCGGTGGTGATCAGCCACGCCAGTATTATTTTCCCATTTACTTTGGGGGTGGGTCTTTCCTGGTTCCTGTACGGCCGGTTTGCTCCCGAAGGGGTCAATTTCCTCTCGTTTGCTCTTTTTATGGGAGTGGCCATGAGCATCACGGCGTTTCCCGTTCTGGCCCGAATAGTACAGGAAAAAGGTATCTACAGGACCAGGCTCGGGACCATGGTCATTACCTGTGCGGCAGTAGATGATATTACGGCCTGGTGTATCCTGGCAGCCGTGATTGCTATTGCCAAGGCGGGATCATTGGTGAGCACCTTGTACATCCTCGGGCTGGCCATCATTTATGTAGTAGTGATGTTGCGGGTGGTGAGGCCTTTCCTGCGGAAATGGCTTACAAAAGAGAAAAAAGGTTTGACGAAAAGGAAGGTGGCCATTGTTTTTCTGACGGTGGTGATATCGGCTTATCTTACCGAAATAATAGGAATTCACGCTTTATTCGGAGCTTTCCTGGCCGGGATCGTGATGCCGGACGAAATAAATTTCAGGCAGCTTCTGGTCAATAAGGTGGAAGATCTGACCGTGGTATTATTCCTGCCCTTGTTTTTTGCCTTTACGGGTTTGAGGACCCACATCAGTGGCTTGTCCGATCCTGAAATGTACAGCACGCTCTTTTTCATTGTCCTGGTGGCTGTAGCCGGTAAATTCCTGGGAAGTGCAGTGGCTGCAAAATTTGTAGGAGAGGACTGGAAAACGAGCCTTTCGATCGGTGCGCTGATGAACACCCGGGGCCTGATGGAGCTGGTGGTATTAAATATCGGGTATGATCTGGGTGTTCTGAGCTCGGAGATCTTTGCCATGATGGTGTTTATGGCGCTGATCACCACGTTTATGACCGGCCCGCTGCTCACCCTGATCGATAGGGTGACACGCTAAAATCCGGTATTGACCGCCGGAATGTATAACGTTTCGGGAAAATCGCCGTTATAGAGATAATATCCCGGTGGCGGGTTGAAATATCAAAAGCTGTTTTTTATGAAAATGTCTTTTACGAAAGTTTTTTATGGAATTCTGGCCCTCATTACAGGCTATTATTATTACGTCCATCTGAAGCATGCCATTAATTTCCCTGTCAATGACGAATACCGGACCATATCCACCGTTATGCTGGATTACCTCCATGCGCCGGGTTTTTGGGACAAGCTGAAAGTTTTGCTTGTCAATGAGAATGAAAGCCTGCAGCTTTTCCTGAAGCTGGCCAATATTTTTTTCTACCATGTGACCGGTGAGGTCAGGTATGATTTGCTGGGGTACATCGGGCAGCTCAGCCTCCTGGGATTCCCGCTGGCAGTTTACGCGATGAACCGCAACAGTAAAACGCTCTGGTTTGATCTCGGAATGACCATCCTGGTGATCTTTAACCTGCAATATTACGTGTTGTCTTTCCGTCATGACACGGCCTTTTATTATCATGTGGGGCTCTTTGGTGTATTATTCTCTCTCTATTTTTGGGTGCAAAAAAAGTACCTGCCGGCGACCCTTTTTTTCCTGCTGGGGATTTTCAACAACACCTCGTCGGTGCTGGTGCTGCCTGTTTTTGTGCTGGATTATATAGTTTCTTCGGCGCGTATCCGGAAGAAATACCTGGTAGCCGGCGGAGCTGCCTTCCTGGGTGTGCTGGCCGTTTTTTATTTTCTTAATCCTTATTTGTTTTATTTGCCGGAAGGGTTAGGGGTTACCGTAAAGGCCTTTCTGATCCTGATGGGAAATGTGGTGGAGTTTCAGTTCGGGCATGTTTCGGGAAAACCTTACCTCGTGATCGGGGCGCTTTACCTGGTATTTACCTTGGTCACTTTTGTTTATTACTTCTTTTTTTATCAGCAAAAGAGTAAAAAGGGGCAGTTTTATGCCCTTCTGGCACTTTATTTTTTTATCAGCATAGTGGCTATTGCCCTGAAAAGAAGTTTTCTTTACCATCACCTGCATACCCTGCTGGATCATCGCTATAAGATCTTCACGTTTCCGCTTTTGCTGTTTCTTCTTTTGCTTTGGAATGAGATGAAAGGACCCAAATCCTGGTTAAGGGCTACGGTGCTGGCGGCCTTCCTGGGCTATAATATTCTTTGTGCCTTCCGGGCTCAGGACCTGGTCCGGTTTTATGACCAGGCGATCCGGCTGAATTCTGTTTCTGTACCCAAAGGGTATGACATGATGGGGCCGGTTCACCTGAACTTTGCCGTTCGGATCTACGGAGAGCTGGATTCGCTGGGACTGGCTCCGCGCACGGACCCCGGCGCAAAGAGGCTGTATGATTTTATGAGGTCGGTGAAAATAGACGGTTCGGAGTCTGCCTGGGAGGCGGAGGTAGACGTTTCCCGTATTTTTGACAGTGACCGTTACCATACGATCCAGCGGGTTATCGGCAAGTCAGAGCGTAAGGCCAGCTGGTTGTTCCTGAAATCGCACGGGCATACATTTTTATTCCCTATTGATTTTTATTATCCCCGGCCCTTTTCAGAATTTGTAAGGCGTGGAGCATACTGTAATGAGCAGTTTCAAAGTGCCATGTTCCTATCGGTGCTGGAGAAAGGGGAATACCACTTTGGCCTGGTGTCAGAAGAAAGTGACGGAGGCTACCGTATCAGGGTTTATCCGCAGAAGACAGTCATTGATGATAAGGCGCTAAACCTGTTAGACGAGTTTCCGGAGCTGGCAGGGTCACGCACAGAATAATACCGGAAAAGGTTTTGCGCGCCTGAAGGCTCTGAGGGAAGATAGATTCCTACAGAGAATGCGGAGTTCGTAAAGAAAAATAACGAGAGAAAAGTGTAGTAATCTTCGTGAATAAGTAGGTTTATACGATGAACGCGAAGTTCGAAGAAAATAAAATTCCGTTTCGCTTGTGTTTGGTTAGAAAATATCCTGTAAACCCGGGTAGAAAACCCCGAAAATAAAATATTCTTAGGTATTTGTATAAAAAAGTCGTACCTTTGCGTTTCTTTTTAGAAATCGGTCAGGATCTGTCTCATGATCAGCGGTTTCCGGCCGGTCGGCCAACTGCATAAATGCAGCATTTTTCCACCAAAAGAAAACAAAATGGTAAAATGGTTAGTTTTAGTTCTTTTGTCTTTTTCCGCTAGTGCGGCCTCTTTCGAAAAATATATCCCCAAGCTTCTGAAGTTTGAAGGAGCGGGTTACGGGATTCACAAACCCCTTTGGGGCGACAGAAATTTTACCCGGCAGGAAGCCGTGGAGATCTATCGCCGGGAATACTGGAACAAGTATCACGGGAACCACTTTAAGAGCCAGGACCTCGCTGAGGTGCTGATCGATCACCTGATCAATGCCGGAGAAGGCAAAGATCGTCTCAACATCAAGGCATTTGAAGCCATTCTGGGCGTAGAACAGGACGGAATACTTTCCCGGGCGGATATCCGGGCGGCGAATGAATACCCTTATCCCGACGAACTGGTCAATTCCTTTGTAAAATACCGGGTTCTGTATTACCGTTCACGGAAACTGGCCTACAAGTACCCGGGCTGGGAGAAGCGGGCGCGCTCTTTCTTTATCAATACGGAAGATAATGACCTCCGTGTGTCGGATTATACGCTGCCCGAGGAGTGGGAGGAAAAGTTTGTGCATATAGCCCTGGCGGATTAAATCCGGTCATATTTGCCACGAATGCACGAATATCATTCGTGCATTCGTGGCTATTTTTTTCAAGTCTGGATCACACCCACATTGTACCGCTCGGTCAGCGGGGCGTGATCGGCTGCTTCTATCCCCATGCTGATGATCTTACGGGTTTCGCGGGGCTCAATGATGCCGTCTACCCACAGCCGGGCGGCCGCGTAATAAGGACTTAGCTGCTCATTGTATTTTTTGTCGATCTCGCTGAGCAGGGCCGCCTTTTCTTCTTCACTTAGCTGTACACCTTTGGATTTCAGAGCGGCTTCCCGGATCTGCAACAGGGTCTTCCCGGCCGAAGCGCCGCTCATCACCGCCATCTGGGCTGATGGCCAGGCGTAGATCAGGCGGGGGTCGTAGGCCTTCCCGCACATGGCATAATTGCCGGCGCCGTAGCTGTTACCGATGATAAATGTGAATTTCGGTACCACCGAGTTGGCCATGGCATTGACCATTTTGGCGCCGTCTTTGATGATCCCGCCCTGTTCCGAGCGGCTGCCTACCATAAAGCCGGTCACGTCCTGCAGAAAAACGAGGGGGATGCGTTGCTGGTTACAGTTCATGATAAAGCGGGCGGCCTTATCGGCCGAATCGCTGTAAATCACCCCGCCCATCTGGAGCTCGGTTCCGCCACCCGCCTTCTTTGCTTTGACAATCTCCCGCTGGTTGGCCACGATACCTACCGCCCAGCCGTCGATCCGGGCCGTGGCGCAGATGAGGGTTTTGCCGTATTCCGCCTTGTACTCTTCCAGGCTGCCCTCGTCTGTCAGCGTTTCCAGGAGAGCATGCATGCTATACGGGCTGGTCCTGTCTTGAGGAAGGAGATCCACAGCCTTTTCGGGGGAAACGGCCGGCTGACGCGGGGCCTTCCGGTTGAAGCCTGCCCGCGGAAATCCCCCCATTTTATCCATCACATCTTTGACTGCATCAAGGCAGGCCTCGTCGGTAGGGAAGCGGTTATCGGTCACCCCTGAAATAACAGAATGGGTGGAGGCCCCGCCCAGGGTTTCGGCATCTACATTTTCGCCTATCGATGATTTTACCAGGTAGGGGCCTGCCAGGAAGACCGAGCCGGAATCCTGGACAATAAAGGCGTAATCTGACATGATAGGCAGGTAGGCGCCACCGGCCACACAGCTCCCCATAATGGCGGAGATCTGCGGAATGCCCATCGACGACATCCGGGCATTGTTCCGGAAGATCCGGCCGAAATGCTCCTTGTCGGGGAAGATCTCGTCCTGCATGGGCAGATAAACCCCGGCCGAGTCCACGAGATAGATGATGGGAAGATGATTCTCCATGGCGATCTCCTGGGCCCGAAGGTTTTTTTTGCCAGTGATCGGGAACCAGGCACCGGCCTTTACCGTGGCGTCATTGGAGACAATCACACACATCCGGTCTTTTACGTACCCGATGACCACCACCACCCCGCCGTTCGGACAGCCGCCTTCTTCTTCATACATTCCGTCGCCGGCAAACATTCCTGCTTCCAGGTAATCCCGGTCTTTGTCGAGCAGATAATCTATCCTTTCCCAGGCCGTAAGCTTGCCTCTGCTCTTGTGTTTTTTTATTTTGTCTGCGCCGCCGCCCAGTCGCAGGGATTCTTTCCGGGAGTTTAAGATGGAAATTAAATCTTTCATTTATTAAATAATTCAGAATATTATTTGGAAACGGATTTTATTTGTTTAACATTTGACCCTTAAAAATATAACTTTTTTTAAAGAAAATAGGAATTTTTTTAAGATATTTGATCTGTTAATTATTAGCATAACAAATAAAACAACTGTTCAACCTATGTTCATTACCGATGCAGACCACATGAGTTTGATCCGGCAAAGCGCCCGTGACTTTGCAGAAACCTATATCCGTCCTTATGTGATGGAGTGGGACGAAGCCCAGGTTTTTCCTGTTGAATTATTCAGAAAACTGGGCGAGCACGGTTTTATGGGGGTCGTTATCCCGGAGGAGTACGGCGGTGCGGGACTGTCATACCAGGAGTACATTACCATCCTGGACGAGATCAGTAAAGTGTGCGGATCTATCGGCCTGTCTGTGGCGGCGCACAATTCGCTTTGTACTAATCATATTTACAGTTTCGCAAACGAAGACCAGAAGCGCTTCTACCTTCCCCGGCTGGCCTCCGGCGAGTGGATAGGTGCATGGGGGCTTACCGAAACGAGTTCCGGGTCGGATGCCGGCGGAATGACTACTTACGCTGAGAAAGACGGGGAGCATTATGTTTTGAACGGCTCAAAGAATTTTATTACACACGCCATCAGTTCGAACGTGGCAGTGGTGATCGCCCGCTCGGGATACGGATCGGGGAGTAAGGAAATGTCGGCCTTCATTATTGAGAAAGACACTACCGGTTTTTCAGCCGGAAAAAAGGAGAATAAACTGGGTATGCGTGCTTCGGAAACGGCCTGCCTGTTTTTTGACAACTGCCGGGTACATAAGGATCAGCGGATAGGAGATGAAGGAGAGGGTTTTAAGCAGGCTTTGAAACTGCTTGACGGAGGAAGGATCTCCATTGCGGCTCTCTCGTTGGGCATTGCCCGGGGGGCGTACGAATGTGCCCTCCGCTATGCGAATGAGCGGGAGCAGTTCGGAAAAAAGATCTTCGATTTTCAGGCCATAAGCTTTAAGCTGGCGGAAATGGCAACTAAGATCGAGGCTGCTGAGCTGCTTTGCCGGCAGGCCGCTTCCTATAAGGATCATGGCGGAAATGTGACCCGTGCCGGGGCCATGGCCAAACTTTTTGCTTCGGAAACGGCCGTGGAGGTGGCTACTGACAGCGTGCAGATCCACGGCGGTTACGGCTATACCAAGGATTATCCCGCCGAAAAATTTTTCCGGGATTCCAAACTCTGTACGATTGGGGAAGGAACCTCGGAGATCCAGAAGATCGTGATCGCAAGAGATATTCAGAAGAATGCGTGAGGTGCTGTTAACCGACTGTCCGCGTGACGCCATCCAGGGGATAAAGGAAATGATCCCAGCGGCAAAAAAGGCAGCTCATATCAACCAGCTCCTTCAAAGCGGGCTGTTCGACCGGATCGACTTCGGCAGTTTTGTTTCGCCCAAGGCAGTGCCCCAGATGGCGGATACGGAAGAGGTGCTGGAGGAGATCGGGGATACTAACGGAACCCGGCTGCTGGCCATTGTGGTTAACGAACGGGGGGCCGAAACGGGCCTCCGCTCGGGGAAAGTCGATTTTTTCGGGTACCCGTTCTCCATTTCAGAACAGTTTCAGCGCCGTAACACCAACAGCAGCATAGAAGAATCGTATAACCGGCTGCAAAAAGTGAATGAAAGAGTATCGGCTGCCGGCCGGCAAACGGAGGTATATATTTCCATGGGCTTTGGTAACCCATACGGCGATCCCTGGAGTGATCAGCTGGTGGTAGACTGGATCGGGAAGATCAGCGGGCTGGGCATCCGGGAGTTTTCTCTGGCGGATACTACCGGTGAAGCCGATGCTGTAGGGATCCGGAAATTATTTGAAATCGTGGGTGAGGCTTTCCCGGAGTTCCGGATCGGTGCGCATTTCCATTCGGAAAGACCGGCTGGTCTGGAAAAGATCAGGGCAGCGCATGCTGCAGGCTGTAAAAAATTTGACGGGGCGCTGCTGGGTTACGGCGGCTGTCCGTTTGCACAGAACGAACTGGTGGGAAATATCGCGTCTGAAGATCTTCTGGAACATTTTCAAAGAGGAAACCGCGGACAGATCGCTGAACTACAGGCGAGCTTCCTGAATCTGATTGCCGGTAACTAAGTTTTACAAGGAAATGCCGCATTCGATAAGTATTTTTGAAGAAATGATCTGAAATCATGAAGAAACTATTTTTCCTGTTTTTAATTTCTGCAGGAAGTACGGTTCAGGCTCAACATGAGATGCGGATAGGACTGAACTCCGGACTTTCCGCTTTTGTGGGCCCTAATAGTTCTGCCGAATCATGGGTTAATTATTCAGAGGTACATTCTTATACCATTTCACCAACGGGTAAACAACCCGTATTGTCATACGGGCTTTCGGGGAATTATAAGCTGATCAGGGGGAAATTCCTGGCAGGCCTGGATGCAGGTTACGAAAACCTGCGAACCAAAACCCATATAACGGGATATACCGAACTGATCACAACTTCTTCAGAAGGTCATACTATCTTAAACGGTCATTTTATCACGGTGAGCCCTTTCATGGGTTGCAGGCTTCCTGCCGGCCGGTTCAGTTTTGATTTGCAGGCGGGTTTGGATCTGCAAAGGTTGGTAAAAGAGTATTTTGTGGAGAAAGGAGAGTTTATGCACAGCAACGGGCAAAAGATCAGGTTTGAAAATGACCGGAACTTTATCCGGCAGGAAATCCGGCCGAGATTTCAGGTAACCGGTAATTATAAAAAGATGAGTCTTTACGGGGGATATTCTATGGGGATCCTGAATTATTACGAGGACTATGTAGGGGGAAATCCCGAAGCAAAAATGAATACGCTCCGATTTGGGTTACAATATCGTATTTTGTAATAAATATGACCTATAATTTCATAAAGACCAGGAAAGAAGACCATGTCTTTACCCTTACCCTGGCCCGTCCGGAAAAGCGCAATGCGTTTACCCCTACCATGGTGAACGAGATGGACCATGCTTTGAAAGCTGCAAATGCCGATAAGGACGTACGCGTGGTGGTGATAGATGCCGAAGGGCCGGTCTTCTGCGCGGGCATGGACCTGAATGCCTTCCGGGAGCCTGCCGCAGACCGCCCTAACCCGGGTATTGTGAACCGCGACCTCTCATTGGGGGAAGTGATGGCACAGCTGAACAAGCCTTCTGTGGCGCTGGTGGGGGGGAAGGTGGTGGCCGGTGGTTTCCTGGTCGTGGCGGAGTGTACCTTTGTTCTGGCCGGAGAGGAGGTGGAATTTTCGCTCCCGGAGGTGAAGATCGGCATTTTTCCTTTCCAGGTGCTGGCCTCCCTGCTAAAGATCATGGCCCCGAAGAAGGCCTTGCAGCTTTGTATTTCCGGGGAGCCGTTTTCTGCCCGCCAGGCAATGGAATACGGAATAGTAGATGATCTGCTGGAAGAAGGTACGGCGGAGCGCCTGATCGGCAGGCTGGCAGAAAATGCCCCGCTGGCGGTGACCCGGGGCTTTGAGGCCCTGAAAGCACTGGACGAGATAAAGGAAGCCAACCGGTTTCGTTACCTGAAGGCTGCCTTAGACCAGTTGCGCGATTCGGAAGACGCACAGGAAGGGATCCGGGCGCTTTTTGAAAAGCGGAAGCCGCAATGGAAGAATGAATAAACCTCATCAAGCTTTTTGTATTTTTTAAAGAATTTTGACCGTTTCGCCTTACTATTATTGTATAAAAAACAAAAGTTTCGTATTTTAGTGGTTTCACAAGACCATACGAAATGCTGTTTACTGTTACCATAGGTTTAGTTATTGCGTGCCTTCTTGTTCCCTTTGGAAAATTTTTCAGAAATAATAAAAGTGTCCTGCTTGCCTTAGTGCCGGGCCTGCTCTTTTATTATTTTCTTCAAAAGATTCCCGAGATCAGTTCAGGGCGGGTATTATTTGAGAGTACGCCGTGGGTGCCCGCGTTAGGTGTAAGCCTGGGGTTCCGGCTCGACGGGCTCTCGCTTCTGTTTGCTTTGCTGATCACCGGCATAGGCACCCTGATCTTCGTATATGCTTCTTCCTATTTAAAGGGAGATAAGTACCTCGACCGCTTTTTCGGGTATCTGCTGCTGTTTATGTCTGCCATGCTGGGCCTGGTGCTTTCGAATAATGTCATAGTTTTATTTATTTTCTGGGAGCTGACCAGTATCAGTTCTTTTTTCCTGATCGGCTTTAATAACCGGGATGATGAGTCACGCCGGAGCGCGCTGACGGCCTTATCCGTTACAGGATTGGGCGGATTATGTTTACTGGCGGGTCTGATATGGGCGGGGAACCTGGCGGGCTCTTACAGCATAGGCGATATTCTGAATCACGCAGAAGCCATCCGGGAGAATGCCTATTATCCCGTTATCCTGGTACTCTTCCTGGCCGGGGCTTTTACAAAGTCGGCGCAGTACCCTTTCCATTTCTGGTTACCCGGGGCCATGAAAGCGCCTACTCCGGTTTCCGCTTATCTGCATTCGGCCACCATGGTGAAGGCCGGTATTTTTATCCTGGCCCGGTTCACACCCGTGTTGGGCGGTACCGCGCTCTGGCAATGGACCCTCATGAGCGTGGGAGGCTTTACCATGCTGTATGCCTCCATACTTTCTCTGACTAAGCGCGACCTGAAAGGCGTGCTGGCCTATTCTACGATAGCTGCTTTAGGGGTGCTTACTTTCCTGCTCGGCATGGGCACAGACCACGCGGTGATCGCCGCCTGTGTTTTTCTGCTGGCCCACGCCCTGTACAAGGCCCCCTTATTCCTGGTGGCGGGGATCATTGACCACGAGACCGGCACAAGAGACATTACCCGGCTGTCGGGCCTGGGGAAGGCCCTGTGGCCGGCGGCGCTGGCCGGAGGTCTGGCGGCGTTTTCCGGTGCCGGAGTGCCGTTTACGTTTGGTTTTATAGGTAAGGATCTGATCTACGAAGCTACGCTGCACTACGAGTCGGCCTGGGCCTGGTACCTTACAGGTATAGCTCTGCTGACCAATATTGGCCTGGTAGCAGCGGGTTTCCTGGCCGGGTTTAAGCCTTTTACAGGCAAGGTGCGGGAAGAGTACCGTCATGTCCATTTGCCCCCGGTCCTCTTATGGGTGCCACCGTTGGTGCTGGCGGTTCTGGGGGTGGTGTCCGGCCTGTTTCCGGGATGGGCAGGTGGTCAATTAGCCGAACCTGCCGTAAAGAGCATTTTTCAGCAGTATATTCCGGTGCAGCTGAAGATCTGGCACGGCTTTAATATGGTGTTGGTCCTAAGCCTGGCTACGCTGGCCGCCGGGCTTATCGTTTACCTGGTCAACACGCCGCGTTTCCGGAAGTCAGAATTCATTACAATGCTGGAACGGATCCGGCCCGGAGTGGTTTTCGGACAGCTGTTTATCCGGACCAAGCAAGTGGCCACCGCCTATACGAATTTTTTTCATGACGGTTACCTGCGATCGTATATTATCAAGATCATCCTGTTCGCAGAGGCCTTGCTGATCTATGAGATTTACCAGGGAGGGGCTTTTTCCATTGATTTCAGTAAGCTGTCGCCTATCCGGTTTTACGATGTGGCCATTGTATTCATCCTGGTGGGGGCGCTTTACAAAACCCTGAAGACTTCTTCACGGTTAACGGCGGTAGTATGTTTGAGTATCATAGGGTATGCCATCTGTCTGCTGTTTGTGACCTACAGCGCTCCGGATCTGGCCATGACCCAGTTCACTATTGATACGCTGACGGTGGTTTTGTTTGTACTTGTACTGTATCGTCTTCCGCCTTTTTTGAAGAAGAGGAATGTGAGGATCATGGTACGCGACGCCGCTATCTCCGTTCTTTTCGGTACTCTGCTGGCCATTATTTGTCTCCGGGTACTGATGGAACCCACCCGGTATAATATTTCGGATTTTTATGCCAAGTATGCCTATACATTGGGAAAGGGGCGAAATGTAGTGAATGTGATCCTGGTAGATTTCAGAGGGTTTGATACCATGTTTGAGATCGTGGTACTGAGTATAGCGGCCATTGGGGTTTACAGCTTGTTGAAGTTACGTTTAAAAGCATCAGAAAAAGAATAATATTATGAGAAGCACTATTTTGCAGACGGCATCGCAGTACCTCCTGCCTATTTTGCTGCTGTTTTCCTTTTTTCTGCTTATCCGGGGGCATTATTCCCCGGGCGGAGGCTTTGTGGGCGGCCTGGTGGCATCCATAGCCTTTGTACTTCACAGCTTTGCGAACGGGGTGGAGAATACCATGCGGATCATCCGGTACAAGCCGATGTCGCTGATCCCTATCGGGCTGGGTTTATCGACGGCCAGTATGTTATTGCCAGTGTTTTTCGGGAAGCCCGTGATGACCTCGTTGTGGATCCCGGATCAGCTGCCGGTGTTCGGAAGCGTGGGAACCACCCTGTTTTTTGATATGGGGGTGTATTTGCTAGTGGTGGGCGTGGTGCTGACCATTCTTTTTACGATATCGTTGTTTTCGGAATAAATATGGAACTGGTATTAGTGTGTCTTATCGGGATTTTATACGCCAGCGGCATGTACATGATACTCCGGCGGAGTATGGTAAAGCTCCTGCTGGGTATTTTGCTTCTGGGAAATGCCACCAATATCCTGATCTTTTTATTGGGAAACCTTACGGCGGGGAAGCCGCCGGTGATCCCACCCGACCTGAAAGTTTTCAACGACATCTATGCCGATCCCATTCCGCAGGCACTGATCCTGACGGCCATTGTGATCAGCTTCGGTTTAACGGCCTTTGCCATTGTATTGCTGAAAAGAGTGTATGTGCTGGTGGATTCGGATGATCTGGATGACCTGAACACACCGGAAGAAGAAGATATATGACAGATAACAGTATCATAGGAACCCTGATCATCCACCTGCTGGCCGCCCTGCTGCAGCTGGCTTTCTGGCGGAAAACGGTCGCACAGCGATATATCAGTGTGACGGCCGCTTTTCTGGGACTGGTTTCAGCGGCCGTGTTGTTTTATAAAGTATATTCCGGAGGGATTCTGATCATGAATGCTGCCAACTGGCGGGCTCCTTTCGGCATTGTGTTTGTGGCGGATCTATTCAGCAGCTCACTGGTATTGATCACAGCTATTGCTTCGCTGGCAGTGTCTGTCTTTTCTGCTGCAGGGATCAACCGCGCCCGGATGCTGTACGGATATTTCCCGATCTTTCATTTCCTCGTTATGGGGCTAAACGGAGCATTCCTGACCGGTGATATTTTTAACCTTTACGTCTGGTTTGAGGTGATCATCATTGCATCTTTTGTGCTGATGACCCTGGGCGGCCGGAAGGCGCAGCTGGAAGGTGCGGTCAAGTATATGGCGCTGAATATCCTGGCATCGATGTTTTTCCTGACCGGGATAGGCATACTGTATGGCATAACGGGGTCGCTGAATATGGCGGATCTGGCCCTGAGGATCCCTAAGGTAGAGAATCAGTCGCTGATCAACCTGACCTCGGTGTTTTTTCTGCTGGGCTTCGGGATAAAGTCGGCCGTGTTTCCCCTGTATTTCTGGTTACCTTCCTCTTATCATACGCCACCCTCGGCCGTGGCGGCTACCTTCGGCGGGCTGCTGACCAAAGTGGGGATCTATGCCTTGTTCCGGGTGTTTACCCTGCTGTTTACCCCGGATGATACCCTGAAAAACCTGTTAGTGATCATCGCGATTTTTACCATTGTGACGGGAATGTTCGGGGCTTTGATCAAAGACAATATCCGGCGGCTGTTTTCCTCCCTGATCGTATGTCATATCGGTTTTATGGTAGGGGGCCTGGGGGTATATTCCAAGATCGCTATGATGGGGGCCGTATTTTATCTTTTTCACGATATCCTGGTCAAAACCAACATGTTCCTGATCGCAGGGCTGATCCGCCAGCTCCGAGGCTCCATGAACATGAAGCTGCTGGGCGGGATCTACGGGCAGTATCCCAAAATATCACTGGTGATAGCATTGGTGTTGTTTTC
>CAZLXI010000055.1:21291-22914 GCA_964563435.1 uncultured Lacihabitans sp.
CTTCCGGTCGTGCTGCTTTGTTTTTGCAGTGTGATGATCGGCCTGGACGCCCAGTTTATCATTGAAGTAGTGGACCGGATAACCGATGAAATGATCAACACGGCGCCGTATATAAAGGCGGTGCTGGGTTAATAAACTTGTATGTTATGATCAAACAGTTTTTAATGAACCTGCTGCTGGCCTTTATCTGGGTAGCTTTGACAGGGGCCTTGTTTTATTCCAATTTCCTGTTCGGATTCCTGATCGGCTTCGGCATTCTCTGGATCATGAACCGTGCAGAGGAGGATCAGCGCTACTTTACCCGGGTGCCCAAGACCATCTATCTGCTGTTTTATTTCGTTTATGAGATGATCCGGGCAAATATACAGGTGGCTTATGATGTAATCACTCCCAAATACTTTTTTAAGCCGGGCATTGTGAGATATCCCATGAGCGCCCGTACCGACCTGGAAATCAACCTTCTGTCCACCGTGATCTCCCTGACGCCGGGTACCCTGATCCTGGATATCAGTGAAGATAAGAAAACGCTTTATATTCATGTTATGTACCTGAAAGACAAGCGTTCGTTTATAAAGCAGATGAAAAATGGTATTGAACGCCGATTACTGGAAATATTGAGATGACCTTATTTAATTACCTCGACTACGTGATCCTGCCGCTGTTGTCGGTCTCAATGATCTTAACGTTCATCCGTTTTGTGAAAGGGCCGCGGGTGGTAGACCGGGTGATCGCCCTCGACCTGATCATCACCACCGGTATCGGCTTTATTACCGTATTCAGCATCCGTTCGGGTAAGGAGCTGTTTCTGGATGTGGCCATGATCCTGGCACTTATTGCTTTTCTGGGAACCGTGGCATTTTCATATTATTTAGAAAAAAAGGCATGAAAGAAATCATTTTAATTTTGTTTTGCACGATAGGAACGCTGGCTATTTTGTTCGCGTCTATCGGGATATTACGGATGCCGGATTTTTTTCTCCGGCTTTCCGTGACGGTAAAAGCCTCTACCCTTGGGGTGGGTTTTTTGCTGGCTGCCGCCGCCATGGTCTTCCCCGAAGTATTTGTCACTACCAAGGCCATTGCTATAGGTTTTTTCCTGGTGCTGACCACACCGGTTGCGGCCCACATGATCGGGCGGGTCTCTTACGTTTCCGGTATAGCTCTATGGAAAGGTACACAGCTGGATGAACTGGACGGGATGTACGACGACGAGCATAATCTGAAAAGTGAGAGCATAAGCTCTTCCTTCAAGGAACGTGAGAACACCTAGGGAAGCTGTTTAAAAACTATGCAAACTGCTGTGTTGTTTCGGAATTCGGCCTCAGTCACATACCTTTAGTATGCTCCTTTGTCCTCATCCTCAACGCCTTGCATTTTGGATACTTTTTAAACAGCCTCAATGCGACCAAACAACCAGTACTTTTCAGACAGCCTCACACCTCCGGCCACGTTTTTTCCTCAGAAATTTTCTTTCACCAGTCGCATTGTTTTCACCTGTTCTCCGTCGGTTACACGGATAATGTAAACCCCCGGTCTGAGTGTACGGATATCCAGCTGATGCAGGCTTTGAGCCGAGCTGACGGCTTTGCGGATCAGCACATTGCCCAGGATGTCGGTCAGCGTG
>CAZLXI010000056.1:0-14019 GCA_964563435.1 uncultured Lacihabitans sp.
GCCTTTTGCAGTTTCAGGTCTTTGGCCAGCTGTCTTTTCTTCTGGATAAAGTAGGTGAGGGCCATGGCAATGCATAACAGCAGCACCAGCAGGAGGAGGAAATTCCTTTCGGCGGCTTTTCTTTCCCGTTCGAGGGTAATGGCCGCCCGCTGCAGCTCTTCGTTCTGGCGGTCTACCTTTTGCTGTGCCCTTAATACCTTTAATGCACTGAATTTCTCATTGTAGCGGTTTATTGCTATCACCGATGAGTCTACGTACCGCTTAGACATTTCCCTGTCACCGGTCATAGCGTACCATTTGCTCATGACAGGATACAGCAGCCTCAGCCGGTCGGGTTGCTCCGCCTTTTCAATATAGTGCCGGGCATGACTTATAAACGTTTTGGCCGTGTGCATTTCTCCTTTCTCGCGGTAGATATCGGCCAGTGTGATGGCCGCGCCTGCAGCGCAGCCGTTATCATTTTCTCTGACCGCCCTGTAAAAGTCCGTTTCCAGTAAAGGGATAGCCTTTTCGTATTGATGGAGCAGGTAGCGGTTAGTGCCCATATTTCCCGTGCTTATCCTCTTCCATACCTGGGCTTCCGGAAAAGTGGTAAGAAGCACCTGGTTAAAGTAATAATCGGAGCTGTCCAGCTTATTCTCCTGCTGGTAGCATAAGCCCAGGGTATTCCTGGCGGAGTTGATGACCATGGTATTAAATGTATTCTCCGGCAGGGCGATGGCCTTTTTGAAATACGTTATCGCCAGCGGATAATCCTGGAAGAAGAAATAGGCTTCCCCTATCTGCATCAGGTCTCTGGCCATTTCAGGATAATCACCGGCCTTAGTAGCGGTCAGTTCTTTATCCAGCAATAAGTACTGCTCAAAAGCCAGCTCATAATTTTTTTCAATTTTCCAGTAAAATTCAGCCAGGGCCCTTAAAGAGCGGGCGCGGAGGAAATCCACATTCTCTTTCGTGGTCAACTCCAGTTGTTCGGTTAACCGGGTAAGCGATACCTCTTTGGGCTGGCGTTGATAGAAAGTATTCCAGAAAACAAGAAAGAAGTCTACATTCAGTTCCAGCGGTCTGTCATTATGTCTTCGGGCGAAGCTTTTGATCTCTTCGGCCCTTTTCACCCGTAAAGAAGAGTCGCTTATATGGATCAGATCATCGTACATGGCGTGAATACCGAGTACTCTTTTTCCATAAGGCTTATGCAGCAGGGAATCGTACTGCGCCCGTGCCGGTAAAGAAAAAAGCATCAGCCATACCAGTACAATTCCTGTGAAAGGAAACGCCCTTGCATGTTTTAAGCGCCTGACCTGGCGGATAAACATCGGGAAACAGGAATTCAGTCTCCCGGTAGTCAGATATTTATGATCGATAAATAGGGACATCCGGCAAAAAATCGAAATCAAAGATAAGCTAAACTGAGGATATGTACTATCAAAGGGGCGGCATCCGGACTATGCCGGGTTATAACCGCGCAAAACCCATCAGCGGTTCCCAATTGCCCCGGTCTGCCTGCCTGACGGCGTCAATGTATATTTTCCGGGTATCACTATCGTCATAAAGACGGGCGGCTCCCCAGGTAAAAACCGGTAATTCAAAAATCTTCTCCACCAAAACGTCTGCCATTAACCGGCTGTGGCGACCGTTTCCATTGGGGAAGCAGTGTATAGAAACGATCCGGTGTTTAAACCGGATCGCTGTTTCGTCAGGCGGGTACGTGCTGTTCTCCAGCCAGCACTTTGTATCATCCAGCAAGATCTTCAACGCCACCGGAATTTCGTAAACCCTTACCCCCAGGTTCTTTTCCGTGGTTCTGAACCGGCCTGCCCATTTCCAGACCTTCCCGAACATGCGCTTATGCAGATCACAGATAAAATCGGTAGTAAGAATTTTATCGGCCTTCAGCTTCCTTCCGTATAGCCATACCACGGCATCTTCCATGTTTTTCTGCTCCAGTTCGTCCAGCTCTCCTTTGGTGGAGATAGAGGCGATCTTCAGCCCCTCTTTTTCCTCTTCCTCCAAAGGGGTCTGCCCGTAAATATAATTCAGGATCAATCCCATAAGGCTTTAGGCATCTTTTGCAGAATATCCGTCTTTCTCTCTTCAAAGGCTTCGGATAAACGATCCGCCGAATTTTCCTGACCCTCCAGTTTCATGCTTTGGGAAGTGCGGGTAACGATCTTCCGGGCAAGCTCTTCGGCCTTCCGTTCTATCAGGGCTTCAAGAGAGCCGTCTTTAGGCACCAGGGCGTATACCAGCTGCATATCCATCGCTTCCGCCGCTTCAGACAAAGACCGTAAGGTAATACTTTGGCTCTTTTCCCGGATTTCTAATGCCAGCACACTCTGCCGGGTGATCCCCAGCTTGTTTCCCAACTGCTCCAGGGAGACACCTAAAGAGGTGCGAATGGCTTTTATCCAGCCTCCTGTCGGCGGTAAAGCCCCTGTCAGGCGTTCAAATTCGGATATTTTTTTTGACAACTGTTTCCTTTGCAGTGCTGTTATGTTCATATCTGTCAATATTTACAATGACAAATATAATATTAAATAATAATATATACTAACATTATACCTATATTGTAAATATATAACTTGACTAATATATTTTTATGTCATATTATATATTGACAAATATTATTAACAAAATATCCCCACCTTAATGGAAACCACGGCCGGTACTGAAAGAAACAATGACCTGATTTGCGCACTAACAAGAAAATACTGAAATTTACGTTTTTAAACATGCTCTTTAAGGCTTAAATTATTCATCATGCGATTATTGGCTTTGCTCTTTTTCTTTTCGGCAGCGGCGACGGGGCAGACCCGGAACGGCGCTACAGCGGGAGAAAGCACCTTCACCGAAGGCATGATGCGCTTTGTGCTGGAAGATTACACCGGGGCCTTGGAGCAGTTCGAGACCTTCGTGAAAGTAAATGAAAAGTCGGGAGCCGGGTTTTACATGAAGTCGCGGGCCGAAAGCGCCCTGGAGCAGAACGCAAAGGCGGAACTTAGTGCAGCCACGGCCGTCAACCTCGACCGGAGCAGCGTGTATTATCTTCAGAACTATGCGGGTATCCTCCAAAAAAATCATAAGAACAAAGAGGCTCAGAACGCCTGGCGCGAGCTGATCGGCCTGAAGCCGGAAGATGCGGAGGCCTACTACCATCTGCTCGAGCTTCAGGCCGATGCGGGCGAATCGAAAGAAGCGTTGAAGACCCTGGAACTGGCAGAAAAGCAATTCGGCGCCTCTGAAAAGATCACCCGGGCGAGGCAGCTTATTCTGTTGAAGGAGAACAAAGTAGAGGCTGCCATTAAAGAGGGAAGCAAAATGACGGCGGCAAATCCGGAGTTTGTTCTCAACCAGGCCGCCATCCTGATCAGTAACCAGCAGAAAAAGGAGGCGGTGAAGCTTCTGGAGGAGGCCGTTACGGCCCATCCCGATCTCACCGATGCCTACGGCCTGCTCAGTGAGCTGTATGCCGGGGAGAAAAATAAGGATGCTTCCCTGCAGCTGATAGACAAAGTATTCGTGCATGCCGCTTTTCCCTATTCGCTGAAAGTGAATGTGCTGGGAAATCACCTGCGGGCTTTTGGGGAGGATGCGACCGACCTGGAATCCTTACTCGAAAAATCTCAGGCGCTCACGGCGGCCTATCCCGATCAGGCCCGGGCTTACCTCTATTCGGGCGATATCAGCTTTAAGCTCGGGAAGCCTTTACAGGCCCGGGAGCATTACAGCCGGGCCGTGGCTTTAGACAAAAACCAGTTTGAGGTGTGGCTGGCCCTGCTTCAGATCGATTTCCGGCTGGCCGATTTTACCCGCCTCGAAAAAGATGCAGACAATGCCACCGTATATTTCCCCAACCAACCCGCCATCTGGCTGTATCTGGGGCTGGCGCAGGGCCGGAATCATCAACCCGACGACGCCGAAACAGCCTTTGAAGAAGCGTTGCGGCTGGGGGGCGATGCTGTGGTGAAGGCAGGAGCAGAAGCCGGTCTGGCTGAAGTGAAAGGAGCAGGCCCGGCCCTGGAAACCCTCGCTAAAGCGAACCCCGATAACGCCTGGGTGCAATATTTTTTTGCAAGGCATATCCTGGATTCCAAACCGGAAGCCGCTTTACCTTTAGCTGCCGGACTCAGCGGGAAACACCCGGAGAATAATCATTACAAAATTCTTTTTGCACGGGCTTTGGTGGCCAATAAAAAAGCGGAAGAAGCCCTGATGACCCTCGGGTTCATCCGGCCGGAAGAAGCTGTGCTGAGTGCGGGTTATTTCGATGCTAAGGGAGATGCGCTCTCGGCATTAGGCAGAACCGGGGAAGCGCAGGAAGAGTGGAAAAAGGCTTTACAACTCGACAAAACCAACAAGATCATTCAGGAAAAAATAAAACAGATCTGATGCGTAAATACCACATGCTGACCGTTTTGCTCCTTCTGCTGATGGTCTCCTGCCGTTCAGGGAAGCTGCAAAAGAAAGGGGTGGATCTCGGAAAGACCGCTACGGATTCCACCGTTGACCACCGTGATCTCGTGATCGCTGAACCGCAGTTCACCGGGCTCCGTTTCAAATCGGAGGCCAATATCTCCTCGGCAGCGATATCCCAAAAGGTTCCTGTGACCATCCATATCCGTAAGGATTCCATGATCTGGGCCTCGGTTTCCATAGGCCTGGAGCTCGTGAGGGCAAAAATCACAAAGGATTCACTGATTTTTTTAGACAGATTTAACCGAAAAGCCTATATTGGCACTTGGGAAGAGCTGAGCCGGGCATCGGGCTTTGATCTGAATTATAACCTTCTGCAGGCCCTGCTTACGGGGGGGATGCTGTTTCCCGTCGAAGCCGGGGATGAGATTGAGCCCGCAGGCGGGGTGTCGCTGATCCGTCAGGTGCGGAACCGGGTCTCCTTTGAAAGCCGGATCGACAATTCGGTACATAAGCTTTTTGAGGTGCGGGGAGAGGACTCAGGGAACAGATCGAAGCTGGAACTCGGCTTTAAGCGGTTTATAACGCAGAATGAGCAGCTGATCCCCTCGGTCATTTCCATGCTGCTCACAGGCAGGAGCAACGCGCGGCTGGAGATCACCCATTCGCGGATCGAATTTATGGAGCAGGGGCTGAGCTTTTCTTTCAGTGTGCCGGGAAGTTATGAAACGGAGCCGCTTCCCGGAATTTAGAAACTATGAGATTAACATTTATATTACTTTTTATAGCCATTTCGTCTGTTTTCGGACAGACCCAGAAAAGCCGCGCGGCTTTGGAGGCGGAAAAAAAAGAAAACCTGGAAAGGATCGAGCAGGTGAAGAAGATCCTGGGCCAGACCCAGAAAGAAAAACGTACTTCGCTCAGCCAGGCCCAGGCTCTCCAACGCCAGATCGAAAACCAGGAGAAAAAGATATCCCTTGCGCAGCAGGACTTTGACCTTATCCAGCGGGAAATGGCGGAGAATCTGGCCACCCAGGATACCCTCCGGCAGGAACTGAGCACTCTGCAAAAGGAGTACGCGGAGATCATTGTGCGGGAAGCGAAGAACAGCAGAAAGCTGACCAAGCTGGGTTTTCTTTTCTCCTCTACTTCAGTGACCGAGCTGTTCATGCGCTACAAATACCTGCAGCAGTATGCTGAGAACCGGAAAGGAAAGTTCGAAAAAATGAAGAGCCTGACCGAAGTTCTGAAAAAACGTCAGGCGGAGCTGGCCCAGGGCAAGGTGAAGCAGGCTAATGTGATCAAACAGGTGTCAGAAGACAAAAAAGGGCTGGATGATCTGAAGGGTAAGCAGGATCTGATCGTTAAAGAGCTGACCTCTAAGGAGGGGCAGTTAAAAACCGAGCTGAAGAAGCAACAGGACGCGTTAAGACAGTTGAATTCAGTGATCTCGGTAGCGATTGCCAAAGAGCGGGCGGCCCGTAAAGCCGAAGAAGAAGCCAGGGCACGGGAGGAGGCTCGGAAGAAGGCTGCGGAAACGGCCCGCCTGGAGGCGGAGCGGAAAGAAGCCGAGCGTCTTAAGGCGGAGGCGGCCAGACCTCCCGGGAAAACCACCGCAGAACCGCCGCCACCGAAGACCGAAACCGCCAGGAAAGAGGAAACGCCGGCGCGTGAAACGGCCACACCTAAGCCGGCTGCACCTACCCGCACGGAAGTGGCCACGGTGGCCACCGGTAAGTTCAGTGCTGCCAGGAATAAGCTGTCGTGGCCGGCTAACGGTTTTGTGGCCGGCAAATTCGGAGTACGGGATCATGCGGTGCTGAAAGGCATCAAAGTAGATAACCACGGAGTAGATATCCGTACAGCCCCGGGCGCCGAGGTGCGCTCGGTATTCGAAGGGGTAGTGCTGGATGTATCCGAAATTCCCGGGCTGAATTATGTGGTGGCCGTACAGCACGGCGACTACTACACGGTATACGCTAACCTGGCCAGTGTGGCGGTACAGGTCAATCAGAAAGTAACCGGACGGGAGATCATCGGTACTGTGGCTGAAAAAGACGGCGTTCCTGAGATCAACTTCCAGGTCTGGCACAATTTTACCAAACTTAATCCCGAGCTTTGGCTGGGGTCTAAATAACAATTCGGTATGCAATCGGAAATCAAAAGAATAACCACCAATACCCTGCGGGAGTTTAAACAAAAGGGAGAGAAGATCGCCTGCCTTACAGCATACGATTTCTCCATGGCCAAGCTGGTGGATGCCGCCGGTGTAGAGGTGATCCTGGTGGGCGACTCGGCCTCCAATGTCATGGCCGGGCATGAGACCACGCTCCCTATCACCGTAGACCAGATGATCTATCATGCCCAAAGCGTGGTTCGTGCCGTGAAACGGGCATTGGTGGTGGTGGACCTGCCTTTCGGAAGTTACCAGGGTAACTCCTCCGAGGCGCTCCGGACAGCCGTAAGGATCATGAAGGAATCGGCAGCCCACGCGGTAAAAATGGAAGGCGGCGCCGAGATCGAAGATTGTATCCGGCGTGTGCTAAGTGCGGGGATCCCGGTGATGGGACACCTGGGCTTAACCCCGCAGTCCATCTATAAATTCGGGACCTACACTGTACGCGCCAAAGAAGAAAGAGAAGCAGAGCTGTTGCGATCGAATGCGAAGCTGTTGGAAGACCTGGGCTGCTTCGGCGTGGTGCTGGAGAAGATCCCTGCCCGCCTGGCTGCTGAAGTGAGTGGCTTACTGGCCATTCCTACCATAGGAATAGGCGCAGGTAACGGCTGTGACGGTCAGATCCTGGTGATCCATGATATGCTGGGCATCAACAAAGACTTTTCGCCCCGTTTCCTCAGAAGATACGCCGACCTGGCACAGGTCATGAATACAGCCTTTGTGAATTATATCAACGATGTGAAAGCCGGAAACTTCCCCAATGAAAAGGAATCCTACTAGATGATATTCAGAACCTATCCGGCTTTACGATACCTCATTTTCCTGGCAGGGGGTATTTTATCTTCGGATAAGCTTGATCTCTTTTGGACCTTAACAGGCACCGGAATATGCCTGCTCTGCGGAATACTGGCCCTGAAAATAAGATCGCTGAGGCACGTTATTCCCCTGTCTTTTTTCTTCCTGGGCGGTGCTGTTCCTCAACTTTATCAGGGTTCTGTACCTCTTCTGCATAAGGCGGAGGGGGTGATGGTGGAGATCGCCTCCTATACGGAGACCAAACCGGCTTCTTACAAAGTGACGGCTAAGGTATTGGGTACGCACCAAAACGGACAATGGCAGCCCTCTGTTGGCAAGAGTCCGGTTCAGAAGGCTGCTTTCCCGGCAATAGGATCTTCTTCCGGTAAGGCTCTCCTGTATTTTGATCAAAAAGCCGGGATTCCTCCGCAGTATGGCGAGATCTACGTTCTGAACGGCCCGCTGCGGGAGATAGAAGATCCCAAAAGTCCCTATGAATTCAATTACCGTCAATACCAGGCCCGGAACCGGATCTTCCATCAGCAGTTTCTCCGGCAGGAGGATTTCCGGAAGGTGGGTATCGCTGAAAATAAGTCGCTCTTATATTATGCCCATCAGGCCAATGTCTACACCCACCGGGTTTTCAGTGAAGTGCTGACCGGTCAGAGTCAGCTGGGCGTGGCCGAGGCCATGATTGGCGGGATGCGTTCGGAGCTCGACATGGAGACCCTGCAGTGGTACACCGACACCGGAACCGTACATGCCCTGGCGGTTTCGGGGATGCACATTGCCATCCTTTTCTGGGTACTCAATGCCGTATTCGGCTTTTTCCTGAACCGGCGCAAGCTGCCTTTCATTGCCTGTGTTCTCTTTTTCTTATGGTCTTACGCCATTTTTACCGGGCTTAGCCCCAGCGTTTGCCGCTCCACGTTGATGTTCACCATTTTCCAGGTAGGAGTTTTCCTGAAGCGCTCCGGTAATCCGGTCAATACCCTGCTTTTTTCGGCGCTGATCCTGCTGATGATCGTGCCTGAGTGGATCTACGATGTAGGCTTTCAGCTTTCCTACCTGGCTGTTCTTGGCATATTGGTGCTTTACCCCTGGCTGCTTCGACGGCTTCATTTCCGGCAGCGGGCGCTGCAATGGTTGTGGGAGGCTACCGCTGTATCCATCGCTGCCCAGGTATACACTCTGCCACTGACCCTGTATTATTTTCACCAGTTTCCCAACTATATGCTGGTGGCCAACCCGGTGGTGGGTCTGATCTCCATTCCCTTGCTTCCGGCAGGCCTGCTGCTGCTTTTCCTGTTTAAAGTACCTGTAATAGGCTTCCTTCTGGGATGGATCTTTAAAGGGCTCATCGTAGCGATGAACGCCTGTGTATATTATGTTCACACCTTACCGGCGGCGGTCACTTACGGCCTGGCACTGTCGGTGACAGGAGTGATTTTGATGTATGCTGTGATCGGTTTCTTCCAGGCGTATCTCAAATTCCGGCGGGTAGTGTACCTCAAGGGAATGGCGGTACTGATTTTCTTCCTGATGATCTGGGGCGCCGGCAAAAAGGTTTTACAGTTCAGGCAGGCCGAACTTACATTTCATCACATCCCGAAAGGATACGGCCTGAGCCTGGTGAAAGGCCGGTCAGCGGTATTTATTTCCTCCGATTCGCTCACCCGCGAGCCGCTGGTGGGAAAATACCACCTCCGGAATTACTACGATGCCCTGGGTATTTCCAGCCGAAACGTGGAAACGACCACTGACGGAGAGAATGAGCTTATCCGGAGCGAATTGGGTGATATATTCTGGGTAAAAGCCCGCAATACCCGTTTCCTGGTCAGGGCCCGTTACACGTTGGTGTCGCACAATGCCCTGGACCCGGATACGGAAATACAGGGCACGCAACTTATCCTCGACGATACCAACCGCAAGAGCTATGTTGAAAAGGTCCGGGCGGCAAATGCAGGGGTCATTGTTTTAAATGAGGTCGGATCAAAGACCTTCAGAAAATCTGGTTGAATGAAAAAACTGTTCAATACCATCTTTTGGGTGATCATACTGCTGAGTGTTGCTGCTGTTTTGATCAAGATCATTATCGGCAATCTTAACAGGAATGAAGAATCTGAAAAGGAGATAGGTAACCTTACAGTGACTATCCGATACAACAAAACCGAATCCGGAAAAGACAGGATCTTCGGCTACCGTGTACCGTACGGCATCGTTTGGCGGACAGGCTCGGGCGATGCTACGGAGATCCGTTTTTCTGACGATTGCTTTTTGGCCGGGAGGAAGGTCCAGGCCGGCACTTACAGCCTTTGGTCAGTACCGTCGGAAAAAGACTGGGTGATCATCCTGAATTCGGAAACCGGTCAGTACGGAACCCGTTATGATCCGTCGCGGGATTACCTCCGGGTGACGGTCCCCTCCGAAAACGTATCAGAGCGGGAGGAAAACCTGAGAATTACCCTTACGGATGGCCGGAAAGGTCTTCCTGTCCTGCAGATCCGCTGGGAACATATCCTCGTGGAAGCGGAGATCAGCGAACGCTGATAAAATCGCAATAAATCCTCTGACATTAGGGAGAAAAGCAGCTCCGAATTGGGAACACACAAGGCGTTCAAAAAGTGTGCAAAATGCAAGGCGCTGAGGATGAGAACGAAGGAGCATACTAAAGGTATGTGACTGAGTTTGAATTCCGAAAGCAACGCAGCATTTTACCCTATTTTCGGGCGCCTTCAAATTACAAAATAAATACAAAATGACAGCCAATCATAGGGGTTACAAAAAAAACTGGTAAGTTTGAGAAAAACAATCGTAGACCTTATGAAAAAAACAGAAAATTCAAGGCGGGAATTTCTCCGGAAAGGAACCCTGGCAGCTGCGGGCTTTTACATCGTTCCGCGAAATGTGCTGGGAGGACCCGGATTTATTGCGCCCAGTGATCAGCTCGTATTGGCGGCCATTGGTGCCGGCGGCAAGGGGCGGAGTGACATTAAAAACGCCTCAGTGAACGGAAGAGAGAGAGTAGCGGCCCTTTGTGATGTGGACTTCTCCGGTAGCGCATCGGCCAGCGTAAAAGACTTTCCCAATGCCAAACTGTATGCCGATTACCGCATCATGCTGGAAGAAATGAAGGAGATTGATGCCGTAACCATCTCTACACCCGATCACGTACACGGTCCGGCAGCTGCATTTGCCATGCAGCGCGGCAAGCATGTATATGTGCAAAAGCCCATGACCCATAATATCCGGGAAGCGAGGCTGCTGACCCGGATGGCCCGCACGCAGAAAGTAGTGACTCAGATGGGTAACCAGGGAGCCTCTAACCCGCTGTTAAAAAACGTTCAGGCGTGGGTAGACTCCGGAAAGATCGGGAAGGTGTCGAAAGTGCAGATATGGACCAACCGTCCCGTTTGGCCCCAGGGAAACCCCATGCCCCAACCCGATGCAGGCGCTAAACCCAACGACCTGAACTGGGATCTGTGGCTGGGACCGGCCGAAGAAACCCCTTATATCCCGAATATGCATCCCTTTAACTGGCGGGGCTGGTGGGATTACGGCACCGGCGCACTCGGAGATGTAGGCTGTCACCTGATCGATATTCCTTTCCGGACCTTGGGGCTGATGTATCCTACCGATGCGGAATGTAGTGTGGGATCTGTATTCTCCAAAATGTGGAACGCCGACTATAACCCGGAAGGAGCGCCGCCGTCGTCGATCATTACGCTGCACTTTAATGCGACTAAGAAAAATCAGTCAAAAATAGAAATGACCTGGATGGACGGCGGGTTAAGACCACCACATCCGGAGATCATTCCGGCAGACCACGATATCGGCGGGCCGGGAAGTAACAACGGAGTGCTGATGATCGGTGAGAAAGGAATTATCTCCACCAATATCAACGACAGCTCGCCTATGACCCCGAAATTGTATCTTAATGACGGAACCACGGAGTTTCCTAAGGAACCGGAAGGCCCCAGGGAACCCGAATACGGTCATCAGAGACTATGGGTGGATGCCTGCAAAGCCGGGTTTAACAGCAAAGAGCACAAAGGCCTGACCTCATCATTCGATTACGCGGGTCCGATGACTGAAACCGTACTGATGGGTAACCTGGCCATCCGAAGCTATATGTTGCGGAAGCAGAACGAAAGGGGTGCCTGGGAATTCTTTGCCCGCAGAAAACTCCTTTGGGATGGTGAAAATACGCGCATCACCAACCTGGAAGAAGCCAACCAGTTCGTGACACGCAAATATCGCCAGGGCTGGGAAATATAAAGATCTCCCGGGCTTAGCCCGGGAGATAATCTTTTAACTGTAATCTCTCCCCGTCAAAAACCGCATACGAAAAAAACCGGATCCAGTCGCCGAGATTAATGTAGCGGCTGTTCTCCGTCAAAGCGATATCCAGCTTTTGATGACGGTGCCCGAAAATATAATAATCGCGGTGCTCTTTCTTTTCTTCCTCCAGGCTGTACAGGTAAAGCAACTCCTTTTCTTTAGTAACAAAGCCGGCATAATCTTCCTCCTTATCGTGCTTTTTCCAGGAATTTGCAGCCCAGGTATACCCGAGCCATAAGCTGAAATCGGGGTGTAAAAACTTTCGGAAAAGCCAGCGGCACAGCCTGCTCTCAAAGATCACTTTCAGAAACTTATACGTACGGTCGCCGGGGCCCAGCCCGTCACCATGACCCACATACAGGCGCTTTCCCGCGATGAGGTATTCACGGGGTTCACGATAAACTTCGGCGCCAAACTCCTGGCTGAAATAATCCCGCATCCACATGTCGTGGTTCCCCTGGAAGATGATGAGGCGGATCCCGGCATCGGTGAGTTCGGCCAGCTTACCGAACAGGCGGGAATAGCCTTTGGGGATCACCCGTTTATGTTCGAACCAGAAATCAAATAGGTCACCCACCAGGAAGATCACTTGTGCATCCGCTTTGATCTCATCCAGCCATCGGCAGATCACTTTTTCCCGCTGCCTGCTCTTTTCAGGATCAGGAGCTCCGAGATGAAAATCAGAGGCAAAGTAAATTTTTTTGCCCGGCCCGGGGTTGATTTGTTCCAAAAGGCATTTTTTGCTCAAAATTAATTATAATCCTGATGGAATTATAAAAAATAATGGAAATCGATCTGCACGTACTTTTATAAAATCTATATTTGGTCTATATTTGAGGAAAATAAACTTTTTAGATATGCCTACTCCAAACAGGGTGCTTATAGCTGAAGACAGTTCCGTCATCCAGAATCTGGTAAAGAAGATCCTGGAATTCCAGAATTTTGAAATAACGGCCGTAAAAAATGGGGAACAGGTATTGCAAATGCTGCAAAAAGAGCCTTTTGATATCATCCTTTTGGATATCAATATGCCCGTGATGGACGGTATGGAGAGTGTGAAGGCTATCCGTGCTCTTTCCGATAAAGACAAAGCAAAGGTACCCGTGGTGGCCATTACAGGCAATGCCCGGAATTACTCCGAAGAAGAATTTAAGGAAGCCGGCTTTAATGAAGTACTGATGAAGCCGCTTAATTTTGATAAGCTGGTAATGGTGGTAAAAGACCTTACCGATAAGTAAAAAACAGTGATCAGTATGACGTTTTTAGGAACAGGCACTTCTTCAGGGGTGCCTGTTCTTACGTGTACTTGTGAGGTATGCCGTTCGGTAGATTACCGCGACAAGCGCCTCAGATCTTCCGTGCTGATCCGCTCGGAAAACACCTGCTTAGTGATCGATACCGGTCCCGATTTTCGCCAGCAGATGCTGCGGGCCGACAGGGTAGCAATAGATGCCGTTCTCTATACCCATGAGCATAAGGATCATACCGCCGGGCTGGATGATATCCGGCCCTACAATTACCTGCGGGGCAAAAGAGAATATGTTCCGCTTTACGCCCGGCCGCATGTACTCGATCAGATCAGGCAGGAGTTCGCTTATATTTTTCAGGAGAATTCCTATCCGGGTATTCCGCTGGTGAGCACACATGCTATCGGAACAGAGCCTTTCCCGGTGGGCGATCTGATCATCCGACCCGTAGAGGTGATGCATCATCAACTTCCCGTGCTGGGGTTCCGTGTAGGCGATATTACCTATATTACTGACGCCAACTTTATTGCAGAATCGGAAAAGGAAAAAATTAAAGGCTCAAAGGTACTCGTATTAAATGCGCTGCAGCGCACACCTCACATTTCCCATTTTACGCTTTCCGAGGCCGTGGCAATGGCGCAGGAGCTAGGGGTGGAAACTACTTATTTTACCCATATCAGTCACAAGCTCGGCCTGCATCAGGAGGTGGAAAAGGAGCTTCCCATCGGCATAAAACTGGCGTATGACGGCTTGACCGTAATTGTTTAAAGCATGGTTATTACCAGCGCTGAACCCTGCTGAGGGTTGAAATTCCAGTCAAATGCCAGGCATGTGCGGCTCATACCATCATAAAAAATCATCTGATCTCTAAAATCTGGTTCTCTTTTCCGTTCACTGAAAACCTTTCTCCCTTCTTCTTCCCGGATAGCGCCTTCCCCAGCGGCGAATCCAGCGAAATACACATTACCGCCTGACCGGAAAAAGGAACCTTCCCCAGAGCCGCCGACAGCAAAAACCACCCATTCCCGGTACACACCAGGCTTCCGG
>CAZLXI010000056.1:14119-22324 GCA_964563435.1 uncultured Lacihabitans sp.
CCCAGAGCCGCCGACAGCAAAAACCACCCATTCCCGGTACACACCAGGCTTCCGGCAGCACATTCTTCCCGGCGAAAGCTAAAGTCGGTGCTCTCAAACTTCCCGAGCTCGAACCTCAGGTTTTCCAGCTGCGTACGAAGCATAAAAACTTCGTTCTGCGCCATGGCCCGGCCCGTTTCGTACTTGTCACCCATGCTGCTTTTAGACTCCTGGTTAGCCGACTGCTGTACGGCCAGGATATGCTGCTCCAGGTCTTCCAGCCTTTGCCGGAACAGGGCCCTGGCCTGTAAGACTACCTGCTGTTTATCCACGTCCACTTTTTAAACAGCTTCATCAATGCTGGGTCTTATCCGGCGCCGGTGCGGAGGCATGGTACCCCAGCTCCATAACCATGCGGGCGTATTTATCCAGCAGCTCTGTCACCTTTTTCTGCGTTTTCGCCTTTACAATTAAGCCCACATGATACTCATCGTCCATGGTCCACACCACCTCCGGATCATTGAACGGGCTCATATCCGGATGCTTATGCCCTGATAAGGTGATCAGGATGCCGGAATAGTTCTTACTTGCTTTAGGCAATTTGTATTTGGTTTTGTTGCCCACGGCAGTTTCTACCCGTGCCCATTCTTTCCAGAGGTTGACCCCGGAAGAAACCTCCACCATATCGGCCAGATGGGCGCCGCCCACCCGCGAGGCGGTCTCCAGGAAGTAGTAATTGCCGTCGCTATGACACTTAATGATCTCGGTATGAACAGCGGAGAAGCGTAAACCGAAGGCCTCTGTCACCTGGTGGTTAACCAGGGAAAGGGCCTCCTGGTCGAGCGAGCCGTGCTCTACCGTCACCGAACGGAAGATCCCGCCGCCATGTGCTACCTCAAACGGCGTACTGAGGTACTGACTGCATCTCTCAAAGATCACCTTACTTTCGTAAACCAGCGAATCCACATGAAAGACATCGCCCGGCTTAAAAGACTCGATCAGAAAATTATGCCGGTTTTCGCCCAGGCTGTTGATGTGATTCCAGGCTTCTTCCCTGTTCAGCACTTTTTTGATACCCGTAGCAGAGGCTTCGGAGCGGGGCTTGACGATCCACGGGCCGGGCACGGTATCCAGGTAATGGTTGATGTCGTGGTCATTAAACAGGGAGCTGAACTGTGGAACGGGAATATGGTGGTCACGGGCCTGCATGCGCATAGCCAGCTTGTCGCGAAAATAGCGTGCGGTGGTCTGGCCCATACCGGGTATCCGGAAATGCTCGCGCACCAGCGCCGCCTTCTCCACGTCAAAATCATCCAAAGCTACCACAAGGTCGATCTTCCGGCTACGGAAAATAAAAGCGGTTCCTTCGATAATCGTCTGGTAAGTGCTGAAGCTGTTTTCAATATCCTCCAGGAAGAAGAATTCATCTATACTTTCACGGGGCCAGGCGCTGTGTTCTAATTTTTTATTGGTCAGCAGAAGAACGGTATTGCCTGCCTCTTTGGCGGAGCGCAGGAAGTCCACGCCTTTGAAATAAGTGCAAATACAAAGAATCGTCATAAAGCCTTTTGGTTAGAAAGTGACAGAATATTTGGTTTTTTTCTTAAAAATAAGAAAGCCGTCCGATTTTCGGACGGCTTTCACCAAATATTTCTTCAGCAAGACTTATTTTCCGGCCGTTTTCGCCTTAGGGATCACATCCCCTTTAATGGTGAGAACTTCCTGGCTGTTTTCGGCATTGCTGATTACCGTAATGGTCTTGTGAAATGCGTTCGGACGGTTTTTGGTGTCATATCCTACCTTGATGGTCTTGGTCTGACCTGGCATGATCGGATCTTTCGACCACTCGGGAGTAGTACATCCGCAGGAGGCCTGCACATTGGTGAGCACCACGGGAGCCGTTCCCACGTTGCTAACTTCAAAAGAATAGTCGATCACCCCTGCTTCTTTTACTTTACCGAAATCATGAACCATTTTGTTGAACTTCAGTTTTCCCTGAGCATGAGACGCTACCGCAAAAAAAAGAATACCCGCCAGAGTAAAAAATAATTTTTTCATCGTTAGATTGTTTTTAGTTTAATAAAGCCGTTTCTAAAATAACAATGCAAATTAAACAGACTTTTTTGGGGTATAAAAATTTTTAACACCACGTTAACAAAGCTAAATTTTAAAAAATTTAGGTTAACTTTACCGTACGAAACCTGATCATTTTACGGCATGTACGTTGAGCATGTGCGTATCTAATCAACAGACCTTATGAGTGAAACACTTATTGAAAACACTACTTTCAGAGAGATTGGTCTCACTACGGAGGAAATTCTCAGGGACTACCGGCTGGCCTGCGAAAGCAGGGTAGCCAGTGTGATAGGACGGAAAGATGTATTCATGGGTAGAGCGAAGTTCGGGATTTTCGGCGACGGAAAAGAGCTTGCTCAAATGGCGCTTGCCAAAGTTTTCAGAGCAGGAGATTACCGGTCCGGTTACTACCGCGATCAGACGCTTCAGGCGGCCATCGGGGGATTGACCTGGCAGCAGTTCTTTGCTCAGATGTATGCACATGCCAACCTCGACCATGATGTAAATTCGGGCGGTAGGGCAATGAACGGCCACTTCGGGAACCATTGGATAGACGATAACGGGGACTGGCTTGAGCTGAAAAAAATGAAAAACAGTGTGATGGATGTCAGCTCTACCGCCGGACAGATCCCCCGTGCTTTAGGACTGGCCTATGCCTCCAGACTCTACCGTGACGTCAAAGAACTTCAGGGTGAAAACCCCTTTTCCGATCACGGCAGGGAAGTGTGCTATGCCACTATAGGCGATGCTTCCACTTCACAGGGAATGTTTTTTGAGACGATCAATGCCGCAGGGGTATTGCAGCTGCCGCTGGTGGTTTCTGTGTGGGACGACGGTTACGGGATCTCCGTACCTGTAAAATACCAGACTGTAAAGGAAAGCATTTCCGAGGCCCTGAAAGGATTTGAAAAAGAATCCGGTACCAACGGTATCCGGATCATTACCGTCAAAGGCTGGGATTACCCCGGTCTGATCAGGGCTTACCGGGAAGCGGAAAACCTGGCCCGGGAAGAATATATACCCGTCCTGGTGCACGTGGAAGAGATCACGCAGCAACTGGGTCATTCAGCTTCGGGGTCGCATGAGCGGTATAAATCGGCCGGTCGCTTACAGTGGGAGCTGGACTTTGACTGTAACCCCCGCTTCCGTGACTGGATCCTGGAAAATGATATTGCATCGGAAGAGGAGCTGGTAAGGATAGAAAAAGAAGCGGACCTGTTCGTTAAAAATGAACGGAAAAAAGCCTGGGAAGAATACCGGAAAGAGATCGATGAGCATAACGGCCGGGTAGCCGTATTCGTTACGGAGAATGCCGGGCAGGTCACAAGCCATCCTGAGCTGCTGGAAAAGATCCGGGCAAAGCTGGCACCCAACCCTTCCCAAACCCGGAAAGAGGGGATCTCAGCGCTGAAAATGTTTATCCGTATAGCCGGCAACGAACAGGTTCGTGAGCTGGGAACCGCTCTGCTGGACGAGCTTCAGCAGGCAAACCGGGAAAAATTCAATACCCATCTTTATTCGGAAACAAAATATTCGCCGCTGAAAGTAGACCGGGTGGAGCCGGTGTATAAAGAAAACAGCGAACTGGTCGATGGCCGGACCATTATCAATACGTATTTTGACGGCCTGTTTGCCTCCGACCCCAGGGTCTTCGCCATAGGGGAGGATATCGGAAAAATCGGTGATGTGAACCAGGGATTTGCAGGCCTCCAGGAAAAATACGGCGAGCTGAGAATAACGGATACCGGCATACGCGAAACCTCCATTGTGGGGCAGGGCATCGGCGCTGCTATGCGGGGCCTGAGACCGATCGTGGAGATCCAGTATTTCGACTATATCTATTATGCGTTGGCCACACTGACCGATGACCTGGCCTCTTTACGATACAGAACCGTCGGCAAGCAGCGGGCTCCACTGATCGTCAGAACACGCGGCCACCGGCTGGAAGGGATCTGGCACTCGGGGTCTCCTATCGCCGTGATGCTGAATTCGTTGCGGGGAATGCACGTGGTGGTTCCGCGAAACTACGTCAAAACCGCCGGCTTCTATAATACCCTCCTAAAGGGCGATGATCCGGGACTGATCATCGAAAGCCTGAACAGCTACCGGGTGAAAGAGCAGATGCCCGCCAACCTGACGGAGATCTGTGAGCCTTTGGGCGTGCCGGAGATCATCCGAGCAGGCTCGGACGTGACCGTTGTGACGTATGGGTCCATGTGCCGGATCGTGGAAAAAGCAGCCGAACAGCTGGCGCTTTTCGGGGTCAGCGCAGAGGTGATCGATGTGCAGACCCTTCTGCCTTTTGATATTCATCACATGATCCTGGATTCCATTAAAAAAACGGGCAGGGTAGTATTTGCGGATGAAGATATGCCCGGCGGCTGTACCGCATTTATGATGCAGCAGGTGCTCGAAGTGCAGGATGCTTATCATTACCTCGATTCCAAACCCAGGGCCGTCAGCGCCGAAGCACACCGGCCGGCTTACGGGAACGACGGTGACTATTACTCCAAACCTAACGCCGAAACCGTGTTTGATGTCGTATATGAGCTGATGACCGAGGCTAACCCGGACAGGTATCCGCCGTTTTGATCTGAAAAAATTATAATTACATGAACGAATACATCCAATCGAATAAACAACAATACCTGGACGAACTTTTTGAATTTTTGAGGATCCCTTCCGTAAGTGCAGACTCCCGGCATCAGCAGGATATGCTGAAGGCCGCTGAGTACATCCAGGGAAAGCTCCTTGATGCCGGTATGGACACGGCAGAGATCTGCCCTACAGCCGGTCACCCCATTGTATTTTCGGAAAAGATAATAAACCCTTCCCTTCCCACTATCCTGGTATACGGGCACTACGACGTGCAGCCGGCCGATCCGCTGGAGCTGTGGCATAGCGCTCCTTTTGAGCCCGTCATTAAAACCACTCCCGTGCATCCGGAAGGAGCTATATTTGCCCGCGGCGCCTGCGATGACAAGGGGCAGATCTATATGCATGTAAAAGCCATCGAAGCCATGCTGAAGCACGATGCGCTTACCTGCAATGTGAAGATCATGTTTGAAGGCGAGGAAGAAGTAGGTTCGGAGCACCTCGGAGAATTTGTGAGACAGAACAAAGAAAAGCTGAAAGCCGATATTATCCTTATTTCCGATACATCTATCATTGGAAACGATATTCCGTCGGTGGAGACCGGTTTAAGAGGACTGGCCTATATGGAAGTGGAGGTGGAAGGCCCGAACCGCGATCTTCATTCCGGCGTATACGGCGGAGCGGTAGCCAACCCGGTGAATGTGCTGGCAAAGATGATCGCTTCTCTGCACGATGAGAACGGGAAAGTTACCGTTAAAGGTTTTTACGATAAGGTAAGGGAGCTGAGCACGGAAGAGCGTGATGCTCTGGAAGCGGCGCCTTTCGACCCGGACGAGTACAAAAAAGACCTGGGAATAGCAGAGGTCAGCGGTGAAGAAGGCTATACCACCCGTGAAAGAGCTTCCATACGCCCTACGCTGGATGTGAACGGCATCTGGGGCGGTTACACGGGAGAAGGTTCCAAGACCGTTCTTCCGTCTAAAGCCTTTGCCAAAATCTCTATGCGCCTGGTACCTGACCAGGACTGGAACGAGATCTCCGACCTGTTTACATCCCACTTTACAGCCATAGCCCCGCCTACCGTAAAGGTAAAAGTGAAGCCGCACCACGGCGGTCAGCCTTATGTGACGCCTACCGACTCCGCCGGCTATGACGCCGCCTTTAAGGCTATGGCGGAAAGTTTCGGAAAGACACCGGTGCCTACCCGTGGCGGCGGGAGCATTCCGATAGTGGCGCTGTTTGAAAAAGAACTGGGACTGAAATCTATTCTATTTGGCTTTGGTCTCGATTCGGATGCGCTGCATTCGCCCAATGAGCATTACGGGGTCTTTAATTTTATGAAAGGAATTGAGACCATTCCCCTGTTTTATAAATACTATAGCGAGAGTTTCAAATGAGCCAGATAGATCTTAAGGGGCTTTCTACCGAAGCCACCTCCCGGCATGACGACCTGGACAAAAAAAATGTACGGGAGATCCTGGAAGGGATCAATTCAGAAGATAAGACCGTGCCTCTGGCCGTAGAAAAGACGATTCCGCAGATCGAGAATTTTGTAAACCGGGCGGCAGCAAGGATGCAGCAGGGAGGCCGGCTGTTTTATATCGGCGCCGGTACCAGCGGCCGGCTGGGAATAGTAGACGCCTCGGAGTGTCCGCCTACCTACGGTGTACCCTTCGACCTGGTGATCGGACTGATCGCCGGTGGGGACTCGGCCATTCGTAAGGCAGTGGAAAATGCCGAGGATGATCCGGAGCAGGCCTGGAAAGATATAAAAGAATATGATCCGAAGCCGGAAGACATCGTGGTGGGGATTGCGGCCTCCGGCCGGACCCCCTATGTGGTAGGCGGGTTAAAGGCGGCCAATGAGAACGGCCTGCTGACGGGTTGCGTTGTCTGTAACTCCGGTAGCCCTGTGGCAGCCGAAGCACAGTACCCTGTAGAAGTGGTGGTAGGGCCCGAATATGTGACCGGCTCTACCCGTATGAAGTCGGGTACCGCCCAAAAGCTGGTGCTGAACATGATTTCCACTTCGCTGATGATCAGGCTGGGGAAAGTGCGGGGCAACAAGATGGTGGATATGCAGCTTAGTAATGAAAAGCTGGTAGAGCGCGGAACCCGTATGATCATGAATGAAACCGGCGTGGATCACGCCACAGCGAACGCGCTGTTGCTGGAACACGGCAGTGTACGGAATGCAGTAGATTTTTATCGCGGTAAATGAGCTGGTTCTCGCCATATTGGTTCTACCCCAAAACGCTACTTTCCTTTTACTGGGCTAACGATTACCTCTTGTGGCTTCTGGGACTGATCCCTTTTTTCTTTTTCCTGAAATGGGTGTTCAGTTCCCACCGGAAACAAACCCTGCTGCTGTCGGTAGAAGGGCTGCCTGAAAATCAGGGCTTACTGGTAAAATTTCGTTTTCTGATTCCTTTCTTTTTTATGCTGGGGGTGTTTTGCCTGGTTTTGGCGCTGGCCCGGCCCCAATTGCCCGGATCCGGTTCGGAAAACTTTACGGAAGGAGTAGACATTGCCATTGCGGTGGATATCTCCGACTCCATGCTGGCCGAAGACCTGGAGCCCAACCGGCTGGAAGCGGCCAAAAACATAGGCAGGCGCTTTATTGAAGGCCGGGTGAACGACCGCATCGCACTGGTGGCCTTTGCCGGGGAGACGGTTTCGCTCAGTCCTTTAACTACGGATTACACTTCCCTGAAAGACTATCTTTCAGAACTCCGTACCGGCCTGATCCGAACGTCGGGAACAGCCATAGGAATGGCCCTGGCTTCCTGTGTCAATAAATTACGGGATGTATCGGGAAAGTCGAAAGTGGCCATCATCATCAGCGACGGAGATAATACGGCCGGCGCTATTCCGCCGGAAACCGCCCTGGAGCTGGCGCGGTCTTTCGGCGTGCGGGTCTACACCATTGCCATCGGAAAACCGGGTTCGGAAGAAGTGGTGGATGAGCGAACTCTCCGAATGCTGGCCGACGGGCCTGAGGGGCGTTTTTTCCAGGCCACGGATAACACCGCACTCACCCGCATCTTTGATCAGATCGACAGCCTGGAAAAAAGCCTCGCGGAGAGCTCCCGCGTTTATGATATGGCGGATTACTACTACCAATACCTGAACTGGGCCATTCTGTTTTTCCTGATCTCCCTGTTCTTACGATTTACTTTTCTCGGGAATTTGCTGGAGGATTGAAAGTGTATCTAAAAAGTGTTTATGGCCAGGGAATTTGTCTAAAAAGTACGCAAAATGCAAGGCGTTGAGGATGAGGGCGAAGGAGCATACTTGTAGTATGTGACTGAGATTGAATTCCGAAACAACGCAGCAGTTTGTCGCAACGGCGAACCGTGCACTTTTTAGACAAATTTACCCGCCTATGGCTACCTTCTGCAGAACAGACGAAACGATCTGCCGTGTATTGATGCCATCGGCCTCCGCCTCGTAATTCAGAATGATGCGGTGGTTGAATACATCGCTGACAAGGGCTTTGACATCTTCGGGAAGAACATAATCGCGGTGGTTAAAGAAGGCATGCGCCTTAACGGC
>CAZLXI010000057.1:0-21928 GCA_964563435.1 uncultured Lacihabitans sp.
CATTAGAAAATCTTCAAAGTAGTGCTTAAAAGCTATGATCTCTCTCACTTTCATTCTACAAATGTAATATATAAGTTACATTTTTCCAAGTCTGAGAATTGTTTCTCTATCCTTTTTCAAAGTGGCTCTGACGGAAAGTAAAGCACTTCAATTATCAGGTCTTTATATTGGTGTCTGTTCATTCTATGTGTCGTCTTAAAATTACAGGTCATGGCTCCGGACTTAGCTTAGAGGCTGATTTTACAGGTAATAATGTTTAATCCATTTACTTGTATTCAGCCTTCCACTGATATTTTTCAGAAGCACTTCTATCTCATTACTATCAAGCCTACGCTATACCCTCGAAATTATTTCCATTTCCAATTCTCCTCAGCATTGTACTTAATTTTCAGATTCGCAGCAAGTTCTTTGAGAAATACTTTAACGTTGTCTATGTTGGTGATTTTGTCCTTGGGAATTATAATGGATTGTCCGCCTTTCAGCCTGACGAAAATGGCCGTTGGTATTTCATTAATCTCTTCCAGCTCGGTGGTCAGTATTTTACCTTCATTTCCATTTTCTTTAGCAATGATATAATCGTTACTAAACTCCAAATTTGCAATTCTTCCGAATCTGCCCTGATAGTTTTCTCTAATGAAACCCTGATAATGTTTTACATAGCGGCTCCTTTCCCAAATCGGATAGATAAAAAACCACAAAAGCCCGATCAGGAATAATACAATTGTTAAAAATATTTCTTCCTGATAGAAAAACAAAAGTCCGAGAGCCGCATAAATCAAAAGCACCGTTACTTTGCTTCTTAACCTTTTCTTTCTAATCCTGTCCGACTTTGACGCAGCAAAAAGTTGATAGGACAGGAAGTCATTTTCGTCAATTTTATAATTTATAGTCATTGTTTTCTGTTATTGGGTCTTATGTTGTTCGGCATGTCGGATTCTCAGCTTTGACTCAGTTTTTTGGGGACACCAGAGTACTTTTTAGAAGAACCTCTAATGAGAAGGAAAAAAATGAATTTCAGCACTATCGCCCGAATTTTGCCCAGCTGACGTTATATTTATTTCATTTTACAATATCGTATTCAAACCTCGCCACTTTTAGATTCCATATCCTAAGGGTTTGTATGGCTTTAAGGTTTCCTTGTTCTTCACTTACAATAAGCTGCTCTGTAAACGACTTTATGAATTGGCTCCAATACCCCCCTTTGGAGTCGTTGAGGAGAAAGTAAAACCCGGCATCTCCAAATTTCTTCCCCGCAGAATCTAGTATAAGTTCATTTTTGTCTCCTACAGACGGGCTTAATATGATCGTTGCGTTTCCTTTGGGCAATGGAAAAATGGCTTTTACACACGTTTTTCCGGAAGGAAGTGTGCAGGTTCTGTAAATTCCGGAATACATAACTCTTGCTGTAGATTGGAACTTTCGCAGCCAAACGGTATACTTTACTTCTTTGCTTTCATTGGAAATCAACTCAATTGTTTCGCTGCTTAGTTTTTCAGATTCCGGAATATTGGCGGTGGGAATATTTAGCTGGTTAATCCGCTGACTGAATAACCGGTTAACCATATACCCGAACAGCCAGAAAAACGGGTTCCAGTTGACATGGAATTGCAGTTTATAATCGGCCGTCTTTTCGTAAAAGTCAATGACTTTTCGGGATAATGACTCCACCTCCTTTTCTGATAAATGAAGATCTGAAATGGAGCGTAATAAACCCTTTGACCGGGAATTTCTTATTATAGTTAAATCTTCCTTTACTGCCAGTTGATGAATAAATTCTTCCCCAATACCATTCAATTCTCCAAAAGGCCCCATGAGCCACGGATAGTCTGACGGATCAATTTTTCTTCCCCAGAGAATCACCCATTGCTGCGTAAACCAATCCTGAAACTTTTGCATCGTATAGGCCCAAGTCATACATTTTCAGTTTTGACGAGGATATAATTCCGCTTATTCCTCCATTCTCCGTATTCCGCCAATGGCCTGAACCGCAATGTCGTAAATTCAAAGTGAAAGTCTTTTCTATCACGTTCTTTCATAGCATTTACATGCCTTCGGGGTTGAGGCATTTTGCTGTGCCCATGAACCATATCGGTCATTTCCTTTTGTGTTTTCCAAATGGAGAAAGTGGAAATAATATTGGGATACCGGATGGATGCCAGTGACAGCGTTGTACCGCTATCGTCCCGGACTTGTTTTTCTACGGGCCTCCCCCAGCGAAGAAATCTTGGTATCTGGCTATATTTCATTCGGGCGAGGGTTACCGCCACCACAGCTTCCCGGTTATCCGTTTCTATTTCCAAACCAGGGATTTGGAATCCCGTAATTTTGCCCCATTGCCGTAAAAATCCCAATCTTATATGCCAGCCTTTCGCCAATTGTTTTCCTTTGGTGTCTGATTCTAAGAATGTATTTAAATGCTGTTCGTTTTCCCACTGAGCAAAAACTACGATCTCTCTGCTAAAAACGCGTGATATTGAAAAAACCGAAGATCCTAAGATCATTGCCGACATTGTTTCTGCGTGAATCAATCCTTTTACTTGGTCAGGTTTAATGGGAAAAAACATGGTTCTGAGCGCAGAAAGAAAGGGCAATTTTACAAGATGATATGAAAATACACCCATGTTTTTAATTCATTGATTTAAGGGCAAATTGGTAAATAAATTGCATATAACGTCTTTTATCCAAATAGAATCTTAACTCTGGGGATTGTGCTTATCTTAGGGTGTAAGGTTCCTTTGTTCTTCTATCTAATGCCTCCTTTTTAATTCTAACAAGAAGTGTTTATCTTACGCCTCTTCTGCTTCTCGCAGAATTAAAATGAAGCATCAGAGCCGTCCCGCCCTTAAAGACAAAAGGCAGATTTGACTTAACTAAACCTTCTAACAACAAGGAATGCCCGGATAACTTTCTCCACAAGCATTTTAGTCGCTTTCCTGTGTTGCCCTGAAACCATATTAATCCATTCGGCTGATAATTCACCCCGATTTATCATAGACTATATTTTGGCATTAGATTCAAATTACTGCCATAAATTTGACACACTTTTTACATATTGATTCAGCTCCTCCTTCTTCCCCCGCCTATCTGCATACCGGAGCATTTTACTTTGATTGATAGTATACTTTTCAAAAGCATTTTTAAAAATGGTTCTTAACTCGGACCCCTGTTGTGCAAAAAATATCACCTCATCGCAAAAAATATCCACCAGCATTTTCTCAACGGTCAGGGTTTCTACTCCGTTTATATTTTGTGTCGGAGCTTCAGAAATAAGTGCCTTTATAATAAATACTTCTTTTTCGTTGACAATGTATCTTTCCAGGATATCGCTTGTAGGCTCAATAAAAACAGATTTTTCTATTTCTCTCAGGAAGTAAAACATCGAATTCGTGGTATCTTTATCGGTTTCCACCAAAGTAAAAAACTGGTTAGACTGATGCTGCATCAATTCGTTCAAAGAAGATGTATTCCAGATACAAATATTTACATACGGAAATTCTGTCTTCAGTCTTTTGAAGATCGATTTCAGTGCCGGTGAAATTTCAGGAATATACTTCCTTTCTTCGCCTAAGGTAAATTTCCCCCGACCGATGCGTTGCAAAACACCTTCCTGAACTAAAGAATAAACACGCCAGTTGAGCGTGGCAGGGCTTGGGCTGTTATCTCTTTGCTCATAAAATGCAAGAATATCCTGTGTTTCAAAAACAGTTTTGTTCCTGAAATGCTGCCTTAATTGAACGGTATTTATTGTATCCCTTACCATGACCCTTATATTTTGTCAAAGGTAAGAAAAAACTATAAAACGGCAATAAATATTAAAATTGCCAAAATATAGATTTTAGTTTCAGAGTTACTCCTATTAAAGAAATTGTTGATTTCCGTCAGGAATAGGTCGAAACTTTTCTGCAGTGATTAAGGAGAAGAGTCAGAGTCCTTTTTCAAATAGACTCTGACGGAACGTAAACAAAATCAAGGCCGCATAGTTGAACCTGCCTCTATGCAATAGCTTTAAATCGATTAAAAATTACTAAAGTTCATTAGAAGCACAAAGCTCCAAATTAGCACGCCAGCCCGCCTGACGCAAAACCCATGTTAACTGCAGTTTTTTCTATTCTTTATTCGATTTAGTCCAAATCCTATATTTTTTTCAATTCTTTTGAAGTATTCATCTCTCCCACCATAGTCTGATAACATTCCAATATCAATTAAAGAATATAATGAAAAATCTCGATGAGGTTCTAATCCTTTATGACAAGTATGGCATAAAGTAATTAAGTTTTGTTCTTCTGTTAAACCTCCTTCAGAATGTGGTGTAATATGATGTAACTGCAACTCGACATGTTCATTATTTTGTGGTGAAGCTCCACAAACTTTACATCTTAAATTATCTCTTTTAAGAATTTTCATTCTTACTTTAGGTGTTGCTGCTCTATTGAATTTTGATTTTGGGATTGATTCTAAATTTTGATAGCCACCGTAATATGTTTTAATATTCTTTTTAGGCTTAATTAATTCAGTAAGATAAGTTTGACATATTTCTTTCGTTATTAATCCATTTCCGCCGTAAAAATTTATAAATAACCCAAAGTCCTTTTTGTCATTTATAATTAGTAAAGGTTCTTTAATGTCTTTAAAAAGGCTAATTGCTTTGTCAGGAATCATTAAAGAAGGTTCTCTTAATTCTATTAATGGATTTTCTTCATCATTTCCACACCAATTAGTCATGAAACTGTAGTTAGATTGGCCGTCTTCTTCAAAAAATAAGGAGAATTGAAAATACTCAGTATTTCTTAAAAAGTTTTGACTAAACAATCTTTTTAGCTCAGAAATTAATTTATTGTCTTTATCCACAAGGTTGGTAAAATTGTAGTTAACGGTTTGGGGCTTTTCGTTCGGGCGGGTTTCGGAGCACAAAATTTTAATTTATTAGTAAAGTTTATTAGAAGCACTTAGCTCAAAGCTTGCACGTCAGCCCGCCTGACGCAAAACCCGTGTTATGCCTCGTTTTTTTCATAAACAAACAGTTCTATTTCTTCTAATTTCTTTTGTTCCTTCAATAGGAAAGTCCATAAAATATCTATCTGTCAAGTCTGCTGTTGTCGTCATATGAATTAAATTAGAAATGAAATAAGAATGAGATAATTCCTCTAATTCATAGATGTTATAAAAATCCGCATTACAATCTGCCTCAATTGGCGGATTTAGCCCGTCACTGTCTAGCCAATGTCGTATGAATATATTTCCTCCTAGTGAGAAGTGGTTAATAATTCCTCCTGATAGCCTTAACGAATCATCAATAACATTTGAATTTATTCGTCCTTGAAAGTCAAATGTAATCAAACCTCGAAATATTTGATTACTATCTGTTCTGGAAAGTCTTGGAAATCTAACTATCGAGCTAAAATTTTGTACAACTTTATAAAGTCCATTCTTGTCAGTTCGGTTTGAAAGCACTTTGGATTTTACCTCTATAATCGCTTTAACGCTGTTTTGTGTAACGATAACAAAGTCTCCTTCACTAAATATAGGTGGTTGGGTATTGTCGTAGATTAAAATATCAATTTGTTTTGATACAATATTTTCGTTGTGAGACAATTGATTTAGAACAAATCCTGTCCCAACTGATAAATTATTCGGTAATCTACTTCTTAACACAGCTTTTAATTTTTCCTCTTTGTATCGCCCATCTTCTCCCCAATTAGCATCTCCAATTAAATTTCTGACCCGATTTTTAATAATGTCAAGTTCCTTGCTTATGGAAATTTGATAATCTAATGTGTTAATCATAATTCTCTAGAAATTTCCTTTGTTCATTGATATTGCGGGGGGTCTCATTAAAATGAGGCATAACGTTTTTCGGCTTGCCGCAGTGGGGGATTTTAGCACTAAAGTTCAATCGAAGCACTGCACTTGGGTTAAGCACTAAACTGTCGTAGAAGCACGTCAGCCCCCATTGCGGCAAACCGATGTTGGCAGTAGTTTTTCTCATCTTACTCGGTATTGTTGTCCCCGTATTTCTTTGTTCACCAAATCATTTATAAAGTCGTCTAGGTTTGACGTATTGATTTTAGATACTTCAAAGTTTATCTTTTTTACGTAGTCATTATAAAAGTATTCAAAAGGTGTCAACATAGAGTCAAGTGCAAAACTGTTACTCTTGAACCTTCCTAAATCTACAATCATTTGATAGATAGCATTGACCAAAGTATATCTTGAGGTAGTTGTAACGATATTCTCTTTATTTATTTTGTCTGTTATGCCTTGGCTAAATTCGGCTGAATACTTAGGTTTAAAAGCGTATTCCCATTCTCCGTGCTGAACTTTATTGCGAATTGAGAAGTTAGGAACAAGGTTGTATGTTATAATATCTCTTAACTCCAAATAATGGTCAACTAATTCGTCTCCAAGAGTTCTTCTTTCTCGTTCAATTGTCACGGTGTCACAGGTTTCGTCAGATGTCGGAACAAGGCCGTAAGCAATTGAAAAAACAATTTTTAATGTTGAATACCATCGTTGGTCAAGTGCAGGTCTTTCAAGTAAGTATTCTCGTTGTCTGTCTGTGAAAAGTGCTTTTTCGTATAAAAGTCTTTTGATACTTTCTTCTGCCCAAGAAACCTGAATACCCGACAATACTCTTGATAATGCTTTTTCAATTTTTCTAATTTTTATCTTTTCTTGGTCAGTGTCGCTTAATGAGTAAACATAAATACCGTCTTTGTTTTTTGATTTATAAAGCGTCTTTATCTGGTCTCTGATATTGTCAAAGCCAATTTTCAACAACTTTATATTTTCGTTGTGATAGATGAAGTATTGCTCAATTTCTTGTTCTGTCATCTTTTATTTTTTCTTTAAGTCAACCCCAGCCGAAGAGAAACCTTTTATCGTTTACCTTCGGCTGGGAGTCGAACCCAGAGGACTTTTCAGTCCTGACACCTGTCCACGCTACTTTTGTAGTTCTTCGATGTCTGTATGTTTTTGTTTCGGTCGTTCATAAAATTACTGCCAACTCTCAAATATACGAACCTTTTAAGTCCACAGCTCAAAAAACTAAAAATATACATAATGTACATAATATCAACCCTTTAAATAAGAAGTCCAGTTCGAATAATGAATATTTTCAAATCAAAATGCCCCTACGAAACCATCTTCAACAATACAAAATACCTATCACCAAATCAGGAAATCCCCACCCCTTCAGCACAGAAAAATCTATCTACAACACAGAAGAACATGATTTATATAGGTATCAAAAGCAATAATATGAAAATACCATTATATCATTGCAATATTATGCAAAAATTTAGTATCTGGTCAATGAAATTATTATAATAGCTGAATAGCGACAGACTATACATTCATTTTCAATACCTTATACGAAAAGTCAACCTCCCTTCTTCTATAAAAGGCGATCAGCAAAACCCCTTCTTTAAAATACTCCTATTTCCCCACCCTTCAAGCCTTGCATTTCTCCACATCGATGCCAAAAAGTAGAATTCCCTCACACTCCGATCACCATTTCAGCTAAAAAATTACCCACAGATAATTTCGCAAGTATTTTACACCCAGTCATTAGGAATTCTCCCGTTTTTTACGTATCTTTATATTGTTCTTTTAATTAAAGAAACATTACTTTTGCTTTCAGACATTTCTCCCGATCTATCCAAGTCAATCATCGGAGATACACATTAGAGAAACCTTATTTAGTTGATAACCCAAAACTACTTTTGAGCTATGACACAGGCTGTTAAAAAAATCCATGAAGGGCGCAACATAAAACGATTCCGCGAAATGCTCTCCATCAAACAAGACGCGCTCGCGTTTGAGCTGGGCGAAGACTGGAACCAGCAAAAAATCTCCCTGCTGGAGCAGAAAGAAACCATTGATATTTCATTGTTGAAACAAATTTCCGGAGCATTGAAAGTTCCGGTGGAAGCCTTTCAGAATTTTGACGAAGAGCAGGCGGTGAATATTATTGCAAGTACAATCAACAATAATGATAATGCCGTTATGCATGGCCCTTCGATATACAGTAACCAGCCTACTTTTAATATCGATCCTGCCGAAAAATGGCTGGAAGCATTAGAGGAAATTAAAAAACTGAATGAAGAAAAGATAGCCCTCTATGAACGGATGCTGAAGGATAAAGAGGAAATGATCAGCCGGTTAGAGCAGGTCTTAAAACCCCGGTAGATCCTAATCCGGCCAGCGCTTAACGAACTAAAGCAAAATCGGCATTGGTTAGACTTACTTTTGACACTTTATAAGTTACGCGCCTGATGGGATAGTGGCTAATTTTTACTTTATGGTTTGTTCATTTTCACTGGTAGGGAAGCTGGTTTCGGATCATTTTATCAAAATCACTTTCGTACAACCTGTCCTGAATGATTCTGTATTTTTCAAATTCGGTTTCAGCATGGGCTTTGGCAATGTTGCTTTTCCTGCATTTTGCAGTATTTCTCTATCGGTAGCCGCTATAAATCTGTATCGTTACGTTTACTCTCATTAGCAGTTATCTGGAAATCCCGGAAAACTGAATTTTCAGTTAGCTAGTTATCAGCAAAAACGCATAACACTTCTCAAACTAACATAAAGCAAAACCGGCATTGCTTAGCCTTACTTTTGGTTTGTCCAGCTTCAGTACAGCCTCCCTCACTTTGATCTGATCTTCTTTGGAAAGAAATACCGGGATCAACACCCCTATTTCTATTTTCAATAATCTGTGAATGATGACCAGGTCTTTCAATGTAAAAGGCTTAATTCCATTCATCAGTTCTGACATGTGGGTTTTGCTTTTATGGCCTAAAATCAGCCCCAGGCTTTCCTGGGTTAAATCAAGTGCCTTGAGTTTTTTTCTTATTTGCTGCTTCCTGTTTTCCAGGAACAGCCTTTCCTGTTCAGCAATGTATTCCGACGCCTCACTTTCTGTAAGCTTCTCTTCATTAATTTTATCAACATCACTCCACTCCGCATTTTCGTATTTTTCAATCAGGTCACGTAAGCGGAGCCTTAAATTTTTAAAATGAGGGTTTTCTTTGGCAAGAAGACGCAGCTTCCTGTCGGCAATAAGCGCCCTGTCATAATCTAACTCGCTGGTGATTATGCCCCGCTCCACTATTTTCTCTATATCAAAATGTGCTTTCATTCTATATATCCTTTTTGCCTTAACCATTTTTCAATGGTAGACTTATTGTTTTTAAATGTAGTTTCGTACTCCTGATGCGTGCCTGCCCAAACAATCGTAGCTTCTCCCTCGTCATCAAATTCAACCAATATTAAGGTACGATGAATGTGTATATTGAAAAAATAGAACCCATCGCTATGAACATTATCAGCATCACTCCGAATCTCATGAATACTTTTCACTCCGGGCTTGAAATCTTCCAGATCTGAAATCAGTGTATCGATCTCACTGCACAGCTTTATATTCCCGAGATTCTTCTTTTTTACTTTTAAAAGTATCTTCTTTCCTGTAATTCTCATTGGATTACCATGTAAAGGTAAGTAAAAGTTCGGATAATAACCGAATTTTTTATCAGTTTTTCTTACGAAACTTTTAAAAGTATTACCTGTAAATTAAAAAAATGTGAACTCCATATCACAAAATCCCAGGCTCTTCAGTAAAGAAAAAGCCGCTCAAATAAAGAGAAGAATAGGGTTATGTGGATGTTAGAAACAATATACGTAAATAATAGTATACAATGGCAATATTTGCCAAAAAATCAGCCTCCTGGAGGCATTATTATTCAAAGAGCAAAAGCTATTTCCGATGATTTAGCACTGCTGCGTGATCGTAAATCCCACTTAATTTCGCTGTTGCAGGTTAAAAACGGTACCGGCGGGGTCTGTGATCCAATGCATGTTTTCCGGAAGTTCTTCCAGCTCGTCGCAGGTTTCGATGCCTTTTGTATGCAGGTATCGGGTGGCTTCCTCCACATCCGGCACGGTAAGCTGCAGCCAGGTTTCTGAATGGGTGTAGTTATCTACACAGTCGAGCCAGATCACATTCGGGCCGAACTTCACCCGGTGCGTTCGGGAAACAGTGGGATGGTTCATGGGTCTTTCTTCCACTTCAAAGTTCAGGATGTCTCTGTAAAAAGCGATCGTTTGTTCATATTTCGCTTTCGGAATTTTGATGGCAATATTAAGTCCGGCTTCAAATTTGGCATTCATATTCAGCTATTTAAGGTTTTGACAAAAGTATTTTTAACGGATCGGAGGGCCAGAATCGGTGGAACAAAATTAGTGTATACCCGCCCGTTTTCCGGGGCAAAAAGGGCAATAGTGGGGGCCGTTTAAGACAATCTTGTGATTCTACCGGGCATGCCCAGGCAGAGGAGTCAGCATTTAATCAATAATAACATTTTTCCCTTCCTGCCTGAGTTTTTCCAAGCCCTGTTTAATGGCATCCAGCTGCTGAGGCGTATGGCCCTGCCAGCATGTCACTTCCCCTACCACCCTGAACGGATGCTCCGAACGGTAAGACAGCGTGGGGTTACCGGGGAATTTCTTGTCTGTTACATTCGGATCATCTTCCACCTCCCCGGTAGCTTCTACGAGGTAAATCCTTTCGCGTCCGCATCCCGAAGCAAGCTCCGCTCCCAGCACGGCAGCATGCAATGTGCCCGCCACGTAAACGTGCCTTAAGGTACGGTCATCGTAGTTAGATTTAAACCCGGGCCGAATAAAATCACCCGGTTTCAGGTCTGCCTTTGTACCGTGAAAATAGGTTGGCGCAAAAGGAGAGGCAGGGAGTGCCGGGTTTTCATCTTCTTTGTTCATTGCGTATATCGTTTATGCTGAGGCATTGGAAAAACAACCGAAGGGGTCCTAATTCTGAAAGATAGCAGCCTTGCGTGAACGGGTCACGTACCACCCCTTCCCTTAAAATCTTTCATGGTATCGTAGATTCCGAATACATTCTTCATGACCCAGTCAAAGGCCGCTATGGGTAAAAGCCCCTGGCTGAGGCGGATAAACCAGTAAGGTAGCGGAAGCGCCAGCATGCGGGTTTGCCGCTCGATAGCCCGGATGATTCGTTCGGCGGTGCGCTCGGGATCCAGGATAGGAAGAAGCTTTGATTTCACGCCATCGAACATCCCCGTGTTGATATAAAAAGGCATGATGGTGGTAACAGAAATGCGTTTACCCAGCTGCTCCATCTCAAGCCGGAGGCTGTCGCTCCAACCCGTAGCGGCCCATTTAGAGGCTGCATACACGGTCATTTTAGGATTAGAAATCAGCCCGGCCGACGAGGCGATGGTACAGATGGCGCCCGAATTGCGGCGCATCATTGCGGGTAGAAACTCAAGCGTAATGTGCATCACGGCATCTGAATTGATGGCCATAGAGCGGGTGATATCCTCGTGCGTATGCTCATGAAAATACCGGCCCACCACAATGCCGGCATTATTGATCAGTACGTCTATTTCTCCTGCTTCTTCGCGTACCTTTGCGGCCTGCGCCTTGATATCTTCCACATCCGACACATCTACCCTGTACGTAAGCACCTTCCCTTCATACGAGGCAAACTCTTCCTTTAAAGCTTCAAGCCCCTTTTCATTGATATCCCAGACCACTAGGCATGAAGCTCCCCGCTCCAGCGCCTTCCGGGCCATGATCTTCCCGATTCCGGAAGCACCGCCCGTGATCAAAACCGATTTACCGCTGAAAACCATTCAGATACATTTTTTAGTAAATATAATGCACAGCGGGGAGAGATACTTGTTTTTGGTACTACTGTGCCTGTCATTAACAAAAAGACAAAAGATACCAACCTACGAATATACCTGCGGCCAAATTATTCGTTCCCCTTAAATGCCACGGATGCACAAATGTTTTTTATTGGGCGGAAATTAAGAAAGCATTTTTAAAATCTGTGCATCTGCGGCAAAATCATACATCCGATGCCCGAATAGTATTGCAGAAGCATCCGAAAAAAAATGCACTTTTGTACTGGAAAAGATTTACAAAGCTTTGAAGTTCCTGTAATGTAAGGGGCCGATCACTAAAATCTGAAAGAAATGAAACTTGTAACCATAACGTTCCTCGCCTCCGCACTTTTGATGGGGGGATGCGCCCGTACCGAAAGTGAAAACGCCTCGGCCACCGAAGACCTTTCTGCAGATACGCCTCAAACAGCTGAGCCGGAAAGCTACCCTGCAGATGACATCGAAACTACAATCGCCCTGTTCAAAACCGGAAATCCCGACAAAATTGCGGCAACGATTAGTTTTCCATTACGCCGGGAATACCCCATACCGCCCATTAAAGACAAAGAGGAATTCAAAAAGCGGTTTAATGAAGTGTTTGACCAGGTACTGATCGATAAAATCATTCATTCCAAAGCGGAACAATGGAGGGAAGTGGGCTGGCGGGGAATTATGCTTGAGGATGGTCTTGTATGGATGGAAAATTCTGACGGAGTAATCACCGCCGTTAACTACCAAAGTCCCTTTGAAAAGAAATTAAAACAAGAGCTGATTGAAAAAGACAAACAAAACCTGCATGAATCCCTAAAAACTTTCGAGCGCCCGGTTTACAAAATAAAGACAAAAAGTTACCTGATCAGAATTGATGAAATCAGCGATTTAGGGTACCGATACGCTTCCTGGAAATTAACAGAAAAAGAATCTTCAAAACCTGACATTATCCTGGAAAACGGCGAAATGGTGGCGGATGGAAACGGAGGAAATCACGGGATCACTTTTACCAAAGACGCGTACACCTACAAAATCTACCGGTACATGATCGGTGCTGAGGACTCTCCCGAGGTTACCCTTGAAGTGGAGAAGGACGGAAAACTCATTTTAGCCGAAAACGGCCAACTGATCCTGGAATAAAACAAATAACGAACCGAATAAACTAATGTATATCCCAAAAATAAACGAAGCCACAGACAGCGACGAGATAGTGGCCTTTATGAAGCAATTCAGCTTTGCTACCATTATTACGGCAAAAGACAGTTTGCCGGTGGGAACGCATTTGCCCTTTATCGTAACCCTCCGGAACGAAAGTATAGTGCTGACCTCCCACTTTGCTAAGGCAAACCACCAGTGGAAGGATATTGAAAATCACCCGGTGCTTGTTATTTTCAGTGAACCTCACGCCTACATTTCGCCTACCCACTACGACAAAGAATTGAACGTTCCCACCTGGAACTACATTTCTGTTCATGCCTACGGACAAGGCAAAGTTATTGAAGACAAAGAACAGGTTTTGAAAATCCTTAACATTACCATTGATAATTACGAAACCTCTTACAGGCAAAAATGGGACAATTTTCCGGATGACTATAAAACAAAAATGGCGAACGGCATTGTAGCCTTTGAAATTACAGTGACCGATTTACAGGCCAAGAAAAAGCTAAGTCAAAACAAAACGGAAGCCGAAAGACAGAGAATCATTGAAACACTTTCCGGGAGTGATGACACGAATGAAAAGCTAATTGCTGATTATATGCAGCAGAATGAAATGAAGGTATGATGAAGCGGGTTCAATAGCTATCCCAATTAATATCCCCTGAAAGGAGCAGGAATATTTATTGAATATTTCCGCAATCAAAAAACAAAGAAAGACTTATCGGAAGGTTCAGGAAGTATAATAAATAAAAGGCCTATCTTTGGATATAGCGCATCGTCCGAAAAAAAAGATCAGAAAAATGTCCGAAAAGGAGACAGTAAAAGGTCTTTAGTGAAATTTTAAAACATTTTCCAATGAAACAATTTTTGTTACTACTTCACGAAGACGTGGAAAAAATGAGTGCCTTATCGCCCAAAGAAATGCAGGAACTGGCCCACGCCCACATGAGTTGGGCCGATAAACTGGCCGAAGAGGGGCACCTCATTGCCGGCGACGGGCTCCAGGAAAAGAGCGTGCTGATTACCGGCAAAGAAGGCACCATCAAGGATGGCCCCTTCATGGAAGCAAAAGAGATCATCGGCGGCTATTATTTACTGCAGGCCGATGACCTGGAAGCGGCGGTGGAACTGGCGCGGGGCTGCCCTACCCACAGCTACGGCGGCACTACCGAGATCCGCCCCATTATGGCCATGGAAGATTATGAGCAATAGTTCTTTTCCGAACGAAGAGCTCAATTACAGGGCACTATACGGGAAGCTTTTTTCTGCTTTGTTAAGCCAATTTGGCACCATGTATATCACGGAGGTGGAAGATGCCATTCAAAATTCATTCCTGAAGGCATTGAAAACGTGGAAACCGGGGAGTGTGCCGGAAAATAAAGAAAACTGGTTCTTTATTGTGGCCCGCAATGATGTGCTCAGCCAGATAAAAAATCGGCAGAAAGAAAACCGGTATAGTGCCCCCGAAAAGTTTGAAGGCGCGTCCGCCGAACCTGCGGGGGCCGACTTACGCCTTCAAACCATTTTCTTTATTTCTTCCCTGGAAAAGGTTTCAGCCCAGGCCAGAATCATGTTTGTACTGAAACATATTTTCGGTTTAAGCATTGCCGAAATAAGCAGCAGCACGCTGATTCAGGAGGAAGCCATTTACAAAAGCATTAACCGTACAAAAAAGAACCTGCAACACGATTTCTCAGGCAAAGTAACGGACCCCGGTTCCGCTCCTGCCCGCCCGGAAACTGTTTCACTGGTGGAAGAGGTGCTCTATGCCGTTTTTAATATCGGCTTTGATTCCTTCCATGAACACATTGTGAATGAAGACCTGTGCCTCGAGGCCCTGGCCCTGACCCGGCTGCTTTATCGCCTCAGCCCCTCCCATTCCACCGCTAACCTCCTGGCCCTTTTTTGTTTTCATGCGGCCCGTATTCCGGCCAAAGTCAAAGACGGCCGCCTGATTTCCTTTTTCAGCCAGGATCGCGGGCTATGGAATAAAGAACTCACCGCCTTAGGGTTTCATTACCTGGAGAAACCGCCGAAGATCTCCCGGTTTTACCTGGAAGCAGTGATGGTCAGTAAATACATGTCAGCAAACCCCTTCACCCGGAAAGACTGGGAAGAGGTGGCTAAACTCTACGAAATGATGATGAAGGTATCTCCATCGCCCATCGTAAAGCTAAACTATTGCTTCTGCCTGAGCAGAATGGATAAGACCGGTAACGCACTGCAGATACTGCAGGAACTGGAGAAAGAACTGCCCGATGAGCATATCTATCTTTCACTGGTCAAAGCCAAAGTACTCCGGGGAGTGAACCCCAAAGAATCAGTGGATCTTTTCACTTCAGTGATGAACAAAATGAGTCAGAAAATCAGGAAGGAATACCTGCTGGAAAATGAACTTCTCCAGTAAAAATAGAATAGACCCCTCTTACACCACATTCTGCTTTATGGCCTTCGATACGGCTTCGTTCATGGAATGCACCTCCAGCTTTTCATACATGCTGCGGATATACTGGCGGACGGTATTAATAGAAATTCCCAGCTCGGCCGCAATCATCTTATAGCTGTTGCCGTTGACGAGCGACTGCAGGATGTCTTTTTCCCTCCGCGTGAGGTTATAGTCTTTCGGTGCCACCTGCTTAATGGCGGCAAATGAGTGGATGACTTTGCGGGCTACCGACGGGCTCATGGGCGATCCGCCATTCAGCGTGTCATGAATGGCTTCAATGATTTTTTCAGGGGAGGTTTTCTTCAGCAGGTATCCCTTGGCACCGAGGCAGATACTATCAAATACATGTTCATCATCTTCAAAAACGGTCAGCATGATCACCGGCGTTTCCGGAAAGTGGCGTACAATGAACCGCAGCCCTTCCATCCCGTTGACCACCGGCATGTCAATGTCCATCAAGACCAGATCCGGGCGGTAAAAGTCCATGATCTTGCTGATCTGCACGCAGTTTTCCCAGCTGCCACACACCCGGATTCCTTCGGAGGCGCCCAGCAGTTCAACTACCTGCTCGCGCAGCAGGACATTGTCTTCAAAAACCGCAACATTTACCATGCTCTTAATTTTTCACCAAAGAAAGCCCGTGAACCTGACTTCCGCCATTGCATAATTATGCGTAAGGAATACGAACCTCCACCCGGGTACCTCCGGAATCTGAACGAATCGCGATATCGCCCTTATTCCTCCCGGCTCTTTTCTTCATATTGGCCAGACCGTTACCTTTCTTAACCCGGTTTTCGTCAAAGCCCTTACCGTTATCCTGAACCATCATCTCCACGAACCCTCCGGCCTTTCTGATCCTTACTTCCGCCCGGCCGGCCTGTGCATATTTGGCAAGATTATTTATGGCTTCCTTAAAGATCAGGTAAAAATCCCGCCGTTTTTCGGCCGGCATTCGGAGCTCACTGACCGCATCGTCCATTTCGAAGGTATAGTCAATACCGGCACTCTCAAGAACATTTTCAAGGAAGTCGATCATCCGCGCGCGGATGGCCTGAAACCCGCTGTTTTCAGGGTTCATGCTCCAGACAATATCGCTGATGTTTTCCATCACATCCCGCGTATTATCCCGGATTTTCTCCACCTGCTGCCGTGCAGGCATTTCCGGGCTGCTGCTAAGGTTTTTCATGGCCGCATGCGAGAGCAGGTTGATGGCCGTAAGTGTACTTCCCACTTCATCATGAAGCTCGGAAGAAATGCGATTCCGCTCTTTGAGCAACATATTTTTTTGTTCGATCTTCTTTTTCAGCAGCATACGGTTGATCAGGAAAGCCACCACCAGCAGGCCCACCAGGAAAGAGGCAATAACGAGGTTTCGGGCGAGCTTTTCATTCCGGATGGTTTCTTCCTTTAAGCGATTTTCCTGCTCAGCTACTTTTTTCTGTCCATCGAGAAAGCGGATCTGCATTTCATTCAGGCGCAGGGCCTCGTTCTGCTGCACGATCTTCAGGTCATTGATTTCCCGCACTTTGGTCAGCAGCTCTATTTCCTGCTGCTTTTCGAGGGCTTCCAGCCGGTTCCCCCGGATCACGGCATTTTTTCTTTCAATTTCGAGGGTCTGAATCTTCCGCTCTGCTGACAATTTCTCTATCTCCGCCTGCTTTTTCTCGGTCTGATACTGCACTTCCAGCTCATTGAAATCTTTCCGCGACTTTTCGTTAATGATGCTGTCTTTGTAGGCATGAAATTTTTCAAGGAAGGGATAAGCCCGTGCCTTGTCATTCTTCACCTGGCCGTAATAAAAATTCTGGGAACTGTTCCAGTCGCGCAGCGCTTCCTTGTCATTATCTTTCATGGCCATCGCGTAGCTTTCGTCGTAATAACGGTTCATCAGCGCCTCGTTACCGGTGTATCCGGCAAACATGGCGCAGGTCCGGATATAACGGTGCAGTTTGGGCTGCCCGATCTTGCGGCCTTCTTCAATGGCTTGCTCCATATATTTTAAAGCATTTTCACGGTCTTTACGCGCATGATAGACCAGTGACAGATCCACCAGGCTGATAAACCGTGTTTCCTTGCGGGCCGACCGCGATGCATATTCGGCAGACTCCGTGAAATAACGGATGGCACTATCCGTGTCTCCGCTGGTCTGGTACATCCGGGCCAGGTTACTCAGCTGAATCGTCAGTTCTTCATAATCTTTCTGCTTCTTCATGGCCTCAATACCCTTTTTGGCATAATCCATGGCCCGCTCTTTTTCACCGATCAGAAAAGAGGCGTTGGCGAGCTCGCCATAAAGCTGAGATGCCGATTCCTCATCGCCGGTCTGGTCATAAATACGCATGGCCTTCAGAAAAAAAGCATTGGCTTCGATGTGTTGTGAGTTTTTGGTTTTTAGCTGACCGTACAGGTAGTAGAGTTCGGCCAGGATTGATTGAAACGCCTCCGAACTTCCGGCCAGAAGAATCCCTTCATCGAGAAGTCGGAAGGCTTCGGTGTAATTGCCGGTGCGGGTTTTGTGCCAGGTGGCTTTCAACTTGTAAAGATTTATTTTAAGGAGCTGATTCTGTATCGCAAAACGGGGCCTTAAATTTTCGAAAGCCGCCCAGGGAGGATCCTGCGTACTGAAATCTCCGTTTTCTATGGCATAGTATGTTTTCCTTATCAGCGCCATTCCGGCGGCAAAGTCATTTTTTTCATTCAATGACCGGCTGTAGAGCTCATCCAGTACCTGCATGGCTTTTTTGTACTCAAATTGTTGCCGGTAACTTCTTGCCTCATTAAGCTTTTTCTCCAGGTAAGCATCATTTACCGTCTGGGCTATAGCCACAGCAGGGAAAATTACCCACAACAGAACCAGGTATCTTAGCATGGAAAAATGGTTAATCTTATAAATATATTCATTCTTTCTGAAAAAACCAAGCGCTTCGGCCTTTTAGCCAGGCCAAAAATAGACAAACGAAAGGAATGTTTCTACGCATCATTATGCGATTTCGGGTCATGAATTTTCGGGTCAACTTTGTACCCGAACTAAAACTCAACACAGTTATGAAAACGATCCGCTTTCTTGCACTATTACTTATTTTTTCCTCCTGTGGCAGAGGGAACAGCGTCAATCCATCTTCATCGTACATCCGCATGACGATAGCCGGAAAATCATTCAGCACGGACGGAATGGTGGTCATCGGCGGTTCATTTACTGACGGCCAACATAATCTCAGCATAGTGGGCACCGACAAAACCTTTGAAGGAGAAGTGTCTACTTTCTCGGCTATCTTTTCCCAGGCCGCCGAAATTACCCCGGGTACTTACGTGGTAGGCGTTAAGAACGGCGGGGCTTCAATCAGCCCCCTGAACGGCAAAACCTATCTGCAGAGCTCTGCGCCCTTTACCCTTCGAATCACAGAAACTCAGGGGTCGGGTACTGCCAAAAAGTTTAAAGGAACATTTTCCGGCCAGCTGACAGGACCTTCGCCGGGCGATATGGTAACCATCACCAACGGGGAGTTTTCTTCCTTTTAAATCTTGCCCCCGAAAATCCAGCAGAGAATTGAATAAGCAGCAGCGAATCATACCGGCTACGATGCGAAGGTAAGATGGAAACAGGCAGGAATCACTTAATTGTTTTAGATATGAAATCATTTTTAATACTCGCATGTATCTTTTTTCTGAGTGCTTTCAGCGCCTGCAAAAAAGACAATGAGCCGGATAACCGTCAGACCTACCTGATGAAAACAAGCAATTATCTGGGCACCATGAGCTACACTTACGATGACGCAAACCGCCTGGTATCGGAAAGCTTTGAAACCGCCGATGCTTCGGTAGTCTCTAATTCTACCAGCACTTATTCTGACTTCACCCCGGCGGGTAATCCCACGAAAGTAACTCATCATGATCCTTCGAGATCTACTACCACGATCTCCGTGGTGGAGTATGATGCCAATGATCGCCTGGTGAAGCTTTCCAACTACAATACATCGAATATACTGGTTAACTATTACACCTATACCTACCTGTCAAATACCATAAGTGAAACCTCTTATTACCCCACCGGGGCCTTCAGTCAGCGAATGGTTTACACGTTTGACCAGAAAGATAATGTATCCTCACTGGACATGTACAATTATACCAATACCCACGTACAGCGGGTTACCTATAATGCTTATGACGACAGGAAGTCGATCCGTGACCTGGTGAACAGCATCCGGAAATTCACCTATCCAGTAAACAATGTGACCGCCTATGAAATTTCACAGGCTTCGCTTCAATACCAGTACACCTCCGTACACGAGTACAATGCCGACGGATATGTGACAAAAACCACCACTACCAATAAAACCACAGGCCAGCAGCGGGTATCCACTTATGAATACGTAAAAAATTAACACCTCATGAAAACGGCACAAATTCAGATTTTACTGTTGGGTGTTATCGTCATGCTGGTTAGCGCCTGCAGAAAGAAGGATCATGGCCCGGAAACCATCCGCGACCTGGAGTTTGCCACCGGGGCAAATCATACATTGATAGTACGGGCTGACAGTACCTTATGGGCTACCGGACAAAACATCTACGGACAGCTCGGTGATGGCACCACTACCAACAAATCTACTCCGGTACAGGTAATGACAGGCGTAAAAGCGGTATTCACCGGGCGCGACCACACCCTTATCCTCAAACACGACAATACCCTGTGGGCTACCGGGATGAATACTGCAGGCCAGCTCGGCGACGGTACCACCACCAACCGGTCCAGGCCCGTACAGGTAAGTAGTGATGTAAAGACCGTGGCGCCCGGAAGAGATTTCACGCTGATCCTGAAAAATAACAGCAGCCTCTGGGCTACAGGGTCCAATACCAGCGGACAGTTGGGTGACGGAACTACGGTAAGCAAAACCACACTGGTACAGGTAATGACCGACGTAAAAGAAATAGCCGCAGGAAACAGCTGGATAATGATCGTCAAAAGCGACAATACCCTCTGGACCGCCGGTTACAACGGCAACGGACAACTGGGTGACGGCACAGTGATTAACCGGCCTTTACCACGACCCGTAATGACCGATGTAAAAGCCGTAAGCGCCGGCAGTAACTTCTCCATGATCCTGAAGAACGACAACAGCCTCTGGGCTACCGGCTCCAATACAAACGGGCAGCATGCTGACGGCTCCCTCACCGGCAAAAATACAGCGGCACAGGTAATGACAGGCGTGAAAACGGTCAGCTCCGGAAGCTACCACACGCTCATTCTGAAGAGTGACAATACCCTCTGGGTGGCCGGCTATAATCAATATGGCCAGATAGGTGACGGTACTACAGCAGACCGGTCCACACCGTTTCAGTTAGCTTCGGATATTAAAAATATAGCCGGAGGCCTTTACCATACCCTGGCTTTGAAAGGAGATAACACCCTCTGGGGGGTAGGTTATAATGCAAACGGGCAACTCGGTGACGGCACCACCATCAACAGGCCTGCATTGGTAAAAGTGATGTTGCCCTGAAAAATAACCGCTGCCGATACGGTGACCCCGGCAAACGACGAATTTTTTATCCATAAATATTTTAACAAAATAAAATGAAGAAATTACTAATTCCAATGATGCTGACATTAGCATTTTGTATGGCGGCTTGTAGTAAAGAGGGGCCGCAAGGCCCGGCAGGGTCTGACGGAGCGACTGGCCCACAGGGCCCGGCAGGAGTTACAGGACCCACTGGTGCTACCGGACCCGCCGGAGATACAGGGGCAACAGGACCGGCCGGTACGGCCAATGTTATCTACTCCGACTGGATAAGACCTACCGCAGCCACCTGGTATCTGAACACAGCCCGGCGTAAAGGGATGTACATCACCGAGAGCCGACTGGACCATGGTGCATCTGACAGAGCCGCTGTTTTGATCTACTACAGAGCAAGCCCCACCACTACATACCCTTTCCCTTACCTGGATTACAGGTCTGACGGCAGCCTGCAAATAGCATACAACTACAATATCCAGGGAAGAACACTGAACATTGACATCCGCTCATACGGCCGGGATATTGAATCATGGGAATACCTGTGGGCGCCTCCTGGGTTTACCACGAATTATGCTGCTTTCCGTTATGTAATCGTACCGGGCGGGGTACCGGCTTCTGCAAGGGCGGCATCGGGTAGCTCACTGACATTCAACCTGAACGGCAAGGCCTACACCCGTCAGGAGCTGGAACAAATGTCTTACCGTGAAATCAGCACCACACTGGGTATACCGGAATAACTTTGGGACCCGGCTTTCTGTTCGCAGATGCTTTCACCGAATACCGCCAAAATCGAATTTATATGAGTAGTTAGCCATTAGCTGTCAGAAGCGGCCTCCACTGTTACTGGACAGATAAAACGAACTCCGCCCGGCTAATTTCTTACAGCTAATTTCCAACCTCTAACAGCTAAAATCTTATCGTTATGAAAACGTTTATCATCTTCATCTTTAGCCTGCTTCTGGGTCTCGGAAATGCCCGTGCCCAGTTTGTTAAAGACCTGGGAAAGAAAGCCCGGAAAGCGTCCGAAAGAGCGGTGGAAAGACGGGTGGAGAGAGAAGCCACGCAAAAGACCGATGCTGCACTGGACAAAGCCCTTAACGGCAGTAAAAGTGAAAAGC
>CAZLXI010000058.1:0-21105 GCA_964563435.1 uncultured Lacihabitans sp.
TGCCGTGCTGAAAAAAACAGCAGAGTCCAACAAGTTGAGACTCTGCTGCAACGAAAAGAAATTATAGTGTCAGTTCGAGCGTAGTCGAGAACCGAGCGCAGCCTGAACTACTTTGCTGTAAATTTCTTCACGAGCATCACCACCAGAAGAATCACGGCAGCGCCCACGAACGCTTCCAGTACACGGCTGATAAGATCTGGCAGACCGAGCAGGGTGTGTAGCTCTCCGTCAAGTAGCCAGCTTCCGACAAACGCACCGGCAACACCCAGGAGGACCTGATAGAGGAGAGATAAGCTGAATCGCTTGAATGCCAGATCGGCAAGCCAACCGGCCACGGCACCTACTAAAATTGTAATTAAAAGGTTCATAAAAGTATAAGGTTAAAAGGTAAAAAAAGAGGGAGCTTTAAGCTCCCTCTGTTCTATAATGATTACAGTGCAGGTATTCTTAAAACCTGGCCGGGATAGATCTTGTCAGGATGAGTAAGCATGGGCTTATTGGCTTCAAAGATCACGGGGTATTTCATCGCATCGCCGTAGAATGTTTTGGCGATTTTTGAAAGGGTATCGCCTTTTACCACGGTATGGTACTGGGCTTCAGGCTCAGGAGTAACCACCACAATATTATTATCTACCACTGCCACCCCTTCTACGTTTCCTACGGCAAGCGCGATCTTCTCAGCGTCCTGCTGGCTTTCCGTCTCTCCTTCAAGAATTACGGTATCGCCGGAAACTTTCACGGTCAGCTTTCTGAAAGGCAGGGCAAGGTTCTGCACGTGAGCCAGAAGTGCGGAAGCCTTTAATTCCGGGGCGGCTTGTTCCTTCTCGCTTTTACCGAAAACCTTCTCACCTACACCTTTAAAAAATGATATTAATCCCATTGTTTAAATAAGTTTAAATTAAAAATTGATTAAACAAATATATAGACTTTATAACAGAATCAAAGTCACATAAGAATTAAATAAATTAAATATTTTCCGTCAGCATCCGCTGCAGGTGGTGATATTCCAGGCCGTAAACGGCCTTCAGCTCCTCCACTTCTTTCCAGGAGTCCGGTTGCCGGTCAGCGGAATCCCGCTTTTTAATGGCTGTGATCATCAGGTTCTTAGGCGTGTGCTCTGAGTTGACAAACTCAAAAACCCGGGTTTCGTAGCCGTAAATTTCCAGGATAGAGGCCCGGATGAGGTCGGTCAGCATCTCGGCTGTACGCTCCTTCATAATACCGTAACGGGCAAAAGCGGCGGCTGGCCCCCGGGGATTCATCGCCCGGCGGACCTGCTTATGGCAACAGGGCGACACCATGATTACCCGTGCACCGGCGCAGATTCCCTTGTACAAGGCCTCATCGGTAGCCGTATCACAGGCATGCAGGGCAATGACCACATCACTTTCGGAAAAATCATACCCTTCTATCGTGCCCTGAACAAAGCCCAGCCCGGTAAAACCGGCCTTCTCTGCCAGGGTATTGCACAGGTCCACCATATCGGCCCGGAACTCTACTCCGGTAACCCGCGCTCCGGCTCCTGTTTTCTTCTTTAGAAAATCATAAATGGCAAAGGTAAGATAACCCTTGCCCGAACCCATGTCGAGCACGGAAATCTCCGGTCCGGGAAGCGACTGAACCGCCGTGGAGAAAAACTCCAGGAACTTATTGATCTGGATAAACTTATCTTTCCTGTCCTTCCGCACATGCCCGTCAGCCGAGGTCACCTCCAGCAAATGCAGAAACCCGGCCGATTCTTCCAACATCCGGTGCTTTATCCTGTCGTGACCTCCCGCCACTTCTCTTTCCGTTTTGCTTTCCTTCACCGTCAACCTTTCCTTACCGTCGGTTTTCAGGAAATAATCTTTGCCTATACAATACATATCAGCTTGAGAAAACTGAATACCTATCATTTCGGTCAATAATCTTACAGACTCTTCCAGTGTATAGTTTTGGGTAATATCCTTGCGGGCATGCCTGTACACCCAGGAGAGCATCCGCCCTTTTTTGGAGTCGAACGGGCGGATGAAAATCGATTTCAATTCTATACTTTCATAATTACTTGAATTATTCGTATTGTTTGAAATAATCGAACTAATTGTCATTTTTGAAAAAATTGATTTTTCAAAATTTTCTGAAAATATATTTATGAATTTCTGCTTCATGCAAAATACTGTTTTAGCAAACACCTGCGCGGTCTGAGTCTCAGCCGAGTCTCTTTGAAAAAGGGCTCGGCTTTTCGGCTTGTTTGATAATCAGAATCTCGGCACGCCGAAGACTCTGATTGCACACCGACTCACTACTCACTACTCCACATAAAAATTCCTGTCCGGCACCAGGATTTTTCCTTTCACAGACTTCCACACAGTAGTAGGATAAAGCATTTGCTCCTTGCCATCGATCACCGCTTTTACCGGCATATCGAAGCCGTCGATCACATTTTCCCAACGATACGACACCTTGCTTCCCTGGATCTTCGTAGCCAGCTTAGGGATCCTCACATCTCTCAGGTACTGGTCAAAAACCTTGCGGAGATCCTTTCCGGCTTTCTCCGAAATATAATTCTCCACATCGGCGGAAGTCACGGTCTGGTGATAAAAATCAGAATTTAAGCCTCTCAGGATCTGCCGAAACTTTTCATCGTCCCCGATAATGTGCCGGATAGTGTGAAGCATATTGGCCCCTTTACTGTACATATCGCCCGACCCTTCGTGGTTCACGTTGTAAGTTCCTATAATTGGAATATCATTCCGGATACTTTTCCGGCAACCGATCACGTAATCTTCCCCGGCCTGCTTTCCGTAGTGATAATCTACAAACAAAGCTTCGGAATAGGAAGTAAAACCTTCGTGCACCCACATATCGGCAATGTCTTTATACGTAATGTTATTGGCAAACCACTCATGCCCGCTTTCATGGATAATGATAAAGTCCCATTTCAGTCCCCAGCCCGTTCCGGAGAGATCGCGGCCCAGGTAACCCTTTTTATACTGGTTACCGTAGGTCACTGAACTCTGGTGCTCCATCCCCAGGTAGGGTACTTCCACCAGCTTGAACCCGTCTTCGTAGAAAGGGTAAGGCCCGAACCAGTGTTCAAAAGCCTGCAACATTTTGGGAACATCCTTAAAATGCTCCCGGGCTACCTCCAGGTTATAATCCAGTGGCCAGTAATCTACCTTCAAAGGCCCTTTTTCGCCCGGGTATATCTCATTGTAATGGGCATAGTGCCCGGCGTTGATATTCACTCCATAGTTATTGATCGGGTTTTTAACTTCCCATACGGTGGTCACCTTTCCGTCGGCGTAGGTACATTTGGAGTCCAGGAGTCCGTTAGATACGTTCATGAGGCTGTCGGGTACGGTAATGGATATCCGCATCCCGTTATCGGGCTCATCGTACATGTGATCTTTGCAGGGCCACCAGACACTGGCGCCCAAACCCTGGCAGGAAGTAGCCACAAAGGCCCTGCCCAGCTTGTCTTTGGACCAGGATACGCCCCCGTCCCAGGGTGCGCGTCGCGCCACCCTCGGATTCCCTTCATAATGCACTGTGATCTCCCCTTCCGAACCCGCTTTTGCGGGAGAAGGAAGCTGGATAAAATAAGCGTTAGCCCCCCGTTTGGTAAACTTTAGCGGAGTAGCTCCCTGGTAAGCGGCTGTCAGGTCCAGCGGCTCCTGGAGGTCTACCTGCAGCACATCATGAGACTGGAGCGCTTTATAGCGGATAACGTTAGAGCCCCGGAAGAATTTCTTCTCTACATCCACCTCTACATTCAGATCATAATACAGCAGGTCCCACCAGGCACGCTCCGGTGTGATGCTTCCCCGCAGGGTATCGTCAAGTGTAAATGTTTTTTTACTGCCGTGACCGATCTGGGCGGTGGCAGCGTAAGAAAATAAAAGTACGGCTGTTGAGAGTGTTAGTTTTTTCATACGTTTAAAATAGTTTCCGTCGTAGAGACCCAAGATTTTGTGTCTATTGATCTTGCATCTGTAGAGACGTAAATCTTACATCTCTACATAGTTCCGGGTTTTCTGTTATTATCTAAATATTTGTCAGGGATATTTACCATGCTTTCTTTTTATGTCCTGTAGCCGCGTACCAGAAAATAAAGGCGTACAGCGGTACTACCAGCCAATAGGCCTGCTGTGTACCCGTAAACTCCGATATTTTCCCGTACAACGAAGTAAGTATTGCCCCCCCTGAGATCATCATCACCAGCAGGGCGGACCCGAGTTTTGTATGTTTTCCCAGTCCGTCAAGTGCCAGGGGCCAGATGGCCGGCCACATGATGGCATTGGCCAGCCCTAAAAATGCAATACACAAAACCGAGGTAAATCCCCCCGTAAAAATGGCCCCTAATGTAGCAATAACTCCGAAAATAGCCGAATACTTTAGCCAGGTGCCCTGCGAAACGTACTTGGGTATCAGAAATATACCTAAAATATAACCCACTAACATCAGCCATAAAGTGTATGTACCAAAATCCTTTGCCTGCTCTTCAGGGAAGCCCTGGGAAATACCGTAGGCAATAATCGAATCGCCGGCGATCACCTCCGCTCCCACATAGGCAAACAGTGCCACTAAACCCAAAATCAGGTTAGGGTGCACCCAGATGGAAGAAGCACCGCCTTCAGCCACTACTTCCTCTTCTTCCTCCACTTCGGGAAGCCCTTTCATAAACCATACGGCAATGCCCAGAATCACCAGAACGGCAGCTATGGACAGGTAGGGGATTACCACCTTTTCCAACTGCTGACTGCGGCTGAGCGTGCCCGCCACGGTAGCACCCCCAGCCAGTAAAAGTCCGCCGAATACTTTCTGCCCTATGATCCCCGCTATTTTATTGGCTATGCCCATCACACTGATCCGCTGCGCCGCGCTCTCGATAGGCCCGAGAATAGTGACGTAAGGGTTGGAGGCCGTCTGAAGGAGGGTCAGGCCGGTAGCGATCACAAAAAGGCCGGTAAGGAACAGGCCGTAAGATTCCGCCCGGGCCGCCGGCACGAATATAACTGCTCCGAGGGCCATCACAAAGAGCCCTACCGACATCCCTCTTTTAAACCCTACCTTTTTCAACACCCAGGTAGATGGGATGGCCATCACTGTATAACTGATATAAAAAGCAAAGGTAACGAGGTAAGCAGAGGTATTGTCGAGGTCAAAAGCTTTCTGAAAAAACGGGATCAGCACCGCATTCACCCACGTGATGAAACCAAAAATAAAAAAAAGCACTCCAATAATGGCCAGGGGGCCATAATAACTTTTGTTACGGGTCATATTTGAAAGATCAGGGATGGTTAAAACATTAAAAAAAGTTTTTAAAAATACACTATTAGTTCTGTAAAAGGTACGTTCTCCGAAAAAATTCCACAAGTTTTCTTTTCAAACGTTGGTATTTATCTAACTTAGGGCATTCTATTTTAAGCAATCATGAGTAACAGTTATAAGAATTCCGAACTAATCCTGAACCCTGACGGGAGCCTTTACCATATTAATCTGCGGCCTGAAAACATAGGCGATACCGTATTTCTGGTAGGTGATCCCGACCGGGTGCCCGTAGTTTCCGCTTTTTTTGATAAGGTGGAATTCACTACGCAGAAAAGAGAGATCGTGACCCATACCGGCATCAAAAACGGGAAGCGGGTAAGCGTCATGTCGACCGGGATGGGGACGGACAACATTGATATCGTTCTCGGGGAACTGGACGCGGCAGTGAACATCGATCTCCTCAGAAAAGAACGTAAAGCCGTACATACCCCGCTCCGCTTTATCCGGCTGGGCACTTCCGGGTCTTTACAGGCCGATATTCCGGTAGATAGTGTATTGGCCAGCTCGCATGGCCTGGGACTCGACGGTCTCCTGCATTTTTACCGAAACTCCGAAGTTTTTACCCAAAACCCTTTTATAGAAAATTTCGTCCGACATACGCATTGGAACCCGGATTTCGCACGACCTTACCTTGTAGAAGCCGGGGACGAGCTCTTTAACATGGCCGCAGGCTTCCTGTCAGGCATCACGGCCACTGCCTGCGGATTCTACGGCCCCCAGGGCAGAACCCTGAAGCTGGAGGTGCGGGAGCCTTTGCTCAATGAAAAACTGACCGACTTCACCCATGAAGGGCTTAAAATTACTAACTTTGAAATGGAAACCTCCGGAATTTACGGACTGGCTCGCCTCATGGGGCATCAGGCGCTGTCGGTAAACACCATTATCGCCAACCGGATCACCGGTGATTTCTCACGGGACTACAAAAAGGCAGTAAAAGTGATGATAGCACAGGTATTTGATTGTTTTCTTTAGCACCACCCCGAACTCACTACTCGGAACTCACTACTCGGAACTAATATTATACACATGAAAACCAGAACCATCACCCTCTCTTACGAGGAGTTTGACCATACCCGTGAGCTGGACCCGCCATACGCAATGCTCGTGGAAAAAGCGGTGGAAATCGCCGGCAAAAGCTACTCCCCTTACAGCAGGTTTCCTGTGGGCGCTGCCATATTGCTCGACGACGGCCGTGTCTTCAGCGGCAATAACCAGGAGAACCTCTCCTACCCTGCCGGCACCTGCGCCGAACGCACCGTATTAAATTTTGTAAAGGCCAATTTTCCGGAAAGTACAATAGTAGCCCTGGCCGTTACGGCCCCCAGGTCTACCTCCCCCCACCCGGTCACTCCCTGCGGCATCTGCCGGCAGGTTATCACGGAAATGGAGTCTCTGCAAACCGCTCCCATCCGGGTATTGCTTCACAAGCTCAACGGCCCTACTTACCTGTTCGAAAATGCCCGGGACCTGCTACCGCTGGCATTTGAGGAAGCCAATTTGGGAAAATAGTTTTGAACAGGAAGATCTTTCAGAAATTACCTGATACCGGTATTTGACGAATCTAAGCCGGACAAATAGTTTTCGCCAGTAAGACCTTTGGAGATTACCTGTCACCGGCATTAGCCAGGCTAAGCGGGAGAAGTAGTTTTGGCCAGAAAAACCTTACGGAGATTACCATAGACCCGGCGCATAAAAAACAGGAGCAGGTATTCACAATAATTACGGTAATGTTTCCACCGGTCCGGCCTTTCATAAATGACCTGCAGAGAGGGATCCAGGAAGAAGGCCTTGTACCCTTTATCCATCAGCCGCTTATTAAAAACCACATGCTCACAATAAGACGCTATGCCTTCCATACTACAGGGCGCAGAATCATATTCCACACCACAGGTCAGGCAGTCGTAACGATAGATGGCAAGCCCGTTAAAGTTGGAATTGACGGGAATAAGTCCGGTGGCCTTTGAAAATGTTACATAAAGGTTACGCTGCTGTTTTTTAAAATCATTGAAATTCCGGAAATATAATTCCAGTACGGGGTTTTCTTCACGGGGTACGTAGGCATAAATGTCATAAAATACCGGACGAAGACTATAGGCTACATAATTACTTCCGAGAGCCGACAGCATATCCCAGTTACCCGTTTCCCGGAAGCAATTCAGAAAACCTTCCACGGAGAATCTATAGAGATCCAGGTCAATAACAGCCACGTAATCTGTATCTGCATATTCTTTCAGCTTCTTCAGGTACTGATTCCGAAACCGGGCCATAAGGTTTATGCGGTGGAGGGAAAAGGGGCCACCGGCAAGGGGATCCTCGTTATAATCGGCCATACTGACAAATACGTCGTCTCTTGTTGAAGCATATTCCGCTAAGGTCTGCTTGGTCCGGTCGGTGCTGTCATTCTCATAGATCACCACCTTAAACGAACGGAAACAGGGCCGTAAAATATCCAGACGGGCCAGGTTACCCTGCAGGTTTTCTTCTGCATTTCTGACCAGACCGCATATCACCAGGTTACAGGAATATTTTTCCACAGGATAGGATTTTAATCAAATTACTATATTCGGGTAAGATTCGGCAGCACCGGCCGGCTTTGAATCTCCGCCGGTTTCACCGTTATGTACCGGTAATTTTTCCGGGTACCCTCCTGCGCCAGACTGGTCGGGAGTTTCAGTCACACGAGTATATCCCGGTAAATGCGGATCGACCGCACAGATTTGCAGTTCATCGGGGATTTCAATCCCACGGGTATATCCCTGTAACAGTCCGCGGAACTTTTCCCACAAAGCATCGTCAAAATACACGCTGCACCTTTCCGGTTCACTCCGCATCCATTCCATGTCCCTGGGGTTATCTGACCTGACTTCTCCCGTATCGGCCCGCCGCGACCTGAGCTTCATTTCATACTCCTCCAGTGATTTGGTAAAATAATGGTTGAGCTGGATCACATGGGTGGTTTCTTCCGTATTCTCCGCCCCTGACATAGGGTTTCCCACTGCATTCACATGTTTTCTGAACCATTTCAGTTCAGGAAAATGCGGATGCTTAAATTTACGGATGGCCTCTGTCCTGACCACGCTTTTGACATTTCTGTGCTGGCGCCCCTGGGAATAAAAATAATTTTCGATTAGCCCGCCCTTCGGCGGCTTCCTGATATGCGGACCATTCCCGAAAATCATCCAGTTAATGCTGATGCAGTCTGCGTTCCGGCCGGCGTCCATGACAAAATCCCGTAAGGTAGGGTGCTGTTTGGGCAGCACAAATTCATCCACATCAAAGACCGCCACCCATTCCGTTTCTTTCGCAAAATTCTGCACAAAATGATTGTAAGCGATCACCTGCTTCTTTTCACCAGGTATACGGGTGATGGTACAAATGTCTTTGAAATCTCTCAGCACTTCATCGAGCGGGATTTCACTGTCATTATCATAAAAGTAAAAATGCTCTACACCATTGATGCGGTAAAACTGAATAAATTCCCGGATATAATCTTCCTCATTTCTTACAATGGCCAGGAGCGAGAGAAATCTCATTATAATGGAGTATTAAATGTTCTCCGAAAACTACAAAAAAGACGCAATCTGTGAAAGAACTGCAGTAAAAAAACTAAGATTGTCAGAAAATGTCAGCATATACTGAAAAAATGTCAGTAAAAATCCTGTATTGCACAATTGGCAGAGCTTTTGAGAATACTAGTTTCAGAAATTTTCAATTAAAAATTATAAATTATTCAACGATTATGTCAGTAAACGTGAAACCTTTAGCAGACAGAGTTTTGATAGAGGCAGCTCCGGCTGAGGAGAAAACTGCTTTCGGAATTATCATTCCGGATACAGCAAAAGAAAAACCTCAAAAAGGTACTGTGGTAGCTGTAGGACCCGGAAAAAAAGATGATCCGCTTACCGTAAAAGTAGGTGACACCGTTCTGTATGGTAAATATTCAGGCACTGAACTTGCTGTAGACGGCAAAGAATACCTGATCATGAGAGAATCAGACATTTACGCTATCATCTGATAGCACATTAACTATTATCGTTAAAATTTAAAATCATTTCAAAGAAAATGGCAAAGCAAATTCTTTTTGATACAGAGGCTAGAGATAAATTAAAAAAGGGTGTTGACACCCTGGCAAACGCCGTAAAAGTAACCCTGGGACCCAAGGGTCGTAATGTTATTCTCGACAAAAAATTCGGTTCCCCGGCTATCACCAAAGACGGTGTAACCGTGGCGAAAGAGATCGAGCTCGCGGATTCCATTGAGAACATGGGAGCGCAGCTGGTGAAGGAAGTAGCTTCCAAAACCGCAGATGCTGCCGGTGACGGTACCACTACTGCTACTGTGCTGGCACAGGCTATTTATACCATTGGTGCCAAAAACGTGGCCGCAGGTGCCAATCCTATGGACCTGAAGAGAGGTATAGAAAAAGCGGTGGCGGCGATTGTGGCCGACCTTAAGTCGCAGTCCAAAGCCATCAATTCTTCCAAGGAAATCACCCAGGTAGCCACTATCTCGGCCAATAACGACCAGGAGATCGGCCAGATGATCGCTGATGCGATGGAGAAAGTGGGTAAAGAAGGGGTGATCACTGTAGAAGAGGCGCGTGGTACGGAGACCGAAGTGAAAACCGTGGAAGGTATGCAGTTTGACAGGGGATACCTTTCTCCTTACTTTGTGACCAATACCGAGAAAATGGAAGCGGAGCTGGAGCGTCCGTTCATCCTGATCTCCGAGAAGAAAGTTTCTTCCATGAAAGAGCTGCTTCCCGTGCTGGAGGCGGTGGCACAAACCGGCCGTCCGTTGCTGATCATAGCAGAAGATGTAGACGGTGAAGCCCTGGCTACCCTGGTAGTAAACAAGATCCGCGGCGCGCTGAAGATCTGTGCAGTGAAAGCTCCGGGCTTCGGCGACAGAAGAAAAGCCATGCTGGAAGACATCGCTATCCTTACCGGCGGTACCGTGATCTCCGAAGAAAGAGGCTTCAAGCTGGAAAACGTTACGGTGGATATGCTGGGTCAGAGCGAGAAAGTGTCTATCGACAAAGATAATACCACCGTGATTAACGGAGCCGGTGATGCAGATGCCATCAAAGGCCGTGTGAACCAGATCAAGGCACAGATCGAAAATACCACCTCCGATTATGACAGGGAAAAGCTCCAGGAGCGTCTTGCCAAATTGTCAGGCGGTGTGGCCATCATCTATATCGGTGCCGCTACCGAAGTAGAAATGAAAGAGAAGAAAGACCGTGTGGATGACGCCCTTCATGCTACCCGTGCGGCAGTAGAAGAAGGTATCATTGCCGGTGGTGGTGTGGCCTTTATCAGAGCCCAAACTGCTCTTGAAAACCTTGTCACTGAAAATGCAGACGAGAAAACCGGAGTGGCGATCATCCGCAATGCCGTTGAATCTCCTTTGAGAACCATCGTATCCAACGCCGGTGGCGAGGGGTCTGTAGTGGTTCAGGAAGTAAAAGGCGGAAAAGGTGCTTACGGGTACAACGCCCGTGAAGACAAATACGAAGACCTGATCGCTGCGGGTATCATTGACCCCACAAAAGTGACCCGTCTGGCGCTGGAAAACGCAGCCTCGATTGCCGGTCTGTTACTGACCACTGAAGCGGTGGTGTCTGACATCCCGGAAGAAAAGCCTGAAGCTCCGCACATGCATGGCGGCGGAATGGGTGGAATGATGTAAGTAGTTAATTCTTATGTTAAATATCCTAAAGGGGCTGTCCTTATCGGACAGCCCCTTTTTAACCTTAAAGCTATTGAAACACCCGCGGGAGCAATCTCGCGGGTGCTTTTATTTTATGCCGCCGCTACGGAAAATCTGCCGGATACTAAAAATTTTTCCTTCTTTTACCTACCTGACTTTTAAATGGTTACATTTAATACGCAAATGAAACGCGTTAAATAATATTTAAATTCTGATACTTATGAAAAATTACCTGTACATTTTCGCCGGACTGTTAATGTCGTGTGCTCCGCAGCAAAATCAGCGGCCGGTTCTTGATGAAGCCAAAGAAATGGAAGCGATCCGGGAAGTTATTGACAATGAAACCAACAGTTTCTATGCCGGGAACTACGAAGGATGGAAAAAAAGCTGGAGTCACAGCCCTTATGCCTACCAGGCCTGGAACAATGAAGACGGCACCGTGGGAGTAGCTGAAGGTTGGGAAAAGATAGACCGGCAGGGAAAAGGCTGGATAGAAAAATATTATAAAAACGGGGAGGTGGTGATCCACCCTTCGACAAAGAAAGAAAAGCCCCGGGTGCATTTTTTAAGCGACTCTGTGGCCTACCTGATATGGAAGCAGTACAATGCTGATAAGACGGAAAAATTTTACTTTGTAAGCCATGAAACCCGCCTCATGCAAAAAGAAGCAGAAGGATGGAAGATTCTGAACGTGTCTGCCTTCTGGGACAGTAAGAATGCTATCCCGTCAGACAGCCTGAACCATATACTTGAAGAATAGCCGGGTAGTTCGTAGCACTTACACAACTATTACTGCCTCTTCCAAGGAGGAGGTAGTTGAGTATTTTTACCGCTCAGCCCCCTTTCTACTATGTTTATACTATAAAATTTTGCAAGCCGGGATCTTTCTTTAACTTTGAACCCGGAAACAAATTTAAATCTCGAAATAAAAATGAAAAAAGGAACGTTACTGTTAATTGGTCTCGTCGCTCTATTAGGCGTTTATTCCTGCAGTTCATACAACGGGCTGGTAGGCAAAGATAATCTTGTTCAAAAAGCATGGGGCGAAGTACAAAATCAATATCAGAGGAGAGCTGACCTGATCGGTAATCTTGTCAAAACGGTGCAGGGCGCTGCCGACTTTGAAAAAAGCACCCTCACAGACGTGATCAATGCCCGCGCCGCAGCCACACAGATCAAGCTGGAGGCCAATGACCTGACCCCGGAAAACATGGCGAAATTTGAAGCGGCACAAAGTCAGCTCAGCGGTTCACTCAGCCGTTTACTGGTAGCCGTAGAGCAGTACCCCCAGTTGAAAGCCAACCAGAACTTCCTCGAATTGCAGGCTCAGCTGGAAGGTACTGAAAACCGGATCACCGTAGCAAGAAAAGATTTTAACGATGCTACTGCTGACTATAACCTCGCTGTGAGAACCTTCCCTGCCAACCTGATGGCCGGCATCTTCGGATTCTCTCAAAAGGAACTGTTTAAAGCTACGGAAGCGGCTCAGACAGCACCGGATGTGAATTTCAAATTTTGATTAACCACAATAACTAACAGTGAACAACTAACAGTGAACAGTCGAAGTAGAACCATCACTGTTCACTGTTAGTTGTTAGTTGTTCACTGCAATGTATATACTCACCGAAATACAGCAAAAAAACATCGTCCATGCCATCCATGAGGCGGAAGAGCTCACCTCCGGAGAGATCAAGGTGCATGTGGAAGAGCATTGCCCCACCCAAAACCCGATAGAACGGGCCGCTGAAGTATTCCGGTATTTGTCGCTGGATAAAACAGCCCTGAGAAACGGGGTGCTGATCTACCTGGCGTATGAGGATCACAAAGTTGCCATTATCGGAGATGAAGGGGTCAATCAAAAGGCAGGCCAGGACTTCTGGGACAGTACCCTGGAGATCCTGTACGAAAATTTCAGGATCGGAGACTTTGAGAACGGTTTCATCCGGGCGATAGAAGAAGCCGGTAAAAAGCTGCAGGAATATTTCCCCATCCAGGAAGCGAACAAGAATGAGCTTCCGAACGACATAAGTTTTGGATAATGAGAATCAGATACTTTATACTGTTATTTTTAAGCCTGAACGTTTTCGCACAGGATATTCCTGAAAAACCGAATCCACCGCGGCTTGTCAATGATTTTGTAGGCGGCCTGCTGAGTGATACGCAGATCAGCGCCCTGGAAAGTAAGCTGACAGCCTATAACGACTCCACTTCCACCCAGATAGCAGTGGTGATCGTCAAGACCACCGAGCCCTATAATATTGCTGACTATGCCCTGCAGCTGGGCAGGAAATGGGGCGTGGGCCAGGAGGGAAAAAATAACGGCGTGGTGTTGCTGTGGGCTCCGGGCGACAGACAGATAACCATCCAGACCGGCTATGGCATGGAAGGTGCCCTACCCGACATTTATGCCAAAAGGATTATCAACAACATCATCATTCCCAACTTTAAAGAACTTCAATATTACCAGGGCCTCGATGAGGCCACCACGGCCATCATTAACTACGCCAAAGGCGAATACAAAGCGCAGCCAAAAGAAGATGACTTTCCTGCAGGGCTGGTATTTTTATTCTTCCTGATTGTCATCATCATTATTATTGTGGCTTCCCGAAACAAAGGCGGCGGCAACCGGGGCGGCGGAAGAAGCATTCTTAACGACTCCGGATGGCCCTACACCACCTATACCGGCTGGGGACGTCAGTCGGGCCACTGGGGTGGCGGATTTGGCGGAGGCTTCGGCGGTGGTAGCCGCGGGGGCGGTTTCGGCGGATTTGGCGGTGGGAGCTTCGGGGGCGGCGGCGCAAGCGGAAGGTATTAAACAGTGAACAATTAAAAGTTAAAAACTAAAAATTATGGTACATTAAGTATTAAATAGGAAAGAATGTACCGCAGCTTTTAGTTTTTAACTTTTAACTTTTAACTTAAAGAACTCTTCTCGCTTTGAAAAGTAAAAAAACCTCCCTACATTTGCAGTCCCAAAGAAAAATGAAGGAGGTGTAAAGTATGCTACATGTACAGGTAAAAGAAAACGAATCAATCGATAAAGCACTGAAGCGTTTCAAGAAAAAGTTTGAGAAAACGAAAGTATTGAAAGAGCTGAGACGTCGTCAGGCGTTTGAAAAAGGGTCTGTATCCCGTAGGTTCGAGATCCTCAGAGCATCTTACAAGCAAAAGACTTATGGACACATTGACGATTAATCGTCTTTGATTCTGCTTATATTTCGACTAATTTTGTCAGCGATTCATTCAAGACAAAATTGGTCGATTTTTTTTTATCTTACCTGCAGAACGAGCGGCGACTGAGCCCGCATACCGTATCGGGCTATCAAACCGACCTGCTCCAGCTTTCGGATTTCCTCCCGGGGAAGCCCCTGGAATCAGCGCACCCCGATGACCTCCGGGCATGGATTGTATCGCTGTCGGAAAGCGGCCTTGAAAATACCAGCATCAACCGCAAAATAGCCAGTCTGAGAGCATTTTATAAGTTCCTGGTCAGAAGAAAAAAGATTGACAGAGACCCTACCGATCTGCTGAAGTCGCTGAAAACCCCGAAAAGGCTCCCTGTCTTTCTCGAAGAAAAAAGCACGTCTAACCTTTTTGAGGTCATCGAATATGAACCGGGCTTTGCCGGGGTACGCGACAAACTGATCCTTGAGCTGCTATACGGCACCGGCATCCGCTTATCCGAGCTGATCGGCATAAAAGAAGCCGATGTAGATCATAACCGCGTAAAAGTGCTTGGGAAACGCGCCAAATACCGGATCATTCCCCTGCATGGAAACCTGGTAAAGCTGATCAACCAATACCGGGAGCTGAAGAAAGAGCAGTCTGCTACCGGTGATGATCATTTACTGGTAACTGACAAAATGGAAAAACTTTATCCGGTGTTTGTTCAGCGCAAGGTGAAACACTACATCCGGCAGGTGAGCACCCTGCAGAAAAAATCCCCGCACGTACTACGGCATACTTTTGCTACCCACCTGCTGAATCACGGGGCGGATCTCAATGCCATTAAGGAGCTGCTGGGCCATGCCAACCTCTCGGCTACCCAGATCTATACCCATAATTCGATCAGTAAATTGAAAGAAGTGTTTAAGAAGGCACACCCAAAAGCGTGAGGGGGCGAAAAGCTGTTAGAAGTTTAGCTGTTAGAGATGGGATAAGACTAACAGCTAATTTCTAACATCTAATATCTAATCTCTAACTTCTAATAGCTAAATTTGCTGCCATTTCAAACTAACTCAATATATGAAGAAACTTCTTTTGTTTTTGTTCCTGCTGCTGAACCAGCTTCAGGCTCAGGAAACCAAATACAACTCATCCGACGTATTCAGCCCGCTGACCCATTACCTTCCCGGAAACAAATACCGGAGCGCCTCCGGGCAACCGGGGCCGGAATACTGGCAAAACAGGGCCGATTACCATATCAAAGCCTCCCTGGATACCGTTAAAAACGGGATAAGCGGAGAAGTGAGCATCACCTACACCAACAATTCACCCGACGATCTTACTTTTATCTGGCTTCAGCTCGACCAGAATAAATTTAAGCAGAGTTCACGGGGCAACAGTGTTACGCCGCTGAATGTGGGCCGGTACGGTGTAAAAGACTTTGACGGTGGCTATAATCTTTCCCAGATCAAAGCAGAAAAAGCCACGTCTGCTCCTGCCCCCAAAGGCAATGTGGCCAAAGGCCGGAAACCGGTGCTGGCTGACTCCTTTTTGGACGACACCCGCCTGCAGGTTTTCCTGACTGAGCCCTTGAAAAAACGAGAAAAAGTGGTTATCTCCATGAATTTCGACTTCCTGATCCCTCAGAACGGCGCCGATCGGATGGGGCTTTACAATGCACAGAAGGGTACCATTTACCAATTGGCCCAATGGTTCCCGAGGGTGTCGGTTTACGACGACATCCGGGGCTGGAACACCGCACCCTACCTGGGAGCAGGAGAGTTTTACCTCGAATACGGCGACTATACCTTTGAGATTACCGTTCCGCGTGATCACATTGTTGTGGCTTCGGGTGAGCTGACCAACCCCAGAGAAGTACTGACCGCGGCCCAGACCCAAAGGCTGGCGCAGGCCGGAAACTCGGATAATACGGTTTATATTATCGATAAGGAAGAGGTCGGAAAACCTTCAGCCCGCCCGGCCGGAAACGGTAACCTGACCTGGAAATTTACCTGTAAGAATACCCGTGATGTGGCCTGGGCCAGCTCAAAGACCTTTATCTGGGATGCTGCCCGCATCAATCTGCCCTCCGGTAAGAAAGCCCTGGCCCAATCGGTTTACCCGGCCGAGATAGGCGACAATGAAGCCTGGGGCCGTTCTACGGAATACACCAAGTTCAGCATTGAGTTTTATTCCGGCTGGCTGATGGAATATCCTTACCCTGCAGCGACCAACGTAGCGGGTATCGTAGGCGGAATGGAATATCCCGGCATTGTTTTCTGTAGCGCAAGATCCAGAAAAGCCGGCCTTTTCGGTGTAACGGACCATGAGTTCGGCCACATCTGGTTTCCCATGATAGTAGGTACGGATGAACGAAGACACGCCTGGATGGACGAAGGACTAAATACATATATCAACTCCCTGGCCACCCGGGCATTTAATAACGGGGAGTATTATGCCAGAAACGCTACGGCCAACCTTGCCCGTTTTATGTCGGTGTCCAAATCCATCATGAACACCCCTGACGCTATCCCGGAACGTGAGCTGGGTGTTCTGGCCTACTTCAAACCCTCGATGGGCCTCACCATGCTGGCCGACGCTATCGTGGGCGAAGAGCGTATGAAAATGGCTCTTCGGGAGTACACCCGCAGATGGGCGTATAAGCACCCTACACCGTTCGACTTTTTCAATACCATGGAAAATGTGCTGGGAGAAGACCTGGGCTGGTTCTGGAAAAGCTGGTTTGTTAACGGCTATAAGATCGATCAGGCGGTAAAAAGCGTAAAATATGTAAAAGATAATGCTGCCAACGGCGCTGTCATCGAAATAGAGAACCTGAATCAGATGCCGATGCCTGTGGAGGTGGAAGTAAAAGAAAAAGGAAAGGAGGCTGTAATTGTTAAACTTCCGGTGGAAATATGGCAGAAAGGAAGCACCTGGTCTTTTGAATTCCCTTCTAGTGCCGAACTGGAATCGGTAAAGCTGGATCCGAGAGGAATTTTACCGGATGTAGATACTAAAAATAACGCCTGGAAGCCTTAAGCCTTCTGAATGATGCCTAGGATCTGGTTGACCCGGTTCTCACGATCCCGGTCACCGGATTTCTGGTAAGCAAACGCCAGGTTGGTCAATACCCGCATAACGATTTCAATGTGGGAGCAGGCCTGATAATACTCTTTTCTGGGTTCCAGGTTCATGTGCTTCAGGTAATCATCAATATCTTTCCGGTAGAATATCTGGCCTTTATTGAATGCATTAACATAGAACGTGTGCCCCGGAAAATCAAAGATCATCACAAACAGGTTGGGCAGGTTGACACCGTATAGCGGGATATCCAGCTTTTGGGCCAGAAGAATATACAGGCAGCTCAGGGTAACGGGATTCCCCTTTTTTGCTTCCAGCACCTGGTTAAAGAGTGAATTCTGGGGTGCATGAAAGTTCTTGATATTGGGCTCAAAGCCCATCCGCTCAAAGATAACATCATTTATCACATTCAGCAGGTCAGCCGGGTGCATGTCTTTCTGGGTCAGCACCCAGATATCCATATAGATTTTATTGATCTCCGCCCGCATTTTTTCGATCCCGTATTCGGGATAAGCCACGCGGGAGATCAGCCATAGCCCCCGCAGCAGATCTTCTCCGCCGTGTGCCGCCCATTCCTTCATATCCATCATGAGGGAATCGGTCTGCAGGTCCTGGAGAAGAAATTCTATTTTACTCTGAATCACGGGGTTTTCCTCATACTGATCCCATTCCCTTTCCAGGAGGGGGATGGCTTCCTGACCGAGACCCTTTATCTTATCCCGGACCATACCCACTACTTCCCCGTCTGAATCATCCAGCAGAGAAACCATTGCTTTGAAATCCGCGATGTTCATACAATATTCGTTTTACAGGTCAATAATAACATACACCCATTTAAAACCAAACAAATTTTTAAAACATTTATTTAGATGTTAGCTTTGCAGAAAAAACAGCGCTAATGAATATACTGGTTACGGGTGGGGCCGGCTTTATCGGATCGCATACAGTAGTGGAACTGATAGAAGCGGGTTATTCTCCCGTTATTGTGGACGATCTCAGCAACTCTGACCCTTCCGTATTAACAGGTCTGAAGAATATCCTGGGCATAGATGTACCCTTTTATCAGGAAGACTGCAATGATTATGTAAAAATGAACAAAGTGGTTCAACGGCATAACATTAAAGGCATCATCCATTTCGCCGCTTTCAAGGCAGTAGGAGAATCGGTAGCCGAGCCCCTGAAATATTATCAGAATAACATCGGCTCCCTGCTGAACATTATGAATGTCATGAAAGCCAATGGGGTCAGAAACCTGGTATTCAGCTCTTCCTGTACCGTGTACGGCCAGGCGGATGTGATCCCGGTGACAGAAAATACCCCTAAAAAGAAAGCCGAATCTCCTTATGGTAACACCAAGGCCATTGCAGAAGATATACTGGAAGATTCGATAAGGGCCGGTCTGGACTTCGGCATAATCTCCCTCCGTTATTTTAACCCGGTGGGGGCCCATCCTTCGGCAGAGATCGGTGAGCTGCCCATAGGAGTTCCCAATAACCTGGTCCCTTTTATCACGCAGACCGCCGCCGGAATCCGGGAAAAGCTTACCGTATTCGGCAATGATTATGATACGGCAGACGGGTCCAATGTTCGTGATTTTATCCATGTAACAGACCTGGCCAAAGCCCATGTATCTGCCCTTAACCTGCTTCGTAAGCATACCTCGGCGCCCTATTACAATGTCTTTAATATCGGTACGGGCCAGGGAAACACGGTACTGGAGGTCATTGGCACCTTCGAGAAGGTCAATCACCTGAACCTTAACTACGAAATCGGCCCCAGAAGACCGGGTGACGTAGTGAAAATATACGGAAATGTAGAGAAAGCCGCGACGGAAATGAACTGGAAGGCAGAGAAAACACTGGAAGAAAGCCTGAAAGACGCGTGGAGATGGCAAAAAAAAATAAGTAACTTATGAGTAAACACATTCTGATCACAGGAGGCGCCGGGTTTATCGGTTCGCACGTAGTACGACTTTTTGTCACCCGGTATCCGGATTACAGGATCATTAACCTGGATAAGCTCACTTACGCGGGCAACCTGGAGAATCTGAAAGATATCGAAAATCAGCCCAATTATATTTTTGAACACGGGGATATCGTGGATGAAGCATTTGTCAACGGTCTCTTTGAAAGGTACCCCTTCGACGGCGTGATCCACCTGGCTGCCGAATCGCACGTAGACCGGTCCATCACCGATCCTATGGCTTTTGTACGGACCAATGTGATCGGTACCTGTAACCTGCTTAATGCTGCAAAAACCGCATGGAAGGACAACTTTGAAGGAAAACGTTTCTATCATGTTTCTACCGACGAAGTGTACGGAGAGCTCCACGACCCGAAAGAGTTCTTTGTGGAAACCACTCCTTATGACCCGCGTTCGCCCTACTCGGCCTCCAAGGCCAGCTCCGATCATTTTGTCAGGGCTTATCACAATACCTACAGGTTACCCGTGGTGATATCCAACTGCTCCAACAACTACGGCCCCAACCATTTCCCGGAAAAGCTTATTCCGCTGATGATAAATAATATACGGAACAAAAAACCACTTCCGGTCTATGGAAAAGGAGAAAATGTACGTGACTGGCTGTTTGTAAAAGACCACGCCCGGGCCATCGACGTGATATTCCATAATGGAAAAAACGGTGACACCTATAATATCGGCGGGAATAATGAATGGAAGAATATTGATCTGGTCCATCTGCTGATCGGGCTCATGGATAAAAAACTGGGAAATCCGGAAGGCGAAAGCACCCGGCTTATCACCTACGTCACGGATCGGGCCGGGCACGATCTTCGTTATGCCATTGACGCCACCAAATTAATGACCGGGCTGGGATGGAGCCCCTCTGTTACCTTTGAAGAAGGCCTCGCCCAGACCGTTGACTGGTATTTTGACAACTGGGACTGGATCGAAAACATCACCAGCGGAGAGTATCAGAAGTATTACGAGGCGATGTATAAAGTTTAAATCAAATCACAAAAAATGAAGGGAATTATTCTGGCCGGAGGAAGCGGCACACGACTTCATCCTTTGACCCTGGCGGTGAGTAAGCAGTTGATGCCGGTTTATGACAAACCCATGATCTATTACCCGCTTTCCATCCTTATGCTTTCCGGTATCCATGAGATCCTGATCATCTCTACGCCCCATGACCTGCCCCATTTCAGGAAGCTGTTGGGTGACGGCTCTCAGGTGGGCTGCCGTTTTGAATATGCCCAGCAGCCCAGTCCCGACGGGCTGGCGCAGGCGTTTATTATCGGAGAAGAGTTTATCGGGAAAGATAAAGTAGCGCTTGTACTGGGCGACAATATCTTCTACGGGAGCGGGCTGAGCAAGCTGCTGCAATCCTGTGCCGATCCTGACGGCGGAACCGTTTTTGCCTACCCCGTGCATGATCCCGAAAGATACGGTGTGGTGGAGTTTGACAAAGACTTCAACGCCCTCAGCATAGAAGAAAAACCGGAGCACCCGAAAAGCAATTACGCCGTTCCCGGGCTTTATTTTTACGATAACAGCGTGGTGGAGATCGCCAAAAATATTAAACCGTCTCCTCGGGGAGAACTGGAAATTACCGATGTCAACAAAGTGTACCTGGAGCAGGGCAAGCTGAAAGTAGGGGTCATGAACAGGGGAACCGCCTGGCTGGATACCGGCACCTTTGCTTCTCTCATGCAGGCAGGACAGTTTGTACAGGTGATCGAGGAAAGACAGGGCCTTAAAATAGGTTGTATCGAGGAGATCGCCTACCGGATGAACTTCATTAATGCGGAGCAGCTCAGAAAAATAGCCCAACCTCTGGTGAAGTCGGGCTATGGGCAATATCTGCTGAAT
>CAZLXI010000059.1:0-19599 GCA_964563435.1 uncultured Lacihabitans sp.
AGAGCAATACACTTTTAATGTATGGGTCCTGGGTTCGAATCCCAGCGGGATCACGAAGCGATGAAAAACTCATCGCTTTTTTTATATCTGCCTTCTCTGAATTGTTGATCATAGCTGCAAATATAAGGCGCATGAAGAAGAAATACGAAATAGAAAATATAGAGATCCTTGATTTCGCTGCAGAAGGGAAATGCATTGCCAGGAATGAAGGGGAAGTTATCTTTGTAGACGGCAGCAAAGTGTGCCCCGGTGACCAGGTAAAGCTCCTGGTCACGAAATCCAAAAAACGTTTCTCAGAAGGACGTGTTTTGCAGATCAACCAGCTCAGCGAAGACCGCACCGGCCCTTTTTGCGCACATTTCGGCGATTGCGGCGGATGCAAATGGCAGCATGTGCCTTACGAAACCCAGCTGGCCCAGAAAGAGCGCCAGGTTTACGATCAGTTGTCCAGGATAGGTAAAGTGCCGTTACGGAATACCTCACCCATCCTGGGCTCTTCCCGGACCCGCTTTTACAGGAATAAACTGGAATATACCTTTTCCAACTCCCGGTGGTTTACGGAAAAAGAGGTACAGTCAGAGGAAGACCTCGACAGGAATGCGCTGGGCTTTCATGTTCCCCGGCGGTTCGACAAAGTACTGCCCATCCATAAATGCTACCTGCAGGGCGATCCTTCCAATGAAGTACGAAACTTTTTCCGCGATGCCGCAAGAGCCTCCGGGAAGCCCTTTTATGACCATATAGTACATAAAGGATTTTTCCGCACCCTGATGATCCGTACCACCTCCACCGGCGAGCTGATGGTGCTGGTGCAATTCGCCGAAAATGACCAGGAAGCCATAAAAGATGTGCTGGACAAGTTCCTGGTTCAGTTTCCCGATGTCACTTCGCTTAGCTATGTCATCAATACCAAAGGAAACGACACATTCTTTGATCTGGAACCTGTTTACTACCATGGCCTCCCGTATATCACGGAGGAAATGGAAGGGTTGAAATTCCGGATAGGCGTGAAATCATTCTATCAGACCAATTCCGAACAGGCGTATGAACTGTACAAACTGGTTAGAGAATTCGCCAAAATACAGCCGCAGCACCTGGTCTATGATCTGTATACCGGTACAGGCACCATAGCCAATTTTGTAGCCCGCCAGGCCCGTCACGTGGTAGGAGTCGAGTACATTGAGCCGGCTGTACAGGATGCCCGGATAAACTCTCAGATCAACGGCATCTTCAACACCACCTTCTTTGCCGGTGATATGGCGAAGATCCTTAATGAAGAGTTTGTAGCGACGAATGGGAAACCCGACATCGTCATCACCGACCCTCCGAGAGCCGGCATGGACAAAGCCGTTTGCGAAGTTCTGCTGAAAGTAGAACCCCAACGTATTGTTTATGTAAGCTGTAACCCCGCCACTCAGGCGCGCGACCTGGAAATACTAAGCGAAAAATACGATGTAGAGGCAGTAGCACCGGTAGATATGTTTCCACATACATTTCATGTGGAAAACATTGTAAGCCTGGAGTTAAGAAATTAGTGCTTCTCCTTCTTCAGATTTTCAATATCGATCTTCTGATGCTTCAGGGCGTTACTTTCCAGCTCCACATATTCATGCCGCTGCCGGCTGATGTCGACAGCGGCATAAATGGCATGAAGCATGGACCCGGCGTCAGCCTCATTTTTTCCGGCGATATCAAAGCCGGTTCCGTGATCAGGGGAAGTACGTACACCCATGATGCCGGCTGTAAAATTAACGCCCGTATCAAAGGCCAGCATTTTGAATGGGGTTAGTCCCTGATCGTGATACATGGCCAGAATAGCATCAAACCTTGTAAAATTATCCGATGCAAAAAAGCCGTCGGTAGGGAAGGGGCCGAACACCAGATGGCCTTTGTTCTTATATTGCTCGATCACCGGATTAATCACCTGCTTTTCTTCATCGCCGAGGAGCCCGTTCTCACCCGCGTGCGGATTAAGTCCCAGTACAGCTATTTTCGGCTTTGCGATGCCAAAATCTACCTTGAGAGAATGGATCATAATATCCAGTTTGGAAGCAATGGCCTCCCGGTTCAGCAGCTTCTTTACCTTATCCAGGGGAATATGTCCGGTGACCACACCTATTCTCAGATTTTCACTGACCATGAACATCAATACATCCTTCTTATCAAAAGCCTGGGCCAGGTATTCCGTGTGCCCGGGAAATTTAAACGATTCGCTTTGGATGTTCTCTTTACTGATAGGTGCCGTTACCAACGCATCGATCTTACCGTTTTTCAGGTCCTGGGTAGCCTTCTCCAGGCTTTCAAATGCCAGTTGACCGGCCTTAGGATCCTGTTTTCCGGGATCCAGCTCAAAGTAATCCCCCTTTAAACAGTTGATCAGGTTAAAGTTTTTTTGCTGGGCCTGTGAAGCGTCCTGGATATGGGTGTACTGCCAGTTTGGCATACCCACCAGGTTTTTGTATTTGCTGAGATGCTTTCCGGAACCGTACAAAACAGGGATGCAGATCTTGTTCACCCGGTGCGAATTCAACGCCTTGAGCAGCACCTCGGGACCAATTCCGTTTACATCCCCCGTCGTAATTCCTATTTTAGGTATAAATTCCATTTACATCTTAATTATCGCGCAAATTTAGGCATAAAACACAGAAGATGCTTAAAAAGCACACAAACTGCTGCATCGTTTTCGGAGTCCGGTCTCGGTCACATGCGGTTAGTTGCTCCTTCGCCCTCATCCTCAACGTCTTGCATTTGCAAGCTTTTTAAACATCTTCGGTAATTCTGAACCGATAATATATTATTTAGACGCTCTTTACTTACGCGTTCTGGCGGTTCATTACTTCCGTCTGTTTCCTGATCGACTCCATATGGATCAGTTTGAATAACTCTTCCACTACTTCAGGGTAAAGATTCAGGCTCCTGGCCCATTCTGCCCGGCTTTCATGCACATGTTTCCACCGGTCGAGCTGTAGCACCGCCACATTATTGTCCCGCTTATATTCGCCCAATTGCTCCACTACGGCTATACGGCTCGCCAGAACTTCCATCAGTTCCCTGTCGAGGTTGTCCAGCCGCGCCCGCAGCCTGTCGAGCTCCGACTGGAAATCCGTACCGTAAGTAGCCTTTCTGAATTCGGTATTGTTCAGCATTTCACCCAAAGCATCCGGGGTAAGCTGCTGGGAAGCATCCGACCATGCTTCATCAGGATTTCGGTGCGATTCAATGATCAGACCGTCATAGTTAAGGTCCATGGCCCGCTGGGTAAGTTCAGCCAGGTAAGCCCTTTTCCCGGCCATATGGCTGGGGTCTCCGATCATCGGTATGGCCGGGAAATACGTTTTGAATTCCACAGCGATTTGCCACATCGGCGAGTTCCTGTATTTGGTTTCCTGGGCATTGGAGAACCCGCGGTGAATAGCCCCCATCTTCGTAATTCCGGCACCGGCGATCCGCTCAAAGGCGCCTACCCACAGGGCAAGGTCGGGGTTTACAGGGTTTTTGATCAGCACCGGAACATCCACACCTTTCAATGCATCGGCAAGGTCCTGAACGTTAAACGGGTTAACCGTGGTTCTGGCCCCGATCCACAATACATCAATGCCATACTTCAGTGCAAGCTCAATGTGTTGCGGAGTAGCTACTTCCACTGCTGTTTTCAGCCCGGTCTGCTCTTTTACTTTTTGTAACCACGGCAGCGCTTCTTCTCCCTTCCCCTCAAAGCTACCGGGCCGGGTCCTCGGTTTCCATACACCCGCGCGGTAGATATGCGCATAGCCGTTTCGGGCTATACCTTCGGCAGTTTCCAGTACCTGCTCTTCTGTTTCAGCACTGCATGGTCCTGCAATGATCAGGGGTTTGCCATCTGTTTGTACCCAGGATTCCAGTGGCGACACGTTCAAATTTGCTTTCATTAAGTGAAACTATTTAATCCTATTCATATTTTATCTTAAAAACCAATTATCTTTGTGCCTCAATATTTCATAGAGCACTTATATGGCACATAAACGTCGTATTGATTTTTCAGATACGGAGATAGCGTTCAAAAACCAATCCAACAGCCAGCTTAACCTCAATTATTACATATTTATGGCCATGAATCAAAATTGGCTGGTAAATATAGGTACTTTTTTAATTAAGTGGTTTCTGAAGCTGGGTTTACCCATAAAATTTATAATTAAAAGGACTATTTTCCAATTATTCTGCGGTGGTGAAGATATTCAGGAGTGTGAAAAGACCATCGACAAGCTTCACCGCTATAAAGTAGGTACTATTCTCGATTATAGCGTGGAGGGCGAAGATGATGAGAAAAGCTTTGATGAAACCAGGGCAGAGCTTATGAAAACCATCGAAATGGCGTATCAGTACCCGGAAAAGATTCCTTTTTCCGTATTTAAGATAACCGGTATTGGCTCCAGGGAGCTGTTGACCGAGGTGCAGGAAGACGGGATAGCCTGTCTTTCGCCCGAGAGGCTGAGTTCTTATCAGCGCCTGGTCAAAAGATTTCAGACCCTTTGTAAAAGCGCAGCCGACAAAGGTGTCAGACTCTTCATAGATGCCGAAGAGACCTGGATCCAGGATGTGATCGACGAGCTTACCCTGGAAGAAATGAAGAAATACAATACTCCGGCCAAAACCATCATCTACAACACCTACCAGATGTACCGGACCGCTTCCTACGGGATCCTGGAAGCGCATATTGACGCAGCCAAAGCCGGAGGATTTACCATAGGAGCTAAACTGGTGCGGGGCGCTTATATGGAAAAAGAACGGAAGAGAGCAGAGGAAAACGGATATGCCGACCCCATCAACCCTACCAAACAGGCTTCGGATGATGAGTACAATAAGGCCGTTACGTTGAGTATTTCCAATCTCGATCATATCAGTGTCTGCCTGGGAACACACAATGAGGACAGCTGCAACCTTGCAGTAGGTTTACTGGACGAAAAAGGAATTTCATCCGGCGATACCCGGGTGTTTTTTGCTCAGCTTTTGGGAATGAGCGACAATATCTCCTTCAACCTGGCGGATGCGGGTTATAATGTGGCCAAATATGTACCTTACGGCCCCATTGGAGCGGTCATGCCTTATCTTTTCAGAAGAGCGGACGAAAACACATCCATCGCGGGTCAGAGCAGTCGAGAGTATTTATTAATCAAAAAAGAAAGGGAAAGAAGAAAATCAGCATGAGGTTAGCCGGAAAATATTTTTTATTCACTTTATTGCTTATATTGATAGACCAGGCCATCAAGCTTTGGATGTTTTACGTGGTTGTTCCGCAACATAACGGAACCCTCGATCTCATCCCCGGAGTCTTTAAGCTTCATTATGTAACCAACCCCGGAATGGCCTTTGGAATGGAACTGGGCGGGAATTACGGGAAAATAGCCCTGACGCTCTTCCGGGTGATCGCCATGGTGCTGATCGGCTACTATCTTTTTAAGCAGGCAAACAGGCACCCGAAAAACGCTATCCTGTGGGCGTTGGCTGCTATTCTTGCAGGCGCACTGGGAAACCTGATCGACAGCATTTTCTACGGAGTTTACCTGCCCGGAAATGCCCCTGAATGGATTAAAACGCCCTGGTTCCACGGCGAGGTGATCGATATGTTCTACTTTAACTGGCTGGATGGTTTCTGGCCGGCGTGGGTTCCTCATTATGGAGGAAGCTACTTCCTTACTCCTATTTTTAATTTTGCCGATGCTTGCATATTTTGCGGAGTAGTGGCAATTTTGATCTTTCAAAAAAAATTCTTAGAACTGGGTAATAAATAATGAAACCTTCCCATTTAAAAATAGCTGTTGCGGTACTTGTTTTCATAGCGCTCTACGGCTCCTATAATATTCCTGTGGTTAAAGCCCAGAAGATTGTGCAGGTGACCAGCACCCTCCTGAGTATCGGGTGCATGGCACTTATTATCCGGAATCCGTCAGAGCAAAAGAAGAAATGGTGGAACATTTCGTTGACCGTTTTGTTGCTGGCCACGCTGGTGGGCTTTGTGATCGGAAAATAAGTATCCCCATTTAAGCAAGCTGTCGGCTGGGCTGATCCGGTACTACAGCATCTGAGGACTTTACGGAGCAGTGAGAGCCCCTTAAGTTACCACCTCCAGTTCACCCAGTATGACCTCCCGGTGCTTTCTGCCCCATTTCACAATCGCCGCTATCAATGGGTCAAGCGACTTCCCATGGTCTGTAAGGCAATAAGACACCCCGTTGCCGGAATCCGGTTCTCTTACCAGCAACTTATTCATCTCGAGGTACCTCAACTCTTTGGTGAGAATGCGTGGGGTAATGATCTCCAGGTCCCGCTGTAATTCATTAAAGCGCTTTCCCTTATCACATAAGCTGGCCAGGATAGCTCCTTTCCATCGCCCGCCAATAATATCTATCACATCCTGAACATCCCTTAACTGTTCCTGCTTTTGTTTATTTCTCATCCGGATTTGCATTCTTAACTATCCTCAAATATAGTGGTATTTTCGAAGTTTCCTATAGGATCACCGGTCCGCATTTTTAGATTTGCAGCAAGACTATACCTGATTATAATGAACATTGCTGTAATAGGAGCTTCGGCCGGCGTAGGACTGGAAACAGTTAAATCGGGCCTGGCGCGCCATCATACGGTCATTACCCTTTCCCGCTCTGCCGTCCCCCTACCGGCTTATCCCCGACTGAAAACCATTAAAGGAAGCGCCTTGCATAAGCAGGACCTCCGGCTGATAGTGGATATGTCAGATGCGGTCATTGTGACGTTGGGCACAGGAACCAGCAGGGCTGCCACCACACTTTACTCCGATTTTGCCAAAGTTCTGATAGAAGTGTATAAAGAAACAGACCGTTCTATTCCTTTTATCCTCTTAACGGGATTCGGAGCGGGTGAAAGCGAAAACTATTACTCTTTACCAATGCGATCACTTCTCCGGCTTTTGCTTAAAGAAGTTTATGCCGACAAAACCCGGATGGAAAAAATGATCGGGTCTTCTGATCTCCCCTGGATAATCGTACGGCCCGGCAGACTCAGAGACCGGCCGTTCACCGGCCGTTACCGGATAGAAACCCACTTGTACAAAGGCATCAATATCGGGGCGATAAACCGGGCCGATGTGGCTGATTTTATGCTTAACCAGGCCGAACAGCCCACAGCACTGAATACATATGTTTCGCTTTCAGGTAGCTAAAAAAAATAACCACCTGATTTACAGGCGGTTATCTCAATAAGTGGAGACGCAGGGATTCGAACCCTGGTCCGAACACGGCTACTGTCAAGCCTTCTACATGTTTAGCCGGTCTTAATTTTCGAGGTCAGAAAGCCGTCCGGCGTACCTGGTCTGACCCTTATCTTCTCAAATACTATTCAGAAATCAGAAGTCCGTTTCCAAACGCCTCTGCAGGATTGACACTCCTTAATCCCCTGCGGCAGAGGGTGGCCGGGGAGGAATGTGGCTTATGCGTAATTTACTCCGAAATTAGGCAGCCATGGCATACGAAGTATTGCCAGTTATTGTTCGGTAGATTTTTTAAATGGAGACCTTCCACCAACTCCATACATGCTTATACTCGCAATGGCATCATGCCGTCAAAACCGGTCGTCCCCATTACTTGTAAATATTAAACCCGAAATTCTCCCGAAGAGTTCCATTAAAGTGTTTTCATATGGTTCACTATAATGTAAGCCACTTTACCTTCCTTAAAATGCACATGAACATAATTCGAAAGCTGTTCATCTATTTTATATCCAAAATACCACTGCGGAATTCCCTCCATCTCCGGGTCATACGCCTCCGTAAGGAGCTTTACTCCCAGCATGGTATGTTCAAACCTGAACGTATAGCGACTGTCACTTTCCAGTATCTTCAGTTTCTCTGCAATAATTTCGCTGCTTTCTCCTTCACGAACCGACTCCGAAGCACTTATATTTTCAGGCCACCGTCCCAGCCGTTGACCACTGTTCAGGTATATACTCTTCAGTTTTTTATCCTCAAACCACAGCTGAACACCGCTACTTGTACCTGCTTTCTCATCAAAGGTCATGTAGGCGTAAAGCGGAAGCCTTTCTTTTAAGGTACTGAAGTCGGTGACAAAATTACCTACCAGGTTCACATAACTGACATCCAGGCTGTCATGATTAACCTTCATTCCGGCATAAGCGGTTGAAGACGTTTGTCCGATTACTATTCCATAGTGCTTACCACTGACCAGGCTGTCTTTTTTCAGTAAGATCATCTGAGGTGGTTCAATAATCGGGCCCACATCGGGTCCGTCTATGCTTAGACAAGACTGTATTAAAACCGGAACTGTGAACAAAATGACGGTTTTTAACTTCATACTTTTTAAAAATGATATCTTCTTTAAAGACCCGGAAAAAGGTAAATAGGTTGTAAAATATCAAAAAAAGACCCCGGAAGGGGTCTTCATATTGTTAAGTGAGATTTTTTATCTGCTATAAAGCTTATTATAGGCCTGTTCATATTTGTCGCCTTTGATCCATTCCGGGGCTTTGGCCCGGTTAGCGATCAGTCGGGCTGCATACGTATACGACTGGGCGTATTTCAGTAAATAAGTATGATCAATATTGTCCGGGTTGTCAGCTGCCTGGTGATAATACTTATCGATTTCTGCATCAAAGGCGTTAAAACCCGGTGAATAAGTAGGTGCCGGGATACCCTTGGCTGCCAGACTTACGTTATCTGAGCGGTCAAACAGGTTTTGCTCCGGAGCCGGATCATCCTGGGCCTTAAGCCCGAAAGCGCCGGTGGCGGTGGTGAACTCGTCTTTCACACCGGTACGGTCCAGTCCGATGACTGTAATTCTGGAGATGTCATTGTACCCGGCGCCGTCACAGTTCATATTAAATACCGTTTTATTTAACGGGATCAGCGGATGCTCCGCATAATAACGACTCCCTAAGAGTCCCATTTCTTCTGCCGTATAAGCAATAAAAAGGATAGATCTTTTAGGCTTCACTTTCGAAAAAGCCTCCGCAGCAGTCAAAACGGCTACCGTCCCGAAAGCATTATCGCGGGCCCCGTTGAAAATAGTGTCACCGGCCGATACATTTCCCGCACCGGCACCATGACCCACATGATCGTAATGAGCCGACAGGATCAGGTGCTCCTCTTTCAGATTCGGATCCGAACCCTCGAGAAGGGCCGCCACGTTATAAGTATGCACATCCCGGGTGATCCGGGCGCCAATTTCCAGGTTTACCTTGTTTATCTTATTGGCTACCAATATTTTAGCGGATGTAGAACTGATCCACAGATGGGTGATCTCTTCTCCTGCCGATTCGGATGTCTTCATTTTGGTGGAAGGCCGGCCGAAATAACGCGTTACCATGTTCCAGGGGCGGGGAGAGTTGAATACCTCAATGATCGCTACAGCGCCTCTCTCTTTGGCCAGCTTCTGCTTATCTTCAATAGAAGCAAACAGTTGATTCGGTGCGTCTGCATCCGAAACACCCACACTGGTAATAATAACCTTGCCCTTTACATCCACACCTTTATAATCATCATAGCCTTTCTCTTTATCTATCCAGGCGTATGGTAAATGAACGGTTTCGTATTCTCCTTTGAGGCCGCTTCCATGCATAAGAACAAAATCGGTGCCTATTTTAGCACTTCCTTCTGTCGTACTTATCGTACCCTCCTGAGGTGGAATAACGGTTTCAAGCGGTACTTTCTGAAAATAACTGTCGCCGTTGGCAGGCTTCAGTCCCAATGCCCGGAATTGCTCCGCAATATACCGGCCCGCCATCAGGTTGCCCGGCTGCCCCGGTTTCCTTCCCAGCATTTCATCCGCAGCCAGGATATTCATGTGTTTTGTAGTCTGACTTTGCGGAATGCTGTACTCAGGAAGATCCTGCAGCTTTTGCGCAAAAGCGCTCCCGGTCAGAACGAGCCCCAGAGTAAGAGCGGAAAAAGCCTTTCTATTCATTCTTTTCGTTTTAGGTTAATGTATCAAAATTAAAGAAAATGTTGCTTCGAAGGGCAGGATTATATTTAATTTTGTTTCCTATGGAAATAAGGATACGAAAAGCCGAATACAAAGATTCTGGAGAAATAGCCCGCTTACTGTTGTTGGCCATGGAAGATATCGTCTATGAATTTCTGAATGTAAGAAATAAACAGGCGGCATTTGACTTCATGTATCACATGGTGCATACAGAAAATAACCAGTATTCCTACCAGAAGGTCTATGTGGCAACCCATGAAGGAAAGATCGTTGGGGCGGTCAACGTCTATGACGGAGCTCTGTTGGAGGAATTACGAAAGCCTGTAGCCCGATATATCAGCGCTCATACACATAAGCCTTTTGAACCTGAGAATGAAACCCGGGCCGGAGAGTTTTATGTAGATTCCATCGGCGTTTCTCCCGAATGGCAGGGACAGGGAATAGGAGGTAAGCTGCTTCAACATCTTATCTCGGAATATGTGCAAAAACAGGGATTGACTCTGGGTTTGCTGGTAGAAAAAGCCAATCCGGCCGCCCGTCGGCTTTATGAAAAGGTTGGATTCCGGAAAACCGGGGAGAAAATACTGGTAGGGAAAGTTATGGATCATCTGCAATTGGGGGAATATACAGAGCCACTCAGATCTTGAAGCGCATTCCTCCACACCCGCATTTCTTATCTTACATCAATGTCCGCACACCTGCAAAGCCTCTACCTTTGCATCATAAAATCAAAAAATCATGGCAAATACCGTTTTTCATAAAGCAGAATCCCGTGGTGATGCAAACCACGGATGGTTACATAGCAGACATACCTTCAGCTTTGCTAATTATCACGATCCCGAAAGAGTTCATTTCGGTGCATTAAGGGTATTAAATGACGATTTCGTGGCTCCCGGAATGGGTTTTGGTACACACCCTCACAATAATATGGAGATCATTTCCATTCCGCTGGAAGGCGATCTGGAACACAAAGACAGTATGGGAAACCGCACCATTATCCGGAACGGTGATGTACAAATCATGAGTGCAGGTTCAGGTGTTTCTCATAGCGAGTATAATAAAAATAGCGACAAACCGGTGAAATTCCTCCAGATATGGGTGTTTCCTGACCGGAATAACGTCCAGCCACGGTACGATCAGATCACCCTCAATAGGTCCGACCGGAAAAATACCTTTCAACAGATCATTTCTCCCGATGCCGGGGATGAAGGGATGTGGATGCACCAGAATGCCTGGTTTCACCTGGCGGATTTTGATAAGGGAACCGAAAAGGTCTATCGTTTCAAAGCAAAAGACAACGGACTGTATATCTTTAACCTAAAAGGAAATATTCAGGTAGACGGGCAGGAAATAAATAGCCGCGACGGCCTGGGAATATGGGGTACAGACGCCGTAACCATTTCTGCCGGCACGGAGGCGGAATTCCTTCTCATGGAAGTTCCCATGGAGTTTTAAGAACTTAAAGGCCATTGTTATCCATCCCGGCAATGGCCTTTTTTATCAGCACTATCTGCCCCAGATGGTAATATGCATGTTCTGTCATGGCCTCAATGTTCCTGCGGCAGGTTCCATACTTTTCATCTGCAAACACAGACTCCAGCTCTTCAGTACTCATATTCGCCACATGGCTGGCCAACCTTTCGGTATTCACCCATAATTGAGTTTTCCGGGCCTCCCAATCATCGTTAGAAGAGATCGGAGGGCTGTCAAAGCTAAATTGATCATGGATATCCAGAATACCGGTTTCAAAGTACCTTAACAATCCGCTGATATAATAATTGATGTGAAAGGTCAATGCAGCGATCGTATTGAAGGAATAAATCTTATATACGGCCGTCTTCCAGTCCACAGAGGTCAACTGCTCTTTATAATTCGTATTGGCGATCCACTTTCCGTTCAGCATAACTTCCCGGAATCGTTGAGCCAGTTGGGTCGAGCTTTCCATTACTTTTTTAATAATTTTTCCCGGATCAGTTGATAGGCATCTTCGTAGGACGCACCGACCGGGATCTCCGTCCCGTGGATCCAGACGGCTGTCCGCGAAACTTTATCGATCTTGTCCGTAGCCACAACGTAGGAACGGTGAAGCCTTATAAACCTCTCGGCAGGTAACTGCTGCATAGCCTCCTGGATGGTTTGCCGGCAGAGCAGCTTCCGGTCCTTTAAATAATATTCCATGTAATTTCCCTGGGAAACAATGAAACGGATATCCTCAAAAAAGACCCTTTCCTCTTCCAGGCCGGTTTTAAGAAAAGTACTTTCGGCTTCATGGGCTTCCGGTTCCAACGCTTCCAGTGCTTTGTTGCATGCTTTCGAAAACCGGGTAAGCGAAAAGGGCTTCATTAGGTAATCTACCGCATCTACTTCAAAGGCACTCACGGCATACTCGGAATAAGCCGTCGTAAAGATCACCTTCGGCTTTCTGGACAAGGTGCTCAGAAACTCAAAGCCGGAAATATCCGGCATCTTGATATCCAGGAAGAGCAGATCCACCCTGTTTTGCTGCAAATAAGGAATCGCTTTAAAAGCATCGGTAAAAGTAGCCTTAATACTCAAAAATGGAACTTTTTCGGCCAACATGGTCACCACTTCCAGGGCTTTGGGCTCATCATCTATAGCGATAGCTTCGATATGCATTTAGTATTTCAGTGTTAATGATACAAAAAAATCCTGTTCACTTTGCTCCATGACCAGCCGGTGGCGCTGAGGATAAAGTAAATTTAAGCGGCGGATGACATTTTCCAGCCCTATTCCGTGATTAAATTTTTCGGGATCGGTTTCTCTGGCGCTATGCAGGCTGTTATGCACTTTAAAGTAAAGATTTTCTTTGTCAAAGGTGAGCGTGATGTGGATCCAGGAAGGATTAACCAGCGATATCCCGTGCTTAAACGCGTTTTCCACAAAAGGATTTAAAAGCATCGGCGCCACCTCGATGGCCGTCTCAGGTCGCTGAATGTGTACGGTGACCTTGATATCCTGTGTTTCATCGATCCGCATCCGCTGGATGTGAATGTAATTCTCCAGCTGTTCCACCTCGCCGGAGATAGGGATCAGATCGCGGTGGTTTTCATTCAGCATAAACCGCATCATATCGCCCAGCTTCTGTATACCCGAGGCCGTGGTTTCTGCATTCTCTTTCAATGCCACCGAATAAAGCGTGTTCAAAGCATTAAAAAGAAAGTGTGGGTTAACCTGGGCCCGCAATTGATCCAGCTCGGCGGATTTCACGGTGACCTGCGCCTGAAACTTGTTTTTCTGCCAGTAAAACAGGTACCTGACCACCCCTGTGGCCAGGGCAATGAAAGCCGTTACCAACGCCACAATACTGCTTTCGGGGAGATTCTTTTTCAGCAAATAGGTTAAGACCTGACCGGTATAACGGAAGTCTCCGTCATGCGTTTTTATTCCGTGCCTCATATAGTACCCTGCATTCAACACCTCTACCAGTAAAGCGGAAAAAAAACTTAAGGCGATCACCATAAAAGCACCTTGTAAATATCCCTTTCTTCCCCGGCCCGCCCAAACATTCCTGTAAAAATAATCCTGTCCATAGATAATAGCTACAGCCAGCACCAACACACTATGGAAGCCCTGCATTAACTGAAGAGACCTGATTTTTATATCGCCGGATATACCCAGCATGACCAGGAACACAATGGAACAAAATGCAAACAGGAAGTTGATGACCAGTTCATACATTGGCCCCTCACGCCGTAATCTCCTGCACAAAATGTAGAAGCCCTGCGAGCAGGCCTCATAAAAAAATATAGCCCAGAGAAGGGTCAGGCTGTTGGCAATAAACGTGAATTTACGGATATACCGGAAGAACCGGAAGCTGTCCTCAAACCCTCCGTGATAGCTGGTCAGATTCCAGTATAATCTTAGATGCTGATGAATATAATAGCCGGTAAATATCAGGGTGATGGTAAGAAGCAGGTAGGGGACGCCGGTGGAATGGAAAGGCTTTTTCCGCAATAAGGGATAAGCATAGTGATGGAATACAAACCACGCCAGGTAGACCAATGCGGCCAGCAGCAAAACCGGGAAAACGGTATTCCAGAAATGATTATATTTCTCCTGGTAGGCATTAATCATGGAGGCCGGGAGGCCGTTATTGACCAGGGTGTCTATATTCGAGTTGAACCCATTCGTCAGCATTAAAAGATAACTTCTGACAAAGAGCATAATACCCAGCAGAACCACCCAGTTTTCCCAGAATCGGATTTTCTTTTCTTCCATATTACTTAATCATATAAGCGGTCCGCCGCTGCGGAACACATAAATTTTACAGGAAAATAGTTTTATGTGCAGGATACATGCAAACTGTAGAACATAACAGTATTGCCATTCCTTTGACAATAATACGGCCGCAAAGCTGATTGTTTGGAGAGAAGTGATGAATGATAAGGAAAATGGGATGAAACCCTCGTTTCAGCACCGCCCCTGTAACCGTCTAAATTACAGGGGCGGTACAGGTTTTGTGCCTACGCTACACCGGGAACTCACTATCGGAACTGTGGAACTACTTTATGTACCGGAAATCCGTACCCGTATCCAGATCCAGCAAAAACTCGTAGTAGAGATCTATACAGGCCTGAATATCGTCTTTATGGCACATTTCCACCGTAGTATGCATGTATTTCTGGGGTAAGGAGATCAGTGCAGACGCCACGCCTTCCGCCGAATACGCGAAAGAATCCGTATCCGTACCGGTAGAGCGGCTTACGGCGGCCAGCTGATACGGAATTTTCTTTTCTTCCGCCAGATCGATGATCCGGTGAAGAAGGTTATTCTGCACTGCGGGGCCATACGAAAGGGTAGGGCCCTTACCGCAGGCGATATCCCCGTCTTTCTTCTTATCATACATGGGGCTTTGCGTATCGTGGGTTACATCCACGCAAACGGCCACATCAGGCTTTAATCTCCGGGAGATCATCTCAGAACCCCGTAAGCCGATCTCCTCCTGAACAGCGTTGACTACATACAGTGTAAACGGCAGCTTTACCTGATTTTCATGAAGCTTACGCACCACTTCAGCAATGATATAGCCCCCCATACGGTTATCGAGGGCACGACCCACATAATATTTTCCGTTAAGCTCCGTCAGGCCGTCCTCAAAAGTAGCTACGGTTCCTACAGTGATCCCCATTTCCAGCACCTCCGCTTTGGAAGAAGCGCCTACGTCTATAAAAATATTCTTCAGAGAAGGGCCTTCTTCCTTGCCTGCCTCGCGGACATGGATGGCCGGCCAGCCGAAAATCCCTTTTACCACACCGTTCTTACGCGTATGCAGATTTACCCGCATGGAAGGAGCGATCTGGTGATCCGATCCGCCGTTTCTCCGGACATAGATATAGCCGCTGTCCGTAATATAATTCACAAACCACGAGATCTCGTCAGAATGGGCCTCGATCACCACCTTATAGTCCTGTCCGGGGTTGATCACCCCCACAGCCGTACCGTAAACGTCGATGATGTGCTCGTGAATATAAGGTTTGAGATAATCGAGCCAGATCTGCTGACCGGGTGACTCAAAGCCGGTAGGAGAGGCGTTATTCAGGTATTGGTATAAAAAATCGATATTTTTTGACATGCTATTTTCTATTGCAGGTATGAATAGTCACACCTTAACTTTTAACGTATTGTACCTAAATTTTTAGTTTTTAACTATTATCTTTTAACTCTTAACTATCTTCCCGTCTTCCAGCTTAAAAGCATACTCTTTCTTTATCGAAGGACAGCAACAGGGATCGCCGTCAGCGTATTCACTTCCTGTAAAATAGATCACTCCTTTCCTGATCTCCCTGATCGCTAAAATAGGCCCCTCACATCTTCCACCGCCATAGATCTCGCCCGTTTCTTCCAGTTTCCCGCCGTTTTGCAGCAGGATCTTGAAATAAATCAGGGTATTATTATCCTGGTGAGGAGTAAATGAATACTCCACCACGGCATCATCCAGGCCGTCATTATTGATATCCCCTGTTTTGATTGTTTTCTTCTCAATGCTGAAAGCGCCGAAAAGCTCTTGTCCTGTATTAAATTCTTCGGTTTTCGGTAAAACAAAATACGTATAAGTGCTGTCGGTTTCTTCCACCGCAACACTGTCATTCCCCGCCATTCTCCCATCAAAGATCTCCTTTACTTCTTCAAGCGGATCCGGCGTCAGGGCAGTATGTTGATCGGAGTTATCGGCAGGGCCGCAGCTAAATAGCAGAAAAGCTAAGAAAGCAAATCCGGAACGGGTAATCAGCTTCATTCAAATGGTTATTGTTAATTAGGGCCAAAGTTGCGTGTTTTTTCCCTTTTCTCAAAGCTAATTCTTCTTTTCAAAGCCCAGGCTGGCCGAATTTACGCAATATCTTAGCCCCGTAGGATTCGGACCATCATCAAAAACATGACCTAAGTGAGCATTGCATTTTTTACATACGATCTCCTCACGGATCATACTGTGCGTGGTGTCGATATTGATCCTTATCTTACTTTTATCGATCGCATCATAAAAGCTTGGCCAGCCGCAACCGGAATCGTATTTGGTTTCTGAAGTGAACAATTCCTCCCCACAGCCTACGCATTTGTAAGTGCCCTTTTCCTTGTGGTTCCAGAACTCGCCCGTGAAGGGCCGCTCTGTTCCTTTTTCACGCACCACATAATATTGCATAGGCGTCAGCTGCTTCCGCCATTCGGCCTCCGTTTTTACAATTTCCGGGGTCGTATCCTTTTTAGTCCCGTTTTTCCGGGTTGATTCTTCCTTTTGCGCCATGGTGGTACAAGACAGGTTTAGTAATATAATAAAAATAATATATTTCATAACTCTCGAAATTTCGGTCTCAACATTTCTTGAACTATATAAGGCATCTAAGTCATACAAGAAAGTGAACATATAAAAAACTTACTTATATGTAAAGCTTATGTGACTTATATGCCTCATATGGTTTAAAAAAAAGGCGAAGCCGCTTTCATTTGGATTGCTCTAATTTTTATAACGCGTTTGCAACGCGAAAAGTGCCCCGGTTTTGAACGCACACCATCCAGAATTAGTTAACAATATATACCCCTTTAAGGGATTATAAAGTATCTTTGTAACCGAAATAAAGAATTTTAGTTTATCTATGCTGAATATCAGTAATTTACAGGCAAGAGTAGAAAGCAAGGAAATATTAAAAGGTATAAATCTGGAGGTTAAACCCGGTGAAGTGCACGCTATTATGGGCCCCAACGGTTCGGGGAAAAGCACCCTCGCCTCCGTGCTCGCCGGACGCGAAACGTTCGAGGTAACCGGCGGGAGTGTGGAGTTTAACGGTAAAGACCTGCTGGAGCTGGCACCCGAAGAACGTGCCGCCGAAGGTATTTTCCTGGCTTTTCAATACCCGATAGAAATACCGGGAGTAACAACCATTAACTTTTTGAAAACAGCACTCAACCAGATCCGTAAGTATCACGGGGAGGATTCACTGGATGCCGCCCAGTTTCTGAAGCTGATGAAAGAAAAGGCGAAAACTGTTAAGATAGACGACCAGCTTCTGCGCCGTTCACTTAATGAAGGATTTTCCGGAGGGGAGAAAAAACGTAATGAGATCTTCCAGATGGCTATGTTGGAGCCCCGTATGGCCATATTGGATGAAACAGACTCGGGCCTCGATATTGACGCCCTACGCATAGTGGCCGACGGTGTCAACCAGCTTCGTTCCAAAGACCGCTCATTTATCGTGGTAACGCACTATCAGCGTTTGCTGGAGTATATTGTTCCGGATTACGTACACGTATTATACAACGGACGTATCGTAAAATCCGGAACGAAAGAACTCGCCCTGGAGCTGGAAGAAAAAGGATATGATTGGATAAAAGCAGAGGCAGCTTCTGTTTCCGCTTAAGCTTAAAATAGGTTTTATGTCTATTCTGACGAAAATAGAAGGGGAATTTGCTTCCCTTCTTCATAATTTGAACGGAAAATCAGGTCTTGCCTGGAACAGTACCCGGGAGCAGGCCTTTGAAAACTTCAAAAAACTGGGAATCCCGACCGTAAAAAACGAAGACTGGAAATACTCCAGCCTCAGGGGCCTGGAAAAATACGACTATAAGCTGTCCGCTACTTCAATAGTAACTGCAGAGGAAGTGGCCGGGCTTCCATTTGCAGAACTTGACGGACTGCATCTGGTCTTTGTCAACGGAAGCTTTTCGGCGGAGCTTTCTTCTCCGCTGTTGAATGAGAAAATCAGGGTATTGGATTTCAGGGAGGCCGAAAAGACAATACCCGAGGTACTGAGCGAATACTATGGAAAAGGGCTCGACATTGAAAAGGAAGGCTTAACTGCTCTCAATATGGCACTTTCTAAGGAAGGAGCGGTCATCTATGTACCGGACCACACTACCCTTGGAAGGCCGGTAGTGATCCGGCATATTCACGCAACAGGACAGGAGCATATCAAGAATTCGGTGCACCACCTGGCCGTAATCGGTAAAAACGCAGAAGTGAAGATCGTGGAAATATTCCAGAACATTGGAGACAACTCATCTTTCACGAACATAGTTACGGAAATCTTTGTAGCCGAGGAGGCCCGGGCAGACTACTACAAGATCCAGGATGAAAATGATTCCAGCTTCCATGTAGGCACCACTCAGGTGATTCAGAAAGACCGGTCCTATTTCTATGCCGCCACTTTTACCGTGAACGGTGGTTTCGTCCGGAATAACCTGAACCTGGTACTTGACGGAGAGCACATCGAAAGCCACATGTATGGTCTCTATATTCCGAACGGTAACCAGCATGTGGATAACCACACCCTGGTAGATCACCAAAAGCCCAACTCAGAAAGCAATGAACTGTACAAAGGTATCCTCGACGGCCGGTCCAAAGGGGTATTTAACGGGAAGATTTTCGTGCGCCAGGATGCGCAGAAAACCAATGCCTATCAGAACTGCCGGAATGTGATTCTTTCGGAGTCGGCCGGCATGAACACGAAGCCCCAGTTAGAGATCTGGGCGGACGACGTCAAGTGCTCTCATGGTACTACTACCGGTAAACTGGATGACGATGCCATTTTCTATATGCAGTCGCGCGGAATTCCGAAACCCGAGGCGATCAGGCTTCAGCTAACAGCCTTTGCGGAAGATGTGATTTCCCAGATTAAATGGGAGGCATTGAGAGAACCCCTGGACATACTCATTCTGAAGAAACTTCAATCATGAGTTTCGACATAAATAAGATAAGGGAAGATTTTCCTATTCTGAAAACGGAGGTTTTCGGCAGGAGGCTGGTATATTTTGATAATGCCGCCACTACTCAGAAGCCTGCCGCGGTATTGGAGGCACTGAAAACATATTACGACTCCTACAATGCCAATATCCACAGGGGGATTCATTACCTGGCGGAAAAGGCCACGGCCGCTTTCGAAGAAACGCGGAAATCGGTTAGAGCTTTCCTTAACGCCGAAAGTACGGAAGAGATCATTTTTACTTATGGTACCACCGATGGCATCAATCTGGTGGCGGACACCTACGGCAGGAAATTCCTGAAAGAAGGAGATGAGATCCTGATCTCAACGATGGAGCACCATTCGAACATTGTGCCCTGGCAGATGCTGTGTCAGGAGAAAGGCTGTGTACTGAAAGTGATCCCGATCGACGATAACGGCGACCTTATCCTGGAAGAATT
>CAZLXI010000060.1:0-18284 GCA_964563435.1 uncultured Lacihabitans sp.
ACGCACGGCACGGCCGTGTCGCGAGACAGCGGATTTACCTGGAAGCCCCTGGACGACGAGTCGTTCCATGTGGTAAAGTGCTTCGGTAATACCTGTATGGCGGCGGGGGCAGGCGGACGGGTGGGAATCATAAGTTTCTAAAAAGCGGCTTGCAGGCCGCTTTTACATTTCAAATGAAAGTTATTACGCTTCCAGCGCCGCTACACCCGGCAGGGTCTTTCCTTCCATGTATTCCAGCAGCGCTCCGCCACCCGTGGAAACATAAGAAACGCGGTCACCGTAACCGGCATTGTTAATAGCCGCAGCGGAGTCACCTCCACCGATCAGGGAGAAGGCATTTTTATCGTCTGTTGCTTTGACCACGGCTTCGGCGATGGCGTTGGTGCCGGTGGCAAAGTTCGGAAATTCAAAAACACCCATAGGCCCGTTCCAAAGGATGGTCCTGGATTCGGAAACCACCTGGCTGAACAGCTCTATGGTTTTAGGGCCGATGTCCAGACCCTGCAGCTCATCGGGTATCTCCCCGGTGGCAAATACCTCTCTTTGGGCGTCGTTACTGAAACTGTCGGCCGTCACGTTATCGAGTGGCATATATACTTTTACACCTTTCTGCTTTGCTTTTTCCAGGATCTCCAGCGCCAGATCCAGCTTATCCGCCTCCAGCAGCGATTTACCGATATTACCGCCCAGGGCTTTGGTAAAGGTATAGGTCATTCCTCCACCAATGATGAGGTTATCCACCTTATCCAGCAGTCGCTCTATGATCAGGATCTTGTCGGAGATCTTGGCTCCGCCCATGATGGCGGTGAAAGGCTTTTCGGCATTTTCCAGGATATGGCGGGCATTGTCTAATTCGGCCTGCATCACTTTACCGCAAATCCTGTCGGTAAAGAACTGCGCGATCACCGCCGTGGAAGCATGCGCCCGGTGCGCGGTTCCGAAGGCGTCATTCACCCATACATCGCCCAAGCGGGAAAGTTTTTCTGCAAAAGCCGTATCCCCTTTTTCTTCTTCTTTATAGAACCTCAGGTTTTCAAGAAGCAGCACTTCGCCGGGTTGCAGTACTGCAGCCTGCTCTTTCGCCTGCTCACCAATGCAATCATCGGCAAATTTTACCGGAACCCCCAGGATCAGGGATAAAGGAGCTACGATGTGTTTCAGGGAATACTTCTCTGTAGGGCCCTCTTTCGGCCGGCCAAGATGAGACATTAAGATAACCGATCCGCCATCAGCCAATATCTTCTTTATGGTAGGGATGGTAGCTTTGATCCGGGTGTCGTCTGTAATTTCAAAGCGCTCATTCAATGGAACGTTAAAATCAACTCTTATTAATGCCTTTTTGCCCGCGAAATCGAAACTATCTACTGTTTTCATAGACTTTTGCAAATCTTCTTTTTGGTTTTAAGGATTCAAAATTAAAATTTATAAACTAAAGCGGCTTCATCTTTAGGTGAGAATTTTAACAAACGGGGTTTTCGACACCCATATTGTACAAAAAAATACAAAATAAATCATATCAGCCTCCTGCACTTCTCAGGGCTTTGCCGTTAAAAAGAAAAATATCCGCGCAGTTCTTTGATTTTCAATCATAAACCTCTATTTTTGCAGTCCGATTTTCGGAAAAATCTATTTTATTAATTTATTTTATTAGTCAAATGTTTCAAAACCAGTACGAAACAGTGTTCATTTTAACTCCCGTTTTATCTGATGCCCAGATGAAGGACGCTGTTGACAAATTCAAATCAGTTTTAGCTGATAATGGTGCTGAGATCCTTAATGAGGAGGCATGGGGGCTTAAAAAGCTTGCTTACCCTATTCAGCACAAAACCACGGGCTACTATCAGTTAGTTGAGTTTAAGGCAGATCCTAAGCTGATCGCCACATTGGAAACTGAATATAAGCGTGATGAGCGTGTTCTCCGTTTCTTAACTACCAAGTTAGACAAGCATGCGATTGAGTATTCTGAGCGTAGAAGAAAAGGCGGTTTTAAAAAAGCCGAAGCACCTGTAACAGAGTAATCACCTAACATTAAACATTTATCGTTATGTCATTAGTAAACGAACCGGTAGAAAGAAAAGAGCAGAACCGTAAAAAATACTGTAGATTTAAGAAATTGGGTATTAAGTATGTGGATTACAAAGACCCTAATTTCCTTTTGAAGTTTTTGAATGAGCAGGGTAAGATCCTTCCCAGAAGACTTACGGGTAACAGCCTGAAGTTTCAGAGAAGAGTGGCTATTGCTATTAAGCGTGCCCGTCACCTGGCGTTACTGCCTTACGTGGCTGATGGTCTTAAGTAATCAATCAAAACATTAATTTACAATGGAAATAATATTAAAAACAGATATTGCCGGACTGGGTTATAAAAACGACATCATCAGCGTTAAGCCTGGTTACGGACGTAATTACCTGATTCCCCAGGGCTTTGCGGTTTTGGCATCTGAATCCAATAAGAAGATCCTGGCTGAAAACCTTAAGCAGGCGGCGCACAAGGCCGAAAAAATCAAAACTGATGCGGAGGCTATTGCAGCACAGATCGGCGACACTGTGGTAACCATTGCTACGAAAGCAGGCGAAAGCGGAAAGATCTTTGGCCGAGTGACGAACACCCAGATCGCTGACGCGCTGGCAGAGAAAGGTATCACGGTAGACCGGAAAAAAATCGCGGTAGGCGATATTAAGTTTGTAGGTGACTACACCGCCATTATCGATCTTCACAAGGAAGTGAAGCATGAAGTAGCCGTGAAGGTAGTAGCTGAAGCTAGCGAAGAGTAATTTTCCGACGATACATATTTTCTAAAGACCGCCCCACCGGGCGGTTTTTTTTGTTGGTAGAGACACAAGGTTTTGCGTCTCTACGAGGAGAACCGCACCCGCAGCACCCGTGCATTCACGCCCAGCTCACGGAAGGTTTTCAGCCAGAACAGCTGCTGATTGCTCAGGGTGTCATTGGGCGATTTTATTTCCAGGAGCTCATAGCGGGAATCGTCCCAGATCAGCAGGTCGGGCATTCCGCGGGAGTTTTCCACCAGGTTTTCTGCCATGGTCTGCACTATTTTTTTCAGGGAAGGCAGGTCGATCCGGGAAGCCAGTACTTTGACCATCCCCCATATTTCCGGATCCCATACCACAAAGGGGTTGGCCGTGCCGAAATTCTTCTCAAAGGTCTCCCACAGGTAAGCCACCAGCTCATCCGGACCCTGAAAGTCTTCCAGGCGCTGCTGCACCTGCGTTCTCCGTTTTTCGTAAAAGTCGGGCAGGTACAGGTCAGAGGGCCTGCGCTGGAAAGGGTGGTGAAAAGCCACCAGCGAAGGGTCAAAGATGATATCCCACAGCAGAAGGCCGAACAGGGCCCGCCAGGAGAAGTTTTCGGAAAAAGCGCCGGAATACCCCTGTTCCAGGAAGTGTTCCAGGCTGCCCATCTCCACATTGTGCCGGTACCCGGCGGGGATGGTGATCTCATCCGCTTCCTTTAGCCAGGCAGTGGTCTGCCTACGGTTCTTTTTGCCCGACAGGGTAGTAAGGAAGTATTCTGCGAAGTATTGTTCATCAACATTGAAGGGCGAAAGGATCATCTCTTCGCACACGGCCCGGGCTTCGTCGTAGAATTTTGCCTTGGCCATACTGCGGGCTTTCCGTTCGCGTGCCGGGGGCACTTCCGCATCTTCGTACAGCTCAATGGCCAGGTCATAGGTCTTGCAGCGCTCCAGGTGGCGGCCAATGTTCAGCTGAAGCTTTTGGAAAGCCGGAACCGCTATGGGGCTCAGCTGCCGGTTGGCATCCCTGAAACTGCAGTACCAGTCAAAGATCTGCTCCGGCTCATAGGTTTCCCGGATCTCTGTGAAAACGAGAAATTGCTCCGACACCAGCCACTTGTCTTCAGCCTCTTTCCGGGTAGTGAACCGGGCCACCAGGTCATCATCACTCTGCCGGTAGTATTGAACCAGTCCCAGATCACGTAACACGAACTCCGTCATGTCCATACTGCGGTTTCCGAAGAACAGGAACTTCAGAAAAGAGACCTCCTCCTCAAAGTTGACCTTGACGAGCCGGAAGGAGTCACTGATAATACGGATGATCTCTTCCGGGCTGAATGAAGACCTCAGATAATCTGTCAGCTCTTCCTTCCTGGCGGCCTTCAGCTCCCGGATACCGAAAGCCCTCAACAGCTCGCTCCGGGTAAGCAGGGCCAGAAGCTCGTTGAGCCAGAATTTGTGGTCTTCAAAGTTAAGCGGGGTAATAAATCCGCGCACTTTCAGTATTTCCAGGTTTCCCGGAATATCCTCTATCTCCGCATATTTCAGTGTGTCGACCTTAAAAAACAGGCCCTTCCGGTTCGTAAAACGGATAAACAGGCATTGGGCGTCTTCCGGCAGCGTATAGTATTTCCGCAGAAACCTCCACTCCGGCTCTACCAGCAGGTCTGTGTATTTGTCTTTTACAAAACTTAACAAATACTCAAAGTTATCGTGATAGTATTTAGGAGGTAACTCTACGGTGCTCATAAGCGGATCAGGTGCTGATGTGACTACCCTTTTGCTGACGATAAAACCTGTATAGCAGAACAATAAATACAAGGGTGGATGCCACTACCCAGGGCAGGGGAATCGAATCCATTTTTTCCAATTCCGGTGAAACAACCCCTTTGTGGATAAGGTGAAAGAGGATAACTACCACCGTGTTATTGAAAATATGAGCGGCAATGGGGATACGGATATTCCCTGTCCACACATACAAATAACCAAATAAGGCGCCCAGCATCATCCGGGGAAGGAAGCCGTAAAACTGAAAATGGATAGCACTGAAAATAATAGCGGAAAGCCATACAGCTACATGTTCATTGTTTATTCCTTTGAGTAATTTCCTTAACACAATCCCCCTAAAGACCAGCTCCTCTCCTATACCGGCGATAACTCCCATCACCAAAATACTAACTATCAATTGCATAAGGGTATCCGATTTAGCCATAAATCCGGTCATTTCGGTTGCCGTGCGCTCCATCTCCCTCAGCGAGTTTTCAAGACCGCTCAATACTGCCGGCAACTGAATATTTTCATTGATTTCCGCCAGGTAAGCATTAAATGGCAGAAAAGCGATCTGAAGAATGAATACAAATAAAAAAACAGCTACGGAAGTCAACCTCCGCGAATTAAAATCTACCGTACTTTTCCTTTCTATCCATTTCCAGTAGGCCAGAGAGGTCAGAACAAAAAGTACCACGGAAGAAAGCCCCTGCATAATAATCAGTAACCACCAGTCAGACCGGGATTTGGTCAGATCACTCATACCACGGGCCAGGCTATCGAAATCTACTTTCCCGCCTGAATCTTTCATAACGGCCCATATCATCAGACCTCCCTGGATCATCGATGCCAGAACAAAGCCTAAACAAATAAATCCGAAAAAGATCAGGAGAGCGGAGAGAGCATCTCTTTCCCGAGATCCCCGAACGAAACGCACGAAATCCATACTGTGATATTTTTAACAAATATCGTCATTTTCCGAAAGCATTTTAACCTGTTCCGTCTTTCCCTTTGATTTTTTCTCTGTTATTTATGTACTTTTGTAAAAAGCACTTAACCCTATTATTGTGAATGGCAAATTTTAAACGCGAGATCAACCTCTACGACGCAGTTATGCTTGTCTCCGGATCCATGATCGGCTCCGGTATTTTTTTAGTCTCTTCTGACGTAGCCCGGCAAACCGGGGATGCCGGCTGGCTTCTCCTTTCCTGGCTGATCGCCGGCGGGTTGACCATGATGGCCGCCCTTTCCTACGGCGAGCTGGCTTCCATGTTTCCCCAGGCCGGAGGCCAGTATGTTTTTCTTCAGAAAGCATACAACCGGCTGGTCGGCTTTTTGTATGGCTGGTCATTTTTTACTGTTATTCAGACCGGAACCATTGCTGCTGTAGCCGTGGCTTTTGCCAAGTATACGGGTGTGCTTGCCCCGTCTGTCATCAATGATGATCCGATATTTAGCCTGGGCGGCTCCTTCCAGGTCACCTCCCAACGGCTTTTAGCCATTGCCAGCATCGTTCTTCTGACCTATTCCAACACCCGGGGGGTTAAGCTGGGTAAGCTCATTCAGAACATCTTCAGCAGCACCAAGCTGATCGCCCTGGCCTTCCTGATCCTAACCGGCTTTATATTTGCCAATTCAGAGGTTATTACTGCCAACTTTTCCCAGATATTCAAAGGTAACCCGACGGCCATGCTCAACATAGACGGAGAATGGACCGCTACGATGATCGGCGGCATGGGCATTATCCTGGCATTGGGGGTTACCCAGGTGGGAACTCTTTTTTCCAGTGATGCCTGGCACGGGCTGGCTACTGCCGGTGATGAGGTCATCAACCCGCAAAGGAATATTCCGCGGGGACTGGTCATCGGCACCCTCCTGGTAACCGTTTTATACCTTTTAACTAACCTTGTTTATCTTTTTATCCTGCCACTGGAAGGAAATCCCGAAGCCACCGACGTGATGGGAAGGGGTATCCAGTTTGCCTCCCAGGATCGGGTGGCTGCGGCGGCTACCGAAGCCTTCGGCGGACCTTCTATGGCCGTATTTATGGCCGTACTGATCATGATCTCCACCTTTGGCTGCAATAACGGGCTGATCCTGACGGGTGCCCGGATGACCTACACGATGGCCAAAGACAAGCTGTTTTTTAAGAATTTCGGTAAGCTTAACAAAGCAGGAGTTCCCCAATCGGCCTTATGGTGGCAATGCATCTGGGCAGGCGTTCTGTGCCTGAGTGGCAAGTACGGTGACCTGCTGGATTACCTGATGACGGTGGTTATCCTGTTTTATGCACTGACCATCATCGGTATTTTTATCCTCCGGAAGAAAATGCCGGATCATCCGAGACCGATCAAGGCACCGTTATACCCTGTTTTGCCCCTGATTTATGTTATCATCGCTTCGGCTATCGTTATCATCCTTATTAAGGAAAAGCCGCAGTTTACCTTCCCCGGGCTGGGCATTGTGGCGCTGGGTGTGCCGGTATATCTGTGGTTTAAGAAGGGACAGAAAGGAGATGGATAAAGCCTGTGTCGGGTTTTCCCAAACCAGACGGAGAACTGAAAAAGCAATCAGGAAACAGCCGGGTCAGTGATTATCTGATCCGGTTGTTTCGTTTCAGGATCTGGCTTGTTGAACTTTTTAATTCCCATTCAGCAGTACTGCCACTTCTGACGGTGCGTCGATCGCTTTATTTTTCCGGGCCAGGTCATGCGCCCCCAGGATGATATCGGGCCGGCCGTCGGCATTAACATCGCCCAGCTCCAGGGCCATCCACTGACCCGACGCCACCTCTTTGAAAGTAGAGGGCGAGAAGTTATAGCCGCCCTTATTCCTGAAGTAAACGAAGCCTTCTTTCGCCTCTTTTCTGTAATAGGCAATGGCTGCAATATCAAGATTTCCGTCTCCGTCAAAATCTGCCGCTATGGCTTTGGTGGCCCCGTAAAGCGGGTAAAACCAGGCTCGCTGAAACTGATTCTTTCCTTTGTTCTCAAAGATCCGGATACCGTGATAGTTTTTCAGAGTGGAGGAGTAATCGGCATTGTCTCCGTTGACGTACAGAATATCGGGCAAACCATCCTTATTAAAATCCGCAAGTTCGAACCAGGAGGATCCGTAAACCGGTGAAAATTTTAAAACCACCTCTTCCTTAAACCTTCCTTTTCCTTTATTATAGAAGATGGAGATGCCTTCCAGTCCCTGCGCATACAACACTACCAGATCTTGTCTTCCGTCATTATCCATATCTTTCAAAACCAGGTTTCTGGCCCCGGGCATTTCCTTGATCAGGGTCTCTTTGCGGGTTTTACCATCGTACCAGGCGAGGTTACCGGTTTCAAAACCGAAATTACAGACTACAATATCTTCCGTTCCGTCGCCGTTAATATCGGCAAAAACATAGTCGGCCGGTTTATGCAGGTTTTCCAGCACATAGGAAGAGCCTGCTTTTTCATTATAGCGGATCAGCTTTCCCAGCTTTTTTTCATGGGGCCCCAACCTCCCCAGATCCAGAAAGTACCAGTCATCTTTCCATTTGCGGATCACCGAGAAAACACCCGGTTCCATAATCGAGTCGGTTTGTACCTTCCCGTTCCTTAATGAAAATCGCTTGATCTCTCCGCGCGGACTGCCGGCTAATACCGAACCCGACTGCGGGTCATATCCAAGGGCGGTTGTATTGTTCTGATACCCTTCGCTGCTCAGAAGAGAAATAAAACGGAAGCCTTCCAGGTCTTCTTTTACCATTTCACGGGATGCCTGTGGTAATGGCTTTTCAGGTGCATTCTTAAGATAGAAGTCCACTATCTTCTGATAATCTTCCTCATGAATCCTGGGAGTAAGCGGATAGATACTTTCGTATACCAGGTTTTCGGTACCCTGCTGCACCTGGAGCACATTCTTACTGAACACATCGCCGACTCCCAGACGCAGACCCATTTCAGGTAAGGTGCGGTTTTGCCAGGTTTTCTTATCCAGCATTTCCGGCTTTACATATTCATGACAGCTGCCGCAATGCATTTTGGCCAACGTTTCGCCGGGTAAGCCTGAGGGTTGGACAGGGGCCGTCTCTTTTTTCCGGTCAGGAGACGAACAGGATGCCGTGAAAATACTAATGGCGGCTAGTAAGCCTATCTGAAAGCACTTCATAAACGCAATAAAAATCTTGTCAAAAATAAACAAAAAAGTCGGAGAGAATTTCTCCGACTTTTTATATAACGGTTGATCCGTTTAATTATATCCCGGATTCTGCCTTAACGGCGACTCTCCGTTACGGGTGCTCAGGTCAATCTGGGTCAAAGGAATAGGATAGATCTCATTTTTCCCCTGGGTAAACCTTCCTTCTCTGACGTCAGGCGTAATGGCTCCTTCAAAGGCGAAGTAGGCATTCATCACCTGGGCGGCAGTACCCCATCTGGCGAGGTCAAAGAAGCGGTGACCTTCCATGGCCAGCTCCAGCTTTCTCTCGAAATAAATGGCGTTTAATGCCGCGTCTTTGCCCATGCCTGCAAAAGCACCGGCCGGATATTGGCTGATTACGTAGTTGGCGGCCGGCTTATCGGAGAATCCACCCATCGGATCCGAGGCATCAATATAATCATGCAGCCAGCTGTCTTTCTTGGCGGCACGCGCCCTTACCTGGTTTACCAGCTCCTGGGCCCGTGCCAGGTTATTTAACTGCGCTTCTGCTTCAGCCGCCATTAACAACACATCGGCAAAACGGATGATATTGATATTGATAGCTGAGCCCGGTGCCCATGAACTCTGGTCAGCGTATGTACCCTGGCCCTCCTGCCAATAGATGCTTTTCTTAGGAGAATAGGGGCCTGCATACGACTGATCACGAATCCAGTTCTGGCCTGGGTGGTAACCCCAGTCATGAAAAGGAACTCCTCTACGACCTACCGTCCAGTCGATCCTCGGATCCAAAGGAGTGGTATTATCGGGCGTAAACGCCGCGCTGGAAAGAACGCCCTGGTCATTCTTAAGCGTCTTGCTGTTATAGTTACTGATGGGGAGTCCGCCTGCCGTGGTCTGGAAAGAGTTGGCCAGGTCGATACTCGGCTGGTAGAATCCGCAACATCTGAACGGTGAGTTATAGGGGTGGTTCAGCATCCATCCCGCATTTCCGTTGTCAATGTTGTTAGAGCCGTCATTGGCTACCTGCTGTACTGCAAATACCGATTCCTTGCTGTTTTTGGTGGCAGCCTGGAAATTATCCTGATAGCTATCCAGCAGGCCATATTTTTCACCGGCTGAGGTAACACCACTGGCGATCACCGCATCAAAAGTAGCTTTGGCATCGGCCCATTTTTTCTGGTACAGCTGGGCTTTCCCCAAATAGGCGCCGGCCGCCCACTTATTGGCCCGGCCTTTCTGGCCCTGGGTATTGGGCAGGTTGTCATAAGCAAATTTAAGGTCGGCCTCGATTTGCGGCCATACATCTTCGGTATTACCCACTACTGCCGGGTCTTCTGTGGTTTCATCTACCCACGGAATATTCCCAAACATCTTCTTCAGCTCAAAGTAGTAGTGCCCTCTCAGGAAACGCGCCTCGCCCTCTATCCCTCTTTTGTCTGCATCGGGAATGTCGGTAGCCTCGCTTACGTTCTTGAGTACGGCATTGGTTCGGGCGATACCTTCGTAAGCCACTACCCATTTGCTGTTAAAGAAACCGTTACTGGGGTCGGCAATATGCTGCATAATGGCGTTTATACCCGCCTGGTCAGCTCCGTCAGAGCCTTTTTTGGCCTCGCCACCGGCCACCGTGCCGTAGATCCAGTTATCTGCAGCCGTATTCCATGCATTACCGCCGCCCATATTGGTGCCGTCTAGTCCGCCGTAGGCGCCGATCAGCAGGGCATCTATCCCCGCCCGGGTTTTCAGCTGGGCATCGGATAATGCGCCCAGGGCCGGCAGGTCAAAGAAGGAGTCCTTACAAGCCGTAGTGCCGAAGGTCAACGCTGCCGCCAGAACTACCGTATATTTTAATTTATTGGATGTTTTCATTTTCTCGAATAATTTAAGACTTAGAATGATAAGTTAAGACCGATCAGGAATTGCTTGGTATTCGGATAGGTTCCTTCGTCCAGTCCAAACGCAGTAGAATTCTGTACCTGTCCCACTTCAGGGTCTGGTCCTGTGTACTTGGTGAGGGTAAACAGGTTAGCGGCCTGAAGGTATATTCTGGCGCTTTCAATTTTCAGTTTGGAAAGCAGATCCGACGGAAGCCTGTAGCCTATCTGCGCATTCTTGGCTCTTAAGTACGATCCGTCTTCGATATAGTAGGAGTTCGGCACGTTGTTGGTACTGAATGATCCGGTGTTTTCCTGGATCGGCGCAGTGGCATTCTGGTTGGTCGGCGTCCACGACTCATACAAGGCAATTTTGCTCTTCGCTCCCTGGAAGCTCGGGTAGAAGTCTGTCCACCACCGTACCTGGTTCCAGATGCTGTTGCCCTGCACACCATAAAGGAAGATGCTCGCATCAAAAGCCTTGTACTTAACCCCCAGGTTAAGACCGTATGAGAAATCAGGGCTTGGGTTGCCGAGGTGAGTACGGTCAGCTGCAGTGATCAGGCCGTCACCGTTTGTATCTGCATACCTAAAACGCCCTACTTTCACGTCTGTCTGGTAGGTTCCGCCCGGCGCTCTGCCATTGGCCGCATCGATCTCGGCCTGGGAGTTCCAGAAGCCTTCGATCTGGTAGCCAAAGAAGCTACCTACCGGATGTCCCACCTGGTTTCTTACGATGGTGGCCCCATTAAAGCGCCGGCCCTCCTGGTCGAAGTAATCGGCCCCGTCGGAGATCTTAACAATCTCATTATTGTAGGTAGTAAAGGTCAGTGTAGCATTAAAGCTCAGGTCTCTCTTGATCTGCTTCTCCCCGTAAACGGTCATATCAATCCCCTGGTTTCTCATGGAGCCGATGTTTACCGAAGGCCGGGTTCCCTGCCCTACCGTGGCCGGAAGGTCAGGTGCAAACAGCAGACCGTTGGTTTGTTTTTTATACCAGTCGAAATTGATCACGAGGGCATCGTTAAACAGGCCGGCATCAAACCCGATGTTGGTGTTCACTACTTCTTCCCACTTCGCACCAGGGTTACCGATGCGGGTCCTGATGAAGCCCATCACCGTGCTGTTTCCTGTACCGTTGATATCGTAGAAGGCACCGCCCCTGCTCTGACCATAGGTGGTAAACTGGTTGGCCTGGTTTACGTTAAACTGGTTACCCATGGTACCCCAGCCGGCCCGAATCTTCAGGTCAGACAGCCATGTGGTGTTCTGAAGAAAGTCTTCCTGTCCTACCTTCCAGGCAGCAGAGAATGCGGGGAACAATCCGAAGTTCTGTACAAACTTGGAAGAACCGTCACGACGAACCGTAGCGCTCAATATATACTTATCAAAAGCCGAATAATCTACGCGACCGAAATAGGAGAACAGAGCCTCTTCACTCCTCCGGTCAAAGTTAGTTTGGGTACCGGCACCTGTTCCCAGGATAGTGTAGTCAGGGTCAAACGAGAAGTAACCCAAAGTGCGGGCTTCCATTTGTTTCCATCTGCTGTAGTTGGATTCTGTACCCCCCAGCACTTTGAAAACATGATCGGAGCCCACATTAAAATCGTACGTTAATGTATTACTCCAGGTCCATCCGAAACCCTGTTCAGCAGTTGAGAAAAACGAGTTTGTGGTAGTGTTTTCTGCATTTTCATATTCCGGATAGGCGAATGAATGACCAAAATTATTAAAAGTTGACCCACCAAAGTTGGTTCTGAAAACCAGATTATTCAGGATATCCGCTTCTGCAAAAATATTACCAAAAACCTGTACATACAGCGATTTGTTATTGGCTGCCCGCTCCCGGATGGCCACAGGGTTCCGGGCGTTACCCAATCCTGAACCAAACGATCCTCCGAAATTCCCGTTAATATCATAAACAGGGATAATGGGCTGCTGACGGTAAGACATACCTATAGCACTTCCTTCTTCCAGAATTCCTGAGGTGGGGTTGTCCCTGAACGCTACGGACAGGTTCTCACCCACACGGATCCGCTTGGACACATTGAACTGGCTGTTAGACCTGATGGTATACCGCTTCAGATAAGTGTTCATGAGGTTCCCTACCTGGTCAAAATAGTTCAGAGAGAACATGTAGCTGCCCTGCTGCCCTCCACCACTAACGCTGAGGTTATGGCTTTGCATAGGGGCATCCTTGAATACTTCATGGAACCAGTCGGTACCTTCTTTGTTAGCTCTCACTATCCGGTAAAACCCACCTGCATCCGCTGAATTGGTGTAAAAGGGGTTTACGTTATAGAGGGCCTCATTCACGGTAGATGCCCCGGTGGGTACGATATAGTTGGGCAAAACCGGAGTAGCCCCTGTTCCGTATTGCGGATCAGAAAGCGGCAGATCCCCGTTTTTGTACATCAGCCATTTCAGATCGGCCATCTCCTGCGAGTTCAACAGGTTATATACATTGCCTTTGGCCACCGTTTGGGTTCCCAAAAAACTATCGTAGGTCACTCTTACCTTACCTTTTCCTTTCTTGGTGGTAATCACAACCACCCCGTTAGCCGCTCTTGAACCGTAGATGGAGGCCGTGCCCGCATCTTTCAATACCTGCATGGTCTCGATATCGTTCGGGTTCAGGTTATTTACATCCTGCGTAGGCATACCGTCTATAATATAAAGCGGCGCGTTATTACCGAAAGAGTTGATCCCCCTGATCCGGATCTGTGGAGCGGTACCCGGCTGGCCGGTACCCAGTACAGTGATCCCAGAAGCCCTGCCCTGCAGCTGGTTAGCGATGTTGGCGTTGGGCTGCTCTACCAGTTCTGAAACTTTAACAATGGAAACCGCACCGGTCAGGTCTTTCTTCTTGGCGGTACCGTAACCGATCACCACTACTTCATCCAAAGCCGACTGATCGCTTTTCAGGGCTACATCTACCTGGCTCCTTGCTCCCACAGTCACTTCCTGGGTGAGCATCCCTACAAAAGAAAATACCAGGACGGAACTGTTTCCCGGCACTGAAATACTGTACTCTCCGTCGGCGTTGGTCTGTGCAGCCGTGTTACCGCCTTTGACCACTACTGTTACTCCAGGGAGCGAAGAATTGTCTGCCTCATCCGTTACCCTTCCTGTGATTGTCCTGGCCTGGCCGAATGCATCATTCTGAATGATCAGAAATCCGAGCAATAAGACAAGACCGTACTTGAAAAATAGATTTGTTTTCATACGGAAAATTTAAAATGGTTGAATAATTGCCCGAATATAAGGATATTCTAAATTACTGAGCCAAACAGTCAAATAGAAATAATAAAATTTTTTATCGTTTTCCTTATATTTTCGCTTTTTGTGGTTTTTTTACACATAATTTGTATGTTATGTGTAAATAATACACATTTATTGCGAAATAATATACTACCAATTAACAAAAAGCGTTATAATTATTCGCCTGACAACAAAAAGCCCCGAAGATTCATCTCCGGGGCTTTCGTTTTATATAAAATATCCGTATTTAGAACAGACCTTCGTTCCGGTTAAGACAGTTCAGATCTTCGAAGGCTGTTTTTAAACGGGCCACCATAGATTCTTCTCCTTTTCGCAGCCACACCCGCGGATCATAGTATTTCTTATTGGGAGAATCCGAACCTTCGGGGTTACCCAGCTGGGATTGCAGGTATCCCTCCCTGCTCTTATAATAATTAAGGATACCCTCCCAGGTAGACCACTGCATATCGGTATCGATATTCATTTTGATAGCGCCGTATTCGATCGCCTCGCGAATCTCTTCTCTTGACGAGCCCGACCCGCCGTGGAATACAAAGTTAACCGGCAGCTCTCCCGTACCGTATTTGTCCTGAATGTAATCCTGTGAATTTTTCAGGATCACCGGTTTCAGGGATACGTTTCCGGGCTTATACACGCCGTGTACGTTGCCGAAAGCCGCAGCAATGGTAAAGTTCGGGCTGATCTTCAGAAGTTCCTCGTATGCATAGGCCACTTCTTCCGGCTGGGTATAGAGCTTTGAGCTGTCCACATCCGAATTATCCACGCCGTCCTCCTCGCCGCCGGTAACCCCGAGCTCAATCTCCAGGGTCATTCCCATTTTGGCCATTCTTTCCAGGTAATGCTTCGAAATTTCAATATTTTCTTCCAACGGTTCTTCCGAAAGGTCGATCATGTGCGAGCTGAAAAGCGGACTTCCCGTAGCTGCAAAATGCTTTTCGCCGGCATCCAGAAGGCCGTCGATCCACGGAAGCAGCTTCTTGGCACAGTGATCAGTATGCAATACCACCGGAACACCGTACATTTCCGCCATATGGTGCACATGCAGGGCGCCGGAGATACTACCGGCTATCGCCGCCTTTTGTCCGTCGTTAGAAAGACTTTTTCCTGCATAAAATGAGCCTCCGCCATTGGAAAACTGGATAATCACCGGTGAATTGACAGCCCTTGCCGTTTCCAGAACGGCATTGATAGAGTTTGTGCCTACCACATTTACAGCCGGTAAGGCAAAGTTTTTCTCGTTGGCAATTCTTAAAAGCCGGTTCAGAGCTTCTCCGGTAACCACTCCGGGTTTAATTAATGACTGACTCATCTGATATTAATTTTTTGAAATGGCAAAATTACGAATATTTTTGCAGATGTGCTTCACTTTTTAAGAACTCATACGCTACAATATTGTTTTTTTAAGAAAGCCTCCCCAATTCAAATGAGCATAGGTATAATCGTAGGTACAAATCGAAAAAATTCCATTTCAGCAAAGATAGCCGATTATTATTCCGGGCGTCTGACCGAAAGAAATATAGTGCATCATGTCATTGACCTGAAAGATCTCCCCCGCGATTTAGCTTTTTCCAACATGTACGGAGCATCTGACCCTGCGTTTGCCTCTTTCCAGGAAAAGATCGACTCCCATGATAAGCTGATCTTTATCATCCCGGAATATAACGGCTCTTTTCCCGGTATACTGAAGGTATTTATCGATGCCCTCCGGCATCCGGACAGTTTCAGCCGTAAAAAAATAGCCCTTGTGGGGGTGTCTTCAGGGGCCTACGGCAATGCGGTGGGTTTAAGCCATTTCAGTGATGTTCTGGCTTATCTTAATGCCGATATTTTAGGCTTACGTTTAAAATTAGCCAATATTTTGGCGCATTTTTCCGACGGAGCGTTTACCTTTGAGGTTTATGCCCGTTTTGTGGAAAAACAGATTGACACTTTTGTTGAATTTTAATCAGATACCTATTATGATGACCCGTTTTTTAACAACACTTTCAACCTTATTCCTTACCGTGGGAATCGTCCAGGCTCAATATTCTGATGCTCCGCCGAAAGAATCTCCCATGAAAATGAAGCCCGAAATGACGGAAATATGGGAACCGGAAGTAAAGGTCATTACGCCGGGAAAAAATCCGGGCGATGCGCCTTCTGACGCCATAGTACTTTTCGACGGAAAAAACCTGGATCAGTGGGTAAGTGCCAGAGATCCTAAAAAGCCTGCTCCCTGGCAAGTGGTCGATAATGCCTATTTTGAGGTGGTTCCTCGCTCAGGAGGCATACAAACCAAAATGAAGTTTGGTGATTGCCAGCTGCATATTGAGTGGAGTGCTCCTGACGTAGTGGAAAGCGTGGGTCAGGGTCGCGGAAACAGCGGTGTCTTCCTGCAGAACCGCTACGAGATCCAGATCCTGGACAGCTATAATAACCGTACGTATGCGAACGGACAGGCGGGCAGTATCTATAAGGACCATCCTCCGTTAGTGAATGCCATGAAGAGTCCGCTGGAATGGAACACTTACGACATCATCTACCGGGCTCCGCGCTTTAAGCCGGACGGGCGCCTGGACTCTCCGGCCACGGTAACCGTCATTCATAACGGGGTGGTGGTGCAGAACAATGCCACCATTAACGGCCTGACGCTTTATATCGGCCTTCACAATTACCCGGAGGCGCACGGCGAAGACGTGATATTCCTGCAGGACCATGGAAATAAAAACCAGTTCAGAAATATCTGGCTCCGGAAATTGTAGACCGGCATTAAATAAGGGATGAGAAGCCTGAAGGAAATTTACGAAAAGGTTTGTGCGGAGATCTGGTTCTACAGCAAGGACGAGGCGCGTGAAATAGCTTTTCTACTTTTACAGAAGCTCTGGGGAGTGAGCCGGACGGATCTGCTGGTGGGTGAAACCGACCGGGAAGCGGATTCCCTGGAGTTTTATATTGAACGGATCAACCAGGGCGAACCCGTTCAGTACATCCTCGGAGAGGCGTGGTTTATGAACAGGAGCTTTGGGGTGAATCCCTCGGTGCTGATCCCCCGTCCGGAGACCGAAGAAATGGTGAGCCGGGTATCATCACTGACCCCGAAGACCGTTCTCGACCTCGGTACCGGATGCGGGTGTATCTCCGTCACGCTCGCGCTGGAGATTCCGGATGCCCGTGTATATGCCATTGATATTTCCGACCATGCCCTTGCCACGGCAGAAAGCAATGCGCGGGCCCACCAGGCACGGGTAACATTTGCCCTGGCCAATATGCTCGATTTTGAGAATCCTTTTGCGGTGGATATGTTTGACCTCATCATCAGTAATCCCCCCTACGTCAAGGAGAACGAAAAACCCGAGATGCGTAAGAATGTCCTGGATTTCGAGCCCCACCTGGCGCTCTTTGTTCCGGACCAGGACCCGCTGGTCTTTTACCGGCATATTGCGGAAACAGGCTCCCGGCACCTTGCCCCGGGAGGGGCTATCTGGGTGGAGATCAACAGTTACCTGGGGGAGGAGACCGCCGCTGTCTTTAAAAACCTGGGATACAGTCATGTAAGACTATTGAAAGATTTTTTCGGAAAGGAAAGATTCCTGGAAATAAAGAAATGAGTCCAAAGGACAAACTTTAAACATGCTCTATATTTATGGAAAGAAAAGAATATCTTCATCGTAAAATCAGTGAAATTCACACCGAGATAGGTAAGGCGGTGATTGGCCAGGAGAACCTGATCAACCGTCTTCTGATCGGTCTTTTTACGGATGGTCATATTCTGCTGGAGGGAGTACCCGGCCTGGCCAAAACCAAAACGATCAACTCCCTGGCCCAGGTGCTGGACCTGGGTTTTCAGCGGATTCAGTTCACCCCGGACCTCCTCCCCTCCGATCTTGTGGGAACCATGATCTTCAACCAGAAATCAGGCAATTTTGAAGTAAAAAAAGGCCCCATCTTCTCTAACCTTATCCTGGCAGACGAAGTTAACCGGGCACCGGCCAAGGTACAGTCGGCCCTTCTTGAAGCCATGGCGGAAAAGCAAATCACCATAGGGGAAGAGTCGTTCCGGCTTGATACCCCTTTCCTCGTGCTGGCCACCCAGAACCCCGTGGAACAGGAAGGCACCTACCCTCTGCCCGAAGCCCAGGTAGACCGGTTCATGATGAAGGTGTATGTAGATTATCTCGACAAACGGTCGGAGCTGGAAATGATCCAGCGGGTTTCCGGCTACGATTTTAATCCGAAGATCCATCATGTGCTGAACAAACGGGAGATCGAGGAAATAAAACGTCATATCAACGCAGTAACCATTTCAGAAACCCTGGAGAAGTATATTGTGGAACTGGTTTTTGCTACCCGGAATCCCGAAGAGTATGGATTAAAAGATGAGGCCCGTTATATTCTTTTCGGCGTTTCGCCCCGGGCGGGGATCTCCCTTTACAAGGCCGTTAAGGCGCATGCCTTCTTTAACCACCGCGATTATGTTCTTCCCGAAGATG
>CAZLXI010000061.1:0-17458 GCA_964563435.1 uncultured Lacihabitans sp.
CTTACAACTTTCAAGCGGGACTTTATGAAAGCGTTTAACATTACACCGCAAAGGTGGCTCACCCAAAAGCGATTAGAATTAGCACATTATCAACTTGCCGAACAAAAGAGTAAACCTGTTGAGGTTTGTTACGAAGTTGGCTTTGAAAATTTATCGCATTTTTCGTTTGCGTTTAAAAAGCAGTTTGGTTATGCCCCGACAGAATTGACAGGTCAAAGAGCAAGACACTAACATTCTTTGAACCCAATAATTTTCAGCAAAAATGTTGACAGCATTACTATTTATCATTAAAAGGTTCTTCTCAAAAAGAAAAATGCCGACAGTCAAAAGCCATACATTAAATTCAGCATTACAGACAATTATGCCGGATTGGGCAGGAACGCCATTAGACCAAAACGGTTTATTCATCAATTACGAATATCCAACGGTAATCAGTTACAGAGCGATTTTAAAATTTATGTTGCAAAGAAATCCGCAGAGGCAACTCAAAAAAAATGATGATTGGCGGATTACTGTTTGTAAAAATGATGATTGGCTTTCTGAACCAGCAGACAAAATTGTTTGGTTAGGACATGCAAGTTTTTTTATTCAACTGTCAGGTGTTCGTATTTTGATTGACCCTATGTTTGGCAAATTACCTGTTGGCAAACGCTATTCAGAATTACCTGTTGAGCCGAATAAACTACAAAACATAGACTATATATTGGTTTCACACGCTCATTATGACCATTGCGATAAAAACAGTTTGAAACGTCTGTCAGAAAATAATCCGAAAGCCCGAATATTAGTCGGTTTAAAACTTGATGAATTGATAGCAAAATGGATTAACAACTCTGTCCAATCGGCAGGTTGGTATCAGCAGTATCAACTTAACGATAAATTGAAGATTACTTTTTTACCGTCAAGACATTGGGCTAACAGAAACCTCTTTGATGTAAACAAAACCCTTTGGGGTGGTTTTATGATTCAATCGGAAAATAAATGTATCTATTATGGTGGCGATTCAGGTCATGGCTCACATTTTAAAACCATTGGAGAGTTGTTTCCTAACATCAATGTTGCGTTAATAGGTGCAGGTGCTTATTCCCCAACGTGGTTTATGTCGCCACACCACCAAGACCCATTTAATGCCGTAGATGCTTTTCATGCAACAGGGGCAAAAACTTTTATCCCGTTTCATTACGGAACTTTTGATTCTGCCGATGAACCAATGAGCGAACCCGAAAAAATATTCAATGCTCTCAGTTCCGAAGGCAAAATCAGGAATGAACTTAAAATTCTGAAAATTGGAGAAGTATTTTTAATATAAATTCGAGAGTGTAACTTAAACTGTTTCATCAGGAAAGAATTTCACAGCACCTGTTCTTGAACCGGATACCATTTCTTCAACCCATCTTTTGCCTGACGAGGGCGTGGCTCATAACTTTACTTCGATCGCCAAACCGGTCTGCCCAACCGGGGCCAACGAGACAGCACAGGTCATTTTAAACTGTCGTTTACCCCGGGGAACAAAATACAGACAGAAAGTATTAATTTTACTCAACGACAGTCCGGACCGAAGAATCACGGGGAGCTCAGTACACCAGAAAGCCCTGACAAAGATTAAAAATGAAACAACAAAGACACTTGATTTATTTTCTCCTGATTAGCTTCGGACTGAGTATATTGATTTCTCTGATTGTAATGCTCACGGGAGGTCATGCCAGTAAATATATAGGGATAGGCTATGTTTCAATGTTTATTCCTGCCATCGCTGTCGTGATCATGAAATTATTCTTCAAAGCCGAAACCGGGGCCGTTGACTGGAATAAATTTCCGGTAAAGTGGAATTCACTATATAGAGGGTATTCCAACGTATCAATTAGTGGGGATCAATCAATTAGGGTATATCGGAGCAGGGGTTCTGATAGGGTGGTTGTGGGTAAAGTCAGGCAGTATATGGATCATTTGTCTGGCTCACGCATCATTGAACAATTGGGGGCAATATGCGTTTAAATACATTGAGGATACTCAATACGTAAGGTTACTGCATATCGGTGTAAATTGCTCATTATTAATTGTAGGGGTAATTTTCTGGACACTTGCAAAAAACAAAACCGCTCCGATATAATTGAATAAATATTACAGGATCGGAACAATGAACAATAGCGAAACACCTGTTTTACTCTTTGACGGAGTCTGTAATTTGTGCAACTGTATTGTTCAGTTCGTCATTAAAAGAGACCCGGAAGGAAAATTCAAATTTGCTTCATTGCAATCTGAAAGCGGACAAACATTGCTTAAAAAAATGGGTTTACCGACAGATGATTTTGATTCTTTCGTGTTCATTAACGGGAACAAATACTTTCTCAAATCATCGGCAGGACTTCACGTGTTGAAAGAGTTGGGTGGGGTTTGGAAACTATTTTATGTTTTCATCATCCTTCCGAGACCATTGAGAGATTTTATTTATGGCCTGATTGCAAAGACACGATACAGAATATTTGGGAAACGGGATACCTGTATGGTTCCGACACAGGATATCAAACGAAGATTTTTGCAATGACGACAGGAAAATATACCTGATAATTAACATATAATCTTCAGGCAAATCCAACCAGGAAGTTTATTAATTTTACCATATTTGTATTGATTACTAATGCAATAAGATATGAAAAACGGAATTTATGCACTCGCAATGCTGGCCGGATTGTCACTGGCCGTTGCTGATGATGTCCTGAGCCGGGTGGGTTCCAGCACTGAAGGCATGCACAGGGCGGCTTTGGAAGGTATAGAAAGTCAGAGGTTTTATCTGTCGTCTGTGACCGGGCAGCTCAAGATCCGTCTTTGTAAGGCTATTCCTCCTGCCGAACGCGGCGCGGTGGTCACTGCGGTAGGGGAAGTGGTGAAATCGTATTTGATGAGCGGGAAGTTCGACGATGACTATACAAAATGGGTAGAAGGTACCTATAGCGATAGCAACAAGCCTGACTTTAACGACCCGATATGGAAACAGCGGGCCGAAAGTAAATACAAAGAAGTAGAAGACAGCTACCGGCAGCTTAGCGGTATGGGCCAGGATATATTCGCGATTATCTTAGAGCCTCAAATCGCCGCTTATGATTCCTATGCACAGGTACTTGCAAATGCCGATGAGAATACAGCCGCCATGTTCAGGCAGATGGGTATCACCCCCGACAAGGCCCGGACCGGCAAAAAAGACCTTGAAGCGATCCGTGATCTGGCTAAAACCGATAAAAATCAGGCCACTCAAAAACTGGCCCGGTTTATGTCCGATACCCTACTGGAAATGGACTTTCTCAGCGAACAGAAAAATTATAATGACGACCAGCAGAACAGGGAACAGCGGCTGGCCCTCGACAAAAAGCAAAGAATCCGGGATTTTCTAAAAGAGTTCCTGACCCTGTCCGAAGATATTGACTTTGAAGCGAAACTCCTGCCGAAAGGCAATGACGGAAAACAAAGATTCGCAAATCCTGAATATGAACGCAAGTCGCATACCTGGCGGATGCTCTACCGCGCCGGAAAAGAGCCCGTAACCGCCGCAAGGGCCTTTTCGCAGATGTGGCTGGAGGAGTTGGAATAACTCGGGCCTCTGACCGGAAACAAGCTAAAAACTGCCTTTGTACAGGAATGGTGAACTGAATGGAAGTGGCCCTGCCGGCAAATTTTGCATTTTTCCCTGAAAAGATTATATTGCATCATAAAGGTCAGGTAAGCATGCAGAACGGCAATCTTAAGGTAATCGTCGACGGGCTGGAATTTGAATTCACTCCGGAAGACATTGAAAATATCCGGCACCAGGACCCCGGGGCCGTTCTTTTCCAAAACCGGGTTTTTCGTGGTACCACGGAGAAAGTGGCCGACCGCACCTATGAGACGGAAAGCCGCGGTGCAACGTTTCAGGTCAGGATACGGAACCGACTCGATGAGCTCATTGACTCGATGGGAATGAAACGATCCGGAAACGCCCGGCTCACCCATCTGAAAGCGCCGATGCCGGGACTGGTGCTGAAAATAGCCGTTTCAGAAGGGCAAACCCTAGCTGAAAATGACACGGTACTCATCCTGGAAGCCATGAAGATGGAAAACGTGCTGAAGGTGGGTCACGATACGGTCATCAAAAAGATCTGTGTGAAGGAGGGCGAGGCCGTTGACAAGGGGCAGGTTTTAATTGAGCTGGAATAAAGAATGTTTTCGTCCCCCACATATCCTGAGTGGCTCCGGCTGGTGGAAGAAGAGCTGAAGGCTCCGGCCACAGAATATTCTGTTTCAGCTGAGCTGAAGGCCAATCCCTTTGTAAAACACGAGGGCGCTGCTTCCGTCAGCATTCATAAACCCGGCGAAGGCTGGATCATTTCCCAACCGGCGGAATCTGCTGAAGAAGTACTGGAAAGCCTGGAAGGCGGAGCGGGCGGTATCACCCTTCGGGCCGACGCCAACACCGTATTCCCCCACCTGCTGGAAAACGTTTACCTGGATTTTATTACGCTGAGGGTACGGGTAGAAGACAATAAACCCCTGCGAAACCTGCACCAATATATCGTCAGTAAAGGTTACGATCTCAGTAAACTGGATATCGTGGTGCAGGGTCTTCCTCTTGCTAAATTCAAAACAGCCAACAAACTGTACCGCGGGCATCTTTCCCTTGAAATAGCCGATCCTCATGTCGATGTATCCGTAGCCTCCCTGGCTCGTCTGCTGACACGGGCCGAAAAAACGGTTTTCACGGAAGGTATACGAAAGGTCGTGTTTTCCCTGCCGGTCCAGGAAAATTTCTACCTCAACCTGGCCTCCGTTAAGGCGCTCCGTTACCTGTGGCAGAAAATTGAAGAGGTGAATGAGGAGATTGTGAAAAGCCGTATTTTGGTTATCATTAATTCCGGGCCGGTTGACCCTAACCTGCAGGTCATTGCGAACACCCAAATGGTCGCTTCCTCTGCCATAGGCGGGGCCGACTGGATCGAGTCTGTTCTCCTGCCCTACCCGGAACCCCAATACAGCCGGGCCTTTTCCCGGCGGATCAACCGGAACATCCAGCATATCCTGCAGAAAGAAAGCTTCCTCGACCGGGTAGATGACGCAGCAGCAGGAAGCTGGTTTCTGGATGACCTGACCCGAAAAATAATCACGCAAACCTGGGAAAAATTCCTTACCGGATATGAATAAAGTATTGGTGGCCAACCGGGGCGAGATCGCCCTCCGCATTATGAGAACCCTCCGGAAGATGGGGATAAAAACGGTGGCGGTGTATTCCGAAGCCGACCGGCACGCGCTCCATGTCAAATATGCGGATGAAGCCGTTTTCCTCGGAGCGGCCCCCTCAGCAACTTCTTACCTCGACGGTGACAAGATCATTCGCTATGCCCGGGAGCTTGGCGTGGAGGGTATCCACCCGGGCTACGGCTTCCTGAGTGAAAATGCCGCCTTCGCACAGAAGGTGCAGGATGCAGGGATCAAATTTATCGGCCCGGATCCGCATGCCATCCGGGTAATGGGATCCAAACTGGCTGCCAAAGAAACCGTCAAAGCCTACAACATCCCCCTGGTTCCCGGTACGGACACCGCCATTGAAAACATCGGTGATGCGAAGGAAACCGCCCGGAACATCGGGTTTCCTATCCTGATCAAAGCCTCCGCAGGAGGGGGCGGAAAAGGGATGCGTGTGGTGGAAAGAGAAGAAGAATTTGCGGAGCAGATGGAGAGGGCTGTAAGCGAAGCGCGTGCCGCCTTCGGCGACGGTTCCGTCTTCATCGAAAAATATGTGGCCTCGCCCCGGCATATTGAGGTACAGGTGCTGGCCGATGAGTACGGAAATACCGTTCATTTATTTGAAAGGGAATGCAGCGTACAACGAAGACACCAGAAGGTTATTGAAGAGGCCCCGTCAGCCGCCCTCACCCCGGAGATCCGGCAGCGTATCGGCGAAGCGGCCGTCAGGGTGGCCAAATCCTGTAACTACACCGGTGCAGGAACGGTAGAGTTCCTCCTCGACGAAAACCGAAACTTTTATTTCCTCGAAATGAACACCCGCCTGCAAGTGGAGCACCCCGTTACCGAGATCATCACGGGCGTAGACCTGGTGGAGCAGCAGATCCGGATAGCGCGTGGCGAAAAACTGGCCTTCGGGCAGAAAGACCTCCAAATCCTGGGCCATGCAATAGAAGTCAGGGTATATGCGGAAGACCCTTTCCACGATTTCCTTCCTTCTACCGGAACCCTCCGGAAGTACCGGCGGCCGGAAGGAGAAAATATCCGCCTGGATGATGCCTACGAGCAGGGCATGGACATTCCCATATATTATGACCCCATGATCGCCAAACTGATCACCCGGGGAAACGATCGCAGCGAAGCCATCGCGGCCATGAAAGACGCCATAGACAGGTATGCTATAGACGGCATCTCCACCACCCTGCCGTTTGGCCGCTACGTGATGGAACATCCCGCTTTTGTCAACGGGGAGTTTGATACGCATTTCGTCAAAAAACACTTCTCCCCGGCCGATGCGGAGGCTCTTCGTCGCTCACTTGCCTATGAGGCAGCCGTGGTCACCATGGCCGGGTGGCTGCGCGACAAGCTGCACTTTCCGCCTAACCCCCTAAGCAACTGGAGCAGGAGATGAAATACACCCGTATAAATATCCTGAAGGATCTTCCCCTGCCCCCTCCTACCCGTGAATACCCCACGGCCGAAGGGATCACCGTGCCGAATTCACTTCCGGAGATTGAATGGGAACATACGAAATTTCTTTCCGGCATCGCCCCCTACCTGGGCGGGCCCTATGCCAGCATGTATATGAACCGGCCGTGGACCATCCGGCAGTATGCGGGCTTTTCCACCGCGGAAGAAAGCAATGCCTTCTACCGGCGGAACCTGGCCCGTGGCCAGAAGGGGCTTTCGGTGGCCTTTGACCTGGCCACCCACCGGGGCTATGACTCCGACCACCCCCGGGTGACGGGCGATGTGGGCATGGCCGGGGTGGCCATCGATTCCGTGGAAGACATGAAGCTCCTTTTTGACGGGATCCCCCTCGGTGAGATGTCGGTATCCATGACCATGAACGGGGCCGTGATCCCCGTGCTTGCCTTCTACATTGTGGCGGCACAGGAGCAGGGGGTACCCCCTGAAAAGCTCAGCGGCACCATTCAGAACGACATCCTCAAAGAGTTTATGGTGCGGAACACCTACATCTATCCGCCCGGGCCTTCCATGAAGATCGTCGGCGATATTTTTGCCTACACTTCCCGCTATATGCCCCGGTTCAATTCTATCAGCATCAGCGGATACCACATGCACGAGGCCGGGGCTCCCGCCCACATGGAGCTGGCCTATACCCTGGCCGACGGCCTGGAGTATATCCGTACGGGGATCCGGGCCGGGATAGGGATCGATGATTTTGCACCCCGCCTTTCCTTCTTCTGGGGCATCGGCATGAACTTTTTCATGGAAATCGCCAAGATGCGGGCCGCCCGCCTGCTGTGGGCGGAAATCGTTAGCCGGTTTGAGCCTCAAAACCCGAAGTCGCTGGCGCTTCGCACCCATTGCCAGACCTCCGGCTGGAGCCTGACGGCCCAGGACCCGTTCAATAACATTTCCCGAACCACCATCGAGGCCATGGCGGCGGTATTCGGCGGCACGCAGTCGCTGCATACCAACTCCCTCGACGAGGCCATAGCCCTGCCGACGGATTTTTCGGCGGGCATTGCCCGTGAAACCCAGAAGTACCTCCAAAGCCGGGAAGCGGGTATCATCGGGGCCATTGACCCCTGGGCCGGTTCACGCTATGTAGAATACCTCACCCATGAGCTGGTAGAAAAGGCCCGGAAGCTGATGGCAGAGGTGGAGGAAGCCGGTGGCATGGCGGCGGCCATTGAAAAAGGCATCCCCAAGCTCCGGATCGAAGAGGCAGCCACCCGCAAGCAGGCGGCCATCGACAGCGGCACGGAAAAGATCATTGGCGTAAACCTCTTTCCGGTGCAGGATGAGGTGCTGCCGGAAACCCTGCAGGTTTCTAATGAGACGGTACGGACGGCCCAGATCGCCCGTCTGCGCCGGATCCGGGCGGAAAGAGACCCGCAGAAAGTGCAGTCCGCCCTGGAGGCCCTCGGCGAATGCGCTGCCGGCGAACAGGGCAATTTACTGGCTTTTGCCATTGAAGCCGCCCGCGAACGTTGTACTTTAGGGGAAATTTCCCAGACCCTGGAGCAGGTATACGGCCGCTACAAGGCCACCATCAGAAGCTTCAGCGGAGTTTACCGGAAGACCATGGATAATAATGAAGAATTTGCGGAAGCCCGGAAAATGACCGCCGGCTTCCTGGAAACGCAGGGCCGCCGGCCCCGGATACTGATCGCCAAGCTGGGACAGGACGGCCACGACCGCGGCGCCAGGGTCATTGCCACGGGCTTTGCCGACCTGGGCTTTGACGTAGACATCGGTCCGCTCTTTCAAACCCCCGATGAAGTGGCCCTTCAGGCTGTGGAAAACGATGTTCATGTGGTAGGCATCAGCTCACTGGCCGCCGGCCACAAAACACTGGTCCCCCAGGTGATCGAAAAGCTGAGAGCGCTGGGCCGGCCCGACATCCTGGTCACGGTAGGCGGCGTTATCCCGCCGGGAGATCACGACTTCCTCTACTCCACCGGCGTGAAGGGGATCTTCGGCCCGGGTACACGCATCGCCGCATCCGGCATTCATATCATTAAAACACTACTGCATCATGGGGCCTAAGAGCGAAATACTGAAACAAAAACTGCAAGAGGCGGTTTTGGGTGGCGGAGAGAGCCGCATTGCCGCACAGCACAAAAAAAATAAGCTGACAGCCCGGGAAAGGATCCTCCTCCTGCTGGACGAAGGCTCCTTCGAAGAAACCGGCGCACTGGTAGTTCACCGCACCAAAGATTTCGGTATGGAATCGCAGATCTATTACGGCGACGGCGTGATCACCGGCTACGGCACCGTCAACGGGCGGCTGATCTACGTATTCTCCCAGGATTTCACCGTTTTCGGCGGCTCCCTTTCCGAGACCCATGCCGAAAAGATCTGCCGGCTGATGGACATGGCTATGAAAACCGGCGCACCGCTGATTGGCCTGAACGACTCGGGCGGCGCCCGGATACAGGAAGGCGTACGTTCGCTCGGTGGTTATGCCGACATCTTTTACCGGAATGTACGCGCCTCCGGGGTGATCCCGCAAATCTCCGCCGTCATGGGGCCCTGCGCGGGCGGCGCCGTATACTCGCCTGCCATCACCGACTTCATCCTGATGGTGGAGAACTCAAGCTACATGTTTGTCACCGGGCCCAATGTGGTCAAAACGGTCACCAATGAGGAGGTGTCGTCCGAAGAGCTGGGCGGGGCTTCCACGCATGCGGCCCGGTCGGGGGTGACCCACCTGACCTCCGGGTCGGACTACGAATGCATTCAGCAGATCCGGGAGCTGCTGGCCTTTCTTCCTCAAAACTGCGAAGAGCGGCCACCGGCGCTGTCCTATCAGCACGATATGGAGATCCGTGAAGAGCTGGAAGATATCGTGCCGGAAAACCCCAACCAGCCTTACGATATGCACGAGGTCATCCGCGGTATCCTTGACCGCGATTCTTTCCTGGAGATCCACCGGAACTATGCGGAGAATATCGTGGTGGGCTTCGGCCGGCTGGCAGGGAAATGCGTAGGCATTGTGGCCAACCAGCCCATGAGCCTGGCGGGGGTGCTTGATATCGAAAGTTCCAAAAAAGCAGCACGTTTTATTCGCTTCTGCGACTGCTTTAATATTCCACTGGCCGTACTGGTGGATGTACCGGGTTTCTTACCCGGTACCGACCAGGAATGGAACGGCATTATCACCAACGGGGCCAAGCTCCTGTATGCCTTCTCGGAAGCCTCCGTGCCCCGGATCACCGTCATCACCCGTAAAGCCTACGGCGGTGCGTATGATGTCATGAACTCCAAACATATCGGCGCCGATTTTAATTTTGCCTGGCCTACCGCCGAGATCGCCGTAATGGGGGCCAAAGGCGCCAGTGAGATCATCTTCAAAAAGGAGATCTCGGAAGCGCCTGACCCGGAAGCCAAGCTCAGAGAGAAAGAGCAGGAATATGCCGGACTATTCGCCAATCCCTACCAGGCAGCCGAAAGAGGCTTTGTGGATGAGGTGATCGAGCCCCGGTTTACACGCCGGAAGCTCATCCGGGCCTTTGAGACCCTGGTGAACAAGGTAGATCACCTGCCGAAGAAAAAGCACGGGAATATTCCGCTTTAAGGACGATGCCTTTTAACAGTTTGTTTTTCAGGTGCGTAATCTTATTAATTAAATATATTACTAATAGTATAAATTTACAAACTTACTATAATACAAATATTTAAATGATTGATGACAGCCTCAAAAAGATCAACCGGATCATAGCCATTCTTACCTCACTCCAGGCCAAACGGATCGTCAAGGCGCAGGACCTGGCCGACCGCTTCGGCGTCAGCCTACGCACCATCTACCGCGACGTTAAAACACTGGAAAGCGCAGGAGTCCCTATTCTCTCCGAAGCCGGGATCGGTTATTCGCTTATGGAGGGTTACCGTCTGCCGCCGGTGATGTTTACCCGCGAAGAAGCGGGAAGCCTGGTCACGGGGGAAAAGCTGATGCGGAGCTTCTCTGATAAAAGCCTGGGCGACCACTACCAGTCGGCGATCGTCAAGATCCGGTCGGTGCTCAAAAGCTACGACAAAGAGTGGCTCGACTCCCTGGAAGAAACTATACAGGTGCGTCCGCCCAAAGCGCTTTTCAACAGCGAGATCGAAGATTCGCTCCACACTGTGCTGCACGGTATTGCCGACCGGAAGTCGGTTATCCTGGAATACAAGGCCATCACCGACATCATTTCTGAAAGAGAAATTGAGCCCGTAGGTATTTTTCATGAGAACAATAACTGGTACATCCTGGGCTTCTGCCTTTTGCGCGGGGATTACCGGCAGTTCCGCACCGACCGTATCCTGGCCATCCGGAGTACTTCCAACCGGTTTACCCGCAGACACGGTAAACTTTCCGATTATCTGCATCATGCAGAAAGCTTTCCCCGCACTACCGTGCGCCTGCGGGTCGATCCAAAGATCATACGCTACCTCGTCAACAGTAAAATGCAATATGGATTTGTATCGGAAAAGGTAACCGATGACGGAGTAGAGATGACCTTCCATACGATAGAAATTGCTGAAGCCTTTCCCCGCTGGATCCTCAGTTTCGGAGATTACATTCAGGTGATCGAACCCGAAGCACTAAAGAACAACGTGGAAAAACTGCTTCGACAGATCATGAAGAATCAAAGCGGGTGAACGATGTGCGGAGTGAATGTCTCACAGATCGCACAGATTTACACAGCTCCCGACTATTTTTATTACCGGTCTTTTATATTAATCTGTGTAAATCTGTGCGATCTGTGAGAAACCCGAAAACGTTCATCCCGCTCGTCAGGTTCCTACCGCTCCCAGAAGAATGGCGGCTGAATACCCAAAGCCCTGAGATACACATAGCCCTGCCCGCGGTGATGGATCTCATTTTCAATAAAATACAGGATAGAGTCAATTATAGTACCTTCATATTGACCGAAAAGATTGATGGTTTCGCCGAATCGTTCAGGAGTAATCCGGGTCCATAACGTATCAATGCCTTGCGTGGCCTCATCCCATAGCTTCAGTAACTCTGCTTTCGAATGTACATCCAGGTCTTCTTTCAGGGGAACGGTATCGCCGCCCGTAATTTCCGTAAGTCCGGGCACAGCAATCGCCAGCAGCTCCTTGGCCAGCTCCGCAAACGGACGCATGCCGCCCACAGAAAATTCAAACAACTCCTTTTCGGGAAAGGCCTCGATCACCCTGCGGGTAAGGTTGCGGTTACCCTGCCACATCTTCAGAAGGGAGGTCGATGAAATAACTTCGGAGCCCGCAGATGAAATAACTTCGCTCATGATAGTATTTGTTTTGTTTATGATACAAATCTATCCTAAGCCCATGACAGCAGTATGTCAGCAGATGTTTAAAACTACAAATGCTTTGTTTAATACTCTTCTCAGTCGATTTCGATCACCACGCCTTCCGACATCGGCCGAGACACGCATGTAAGCACATAGCCCGCCGCGATCTCCTTCTCGGTCAGCCCCTCATCCTCATCCATTTTCACCTCCCCGCCAAGGCATTTTCCGAGACAGGCCGTACACATCCCCGCCTGGCAGGAATAGGGAAGATCAATATCGAGCTCAAGGGCCGCCTCCAGGATGGTCTGATGGGGTTCTACCTCAAAGACATGGGTGTCACCTTCATAATGAACGGTCACTGTCTGCTTTTTCAGGTCGGGCAGGCTTTCCAACAACTCTTCCTCGTCCTGTACGGGCGCATTGAAACGTTCATAGAAAATATGTTTTTCCGGAACGTCAAACAGTTTGTAAATCTTGTGCATCTCATCCATCATGGCCTCCGGACCGCACATATAAAAGAAGTCGTGTTTAAAATCTACCCGGTTCTCCTTCATAAACCATATCCCGTTGGCCTGATTGATCCGTCCGCGATGCCCTACCCAGTAACCGGAAGGCCGGCTGAGGATATGCACTACGGTAAAGCGGCCGGCATATTCCGATTCCATCTGCTGTAGCTTATCCTTAAAGATGATGCTTTTTTCATCCCGGTTCCCGTAGATCAGAAGCACCTGGCGGTCGGTGGTCTTCAAAACCGTCTTCAGGATAGAGAACAGTGGCGTTATCCCGCTTCCGGCCGCTATCATCACCAGCTTGCCGTGGTGGGGTTCTTCCGGTTCATAGATGAAACGGCCCATGGGTTCGATCACCTCCAGGAAGTCGCCCTCCCGGACCTGGTCGCAGAGGTAATTGGAGACCTCCCCGCCTTTTACCCGCTTCACGGTGATGGCCACGGACGAATCGGTGGCCGGAGAGCTCGACATGGAATAGCTGCGTCTGACTTTCTTCCCGTCACTTCCGGGAACGAGCACTGTAAGAAACTGCCCGGCCTTATACCGGATCTGCTCGCTGATGGGATGCCAGAAATGTAAGGAGGCGGCATCTTCCGTTTCCCTGACAATTTTCTGAACCTGAAGAAAGTAGGTTTTCATTATTTAAAAAGTTCCGAGTTCCGAGTACTTAGTTCCGGGCTTCATTGGCCGGCCTACTGGCAACTTACTTCTTTGTGATTATTTAAGTTGCAAAGTTACGTAAGGTTTTACGAAAGGCGAACCGGCCGCCCTAATGTTTTCCCCGGGAAGCAGAAAATAAAAGGCCTGAAAACGTTAAACCCTTCGACAAACTCAGGGTGACATGCGCGAGCCAATAAGGCCTGATTCTGTCACCCTGATCCTGTTGAAGGGCTTTCGAAGGTTTGGTTTTTCTGAAAACCTTTGACCGACTCAGTTACCCGGGCCGGTCAAAGGTTTATCTCTCCACCGTGATGTAATCAATGATGTATTTATCCTGTCCTACCAGTTTCAGTTTGTAATAGTAGGTTCCGGTAGGTACGGTTCCGACACCCGGAATCACCCCCTTGTTTGCCTTACCATCCCAACCTATGGTAGATACCGTCTCTCCGTCTTCTTCATACAGGGTAGAGCCGTAGCGGTTTACAATGATCAGCTTCTCGATCTTCGCATCGCCTTTCAGATCTATTTTCCAGTTATCATTAATACCGTCACCGTTCGGTGAGAATCCTTCAGGGATATCTACCAGGTTCCGCGGATCCTCATCTTCTCCCGGGATACTGAACACCGTAGGTGTACTCAGGTGCTTGATGATATCCAGACCCGCATTGGAAGTATCTGTTAATATCGTTCCGTTATCTTCACCAAATGCAATCACGTTATTGCTGTATGGCCCGGCATTCGTTCCGAATACCACAGTTACTTTGAACTCGACAGAGTCGATCTGACCCGGAGCCAGCTTAGCTTCCGCATCCGGCAGCAACAGTCTGAAGTCATTCTTACCGTCAAACTCAGGGTTAACCACCAGTGTACTTCCTTCCGAGATCAGCACGGGTGCACCGCTTACTGAGAAGTCCGTGGCCTCCGCAAAAGTATGCATCAGCGTGTCGGTCAGGAATACTCCGCTAAGTGTATCGGGGCCATAGTTACGTATCTGCACCAGGTAGGTCACTTCGTAAGCAGTTCCGTTATTCACGAAGGCCGAGTCAACTATAGCCAGAGCCGCTCCTATACCGTAATCGGGCTCAGGCACCTGGTCTCCGATGGTAAATTCGGTAGGTGTACCGTTATTGGTCGGATCACCGTCATTATCCGGATCTGCATTCACGCCGTCAGTTGACCGGTCAGAGATCACGTTATCGGTGCCGGCGTAAACCGTTGCCGAGTTAGCGAAGCTTCCGGAGGCGCTGCTGCCCATGTTCACAAACACTTTCATTCGAACATTGAGTGTGGCTCCGGCCGCTATGGCGCTCTCTTCAGCGATCAGCAGATCCGTTTGTTCACCACTACCGGTATAGTTCGGGTTCACAGTCAGTCCGGGATCCGCTTCGAGGTGTACCGACTCGATCATCTCAGTGTTTCCGAAGGTAAGCGAAAGCGTGTCGGTCAACCTTACGTGATCCAGGTCTTTCAGACCCATATTGGTCACTGTAAATAAGAACGGTACTTCATACACCTGTTCTCCCATATCCTCCCGCTTCACTATCTCTCCAACCGCTTTGGCCAGTCCGATCAGCGAATCTACCTGGGCTACGTTGTTGATCACCCATATAGAGGAGTTGTTGTCGAGGTTGGTATCGTTCTGAGCCACCGCTTCCAGCTCCGCCTTGTTCGCTATTCTGCCCGGCGCTGTTACGGTTCCGGTATACGTTACCTCTATCAAGGCGCCCGGCGCCAGAGTATCGAGGCTGATTCTTACTACACCGTCTTCGAGGAAGGCATTCTCACCTACCTGGGTTATCTGCAGGCCTACCGGGATGATATCTCTTACCCGGATACCGGAAGCTCCGCTTTCGCCGACATTGGATACCGTTACCGTGTAGGTCACTTCTTCGTTCACTTCAGCGGTTTCTTTGTCGCCGGTTTTATGGATCGCCACATCTACTGCTGTAGGATAAACAGGGTTTTCACAGTCGTCTGAAATCACTACGGTCACTGCAGTTCCCTCCGAGTAACATCCTGCTGTATTTCTTTCAAACAGGTAGTACACGCCGCTTGTTACCTGGGCCGAGGTCACCAGTGCAGATGACGGTGAGTTTCCGTAACGGAATTCAAACGTTCCGCCTGTGGTTGGTTCTCCCAGGATGGCATTTCTCAGATCCACATAGGCCAGCGGACAGATGTTGTTCAAGGTCTCGATCGCCATTGGCTTCGGCAGGGCATCCACCACGTTCACCGTGATTTCCTGAGAAACTTCACTTTCACATCCTGCCGCTGTGCTCACACACTTCGCAGAGAATTTGTAAGCTCCGGTTTCTGTCGGAACAAAGTGGATTGATGCTCCCGTCGCTCCGGTATTCCACACCACCTGTGCATTACAGTTCAGGGCGGTCAGGGTAACCGAAGTTCCCAGACAGGTAGCCGAACCTACGGAAGAGATCACGGTAGGTGCAGTCTCACAAGCTTCTTCATTACCACCATCGCCGCATTCTCCGGCCGGTTTCACCTGAACGGTGATCGAACCTACAGCCTCACATTCTTCTCCCGGGGTATCCGGGTTACAAACTGAGATCTCGGTTTCGTCATCGTTATAACATTCTCCTTTATCAAGATCGCTGTAGTTGGCACCCTCAGCAAGTCCCGGGATCTCGCCGATATACACCAGGCTGATCACTTTATAGGTACCCGCCTGAACATTCTCAAATTTAGGCGTGGTTTTCACCTGCAATATGTCATAAGCATGATCGGTCAGCAGGAACCGGGTATTCATACCGTTAGGGTTCTGCTGCGCCTGGTAATCAAATTCCACATCGCCCACTGCAAAGTCACAGGAGCCTGTTGAACCGCCCACAGAACATACTGCGGTCATGGTCATGCTTGCGCTGGCTTCCAGTGTAATGCTGTTGCCTGTGGCTCCGTTCGACCATCTTACCGTTCCGTTGGTACATCCGCTGGCGGTCAGTGTTACCGTTTCTCCTGCACAGTAAGCGGTCTTGTCGCTTGAGATGCTCAGGGTTCCGCCTTTGGCATGGACGATCACACTGTTCGACCCTGCCGATTCACCGCAGTCGGTTTTACAGATGGCGGTATACGTACCGGCACTTACCTGGATGCTGTGTCCTTCGCTTCCGTTAGACCAGATCACGGTTCCGCCTGTACAGCCGTTCGCTGTTAAGGTCGCCAACTCCTCACCACATACACCATCCGTGCTTGCCCAGATTTCAGGAGCATCCGGTAGGGTTGCGTTATCATCAATCTCTACTGCGATACAGGCGATCGACTCATTACCGCAGGCATCCACACAGGTAGCAGTGTATACACCCTGCCCTACCTCGATCTGGAAGCCGGTTTCACCGGTTGACCAGTGGATCACTCCGCCCATACAGCCGGTAGCGGTAAGGATGGCTTTTTCATTTCCGCATATCGAGCCCTTATCGGCCGTTACTACCGGAGGTTCAGGTGAACCGCCTTCGGAAATGCTTACTATCGCGGCATCCGAGGTTCCACAGCCGGTGGTACAGGTAGCCGTATACGTTCCTGAGCCCACCAGGATGCTGGTGCCGGTTTCACCGTTCGACCAGTTCACTGTTCCTGAACAGCCGCTGGCGGTAAGAGTAACTTTCTCCTCGCCGCATACGGAATGACCGCTGGCGGTGATCATCGGTTTGGCCGGTTTTTCCGAGGTACCGATGGTGATCGGAGAAGAGACTTCGGAAGTACCACAACCTGTCGTACAGGTAGCGGTATACGTTCCTGCCCCTACCTGGATGCTGGTGCCGGTGGCCCCTGTTGACCAGGTCACCGTGCCTGCACATCCGTTGGCAGTCAGTGTGGCCACCTCGTTATCACATACCGTGGCCTTATCGGTGGTCAGGGATGGCGCTGCCGGCTTATCGGAAGTTCCGATAGTTACGGTAGCTGACGCATCTGACGTACCACAGCTGGTGGTACAGGTGGCGGTATACGTACCCGCTCCTACCTGGATGCTGGTGCCGGTAGCGCCGGTTGACCAGGTCACCGTGCCTGCACATCCGCCGGCAGTCAGCGTCGCCACTTCATTATCACATACGGTTGATTTATCCGTATTCACAGACGGAGCCGCAGGCTTGTCTGATGTTCCTATCGTTATGGCTGCAGAAGCATCTGATGTTCCGCAGCTGGTGGTACAGGTGGCCGTGTAGGTACCTGCGCCTACCTGGATGCTTACCCCGGTGGCGCCTGTTGACCAGGTCACCGTGCCGGCACACCCTGTAGCAGTCAGTGTAGCTTTCTCACCTTCACATACCGTTGCCTTATCGGCACTTACCGACGGAGCCGCAGGCTTATCGG
>CAZLXI010000062.1:0-15001 GCA_964563435.1 uncultured Lacihabitans sp.
TCCTGTGAGCAGTGATGTTCGTACGGGTTCGATTCCCGTCCCCGGTACTGAAAATGAAAGAGTTGCAGAGAAATTTGCAGCTCTTTTTTTATGCCGGAAATTCATTGGTACAACATGGTTATATTGGATCTGAAATAGGAAGGTGGCGGTATTACTATCATCCAAAATGGCGTTTAAACGCCAGGTAACCCGCCCCGTACACACCCGCGGCATCGCCTAACGCGGAGCCCTCCAAACGATATTGATATACACTGACCGGCTGCGCCCATTTTTCTGCTTCCGCCTTTATGCGGGGCAGGAATTGCAGCCCGGGACCAAACACGCCGCCACCGAGTATAATCTTTTCGGGATTAAAAATACTCACCAGGTTGGCGATGGCCATTCCCCAGTATTCGATGCAGTGATCCAATACCCCGGCTGCAAGCGGGTCATATCTCCCATATGCTGCAAAAACATCCGGTGCCGTGATCTTTTCAGGAACTATTGCCCGAAGCTCCCCGGTGTAAGACGGGTCTTTCTTAAGAAAGCTCCTGGCCGTATGAGCGATTCCTTCGCCCGACGCATGGTGCTCAAAGCAGCCGCATTGCAAATAATCCGGCTGATAAGGCTTGCCTAATGCCATCCAGCCGATGGCCCCTGCGGTATCACAGCTGCCCCGTAAAACCGCTCCGTTAACCAGTATGCCGGCACCGATGCCGGTACCCACGGCTAAGAAGATGGCGTCGCGGCATCCTCTTGCATTCCCCTGCCACTGTTCTCCTGAAATGTAGCAGGTTCTGTCGCTGTCAACGACTACCGGAATATCACCGCAAACTTCCCTTACCTCTTTCAGCAGGGGGTAGTTATCCCATTCCGGAAGATTGGGTGCCCATACGGTACCCTGCCGGCTGATACCGGGAACCGAAATTCCAATGCTTTTGATACCGTCGCCCCCTTCAGTCGCGTGCTGAATAGCCTCACCGATCTTCCCCGTGATCAGTTTCCCCACTTCTTTCCCCCTGCGTCCTTCCAATGCGATCGTAACTTTCGACAGCATCTGACCTTTTGTGTCAAATGTGGCAAGTGCCAGTTTGGTTCCACCCAAATCAACTCCCAGCAAAGACATAACTCAAATATTAAAAATCGTTTTACAATTCCCTTCGTTACAATAGCCAAAAAGATTCCCCCTATACGATGCCCATATTCTCCCGGTAGTGATTCAGTTTTTCGTCAGCGGGGTCGAGCTCGGTAATCAGGTAATCGATCTTTGCCGGGTTACAGATCTGCATGGCAAAGGCAGAGCCTAACTTTTCGGAAATCGTAATCACAGCCAGCTTGCTGCAGGCTCCGATCATTGCTTTTTTAACCTGCGCTACCCGCCAGTCATTCTCGGAAAGTCCCTTTTCGGCATTCATGGCGTTGACCCCCAGAATACATAAATCCACGTTTATCATAGACAATTCACTCACCGGGCGCGCCCCGATGGTGATCTGCGACGTCATCTCCACTTCACCGCCCAGCAGCACCACGGTGAGCCCGGGAAATTCAGCCAGGTTCAAAGCGATTAAGGGGCTTACGGTAAAGAAGGTCGCTTCCAGTTTCCGGGGCAATAATTTTACAAGCTCCAGCATCGTAGTGCCTGCCTCGGTCAATACCGTCATTCCCGGCTTGATCAGCTGAACCGCTTTCTGCGCGATCCGCTTCTTTTCTTCCTGGGCATATACCTTGCTTTGCTGCACGGGATAGTGGTAAGATTTCGAAAGCGCCCCACCGTGCACTTTCAAAATCTCCCCGCTGTCGGCCAGCTCGGCCAGATCTCTCCGGATGGTATCTTCCGACACATTCAGCTGAATGCTGAGATCAGACGATGATACCTTATTGTGAAGGTTGATCTGTTTTAAAATAGCGGCCTGACGTTCGTCTTTGAATACACTGGTTTTCTTCTTCATATACGCCTCTCCTGTTTTTAAACACCGGCTATTCTGGTTTTGTATTCCGACAGTGCTGAGTCCAGACGATCTTTTGCTGTCGTATCGCCGGGAACATTATGAGAAGGATGAATATACAGCTTCACTCCTCTGTCTGCAAGAATTTCGGCCACGGTAGTAACCGTCATCCAGACACAGGTCACAAAAGCCATCGTAGACAGAGGGCCCACTTTGTCGCGGTGGTTTTTCAGATCCACCGATGCATCCTCTATCGGAACGCACGTGTCGACTACCAGGTCTGCAATATCAAAAATAGTCAGCCCTGACGAATGGCGTGTGATTTTCCCCTTCGCTTCGGCAGCCGATCCGAATACTATTACTTTCATCCCTCTGGCCTTGGCGTCCAGGGCAATATCAATATTCACATTATTAATACCCGTATGCGAAAAAAGCCACATGATATCCCGCTCGTCAAAATTATATCCCTTCATAATCTCCTTGCCGTATCCTTCCACCCGCTCGAGAAAAACAAACTGGTGTACTCCCATTTCTCCTGTGATGCGGGTAAAAAAAGTAAGCGGTAATTCGCACATCGGGTGAAATCCCACAAATCCACCGATCCGCGGATACATTTCTTCGACAGGCAATGTGGCATGCCCGCAACCAAAGGTGTGTACCCAGCGTTTTTGCTCAATGGTATCCGCCATCCATGTAGCTGCTTTATAAATATTCTCTGATTGTGTTTCTTCAATCTTTGACATAATGTTCCGTGCATTTGTCAACCACTGCTTCGCTAATAACATAAGGATCTTTTTTAAAATTTATGATTGTTTGTACTTGTTTGCTCCGCACGTATCACCAGGACACTTAAGCCCAGCATCAGCACCACTTCTGCCAGGATAAAAGGAGTTACATACCCCATTCCATACTTTCCGGCAATAAGCCCCATCAGGTAGTTCAGTAACATATTTCCCAGAAGAGCGATGACCAGAATAAAACTAAATGCCGTGGCTGACATCCGGGCATAGGTACGGCCGGTGATTGCGTACATCACCGGGAAACCCGCCGCCATACCGGCACCCATCAGGGTAAGTGCCGTAAGTATCCAGCCGTAGGCAGAGGCCTGGTTTAACAATACCGCACTAAACAGCAGGAGCAGCATGGAAAACAGCAGCATATTCGCTTCTTTTGCTTTGCGCAATAATCCCCCCATCAGCAGGCGCATCACGGCCATTCCAGCCACATTCATGGTAAGCGCATACAGCGCTTTCCCGGGAATGATATGCTTCTCCTGCGTAAGGTAGCTGGTGATCCAATTGTGTACAATGGCTTCCAGGCTGCTTTGAAAAAAGAGAAAAAAAGCTACCAGCAATATCAGTTTGCTGTTCAGCGCTTTTAATACAGCCGGCAGGGGCATCGCACTAAAATCTTTTACGGGGGGATAGGCCACACGATACATCCATGCTGCCAGCCCTGCCGATAACAGGGCCGTGAAAAGGAGAATGGTTTCAAACCCCGCTTTCCCTTCGAGCACACCCAGCAATAACGGAACACCTAATGCTCCTACCGCGAAAAAAACACCGAGTAAGCTAAGATTCGCACTCTTATGGGTTCTGCTGATATCCGCTACCAGTGCGTTGGTCGCCCCATTGATGCATCCTCCGCCCAGTCCGAAAATAAATACCCCCCATTTTAAGGCTCCCGTGGAGCTAAAAGCGGCAAGACTCCATAATCCGGCACCAATAAGCAGGCACGCCCCCGTAAGTATCCATTTATACCCGTAACGGTCACATAAATAGCCAAACAGCAATGACCCCGTTAAAATACCCAATGGCAGGAGGGCAAAAAGCGTTCCGGCCGTCTGATCATCCAGACCATACCTGATGCGCAGACCGGGCAATACCGCCCCCAGAGTGATGAGCGTAATCCCAAAAAGCAGCATTCCGGCACAGGAAACCGAGAAAATAACCTTTTGACTATACATACATGCGTCCGTTTATTCGGAATAATGCAAGAATACGCATCAAATATATTATATATGCATAAACCCGCAAAATAAAATGCGAAAAAAATATACTTTATTGACTGTAAGCACTATTTAAGCTGATCATACCATTAGTGAGCCCATTTTATACCGGCTGATTTTGATGCGCCGGCAGATGAGTTGTGACTGGCGCACTCCTTCAGCTGTCCAGCCCCAAAATCTCCATTTTATAGGCCGGGGGAAGTAATGCATTTTTCAGAAGTGACTGGGCCCCGATAATGCGACTCAGCTTGTAGAGGTTCAGCATGAGTCCCGCAAAAGGGCTTTCCCCGAGATGAAGCAATTCATTGACCCTTGCAGGCACCAGCAGCGTTTGGGCCTGTTTTAGGATCAGAAACCGGGGTCTTCCCAGGTGTTTCCGGTATTGGCGGTAAAGGTCCCGGGTGAAAGGACCGTTGAGCAGGTTTTGGCGCAGACCCGCCGATCGCATAAGCGTCCACTGACGATAGTCCGCAGGCAGGTCTTTTACCTGCATACGCGCTCCCAGCCTGCGGAAAACGTCAAATACTTCTTCTTTTTCTTCAGCGTTCAATTTTCTTTCCAGCAGCTCAAACGACCTAATGGAGTAGTCGATCAGCATAAACAGCACGTCGCGGTAGGCCCAGTCGGGGATGCTCTCACCGCGCTGGTTTTCAACGTCTTTATGGATCGCTGCGATCTTATCGATGGCTTGGAAGGCGTCGTCATAACCGGCGAATACGATCTGGCGCGCATAAGAAACCGTGGAAAACAAACGCTTCAGCGGATCAGCCGGGAGGCGCCCTGTAAAATAAAGCCAGTCTACCGCTTTGTTCAAAGCAAACTCTGCCGCAGCCCCAGCAAAAATCAGCAGGATGGTATCCCCTTTCCCCCATATCCGGCGGACGATCGAATCCCTGTGCACAAAATAGTCCTGCTTCTTTTTTTCTTTTGTTAAAAACCCGTTTCCTGTCTGCATTTTATTCGTGTTTATTGAAATGATGTCCTGCTCCTGTAATCGCCGGGGCTCTCAGGGTGCTGACAGGCATCTTTCCTGTGAATTTCCCTTCGGCGACGCTCTGCCCGGCCTCAATTACCGCGCAGGTAAAAATAAAATCTTCCTGCGCTTGCAAAGTTAAAATCTTTAATTAACTTTGCAAAAAAAAGTACTTTTTCATGAAAGAAGAAAAGGACTACATCCGGGATATCACCGAAATACACTCCATGATGGAGCGCACATCGAAATTCCTGTCGCTCTCGGGATGGTCGGGTGTCCTGGCCGGTATTTACGCCCTTGTAGGTGCCTGTGTGGCATATAATCTCTTCTATTTTAATCCGGATGAAATCGCGTATGACCTGCCGGCTTCCCCAGGCGGAGAAGACCATTTCGGGAAGCTTATCGGTCTGGCCCTGACCATATTGGTGCTGGCGATAGGCACCGCTGCATTTCTTGCCGGAAAAAAAGCCGGGAAAAGAAACGAAACCCTGTGGAATGCAACTACCCGGCGGCTGCTGATCCAGATGGCCGTACCGCTGGTGACGGGCGGACTGCTGATCCTGATCCTGATCTCGAATGGGCTCACCGGACTGGTAGCCCCTTTTACACTGATATTTTACGGCCTGGCACTGTATAACGCCGGCAAGTTTACTTATGGAGAAGTGAGGGTTCTGGGACTGCTCGAGATCGGGTTGGGTCTGACCGGCGCCTGGTTTATCGGCTACGGCATGCTGTGTTGGGCCATAGGCTTCGGAGCACTTCACATCATTTACGGTATTTATATCCACTATAAGCACGAGCGGTGAAAGTATTGATCGACAATTTGAACAAGGCATTTGAAAGCAGGATCCGGCTTGGCATCATGTCGGCGCTGGCCGTTAATGACATGCTCGACTTCAACTCACTGAAAGAATTTCTCGACGTAACCGACGGCAACCTCGCCACGCATCTGAAGGGATTGGAGAAAGAAAAATACATCAGCATCACCAAATCATTTATCGGCCGGAAGCCCAATACCCGTTACGCCGTCACAGAAAAGGGAAAAGAGGCCTTCAAAAAGCACCTGCAGGCGCTTGAAAATTTAATAAAGCAACAGGAATAATATTTTTTCACCCGGCTGTTTTTTGCTCATTCACTTTTAAATAAAAAGTACTTTTAACAAAAATCGATAACCTGAATCGGATTAAATATTTTAAAACATAAACTCATGAAAGACGAAATTCTTGCCCGTCTTAACGATGCCGGGCAGCTCGAAAAATTGTACCGGGCCAATAAGGCTCCGTTTAAGCGTGCATTCCGTGCGCTGTATCCCGATCTGAAAGGTAACCTGCTCGCGGATTACTGGAATGAACGGCTGAGTTACGAAGGTGAGGAGATCAACCGGGGCAGCGGCAGGGAATTGTGGTTTGTGATAGCGGCTGCTCTACTGGCGGGCTTCATTGCCAAACTACCGGCGTTTTCAGGTATAGATGAACAATTTTTCTATTCGCGAAACACCGGCTTTGTCGTGTTTCCGCTGCTGACGGTTTACTTTGCCTGGAAGAATAAACTATCCCCGGCTGACATGGGCCTTCTTGCGGGGGTTACGCTCGCGGGTTTGATCTTTATCAATCTCCTTCCCGACGATAAGAAAAGCGACACCCTCATTTTGTCGTGCATGCATCTGGCCTTGTTGCTATGGGCTTTGCTGGGCTTTGCCTTTGTGGGGCGAAAGAACAAAAATGAACGGCTCAGCTTTCTGAAATATAACGGTGACCTGGTGGTGATGGCTACTCTTATCGTGATCGCCGGATTCCTTATGAGCGGCATCACTGTCGGACTCTTTTCGCTGATCGGCTTTAATATTGAAGAGTTTTATTTCCGGAATATCGGGGTGGCCGGGCTTGCAGCGGTCCCTGTCGTAAGCACTTACCTTATCCAAACGAATCCACAATTGGTCGGTAAAGTATCTCCGGTGATCGCCAGAATATTCAGTCCGCTGGTGCTGGTGATGCTGGTAGTTTATCTCGCAGCCATCGTCTATTCCGGTAAAGACCCGTATAACGACCGGGAGTTTCTGCTGATCTTTAATGTCCTGCTGATCGGGGTGATGGCGATCATTTTCTTTTCCATTGCCGAAACCTCCGGTGCCGGTAAGAGCCGTGCAGAAACAGGAATTCTCTTTTTGCTGTCGGTGGTCACGGTCGTTGTGAATGGTATTGCGCTTTCGGCCATCCTGTTCCGGATCTCGGAATGGGGCATTACTCCCAACCGGGCTGCCGTGCTGGGCGCCAACGGGCTCATGCTCGTAAATCTCCTGCTGGTAACCGTACAGCTTTTCCGCGTACTTTCAAAGAAGACGGATATCACCAGCGTCGGGAAAACCATCGCCTCCTACCTGCCGCTCTACTCCCTTTGGGCGATCATCGTGACTTTTATATTTCCGTGGGTATTCGGGTTTAAATGATCTCAGCATTTGAAAAAAGAAAAGCAGGCCGTTAAAGCCTGCTTTTCGAGGTTTCGAGCGGATTCGAACCGCTGTACAAGGTTTTGCAGACCTCTGCCTAGCCGCTCGGCCACGAAACCCTATCAGAAGTGCAAAGATACCGCTTAAGATTTTCTTATCCAAAAAAAATGCCCCAATAAAAGTTATCTGTAAAAGGCGGGTGTGTGGAAACGCCTTCGATTCTCTCACAGATTACAAAGATCATCACAGATTTTTATTTATTGCTCAGTAAAACCCAAAACCATCTGTGACGATCTGTGTAATCTGTGAGTCCTTTCCAAAAACTATCTGTGATGATCTTTGTAATCTGTGCGATTTTTTTTCGGAACTTTGCGACTATATGACAATTCCATTAACCGCCATCATTCTGACATTCAACGAAGAAAAAAACATCCGTGAATGTCTCGACAGTCTGGTTTCCTGGGTAGATGAGGTGATCGTCGTAGATTCCTTCTCCACCGACGCCACCCTCGACCTCATCAGCCGCTATCCCGGTGTACAGGTATTTAAGCATGAGTTTGTGAACTACTCGGTGCAACGAAACTGGGCCTTTGAAAACGTGCCGTTTCGTAATGAATTTGTCATGAACCTGGATGCCGACCACCGGGTAACGCCGGAATTGAAGGAGGAACTCATCGCGCATTTCCGCAAAGGAATTCCCACAGGTATAAACGGGTTTATGGCTTCCCGCCAGACCATGTTTCTGGGCCGCTGGATACGGCACGGCGGGCATTACCCCGTTTACCACGGTATCATCTTCCGGAGAGGCTTCGGCTACTGTGAGCACAAAGAATATGACCAGCACTTTGTGATCGGGGGAGAGGCTCTGGTACTCAAAGGCAATGTGATCGACATCATCACGGAGTCACTGACCACCTTCACTGCACGCCATAATAAGTGGGCCAGCCTGGAAGCGCAGGATGCCATCCGGCTGCTGCAGGAGGTTAACGATAAAACAGTAAAAGCCGATAAAAACGGGAACCCCATGGAGGTTCGTCGTTTTCAGCGGCTTAAATACTATTCCTACCCGAAGTTTTGGCGGGTGTTCCTCTATTTCGTATACCGTTATTTCCTAAAAATGGGCTTCCGGGACGGGAAAGAAGGCCTCATTTTTCATTTCCTGCAAGGCTTCTGGTTCCGTTTCCTGGTGGATGCCAAGATCTACGAAGCGGAGAAGGGCTGACACCACCCCTTCTCTCTACTCCACATCATTCACCTTCCCTATAAACTGGATGGTGTCAGAGGTCTTCTCCACTATCGCAAATGCAAATGGCCGGTCACAACGGAAAACAGGGTACACCGGCGCAGAAGTGACGCCCACCCCTATTGTGGTAACCGCAGCCGCTTCCGATCCTTTTTCGTCTACCGACAGGTAGGTATCCTGCTTCACAAAATCTACAAACAGCCTGCCCGACTTCGAAATCCCGCCCAGCTCGGCTCTATCGGTAAATGCCCTCTTCATCCCCATCGCCTTCAATACATCATTCAGGTTCTTGCTGGATTCCATTTTGAATTTAGGCAAAAACACTTCTACTTTCTGCTTTTTCAGGCTGCTCAGCGCGGCATCCCATTTTTCCCGCGTGAGCCCGCCGATCATCTCATCGGCCGTGCCGTTTACCGGAAGCATTGCCACAAAAGCATACTTCTCATTTCCGTAAGGCAACTCGATCATCCGGAACGCTTCGTTTTCGGCATAGCCAAACTCCTTCTGGTTATACATAAAGTCCTGGCTTACCTGGCGGGTTGCTCCGTAAAACGGTGCTTTAGCCGTGTTTTTCTCATCAAACTGTTCGGCCCAGTCGCCTTTGAAATAAAGTGCGTTCAACAAAAACAGCACCTGGTGCGGTTCGATCTTCTCCAGCACCTGTTTGATCTTATCATTGGTGTGTTCAGCCGCCCAGCGGTTGATCTTATTCACGGTAGCGGTACTACTGAAATCTTCGGCGTATACACCGGCATTAAAGCTCTTTTTCAGCGCGTCGAGGTAGGCGCTTTCCACGGGGAATTCCTTTTCATGCCATACCGAATTGGCCGTGGTGTTGGTCACCTTGGGATCCACCTGGGGCAGCTTGGTGATCAGTTCGGCGTACGAGGCGTTAATGCCTGCCATATCCGCATCGCTGAAGCCCAGCATCTTCTGAATTTCTGCTTTGGTTTCGCCTTCGGTACCGTTTAGCAACATCCCCAATGCTATGTTCAGGCTCAGTGGCGAAAGAAAATAGCTTCCTCCGTTTTCCTTTTCATACGCTCTCCAGAAGTCGACCGCGAAAGAAGTGGTCTTCGCAGAAAACTCTGCCGGTATATTCACACTCGCCGACTCCGGCACATTTTTGTCCGTACAGGCGGTAAACGCCGCAAGAGAGATCAATAATGCTAACTTTTTCATATTTGTCGTTTTTTATATTCACACACTTAAAACAGTGAAAAACTAAAAGATAAAAGTTAAAAGTTAAGGTACATTAAGTATTTATCTAAGAGAATGTTCCGCAACTTTTAACTGTTAACTTTTAGTTTTTCACTTACTTAAATGTTCCGCAACTTTTAACTGTTAACTTTTAGTTTTTCACTTAAAAATCATCTCCTCCCCTTTCCCATTCCTCAACACCAGCATATTGTCCTTAAATGAAAAAGAACTCACCGATGCCAGTCGCTCGAAATACTGCTTCTCAAATGCCATATCTGCAGCAGGCCCGCCGATCTCGGTCATGGAGAGGTTTATAATTTTGATCGCATTAGTTCCACTCAATGTATAACCGGCCTCATAGAAATTAACGGCGCTGATGCCGCTGAGAATATAATTTCCGGCCAGGTTTCTCTGTGTTTTGAACTCCAGCACGGTATTCCTGTTCACCCGGCCGGTTTCAAATGAATCGAGCTTCCATTCCCCGGACAACAGACGGCTTTTATCACCGGTAAAATCTGCATTCCCCCCCGTCGGCCCTGCGGGGCCCTGAGGGCCGGAAGGCCCGTTGTTCAGGCTCTTCATGTCTTCGCTCAGATCCGCACAGGCCAGTACACATAATACGAGCGACCCGATCAAAGTAAACTTTTTCATGTGTATAAGATAGTTCCGAGTTCCGAGTAGTGAGTTCCGAGTAGTGAGTTCCGGGTTCCGAGTTCCGGCACCATACTCGGAACTCACTACTCGGAACCCGGAACTCCCCAAGAATTTGAGCGGCGGGCCTTTAAGGGAACCCCGCCGCCAAATTACACCCTTTACCCTTTTTTCCTATAGACACGCCCCGGAGGGAAAAGGTTGGAAAGGAATCCTTATTTTTGTATAAAATTATTCCTGCGTATTGATACCCGCCTTGTTCTACCAGATCTTCGTACGTTCGTTTTCTGACGGCAACGGCGACGGCATTGGTGATCTCCGGGGCATCATTCATAAGCTCGACTACCTGGCCTGGCTGGGCGTGGAAGGCCTTTGGCTTTCGCCTGTTTTCCCCTCCCCGTCTTACCATAAGTATGACGTGACCGACTACTACGGGATCGATCCGGAATACGGCACCCTGGCCGACTTTGAGGAGCTCATACAGGCGGCCGGCAGCAGAGGCATAAAGATCCTGCTCGACCTCGTGGTCAGCCATACCAGCCGCCATCACCCCTGGTTCACCGGGGCGCAAAGTTCACCAGACAGCCCCTGGCGCGACTACTACATCTGGAAACCGCCTGGGGTGATCCGCAATCTGGGCCTCGGTACACGTCACGCCAGCCCTGACACCGCTATACGGAGACCCTGGCATAAAGCCCCCGGAAATACAGAGAAATATTACGCTGTCTTCTCGCCGGAAATGCCCGACCTGAACCTGGAAAATCGCCCCACCCGTATCGAGATCCTGGAAATCGCCCGGTTCTGGCTTCGCAAAGGCGTGTACGGTTTTCGACTGGATGCTGCCAAACACCTCTATCCCGCCTGGTTACCCCCGGAGAGGAACGTCCGCTTCTGGGAAGCCCTGCGTGAAGAGCTGGAGAAAGACTTCGGCTTCGTCTACCTGGTGGGTGAGGTGTGGTCGGTGCCTCATAACGTGGCGCCTTTCCTCCGCGGTCTGACCGCCAGCTTTAACTTTGAGCTGTGTTACGATATACGCGATGTTCTCCTGCATGAACGAGACAATAAAAATCTTATTTCCAAATTATTGGAGAGCTACCGGATCTATGAGGCGGTAAACCCTGGGTTTATCGACGCCACCTTTCTCGGTAACCATGACCAGGAGCGGATCGCCTCCGTTCTGCAAAACCATCCCCGGAAACTCATGGCTGCTGTCAATCTCCTGATGACCCTCCCCGGCAACCCCTTCCTGTATTACGGCGAAGAGCTGGCCACGGAAGGGAAAAAGCCGGATCCCCGCCTGCGGGAACCCTTCCTGTGGAACTACCGGCACAAAGACCTGTTCCGGACCGGTTGGATCCGCGGCCATTACAGTCATGACCTCCGTCTGCGGCCGCTTGCCGTACAGTCGGAAGACCGCGACTCCGTTTTTTCCCATTACCGGCGGATGATCGCATTCCGGAAAGCTCACCCGGCTTTGGCACAGAGCACTCCCGCTAACCTGGAGGAGTCGGGCATCGCAGACCACGCTCTCATTTCCTTCATCCGAACGAACCCCGAACAAAAACTGTTGATATTGCAGAACCTCTCTGATGAAATCCGGACACTCGAACTGAATTTTTCCGTAAATAAGTTACTTTTATCCACGCAGAAGAGTACGTTCTCCGGCTCCATTGCCTGCCTCCAACCTTTTGGTTTGCTGGTGCTGGAATGGGGGTAGTGTAGCAAAAGATATGCCTTGGAAAAGTGTTGCCACTGTCACCCTGAGCTTGTCGAAGGGCGCCCTTTAAAATATAACATTAAGTTAAAATGACAAAAAGAATAAAAAAATCGCAGATCAGGTCTCAGAAGAATGAGATCCTGACTTTTTTCAGGAATAATACCGACCGCATCTACACTTTAAATGACCTCTATAATCACCTCAGCGTGTACGATGAGCAGGACAAAATGTTTGTACGGCTGATGGTGGAAGACCTCGTTGACGAGGGAAAGCTGCACAGCGCGGGCCGGAGCCGCTTCAGCGCGCAGAAAAACCCCGATACCGCTCAAAAAGCAGATACTGCCCCAAATACAGATCGCGCAAACAAAACCCCGCCCCTCGCGGCAACTCCCGGCCTTCAGAAAGCCGCCAGCGGACTGCTGACCGGCAAGGTGGATTTTGTTAACCCCAATTTCGGGTTTGTGCGGTACGACAACGAGCTGTCAGACATCTACATCTCCCGCGACGACATGAACGGGGCCCTCGACGGCGATACCGTGACGGTACTGATCACCCAAAAACAGGGCCGGGGCGATAAAAACCCGGAGGGCCGGGTGGTGGAGGTGCTCACCCGCGCCCGCCATAACGTGGTAGGCAAGATCCGGCTCTTTAAAAACTACGCCCTCCTGAGCCCCGACGTAAAAGGATTTCATGAGAATATTTTCATTCCTAAGGATAAGCTATTCGGGGCCGTTTCCGACGACCTCGTGATCGCCGATATCACCACTTTCCCTGCACCGGGCATCCAGGCTTCCGGAGTGGTGACGGCCGTGCTGGGCAGGTCGGGCGATAACAATGCCGAAATGCACGCCATTATGGCCGAATTCGGCCTGCCCGTGGAATTCCCTAAGGCGGTGCTCGACGAAGCCCGGAAAATAAACGACGGGATCCCGGCCGCAGAGATCCGGAAACGCCGGGATATGCGTCCCATCCTCACCTTCACCATTGATCCGCATGATGCCAAAGACTTTGACGATGCCATCAGCTTCCGCATCCTGGAAAACGGGAATTATGAGATCGGTATCCATATTGCCGATGTATCGCATTACGTCACTCCCGGCACCCGGCTGGAAGAGGAAGCCTTCCGGCGGGCCACTTCCGTGTATCTCGTAGATCGCACCATTCCCATGCTCCCCGAAAAGCTGTCGAATAACCTCTGCTCCCTCCGGCCGCAGGAAGATAAGCTGGTTTTCTCGGCCGTTTTTGAAATAAACGACCGCGCTGAGGTGCTGGCCGAATGGTTCGGGCGCTGCATCATGCACTCCGACCGCCGCTTCAGCTACGAAGAGGCGCAGGAGGTGCTGGAAGGAAAGCCGGATGAAGTATACGCCCCGGTACTGCAGCAGCTCAATGCCCTGGCGCATATTTTGCGAAATGAACGCTTTAAGAAAGGCGCGTTTAACTTTGAGACCGACGAAGTAAAATTTCACCTCGACGAAACCGGCAAACCCCTGGGCGTATACCAAAAAGTACGCAAAGATGCCCACAAGCTCATTGAAGAATTTATGCTCCTGGCCAACCGGCACGTGGCCACCCGGGTGTATAAAATGGCACCCGACGGCCGCGACCCCTACACCATGGTGTACAGGGTGCATGAGCCGCCCAACCCCTCCAAGCTGGAGACGTTCGCCAAATTTGCGGCCAAAATGGGCTTTACCATAAAAACGGGCAACACGCAGCAGCTCTCACGCTCCCTGAATAATCTCATGCTGGAGATCGAGGGGAAACCCATCCAGAACGTACTCGAATCGCTGGCGGTGCGTACCATGTCGAAAGCCCGCTACTCCACCCAAAACCTGGGACACTTCGGGCTGGCCTTCGACCACTACAGCCACTTTACCTCGCCCATCCGGCGGTATCCTGACATCATGGCCCATCGTATGCTGCAGCACTACCTAGACGGCGGGAAGTCGCTCCCGGCCGACGACTTCGAACAGAAATGCGAGCACAGCTCCGCGCAGGAAAAGCTGGCTGCCGAGGCTGAAAGGGCTTCTATCAAATACAAACAGGTAGAATTTATGAGCCTCCGCGACCGCAACGAGGTCTTCCCCGGTCTCATTTCCGGGGTAACCGACTTCGGCCTCTTCGTGGAACTCGACGGCATGGGCGCCGAAGGCATGGTGCGCCTGGCCGACCTCAGCGACGACTACTACGAATTCGATGCGGACAACTACCGGGTAACAGGCCGCAAAAGCGGCCGCGTGATCGGTTTCGGCCAGGCCGTGAAGGTAAAGGTAAAAACTACCGATATCGAGCGGCGGAGCATTGAGCTGGAGCTGCTGTCTGCAGAAGGGGGTACTCTGCGGAAACCGGGCGGGAAGCGCCCTGCCCCGCCCAAAAAACGGGGGCCTTCTCGGAAGGTTGCCCCGGCCGGAAAGCGGCAACGGGGGAGGAGGTAAGTGAACAGTGAAAAACTAACAGTGAACAGTTAAGGTGTATTACATATTAAATTATTCTGAAACTTTTAACTTACCTTCCTAAACCGACCCGGGTCAATAAGCTGTGGGGCCTAAAAGCACATCGGCAGAAATACCAAACTGCTGATTCTACTCAAATGTTTCTATTACCTCATTATCAATTATCAATTATCAATTATCAATTATCAATTATCAATTATCAATTATATTCCTTTCCCAAGATTCTTTTGCACTATTCATAAATAATTGACCCTTAGCTGTTTAATAATTTTTTTTATTAATTAAAAGCCTTGAGGCCACAGGGGGGGATCTGTATATTTGTGTCCGAAAACACAAATAAACTACCAAAAATTATGTGCGGAATTGTAGCTTACCTGGGAGG
>CAZLXI010000062.1:15101-16896 GCA_964563435.1 uncultured Lacihabitans sp.
AAAACACAAATAAACTACCAAAAATTATGTGCGGAATTGTAGCTTACCTGGGAGGACGAGAAGCAGCCCCTGTAGTGATCAAGGGACTTAAAAGATTGGAATACAGGGGATATGACAGCTCCGGCGTGGCTGTGCTTGATCCCGGCCAGGGCATGAAGATCTATAAGAAAAAAGGAAAAGTGGCCGACCTGGAAAATGTGCTGAAAAACGAAACATTTTACGCCAATGCGGCCATCGGTCATACCCGCTGGGCCACCCACGGCGAACCCAACGACGTCAACGCCCACCCTCACCCGTCTAACTCCGGCCGTTTGAGCCTGGTACATAACGGAATCATTGAAAACTACAACTCCCTCAAGCAGGTATTGGTCAATAAAGGGTACACCTTCAGCAGCCAGACCGACACCGAAGTGCTGGTCAATTTCATCGAAGAAATTCAGCGTTCGGGAGATTACCCGCTCGAAGAAGCCGTGCGCCTGGCCCTGAAAGACGTGGTAGGCGCCTATGCCATCGTGATTCTAGATCGCGATAATCCCAACCGCCTCATCGGTGCCCGTAAGGGCAGCCCGCTGGTGATCGGCGTTGGCCAGGATGAATATTTTTTTGCCTCCGATGCTACGCCCATCGTTGAATATACCAAGGAAGTGGTTTATCTCGACGACTTGGAGATAGCCGTTGTTTCTGAAAACGGCCTGGAGATCCGCAACCTTCAGAACGAGTCGTCTGACCCCCATATACAAACTGTAGACCTGGAGCTGGAGGCCATTGAAAAGGGCGGTTACGATCACTTCATGCTCAAAGAAATCTTTGAGCAGCCGCGCTCCATCGCCGACTGCCTGCGGGGCCGGGTGCATGCCGACGAGGCCCTGATCCAGCTGGGCGGGCTCCGCGACTACCTGGGCAGGCTGGCCAAAGCCAAACGCATCGTGTTTGTGGCCTGCGGCACCTCCTGGCATGCCGGACTCGTGGGCGAATACCTCTTCGAGGAGCTGGCCCGCATCAACGTGGAGGTCGAATACGCCTCCGAATTCCGCTACCGAAACCCCATTATCAGGGAGGGCGATATCGTGATCGCCATCTCCCAGTCGGGTGAAACGGCCGACACCCTCGCCGCCCTCGAGCTGGCCAGGGCCAAAGGCGCCATCATTCTCGGGATATGCAACGTGGTAGGATCCTCCATATCACGGGTCACCGACGCCGGGGTTTACACCCATGCCGGTCCGGAGATCGGTGTGGCCAGCACCAAGGCCTTTACCGCCCAGGTGACCGTGCTTTCCATGATCGCCATCGCCACGGCCCATAAGAAAGGCACCATCACCGATGAAACCTTCCGGAGGCTGCTGACAGAGATGTCGGAGATCCCTAAAAAAGTGGAGAAGATCCTTGGCCTGGCCGATGAGATCAAAGATATTTCCAAACTCTTCACCTTTGCGCAAAACTTCATCTTCCTGGGGCGGGGCCTCAACTTCCCGGTAGCCCTCGAAGGCGCCCTGAAGCTGAAAGAGATCTCCTATATTCATGCCGAAGGCTACCCTGCAGCCGAAATGAAGCACGGGCCCATCGCCCTCATTGACGAAGACATGCCGGTGGTATTCATTGCCACCCGCGACAGCTCCTACGAAAAGGTGGTCTCCAATATCCAGGAGGTGAAAGCCCGTAAAGGCCGGGTAATTGCCATCGTGTCGGAAGGCGACACCGAGGTCAGGAAGATGGTGGATTTTGCCATCGAGATTCCCAATACCCATGAGGTGCTCCAACCGCTGCTGACGGTGATTCCGCTGCAATTGCTCTCCTA
>CAZLXI010000063.1:0-16277 GCA_964563435.1 uncultured Lacihabitans sp.
TATACCAATACACTCCCCCAATCACCACTACCAAAGCAAGGATAACCCATAACAGATTCTTTTTCATTGTTTTATTTATTTTGAAATATTTATACTATTGTTTGTAAGCTGCTCTAAAAATACGATGTTTTGTTCTATAAGGAGCAAAGCGGTATTTTTTTTGTTGAGAGTAAATTTAATCATTTTTAGTAGATCCTGCTGCACTTTTTGGGCAATTCCGGCGCTGGGTTCGTCAGCGATCAGTAATTCCAGGGAAGGGTTAGACAAAATCGTCATTAAAAACCCCAGGATATGCCGCTCGCCGCCGCTTAGGTTGGCTGCCTGTAAGGGCAGGCGTTTGGGGCCAAAAAGGGCGATGTCCAGTTCCTGCAATTGGTCTATCTCCTCTTCGATTTTCCGGGTAGGATCGTGCAGGAGGGCAAATTTGAGGTTGTCTTTTACGCTCAGGTTGCCAAATATCCGGCCGCCCTGCATAAAATAGCTTATGCCTAAGGCATTTTTGCTGTGGGTGGGGATGGCGGTCAGGTCTTGTCCTTTCCATAAGAGGGTGCCCTCCGTATAGGGGGTGATACTCATGATGGCCTTTGCCAGGGTACTTTTTCCGCAGCCGTTTTTGCCGGTGATACCCAGCCGCTGGCCGGGGGATAGCTCCATATTAAAGTCTTCCAGTACAGGTTTGCCTTTTTGGTAACCGGCAGAGAGATTTTGTATATGTAAGAGATGTTTCATTTATGGTTATTGTCAAATAGCGCGAAGTTTCACTAGCATTGTTTTGCATTAATTATTTTTAATTTTAACTCTTCCGTGTATTCCTCCTCGTATAATAACGATTCAATAATTTCAAAAAGTAAATCTTTATCGATCCTATTGTCTGCTACATCAACAACAATATTTTCCATTTCAAATATAAATTTTTCTATTAAAATATCTAAACCATTTATTGAGAGAAAATACACAGAAAGGGCTAAAGAAGCTCTTTTGTTTCCATCATTGAAGCAATGGTTTTTATTGATAGAGTACAGTAAATGGGTTAGTTTATGTTCAATATTGGGATAATAGAAGTCATTTTGCAGATGCTCTAAAGAACTCTCAAGAAGTCCTCTATCTCTAATTCCAAGAAACCCGCCAGATTTTTTAATGATGTTGTCGTGTACCTGTATCGCATACTCAGCAGTAAAATATAAAAAAGAATCCATTTTTATCTGTCTTTTAAACGTTTGAAGACTTCTAAAATATCCGGATTCTCAACTACCCGCTCAATAAGCGATTTACTTTTATCTCCTAAAAATTTATCATAATCAGTTTCGGTTAATGACCCTATATAATTTTCTAATCTTTGATGAATCACATTTCTCAAACAGTAATCCCTGGAAGCCATTTTATTTCGGGCATCTTCAATTTGAGGTATCCATTGGCGTTTGTTAGCAAACTGCTCTATTAGAATATTGAGTTCAGCAGGCTTGAGTTTTCTTCCGATTTTTTCTGATTCTTCTTGTAACTCATCGGCTATTCCTATTTCAAACGATGCTATTAATTTGAGAACCTCAGAGTACATAGTATCTCTAAGGTTATCTTTTGCTTCAAGTTTTAGTATAGCCTTGTATTCTTTAGCGTTCTCCCTAAATATTGCTTTATAAATGGCATCTGTGTAAACACTATATTTTATGGGGCCCATATCTAAGTTTTTACTAAGAGAATCTGTAAATTCTTTTCGATATATAGGCTCTCTTGTTATTGCATTTAGGAAATCTTCATCTCTTTGATTTATATACTTGGTAGAACCCCCTATTTTTTTATTTATAGTATCAATTACTATATCAAGCATTAAACTCCTGACCTGTTTTGCTTTTTCGCTTTCTGTTAAAAGCATTCCCAGATTAAGAACAGCCCTGAAATTAAAAACAGCGAGTGCTTTTGCTCTTTTAATACTTTGATTATCATGTTTCTGTGTTGACAGAGGGGCATTGATGTCCCTCTGTGAAATATCATCATCTTTATCAGAAATTAAATGCCCAAATAAGTCTTTAAAGTCTTTTAGCTTAGTCCCTTTTAAAATAGAATAACCATTATGCTTAATTTCATCTTCATAGTTTTCTAAATATCTTTTTACCGTTCTTACATCTATTTCATAAAAATCTGCAACCATTTTAGTTGTAAACTTATACTCATTTTCATAGAGAAGTCCTGTAACACCCATTTTAGCCTGAATATTTTCAATTGCTTGGGTATTGTTTAAAATATTCTGTCTGTCAATGGCAGATTGAGTCAGGTCTTTAGTCATTATTTAAATTTAAACGATTATTTACAGTGCGTCTAACTCAATTCCGGACACACTGCGTCTCAAGCAGGAAAGCTGACAGAAAATTACGGATATTACTTGAGTTAAAGCCTTTGCAGAAGCGGAAGTTTCCATTTTGTTAAGATATCCGCCAATCTCCGGTTCGCACCACCCCACCTGCAACGTAAGGATACTTAAATGAATTCTCTGTTTCACACTATTTCGAAATACTCAGTTCCGAAATGGCTGTTTCGGAAATAAAGATAAAAGATATTTTCTGTTCTTTAAAATTTATTTAACGCCCAGGTAATTTACCAGTAAATCAGGGTGGTTCAGCGTGTCGGCAACGGCACCCTGGTATTTTACCCTTCCGTCTTCGATATAGCAGGCTTCATTGCAGGTTTGCTCTACAAAATCGAGGTTATGCTCTATCAACACTACTGTTTTACGTTTAGCGGTCAGGTTAAGGATCATCTCGGCCATCAATTCCCGGATTTGCAGGTTTACACCGGCACAGGGCTCGTCTAACAAAAATAATTCCGCCGTTTCGTTCATGAATAACCGTGCAAAAGCCAGTAAGCGCTGTTGCCCTACAGACAAAGTGCCGGCTGGCTCGTCCCGTTTTTCCCACAAAGGATTATCTGCCCCCATCAGGGTGAAAAGAATATTTTCTGCTTCGGTTTCTCTTCGTTTTTCCGCTTTTTTATTACCCGAAAATATATGCCAGGGTTGTTCGCCCCAAAAGTTGTTGTCTGCCACTTTCATATTTTCCATTACGGTCAGTTCCGGAAAAATATTGCTGCCCTGAAACAGCCGGGCTATGCCGATGCGGGCGTGGCGGTAGGCCGGGATCCGGGTCAGGTCATACTGACGCCCCTGGTATGTATAAATGACGTTACCTGATGTAGGCTTTAATAAGCCGTTGATAATATTGAACAGTGTGCTTTTGCCACTGCCGTTAGTACCCAGTAAAGCAGTGGCCTTTCCCTTTTCAAAGCCCATATCGACTCCTTTCAGAATACTCGAGTGCTCCGTTTCTTCCTTTCCCGAGAGCCCGGTGAAGGAATGGGAAAAGGTCATCTGTATACGATTCAGCTGAAGAATATGGCTCATGTTCTGTTTGTCAAAAATCATACGGTTTCTAAATGGCCGGCCAGCCCTTTTTTCTTATAGAATACTACCCAAATCAGTATAGAACCATAAATGATCTGCCGCATAGGGGCAGCGACAGGGTCAGGCAGGCCCACAAAACGCAAAATTTCGGGGAGTAATACCACAAAAACGGCCCCCACTACAGGGCCTTTGATATTACCGGTTCCGCCGATCAGGAGGGCCGAAAGAATAAAAATACTCTCGTCTAATGTGAATGATGTGGGGTCGATATAAGAAATGTAAGTAGCATAGAGGTATCCGGCTATTCCGCTAAAGGCTGAACAAATGACAAAAGACACTACTTTGTAATAGTTTACATTTCTGCCTAACGACAGCAGCGCTACTTCATCGTCTTTTAATGCCCGTAACACTCTGCCGAATGGAGAATGTATCCATGCATTAAACAAAATCCCCAATAAAACGGCTGTGATCAAAGCAAAAATAAAGTAAGAGAAGTTGCCGTTAAGACGGATATTCCCGAAGATAGCAGGGGAGGATATTCCCGAAATTCCGAAAGGGCCACGGGTTAGGGAGGTCCAGTTATATAATACCGTATAGACAATAACCTGGAAGCCTAAAGTAGCCAGGATAAAATAATCTCCCTTTAAACGCAGGGAAGGCACAGCAATAATTAATGAAAGCAGCGCATTGACCACCAGGATAATCAGGAAAGACAGCAACACATTGAAATCAAAATACAGCACACATAAGGCGGTAAGATAAGCCCCTATGCCATAGAAAGCGGCATAAGAAAGAGACATTTTCCCGGTTAACCCTGTGAGCATATTGGCCGCCATACAGAGGATGCCGTATATGCTCATCATGATGATTATGTGTAAAATATAGTCCATCTAAATCCAACGTTGTTTTATTCCGAATAGTCCCTGGGGTCTGAATATCAGGATCAGGATCAACAGTAGAAAAGTGATGGCGGTTTCCCAGCGGGCTTCGAAGAAATACACCGACAGGCTCTGTAGAATCCCCAAAATCAGGCCTCCTGTTAAGGCCCCCCTGAAGCTGCCAAAACCTCCTATAATCATGACCACCAAAGCGTTAAGCAGAAGGCTCATCCCGAAGTAGGGATCAAAGCCCACATCAAAGCCGATCAGCAGGCTTACTACGGCAGCCAGTATCCCGGAAATGAAATACAGGGTTAATCTCAACTTTAAGGCATTGTGGCCGAACACTTCAAACAAAAGTTTGTCGTGACTCAGGGCGTTGATCTTTATCCCTAAATTTGTTCTCCCTAAAACCACTAATAGTGCTGTGATCAGCGCCAACGAGAAGCTAAACTGTATAATCTGCATTCGGGTAATGATAATACTTCCTATGCTCAGGCTGTTATAAATGTTTTGGGAGAAGGTTTTATTCTCATTTCCGAAAAGTATGGCTATCGCATTGGTGAGAATGATAAACAAACCGATAGACGCTACCAAAATGCTGTTATGCGAATTTCCTTTTTTTTCTAAAGGTTGATAAACCGTTTTTTCCAATATCGTATTCAGCAGGCCGGTCAAAGTTAATGTTAAAAGAATTGCCGGTACTAAGGGAACTCCCGCTACTTTAGTGAGCCAATAATGGATATAACAGGCGCCCACTACTACCCCTGCATAGGCAATACTAAAAACCCGGGTGGTATTGTAAGTCAGGCTGAAAGCCATAGAGAGCAATGCAAACAAAAGCCCGGTTATTATGCCGTTAATTACAAATTGCAGGAGCATACCAGCTTATCTTAAAGGGTTCAGAAGGTTTAGTAAAACAAATTAACTCAATTTTAACAATATTTATTGAGGTTTTAATCTTAAATCACAAAGAACCCTTAAAAAATGTGTCACGCCCCTAATCCCATCGCATACTTATCGCGATACCCTTTCGGGCTGAGGCCCGTGAAGCTCTTGAACAACTCCCTGAAATTTTTCAGGTCCTGGTAGCCGGAAGACAGCATCACCTCCAGGATATCTTTGTTGGTGGTTTCGAGGAGCAACTTGGCTGACTCTATCCTGGTTTTCTGTAAGTAGCGGATGGGCGTCATGCCGGTGGCGGTCTTAAATCTTCTGACGATGTTTCGCCGGCTGGAAGGGATTTCTTCCAGGGCTTCTTCCACATTTTTGAGGTCGCGGTAACGTTCATTGATGACCTGCTGTACCTGCCTGACCAGCTCGTCTTTGCGGGCCAGTTCGGGGGTAAACTTCTCAAAGTAGAGCTGGCTGCTTCTGTCCATATCGATGGCGAAGTTTTTGGCCAGGCGGAGGGCATATTCGCGGCCGCAGGTTTCCTGGATCAGGTGAATCAGCAGGTGAAAGGTGCTGGTGGCTCCGCCGCTGGTGTACACGTTCTGATGGCTGGTGACGATGGCATGCGGTACAAGGTGAACATCCGGGAAGTTCTGCGCGAAGGCATCGCAGGCCTCCATGTGGGTGGTGGCTTCTTTGCCGTTCAGCAGCCCTGTGGCGCCTAACAGAAAGGAGCCCGTGCAGCAGCTGGTCACTTTGCACGCCTGCCGGTAGTTTTCCAGCAGCCAGGGAATGAATGCCATGTTCTCCCGGATGTTTTTGGCCATATCATAGTCTCTGAATGCCGGAATAACGATGATACCACTCCCGGAAGCGGCCGCAGACAGGGAAACATATTTTACGCTTTCCAGGTTTTCCGGCAAGGCAATGTCTTCTCCCGGACCTACCAGCTGTATTTCAAAGGCCTCCGGCTGACCGTCTTCTGCCAGGAAGCGGTTAACGGTTTCAAATACATCAATGATCGCCACCAGACTCAGCAGACGGTGATTCCGGGTATAAAGAACGGAGACAGTCATGATACAGTTTTTCCCAAAAATAGTATTTTGTCTCAAATGGCCCTAAAAAAAGTCAGCCTTTGCACTCCTAAAGTGAGAATCCCCTTCCTACATTTGTATCATAAATTATATTCTTTATAGAAAAAATTATATTTTAAAAATGAAGCTGTTAAAGAAGATTTTACTGGGGCTTTTGGGAGTGGTGATCCTGCTGCTGATTATTGCTGCATTCCTGCCCAAGACTTTCAAATCAGAAAGGAGCATTGTAATTAACCTCCCGCAGCAGGAAGTGTTTGATTATGTGAAGTATGTCAAAAACCAGGATAATTACGGCAAATGGAACCTGATGGATCCGGAAATGCAGAAGTCGTATGAAGGAACCGACGGCACGGTAGGGTTTAAGTACAGCTGGGACGGGAAAAAAGTGGGCAAGGGTACCCAGACCATCGTCAGCATTACTGAAGGGCAGGAGATCGAAACCAGCCTGGATTTCGGGTTTGGCGACCCGGCCGCATCTCATATGATCCTGGAGCCGGTTTCGGCATCGGAAACAAAGGTTACCTGGGGCATAAGTGGAAAGTCGCCTTGGCCGATGAACATCATGGGTTATGTGTATGATATGGGCGACGATTTTGAAGAAGGCCTGACCAACCTGAAAAACCTCCTGGAGAAATGATACAGAAATACAGGATAGAGATTAAGTGGGCCTTTATCTTTCTCGGGATGACGCTGGTGTGGATGACGCTGGAGAAGATCAGTGGCCTGCACGGTAAATATATCGACTACCATTTATACCTGACCAACCTGTACGCCATTCCGGCGGTGTGGATCTATGTGCTGGCCCTGAAAGGTAAGAAAAATCAGTTTTATGGCGGACAAATGAGCTATAAGCAGGGTTTTGTCAGCGGTCTGATCATTACGGCCATTGTGACGGTTTTCAGCCCTTTGTCGCAGTGGATCATTTCTTACGTGATCACTCCGGAGTATTTCCCGAATGTGATCAGGCGGTCGGTGGAGCTGGGCTATTATAAGACCACAGCCGAAGCGGAGGCCAATTTTAACTTTGAAAACTATGCGAAGCAAAGCACCATAGCTGCTTTGGTGATGGGTGTGGTGACCTCTGCGATCGTAGCTTTTTTTGTAAAAACTAAAAACAAAAACCAATGAATTTTAATCCCGTCGGATGGTTTGAGATCTATGTGGAAGACATGGACCGGGCCACAAAATTTTATGAAGAAGTGCTTAAAGTGAAGCTGGAAAACCTGCTGATGCCGGGAGATGAAAGCGGCCTGGAGATGCGTGCGTTTCCGGGTGGAATGGAGAATCCCGGCTCCACCGGCGCCCTGGTGAAGGTGGAAGGCATGAAAAGCGGCGGAAACAGCACTATCGTGTATTTCGTATGCGAGGATTGTGCCGTGGAAGAAAGCCGTGTGGAGGCTGCCGGGGGTAAGGTAGACCGATCGAAGATGTCGATAGGGGAGTATGGCTTCTGTTCGCTGGTGTTTGACAGCGAAGGAAATATGATCGGCCTCCATTCAATGCAGTAATAGTTAACTCACCCGGCGTATCTTTATGGGAAAATTAAAAGCAGAACAAACCATACAGATCCAAAGACCCGTCAGAGTGGTCTTTGAAGGGATAGCCGATCCGGAGCAGATGAGTCAGTATTTTATAGCCCGGTCGACCGGCCGGCTGGAGGAAGGATCTACGGTTCACTGGGAGTTTCCTGAATTTCCGGAGGTTTTTCCGGTTACCGGCAAGCGTGTGGTGCCGAACGAATACATTTCGTTTGACTGGAGCGGAGGCCAACCCGGTATGCTGACAGAGGTGTTTCTGACGCCCATGCCCGATGGTTCCACCCTGGTAAAAGTGGTGGAAGGAGAAAAAAATAATGATGAGGAAGGAGTTCAGTGGCTGGCGGGCCAAACCGGTGGATGGGCTAACTTCCTCGCCTGTCTGAAAGCCTGGCTTGAATACGGGATCAACCTCCGGAAGGGTGCTTTCGAATTTATGAGGAAGCCGGCATAAGTCGTTGATAAAGCAGGTGAAATCTTATTGCCGGCATGAAATTACTCTGAGAAGTATTTACTTTGCACTACAAGTATCAAAACTAAACATCTTGCATGAAATACCGGCTTATTTTCCTGCTGATCATCCCGGTTTCGGGTGTTTTTGCACAGTTTCCTTCATTTCTGAACGGCACCTGGAAAAGAACGGACAAGAACAGCTATGAACAGTGGTCTGAGACGGAAAACGGCCGGCTCAAAGGCGTAAGTTTCAAAATGAAAGACGGGCTGCCCGAGATCCTGGAGTATTCCGACCTGCTCAGTGAAGGCAATGAGATCTTCCTGGTGGCTACCGTACCCTTTCAGAACCAGGGGAAAGGCATACGATTCCGGTTAAAGCAGGAAGGCCGGCGGTATGTTTTTGAGAATGCGCAGCATGATTTTCCGCAGCAGATCGTGTACGAATACCTCGGAGAAGATAATTTGAAGATCAGCCTGTCAGGGGCGGGAGTGACGGGAGTGAGCTATCAGCTGGTGCGCGTGTCGCCTTTCCGGACCTCAGCGTCTGCCCACAACCCCCTGTATGACGAGGTGCTGGCCAAACGCCTGGGGGCGGATGACTACGGCATGAAGTCGTATTGGCTGGTGATCCTGAAAACGGGCCCAAATACCACCACAGATAAGGCTTTTGTTTCGGAAAGCTTCCGGGGTCACATGGAAAATATAGGAAAGATGGTCGAAGCCGGGAAGCTGGTGGTAGCCGGCCCGATGGGTAAGAATGACAAAACTTACCGGGGGATCTTTATTTTGAGCGATCCGGGGACGGAAGAGGATGTGAAGAAGCAGCTCCTGTCTGACCCCGCCGTCAAAGCGGAGCTTCTTGAGGCGGAAATTTATAAGTGGTACGGTTCGGCGGCGCTTTCCGAGTATTTACCGGCTTCGGATAAGGTGTGGAAGTCCAGGCCATGATTATTCCTCACAGAATACACAGGTCTTCACAGATGGTTGGACACCGTCTGAAATGGGTTGCTCCATTGTCATCCGGACCACCCCATGCAGGGTCGGATCGCTTCATACCAGGGTTCGGAAGCTTTTCAGGCATCTTGCATCTTTTTTTCCGACAAGAATACACTTCCCGCTACCATTCCGCTTATACTCGCTGCTAACCCCCAGATCAGCGAAGGATACTTATCGGGAAAAAACTCGAAATAGCTCCAGACGGCCGTGCCGGCGATCATCGACAGCAAAGCGCCGGTGAGAGTGGCTTTCTTCCAGTATAACCCGGCGGCAAGCGGTACGAAAAGCGCTACCAGGCTGAGCGCAGATGACTCGGCCACCAGTTCAAAGATATGTTTTTTATTCAGGGCCAGCATCATGCTGATGCCCGCGATGAGGATCACGGAATAGCGCATGGTTCTGAGCAGCAGGATGTCGCTTATCTTCCGGTTAAAGAGCGGGCGGATGAGGTTTTCGGCCAATACGGTGGCCGGAGCCAACACGGCACCGGAGCAGGTGCTGAGAATGGCGGATAGCAGGGCACCAAAGGTAAGGATCTGCATGCCTGTGCCCATGTGCTCGAGCACGAGCAGCGGGATGGCCATTTGGGTATCCCCCTCCAGCAGGGAAGGGTATAGCTGTACCCCGCACAAGCCTATGATCAGCGGCATGCAGGCCACGGTAAAATACATAAAGGAGGCGAGAAAGGCGCTCGTTACGGCTGTATTGGCAGACCGGGCCGACATCACCCGCTGGAAAACATCCTGCTGCGGCACAGACCCCAGCCCTATGGTGATCCATGCGGCGAAATAGGTGGTCCAGCTTTTCATGGAATTCTCTTCGGGGGTGATCCGCCAGAAATCTGGCGGAACCCGGTCGGCAACGGCGCTGAATCCGCCGGCCTTATCCAGTATGACCACCGTGAGGATCAGCATGCCGAGGATGATGATAACGGTTTGGACGGTGTCGGTTATGGAGACAGACCACATGCCCCCGATATAGGTATAGATCACGACCACTGTGGTACAGAGGCTGATCCCCCAGAAAAAGGGAACATCGGCCAGAATCTGCAGAAGAAGGGCCATGGCCACCAGCTGGGCGGCGATCCAGCTGAAATACGAGGGGATCATAAAAAGGGCAGACACCCACTCGGCCGACTTTCCGAAGCGGATCCGGAAGTAGTCGCTGAAGGTCAGCAGGTTAAGCCGGTAAAGCGGGCGGGCAAAGAAAAGCCCTATCAGCAGGAGGCAGAGGGAGGCGCCGAAAGGGTCTTCTATCACCCCCAACACACCGTGTTCTATAAACTCGGAAGAAGCGCCCATGACGGTTTCCGAACCAAACCAGGTGGCAAAAAGCCCGCTCGTGACCACAAAAACGGGTAGCCTTCTCCCGGCCACGGCAAAATCGCCGGAGGTCTTTACAAAGCGGGAGGCATATCCGCCTATCGCAAGGGTAGCCAGCAAATAGACGACGACAAAGAATAGTAACATATCGGGGTATTTTCGGGGCTGAAAATACTGAAAATACCCGATACGTTCCGCTAAAAACGCCGGATAGCATTAAAATATCCAGGAACACCGGCGAAATACCCTTAAAAACTCCATATCACGTTAAAAAACACATTCCGGCCCATCCTGGGGATACGGTTCCAGTCGGTGTAGGTGCTGTAATACTTGTCGAACAGGTTCTCTATGCCTGTTTTCAGCAGGAAAGGTCCGAATTTACCGCTGCCCGATAGGTGGATCACCTGGTAAGAGGAGGCTGGTGTTTCTCCAAAGCAGGGGCTGAAATGCTTTTGCCGGGCCGCCCCGTTCAAAGTGAGCTCAGCGGTATATTGGCCCGCGCTGAAAGTGATGCCTGACGTGTAGGTGAGGGGCTGCATGAGCGGCAGGTTACCGGCATTTTTGCCGGTGCCCCGCTGCCACACCAGCCGGCCCCGCCAGGTCCATTGCGGTGTGAACCGGTAAGCCGTTTCCAGGTTCGTGCTGAAGATACCGGCATAAGGCAGCTGCTCATAGATCTTTACGCCCGAAGCGCCGATGGTCATGGTGCTGAGGGTGGTATCCGGCCTTCCGATGATATAATCGCGAAGATGAAAGAATGCGCCGGATATCTTTATCGAAAAGCCTCTTTTTCTAAACGCTGCGGCTGCATTCACCTCCACCGACTTTTCGTTTTTCAGGTCCGGATTTCCGATATAGTCAAAGCGGTCAAAGCTGTTGAAGAGATAAAACCCGTATCCTTCCGATACCCCCGGGGCGCGCTCGCCGTAAGCCAGGCCGAGGCTCAGGTTCAGCAGGGCATTGCGGTATTGTGCCGAGGAGGAGATCCGTTTCAGGATGCGGGTTTTGCTTTTGCTCATTGCGGGGTAAAATATCCGCAGGCTTTCCAGCCCGAAGTCACTTTCTACCCGGTTATGGTGGGCCGCCAGCCCCAGGTTAAGGGTGGCGGCCATTTTTTCGGTGAGCAGAAAGGTGTCTTCGCCGTAAAGGTCAAGATAATGGGTTCTTACCCCCGGCCAGGTCAGCATAAACATGTCTTTTTCGCCGGGAGTGTTGGAAAACATGGTCATCTCTGCCAGGGAGTGGTTGGTATGGCCGCTGAGATTCGTTTTCCAGGAATGCCCGCGCGAAGTGCCTTCGATCAGGGAGTAGAAGCCGGTGGTGCGTGTCCACCCCGGCATATCCATGCGCACGGGCACGTCGGGCCGCCGGCTGTCATCCATGATGTGCGTTACGGAGTTGTGATAAAGCTTGGTTTTCCATTGGTTCACGCGTTCTGATAGGTGATGGCGGACGTATTCGGCAGAACCGATGAGGGCTTCGGCCCGGCCCACGTCCATCGGTAAGGCGGGGTAACCCACGTGCGTGGCTTTGTCGTAGATGAGGGAGGCTTCCAGCTCACGGTGCATGCCGATCTTCCAGCCGCTGATGACCGATACATTGTATTTGGTAAAGGGGGAGAAGGCCACCTCCCGGCCACCGCCTGCCCGGTAGTTTTCCGCATCCCGGAAGGTGAAGTCTGCATCGGTAAAGAATTTTTCGGTCGACCGAAACAGGCTGAGTCCTGCGATCTTCTGGTGGTTATTGGTCTCGAAGCCGGTGAAGACCATTCCGCCGGGCGGCGTTCCGCCGGGCGACGCTTCGCCGGTTGGCGTATTCACAAAGCCGGTTTTCCTGCGGGAGAGATCGATACTGCCGGCTATGGTAGCTCCCCCTGAAGAGCCTGCCTGCCCGCTGTGGATGTTGGCTCCTGCCAGGTTGGTGATCTCCACGTAAGAGGTGACGGGGTCCATTTTGTCGGTACAGGCGCCGTAGATCCGCATGCCGTCAAGGGTGATCAGGCCTCTTTCCGAGCTCATGCCGTTGATGAGCGGCTCCCAGGCGTAATTTCCCCGGCGGATCATGTTTACAGGGCCGGCCCCTGTGAGATAATCGTCTACACTGCCCAGGGTTTTGGCGGCCTTGTGCAAGGGCGATTTCTGGCTGATGATCACCACTTCATTGAGCGATACGGGCGCCAGGGAGTCTTTCTGGGCGCAAACCGCAGAGGGGAATAAGAGAATAAGCAAGTATTTTTTCATTTGTAAGAAATTTAGCCGTTAGCAATCAGCAGTTAGCTGCGATGCGTCGCTTTGTTTACAGGCGGCTGGTGAAGCTTCACCCGGAGGGGCGCCTCCCGGTATGTCTGGTTGCTAACTTCTGATTACTAACGGCTCATGGAAATTGAATAACCTTTAAAATTCCACTTCAAAGAAAATGCTGCTGGCCTCGTTACTTTCAGAAACCGCTTCGCCTTTCAGGATCTGGCCGCCTGGCGCTTCTAGCTGCAGGTTGATCTTCCAGTAGCCGGTCATGGTGAGGCTGAGTTTGCCCTCATAAAATTCCGTATCACCCGAGGTCAGGTCCGCATTATTGGGCGAGCTGTGGTTACCCATGCCCGGCATGCGGGGGTCTATTTTGAGCGTATAGCCTTTTACCGGCGTAAACTTCATCATATTTTCCATCTGGTAGATGACGGCTTTCATATCATTGATGCCCACTTTGGGGGCGGCGGGCGCTGTCAGAGCGGCAATGTACCGCCTTCCGTCTGTGCCCTGGAAAGACTGGGCCACCCGCCGGGCCGACTCCCTCACCGGGATCTTTTCGGTGGCGGTATGGTCGGTGCTGTTTACGGTATAGTTCAATGTCAGCTCCCAGTATTCGCTGGCATTGGACGCCATCTGAAATACCAGATAGCCCTGGTAGAGGCCTTTTTCAAGCGGTGAAACGGCCGATGCCGGACACCCGTGGCTCATGCTGTGCATGTGCATGAGGGGGCTCCAGGTGATGGCGGCATTTTCTACGGGGCTACCGTTCTGATCCGCAATTTTCAGGGTGACCGGGTTATAGCCGGTGCGGAAGCTGCCGTCGGGCGTGTAAAGCGTTATTTTGTGTGTAGCATTTTGCAGGGTTGCCGCCAGGCTCAGGCCCTGCAGGGGGTCGGGAGTGATTTCTTCCCGGGTACAGCCCGCCAGAAGCATGCCGGTCAGTATCAGACAGGTGATATTTTTCATTTTGAATATTGTTTAGGTACAAAAAGAGGACCGCGTATTTAAAAGAATAAATACGGAACCGTGAAATCGTAAGAGATACTAAACAATTTCGGGAGGCCTGGCGCTTTTCTTTATGAAGTCAAAAGAATAAGTGTCGGGCCGGCCCCAGACCGGCCCGTTTTCAGATTCAGGGATAAAAGGTACTTCAGGAAAGTCAAAGGAAAAAGAAGGCGGGAAAAACTGGTTTTCCAGTTGCAGCTGTACCAGGATCCGTGATGCATTTTCTTTCTGCTTTTCACGGAACATTTTTGAAAGCTCACATTTTCCGTCACAGTGAAGATCGGGCCGGTCTTTATTTACGCAGAAAAGCTCAATAAAAAGATCGGAGTTAAAGCCGTAAACGGCGTACAGCATACTGTTTTTCATGAGGCAGACCAGCATCAGTGAAACCAGGGCAGTTGTCGCTATTTTGGATATCCGGACCAAAGTGTTTCGAGACAGAATAATTAAGGATACAAATATCTTTAATTATTTCATCCCCTTAAAATGCCGCCCTCATATTATTTTATGAGAGCGGTCATATAACGACGATCCGGCCTTCCTGTTAAAAAAGTGACGAAACTCCGCCATGCTTTCCGTTTGAGGTTTATTATTGTACCGAAAACAGATCCTGTAACTATTTTCCGGATGATCAAGTGGGTGTTTCTTCTGGTTTTCTGCCTGGGCGCTGCCGGCCTTTTCGGCCAGGAGGCGCCTGAGCTTACGCGGGTGCAGAAAGACAGTATCCGGTACACCCGCATTAAGGAAAGGATGTACAAGCGAAAGCTCACCCGCGGAGTTTACCGGCTGTTTTTCCGGGATGTGTATAACCAGAAGAAAACCGCGGGGTCGGAGGTGACCGAAGTGGAGGTCAATCCCTTTGAAGCTTTTAAGGACAGAACGGTGCGGCAGATCACCGTGCATCAGCTGGATGTGATGGGGGCTTCGGTGTACGATACCACCCGGGAGGGTAACCGCCTCCAGCGTTTTATCAGCCGGAGAGTGCATATCAATACCCAGGAGAAGATGATCCGGCGGTCGATGCTGCTTTTTAAAGAGGGGGATGCGGTAGACCCCTTATTGTTTAAGGAAAATGAGCGTATCTTAAGACAAAGCAGCGTGTTACTGGATGCCCGTATCCGGGTCAGGCCTGTCAGCGAAGAGGAGGTAGATGTGGAGGTGGTGGTGCAGGACATCTGGCCGGTGATTCCGGAGGGCAGCTTCGGCGGGTTGAATAATTTCAGGGCGGGCTTTACCAATCATAACGTAAAAGGGTGGACCCACTCCAGCACCAATGTGGTGCGCTGGCGGGGCGAAGACACCCTGCAGAAGCTCGGGTTCCGGTCGGTGTATACCGTGCCCTATATCAAACGCAGCTTTGTGAGCGGGCAGGCCGGCTTTATCTGGGAGCGCGATCTGAAGCAGCAGTTCCTGAAGTTTGAGCGGCCGTTTTTATCGGTGGAAACGCGTTATGCCGGAGCCTTTGAAACGGGTTTTAAAGAAGTGCGTGAATACCGGAAGGAGACGGATAACCTCGACACCACCTTCATGTTTCCGGTGCAGCACGCCTACCTCGACTTCTGGGCGGGCCGGGCCTTCGGGCTGGGCACTTCGGCCGAAAACCAGACCAAGCGGCTGGTGGTGGCTTCGCGTTTCTACAGCCACAGCTACCTGAAGCGGCCGGCGGTGTCGGCCGACAGCAACCGGGCCTACTGGAACCAGAGTAACCTGCTGTTCAGTGCGGGTTTTTCGAACCGGAAATACCGGCGCGACCTCCTGATCTTCGGCTTTGGCCGTACCGAAGACGTGCCCATGGGCAGCATGGTGAGCGCTACGGTAGGGCGAAGCAACACCGAGTTTGGCAGCCGGGGCTATGCCGGTGTGCGATTCTCCAAGGGCGGCTACCTGCCCGGTAAATACGGTTATCTCTACGGCCTGGTGGATATGGGCAGCTACCTGAAGGGCGGTGAGCCTCACCAGGGGGTGCTGAATACCACGGTTAACTACTTCACCCCGCTCATGCGCTTCGGCCTCAGCCAGGTGCGGCAGTTTGTGAATCTCCGCTACACGAAGGGCTTTAACCGCGACCCGCTCGAATACATTAATCTTACGGATGAATACGGCCTGCGGGGAGTGCGGTCTGACCGCCTCATCGGCAAAAAACGCCTGAACCTGGGCCTGGAGACGGTGCTGTTTTCGCCGGGCAGCATACTGGGCTTCCGGGGGGCACATTTTGCCTATATAGACCTAGGCCTGATCGCCGACGAGGGCAGGCTGTGGAAAAGCCGGGTTTACAGCGGCTTTGGTGTGGGTATCCGCCTCCGGAATGAGCACCTGACGTTTAACACCATTGAATTCCGGATCTCGTATTACCCCAATGTGCCGGCGCTGTCGAGCCCTTTCCGGATCGGGGTGTCAGGCGCCACCAGCTTACAATTGCAGGATTTTGACATTTCGGCACCGGCGATCGTGCCGCTGCGGTAA
>CAZLXI010000064.1:0-13434 GCA_964563435.1 uncultured Lacihabitans sp.
TCAGCAGCACCCCGCCGCGGGCCGAGCTCAGGTTATCGGAGGTATTGCCGAGGTAAGTATTGATGTAGTTCAGCGAGAGGTTCGCCTTCACCCGGCGGCTGATGTCGGTATCCAGGTTCAGCCTTCCCGAAAAGCGGTTAAACTGCGAGGGGGTGATGATCCCCTTGATATCCTGGTAGCCTGCCGAGCCCAGCACGTTTACTTTTTTGAATCCTTTGCTGTAGGAGAGGTTATAATTCTGATCCAGGCCCGTGCGCAGCAGCTCCTCGCTCCAGTCGGTATCTATTCCGGCATATTTGGGTGAATTCACCACGTTCAGGTAGCTGGGGTTGATATCGGCCAGCAGCTCCTTGTACTGGGCCAGGTTAAGTACGTCAATGGTTTTTACGGCTTTCGAAAGCCCCCAGTACGAATTAAAGTTCAAAGCGCCTTTGGTTTCCCTTTTGCCCCTTTTGGTGGTGATGATCACCACGCCAGCGCTGCCGTTTACGCCGTAAATGGCCGTAGAAGTGGCATCTTTCAGGATGTTGATGTCCACGATATCGTCGGGATTAACGCCCGAGATGTCGTAGGTTTGAATGCCGTCAATCACAAACAGGGGGTTTGTGCCCGAATTGATGGAGTTGGCGCCCCGGATCCTCACCTCCATCACTGCCCCGGGCTTGCCCGAAGGCTGCACCACGTTTACGCCGGCGGCATTGCCCTGCATGGCCTGGGCCACATTAAAGATGGGCCTTTCGGCAAACTCTTCCGAGCGGACGGTAGAGATAGCGCTGGTGAGGTTTTTCTTCGACATGGAGCCGTAGCCCACCACCACCACTTCCGACAGCAGCTGCTCGTTGGTTTTCAGGGTCACGTCTATCACCGAACGGGCACCCACTTCTATTTCGGCGGTGATGTAGCCCACATAGCTGAATACCAGCGTGCTTTTCTCGCCTTCCACGGCCAGGCTGTACCGGCCGTTGGCATCGCTGACCGAGCCGCCGGTAATGCCTTTTTCATAGATACTTACGCCTATGAGGGGCTCGCCGGCATCGTCAGTCACCCGGCCGGTGATGGTTCTTTTGTATACCTCCGGCCGGATCACGGGCAGGCTGGCGGGCAGCCCGGCCCTGTAGGGCTCTGGCATCACAGCCCGCTGCAGCATGATCTGCCCTTCAATCACCCGGAAAGACACATTGAGGGGCTTCAGGGTATGGTCCAGGATCTCCGAGAGCTTCCGGTTATGGGCAATGATGGTGACTTTGCGCTCGGCGCCGATGTTACTGGGACTGTACACAAACCGCACGCCCGACTTCTCTTCAATCAGCGCCAGGGCTTTTTTCATTTCGAGGTTATCTACGTACAGCGTCAGCGTTTTATCCAGGAAGTCCTGCCCCAGGCTCCGGTTGGCATACCCCAGGGTGATGCTGATAAATATTAAGACCGATTGAAGAAGGGTGATCCTCATGAAATATAGTATTCGAGGATATTGAAGTATCCATTTTTTCATTATGTTTGTAATGTTTGTTAAGTTTTAAGAAAAGGTTAACAGCATTCTTCTGTCTACTGAGCCGTAATTTTGCAGGTTACCGGGAGCAGTAGAAGAGAGACTTGGAGGGTCGGAAATGTTACAGTCATTTTCGGCCCTTTTTTCGTTTATTTCATCCGATCATACGTTATTCATTTAAGGTTAATTATTTAAGGTTTGATTATTTGGGACTACAGCCTTTGCCGCTGATGAGAATATGGGTGCCGTGGATCTCAAAGGTGGCGTTCACCGATGAGCACAGCAGGTTCAGTTTCGTATAAAGCGAGTGCTGCGCTATATCGCCGTGGAAGGTACACTGCCCGATTTGCTCATTTTCTACCGTGATCTCTATGCCGTAGGTGCGCCGGAGGTCGGCCAGTACGTCAGCCACCAGGGCATTTTTATAATGGAAATCAGGCAGGGGCGGGGTGTCTGCCGCGCCTTCGCGGGTCACGGGCACGGGGTCTTCCACGAGGCCGGTTTCAAACACCCGGCTTTTCTCACTGTAGGTGGCTTTCTGGTTGGCAGTGAGCAGCACGCCCTTCTTCTTCCGTTCGGCCGAAGGGCTGGCTTCCTGCGTAGAAACAGACACTTTCCCGGAAACTACCGACACCTCAATCTCTTTATTCCCGCTTTTCTCACTCACCCAGAAGCTGGTGCCCACCACCCGCGTCACTATCTCCCCGCTGTACACCAGGAAGGGCTTTTCGGGGTTACTCGAAACATCAAAAAATGCACGGCCTTTGAGGTACACATCGCGCGTGGCGCCTTTGAAATCTTCGGGGTAGCTGAGGGAGGAGTGGGGGGCGAGGGAAACCTCCGAGCCGTCAGGCAGGCTTACGGTCATCACCTCTCCGGTGGTATTGGTTTCGGTGGTGAAGCCCGGTTTTTCATGGTTTGCTTCGGCCACGGCAGATGCCGGCTCCTGCAGGGTGAAGGTCAGCCAGCCCAGGCCCAGCACCACCAGTACGGCGGCCGCTGCGGCATACCACTGCCGGTAGAAAGGCCGGGTTTTCCGGGCCAGGGTTTCGGCACGGATGGCGGCCCACATTCTTTCTTCCAGGCCGGCGCGCTCCGCCTCACTGTGCAGCGGGTACTCATGGCCCAGCTGCTGCAGCCACTGCTCCACTATTCTTTTTTCCTGCTCGGTGCAGATGCCCTGCTGGTACCTGCTGAGGAGTAAATGGAAATCGCTCTTACTCATTCCTGCATTTGTAAATTTGTACTATAAAGACTAAAAATTGAATTATAACCGCAATATAAATTATTATTTCTTTGAATATTTATATAAAACCCCTTCAAAACGAGGAGAATTATAAAAAAAATTATATGCAGAAAAGCACAAGGATAACGGGCATAAAATCCCGGAAAACGGCCTTCAGGCTGGATAGCGCCCGGGCGAGGTGGTATTCTACGGTGCGTTGGGGCGTTTGAAGGAGGGCGGCAATCTCGCTGATGGGCTTGCCCTCCAGCCTCGATAAGATAAAAATCTGCCGGGCCCTGGGATCCAGCTTATCGATCTCCTCGTGGAATTTCTTTTCGAGGTCGTCGAGAAAGAGGGAATACTGGTGGTCAGGCACTTCTTTCACGTGGTCGAGGCCGGCAAACAGCTTTTGCTTGTAGTAATCCACAATGCTGTTTTTGACCATCATAAAGAGGTAGTTTTTGCTGTTATTCACTTTCAGCGAAAGCCGTTTCTCCCACAGTTTCACAAACACGCTCTGCACTACCTCCTGCGAAACCTCGTGATTGCCCGTTTTGTGCAGGGCATACTCATAGAGCGGCTTCCAGTTGGTTTTATAGACCTGTTCAAAAGACCTGGCATCGAGGGTACCGCCCGGCAGGTTTCCCTCAGCGCCTTCCGCGTTACTGTTTTCCAATATTTAAGGTTAGAAGTTTCGGCAAATATTAGCGTTTTTTTTAGAATATCCGGCGTCTGGCGGGAGAAATGCAGCGGGGAAGCGGGATTAACGAGGGATAAAAGGGGGCCTATCTGGAAAATTCATTTTAAAACGATGGCTGGTGCAGAACTTATCTGTAAGCAAAAAAAAACCAATAGTTTATATATAACTAAACAAAGGAAAGAATTTTTCAATAATTTTGTTCCGGAATGGCTGCCCGGACACCCCTCATAAAAGTGTTTGAGCTGCATAAAACGGAATATTTTATGAAAACCAATACTACCAGAACAGAGAAAATCTTACAGGAGCCGGCCTACTGGATCGAGGCGGTGAACGGTACGATGTATCATTCCATAGTGGATTATATGGAACAAAATCACCTGAACAGAACCCAATTAGCGGCTCATTTAGGAATCAGCAAGGGGCGGGTATCCCAGATACTTAATGACGGGCAGATCAATTTCAGCATTGAAAAACTGATAGAAATAGCGTTAAAAATAGGGAAGTATCCGGTATTTGAACTGAAGGATGTTAAAGAGTTTAGGTCTAACAAATAACGGTATAGGAGCACTTAAAGGCATAGATCAGGTATAATACTGTCGAAAAGGGTTTTTATAAAATATACCTGGCGATATGAAAATTTACTTGTTTTTTTGCCGAAGAAATAAAGTATCAACAGAAAACCAAAAGAGATTGAATTTTGTCAATGTTAAAAATATCACAAACTATATTTACTTGATTATAGTATATATTTGTATATTTACGAATACAGTTAACTCAAGATATTGCATTTATGGATAATTCTATTGTAAAGAAACAGCGTTTTAAGCGAGTCGCCTCAAAAAGAGTTGACAAACTTTTGCAAGGGATAAGGAGCTTGGCAAAATGCTCTAATATCAACAATTATGAATATTCGGAAGACGATGTCCAGAAAATGATAAAAGCTATCAAAGAAGAGCTAAAAACGATGGAGACACTTTATAAGAAAAATTTAAAAGACAATATCGACTCATTTAATTTCTAGTATGGAAAATATATTTAAGGAACTCTTAACTGCGTACAAAGCTGAAGAAGTTAGAGACGTGTTAATCAAAATCGGAAAATCCAACTATAGATTTGAACCAGTAGGAGGTAGAAAGAACAATTTAGCAACAATTAACATTGGAACAGACCCAGCAGCAGGGGTTACAGAAAGAATTACAAATGCTATTGATGCTGTGTTAGATAAGGAATGGAGGCTAAGGGGCGAACCTACGGATATTAAAACACCAAGACGGGCTGCTGAACTTTGGTATGGGATAGAATGTGGAAAGATTTCTAAAATTGTAGACCCTCATGACAAACGATTAAAAGAACTTAGCGAATTAGTGAATGTTACCCTTTATGAGTCTGGTCAACCAGCAAAACCGACAGTTGAAATTAGAGACAAAGGCATTGGCTTAGAGCCAGAACAATTTTCAAAAACAATTCTTGACCTTAATGGGAATAATAAAATTGGGAAGTTACATTTGATGGGGGCTTACGGTCAGGGAGGATCTACAGCTCTTTCTTATAATGATTTAACAATTATTATCTCAAGACCATTTTTTGGAGACCAACGAAAAAAGAAAAAGGTCGCTTGGACAATTGTTAGAATCAATCCTGGTGACATAAATAAAGATAAACACGAATGGTATGAGTATATGGTCGATAATGCAACTGGTCAGCCATTTGTCTGTGAAATTTCTGATGAAGATTTTGAGCCGGGTACACTCGTTAGACATATTATGATGGACTTGGGAAGATATAAAGGAAAAATCACTACTCCATCAAACTCTTTGTGGTATTTAGCTCACAATTATTTATTTGATCCCATAATTCCTTTTACAATTTCAGATAGAAGAAATGACTCAAAAGATAACCGTTCGGTAACAGGAAATAATAGATTATTAACATATACTGATAATTTAGACCATTTTCAAGAAGTTCCATTGACATTTAAAGATGGAAAGGTTATAATATACTATTGGGTTTTAAATACTAAAGGTGAGAACCCTAAAGACAGAATTAAACATTATACACAACCTTCTCATCCTATTATTATCACTTTCAATGGACAGAAGCAAGGCGTAATTGCAAACGGCCTAATAAAAAATGAATTAAAACTTCCATTCCTGGATAGGTACCTAATTGTTCAAATTGAAGCTGACAATATGGATAATGACTCTAAAAGGCAGCTTTTCAGTAGTACAAGGGAGTCATTAAGAGACACCACTATTTTAGAGGAACTAAGGAAACTTACCATAGACACCTTGAATGAAGATGATGTTCTAAAAAGACTTGATAGAGAAAGAAAGCAAAGATACTTTACTCAAGAAGATACACAGGTATTGGATAGTCTAAGAAAAAGGCTTGCAAGACGTATTAATACATTTTTGAAAAGTTCTGGAAGTGGAACTTCTGTCACTGCAACAAAAACAAGCGACACTGTAAATACTGAAAAACTTCCTGAAATACCAGTTGAAGATCCCCCAACATTTTTTGAGCTTATTACTAAATCACCAAAAGAAGTTTACAGAAATAAAACCTTCTCAATCAAATTTAAAACAGACGCACATCCAAATTATTTTGCACAAGCGGAAACTTTTGTTGCATTTATTGAACCTCAATCTTTCGGTATGTTTACTGGAACTGCAAGAGTTGTTGATGGTTATGGACTAGCTTACTTTAAGGTCAATGAAGAAACAGAACTAGGAGAGACAGGTCAGATAATATTAGAATTGAGACCTCCAAGAAAGAAATCATTTAGCGTTTCGTTAGATGTTATTGCTGCTGAAAGCCCAGAAAACTCTAACCCTGATGGGGAGGGAAATAATAAGACTCCAAATATTCGGGTTGAGTTTCTTTACCAAAATGATGGATGGTTCAAAGACAATGATTGGGATGAAAGTAGTGTTGCCGAAGTCTTGGAAGATCAAGAAGGTGTAATTATTTACGTTTCTGCTGAAAATAAGAACTTATCAAAATTAGTCGTAAAAGCTCAACGACAAAATGAAGTCGCTGTAGATAATATCAAAAACAAATATTTGGAGCATATTTCATTCTATGCATTTATGATAAATCAAAACAAACCCGAAAGCTTTATAAATGAAGATGGCGAGCCAGTTTCGGATGATGTTTTCCAGAAATTAAAAGAGGCCAGCTTAAAGAATGCTAGTGAAACAGTTTGTGGAATGATAAATGACTTTTTCGAACCGATAATAACTGAAAGTATAGAACGAGAAAATATTGAAATATGACAGAGTTAGAGTTTGTTACACCTTGGGCTAAAAAAAGAGATAATGACCCTTTACATTCATTATGCTCGTACTTAGGTGCATTTCCTCCTTCTTTGGCAAATTATTTTATAAACTACTTTACTGACGAAGGAGATTTAGTTTTTGACCCTTTTTCTGGCCGGGGAACCACCTTATTAGAAGCGAGAATTCTTAATAGGAAAGCCATAGCATCGGATTTAAATCCAATAGCTTTAGCTTTGAGTAAGGCTAAGAGTCATTTTATAGACACTTCTAAAATATTAAAACGTATTGATGATCTAGAAGAAGATTACGATTATCCATTGTTTTTGCCAGAAGCCAAAGCCCAACCAGATGAAATACACTTAATTTTTCATCCCAAAACATTAGCTCAGTTGTGCTATTTAAGATTAGTGTTAGTTAACTCTAAAGAATTAATTGATGAAGTTCTAGTTGGTGCAATTCTAGGAATTATGCACGGTGGGGAAAGAAAGGATGGGACATCAGGGTACTTGTCCATAAGTATGCCTAATACATTCAGTATGTCTCCAGAATACGTTCGGCGATTTGTTCAAACTAAGCAACTTAACCGAGAGTATAGAGATGTTTTTCAAATCTTACGAGAAAAGGTTATTAGAATATTTGAGAAAAATGATCCCTCTAAATATAATGCTCTAGTTGTAGAGAGTAATGCAAAATCGGTATCTAAAAACTCAGAACTAAAAAATCATTTAAAGAAAGTAGATTTGTTATTAACATCACCTCCTTATCTTGGAATTGTAAACTATGCAAGACAAAATTGGATTCGCTCTTGGTTCTTAAATGCGGACCCTATTGAAGTGTCTTCAAAATTAGATGATGACTTGAATCTTTTTGAATGGGTTAAGTTTTCTAAAGACACATTAATTGAGTTTAAAAAATTTCTAAAACCAACTGGAGTTGCAGTTTTGGTTATTGGAGACGTTGCTAAATCTAAAAATAGTATGATTCCACTTGCAAGAGAATTTGCTATGATGGTGAAGGAGAACAATTTATTCAAAAATGTATGGATTTTTTCAGATTATATTCAGAGTATAGACAAGACAACCCGAATTTGGGGTGATACAAAGGGAAAAGCAACAGCAACCGATAGAATTGTAATTCTTTCTGACATAAATCCTTTTGAGAAAAATTATAGAATGAACGGCAAGTCGATTTTGACTTATGAATTAATAAAAGAAAGCACAAGGCATTTTTTAGGAGAAGTTGAAGTATGATAGGTAAATCAAAAATTTTAGACACTAATGTAGAATGGTTTGATGAAATTGACCCAATTTCATTCTATGAAAAACATTTTGAAGAGACATTTCTTTCAAAAATTCACGAAGTGTATCCTGATTTTATTGGAATGCAATTTTCTTTAAAAATAAGTACTGTTGATAAAGAAAATTCAAAGCCTGATTTAGCAATGATTCGGAATGATTATAAGGAATGGTACATTATAGAAGCTGAAATGGGTCGCCACTCATGGGAGGGACATGTTGAAAAGCAAGTAAGAGTATTTTCAAATGGTATTTATGATAAAAGAGAAGTATCGGCATATATCTATTCCAAAAACAACCATTTAGATATCAAAAAATTAGAAAATATGGTTGAAAATCTTGCCCCTAAAGTTATGGTTATCGTTAATGAACACAAACCAGAGTGGGAAAGAGAGATTAGAAAATATAAAGCTTACATTAGTGTATTTCAAATATATAAAGGACTCAATGGTTTAGAATTATTTAGAATTTCTGGTGATACGCCATTCATTTACAGAGACAAGTCGCATTGCTCATTTGTTAAAGGCTTAAGTAACTCAATGGAAGTCTACACCCCATCATTTATTAACGAAGGCAATAATGAAAGAATCACAATAACATTTCGCGGTAAAAAAACACAATGGATTGTAAAAATCGATTCTGGTAAATTGTATATTGTAATTTCAGGAAGGACACATTTTTTACAACTCGAAAAAAAATACATTTTATATGCCACTGATACTAATGAGTATTACCTTGAATTAAATTGATTATGGAAAAAATTAATATAAGCTTTACTTCTGATATTGTTAATTCTTACAAGAGACTTGATTATCGAATTTGGTTTGCCTTAGCTGAATATATTGACAATTCAACTCAAGCATATTTTAACAATAAAGAATTGCTGGATATTGCATTTGAAAATGAGCAACGTAATTTATCAGTATATATAAATTATTACAAAGGTGATACTATAAATGATGATTACTTTGAAATTGGAGACAATTCAATTGGTATGTCAATTTCGGATCTTCATAGTGCCTTTCAAATTGGGTTACCTCCCCAAATTGATTCTGGTAGGAGCAGGTATGGTTTAGGTATGAAAACGGCTTCTTTTTGGCTAGGAGACGAATGGGAGTTGCAAACAAAAAAGCTTGGCGAACCTCATGCCTATTCTATTTTTCTTAATATTAACAATATTGCAGCAGGAGATTTAACTCTTGATATTAGAGAAATAGGAGCAGATCAGGAGGAACATTATACTAAAATTAGAGTAGCTAAACTTCGAAGAAGATATAAGGGAATGACAATTAATAAAATTAAGTCATTTCTTTCTTCCATTTATCGCTTTGATCTTAATAACGGAGTTCTTGACTTGTATTGGAATGATGAAAAATTAAATTGGATAGGCTATTTGGACGAAGATTTTATTAAAAATTCACAAGGGGCGCCATATAAAAGAGGATTTAATTTTTTGATTGATGGAAAAAATGTAACGGGATGGGCTGGTGTATTAAGTAGTGGTAGTAGAAGTAAAGGTGGGTTTGCTTTAATACAAGGTAATAGAGTAATACAAAGTCCACCAAACGGCTATAAACCTGAAACTATATATGGAGAACAAGAGGGAGGCATAAATAACTTAGTAAATCAAAGATTAGTTGGAGAGATATTTCTTGAGGGATTTGAAGTTACACACACTAAAGACAACATTTTGTGGGAAGGTACTCAAATGGATGATTTAGATGATGCGCTTGTAGCTGAAATAGGTGACTTAAGAAAAATAGCTAATGAGTATAGAAAAAGTGCTGTTGATGAAAGAGCTCCTTCTGATGAAGATTTTGATTTTGCTATTGATTCTTTAATTAATGAATTAAACTCGGGAGAGATGAGTGATTCTATAGTTTTAAAAGTTGTACCATCTGACAATTTAATTTTGGCTTCAAATAAGCAAATAGAAATGGCAGTAGTGGATACTACTGAACCAGTGATAATAAGTTTAGGAGAACTTGAAATAAAACTATACATCGATGATAAAATGTCTGTAAATGACCCATATGTTATTAATGATTCAATTTTTGATAAAAACTCAGTTATTATAATTGTAAACAAAAATCACCCCTTTTGGAATGAATTAGAAGGGAAAAAAGGAATTTTAAATTATTTGCGTCAATGTGTATATGATGGTGTTTCAGAATGGAAAGCTTATTTTAAGAAAGGAACATTACAGCCTCATACTATTAAACATATTAAAGATGACTTAATGAGAGTTCCATTTATTATTGATAGCAATGTATAGAAATTGCTCACATTTAAATTCTATTGAGATGCTCAAGTCTGGTTTCCAACTCCCTATCTGAATAAAGCACTTTTCCAAAATGCTTTAACTGAACATCTTTATAATCCTTTCTTGTTCTCGCATCCCATTTTGCAATAAGCTCTTTAAGACGTTTAGCAATTTTTAAGTTAAACCGTTCAGAATAATAAAAGGTATTAACAATGCATAATTCGTGATTTGGATTTAGCTCATTCACATAGTCGAGACGTTTATTTTTTAAAAACTTTAAAAAATCTACTGTATAATAAAATTGCTTTTTGTTAAAATCATAAACAATGGAGGAAAAATTAAAAAAAGCAGTTTTAGGCATGTATTCCACAAATTCGAAGAGAACAGGCACTGCTTTTAAAGTCCACGTATCCTCCAAATGCCACAAGTCAACATAAATCCCTTTGAAATCAATTTTATATCCACCATAGCTATTTTTCCTAATATTCGAATCAGAGAATATCTGCGGTATTTCATTAACAATATCTGAATCAACTACAACATCAATATCTCTTATCCCCTTCGATTGAATAAAATAGTCTCGAATAACACCACTAAAAATATAGATATTGCTTAACCTGGATATTTCTAGTATCCTCCCAAATAAATCCCTATCCAGAACTTCTTCTAGATAATTGTAAAAAGGAATGCCAGATTCCTCTATTTTTTCAGAATATTTAAATAAGCTTTTGTCCACTTAACTTTTGATAATGATTTAATGCAAATTGGTCAGTCATTCCAGTTATAAAATCAACAATAACTCTTAATTTATAGTAGTCATTTAAATCGCTTATCCCTTTTAATTCGTCAAACCCATTTTCAAGAAATGCACTTCTTTTCACACTAAACGAAATCAATCCTTCTGCTCTTTTTTGATAGTCTTTATTATTCGAAAATAAGAAGTTAATATAATAATCTAGCAATCCTACTATAACAGAATGTCCCGTTAATTCTAATGACTGTATTTCTTTCTGAGCAAAAATTTCTTTCCTGCAAAATTCCTGAAGTTTTTTTGCTAAACCATCTAAGTCATCAAAAATTAATTCTTTATTATAATCGCCGTTTATTATAGAATCATAATTTTTGACAAAATTATTGATAGCTAAATCAGTGAGCTTGCCAATTAGAGCAATCCTTAAGTTTACAATTCTTGCAATTTCTTCGCCATAACCTGTATATTCCTTCTCTAGCCAATCGAAAATTTCCGTCGTACCAGACATCGTTATGAGGTAGTCCTTTAGGTACTGATAATCATACCAATGCTTATTATATCCATCTTCTATGTCCATTACTAAGTAGCAAATACTGTCAGCAGCTTCCATTAAATAAGCCAAGGGATGTCTTTTATAAGAGCCATCATCTTTAAGAAGATCACATCCCTTCATAACAGTATTCATGAATTCTCTTTCTGACTGAAAAACTCCTCTTTTTTTTCTTGGCAATTCACTTGTTTTGTCATCACAATTTGGATATTTTAAATAAGAGGCTAGAAAAGCGTAAGTCAGGTTTAATCCATAAAAATCATTTAAAGATTGCAGCTTAGTTAAAATTCGGAATCCCTGCGCATTTCCATCAAAAAAAGTAAAATCCTCTTTTTGCACGGGGGTTAAATCAAACATTGAGTTTGGGTCTTTAAACTTTTTATCAAAATATTGTTGTATTACGGTTTCTCCAAAATGTCCAAATGGCGGATTACCAATATCATGAACCAGACATACACTTTGAAGCAAAATAGGGATAAGCCGGGCTAATTCATCTTTGGTTGATCCGGTTCTGTCTATAAATTCAGTTTTTTCAAGAAGTTTTAATCCAAGCGAATAGCCAATAGCCATCACTTCCATAGAATGTGTTAGCCGGGAATGAATGTTATCGTCTGTCGTTAATGGAAAAACCTGTGTTTTATCATGCATTCTTCTTATTGCAGGGCTGAATATAACACGGCCATAATCACTATCAAATTCTGTCCTTGGATCACCTGTTTTCTGTCTTTTGGAAATACGTAATCTTTCGGTGTTTAATAAAGTTTTCCAAGCCTGATTCATATCTGTATAAATAGGGTTGTTATTTTCAATCAAATTTTTTCTCAATCAACCTCTCCAACTTCTCAATCATCTCCTTTTGTTGCTGAAGCATTCTTTCATATAATTCCATCATTTTATCAATGGGGTTAAAAGTTGGATAAAAGTTAATACCAACAGAACCATTGTCAAAGCTGCTATTAGTTATAATATTGAGCACCTTCTCCTCATCAAAATTCTTAAACGCCTCCACCGGAATTTTCATTACTTCCGATATCTGCTGTAGTAAAGCTGGGTCAACGGTTTCTTTCTGTTCCAGGAGGGAGATCCGCTGCTGGTTCCAGTCTTCGCCCAGCTGCCAGGCCAGGGCGTCTTGTTTGATGCCCAGCATTTCTCTAAAGCGCTTAATATTCCGGCCTTCGTGGATGTTTTTAGTAGTGTTTGTCATGGTACTGAAATTAGTTTGGGTGGGAGTAGGCAGCGAGTCTTTAATTTGCCTGAACTCTACCTTAAAAATAGGTAAAAAGTTTGAAATAAGCTAGTATTGGGGGTGAAAATGAAGCGTTTTATTATCTGGAAGCAAGTTTTTGATTCTTTTTCTAAGCAATAACCCATGGACTGTAAAATAGAGCGATTATGGCCGGTTACTGTAATTAGTCCGGATACTCAGCGGGCTGAAAATTCAGCATAGCGCCAATAACTGAAACGGGGTAAAGTTTTTTGATGTATATTTCATGACTGATTGGATAAATACACGCTAAATAAAAGCACTTCCCCCATGAAAAAATTACTTATTGGCTTACTTTCTGTGGTAATATATGCTTCCTACGGCCAGGCTACCAACCAGCGGGGCGCGTACTACGCTGAAGGGGTAGAAAACATAGAAATGGGCTGGACAGAAGTACTTAAATTTACCGAGCCGGCCAAACCCTACCTGAAAAACGGATGGAACTACCCCGCCAACCAGATCGCCTTCCGGGAAACCCTGATCTCCTGGTGGCAGGCCAGCTACACCCCCAAAGGCGTAATGGGCGAAATGATCAAATCGGTGCTGGCCCCGCCCCGGTCTGACTGGCCGAAAGGGCAATTCCGCCAGCAGGAAGACGACAACCGCTTTGCGCTGCCCA
>CAZLXI010000065.1:0-13150 GCA_964563435.1 uncultured Lacihabitans sp.
TCCGGTCGGAGACCGGGAACCACTCTCCCTACGTCTGAAGACGTGGGAGAGCGGGGTCCCCCCTTAGCGGCTTTCTTCTCTCACTGCGACTAAGACTATCTCTCCGTCCAATTCTTGCTCCTCAACTACAACGTGCACCTCCGGTTTAAATTCCCAAACTTCATCTTCTGGGTCGTAGATATCTTCTCCTTTTATTTCGTAAACATTTTTCTTTAATTCAACAGCCGGAACTGGTCTATAAACTTTAGTCCCTTCTTCTAATAGTTTTATATAAATATTTCGTTCCATTATTCTTAATATTTAAACCCTGGACCTCCTACGTGTAAAAGCTCCTTAGTTACGTTATCAATTACAACCGATTGCCCTGTTGTGGGGTGCACATACCTTGTTGCAGAATTTGCTTTATTTACCATATTCACAGCATCAAAACTTTTACCTTTGGTTACTGCTTCAGTAATCTGTTCAGCCGTCCAACCTCGTTTTGATAATTGCCCTGCCCATTTAGCTTCTGATTTGAAAGCACCATAAATCCAATTACTTCCCGTCTTAGCGGCTTCTTTAGCAACAAACCTGGCTTTTAATTTTGAAGCTAAATTAAAGACTCCTCTTTGAACAGCACGAATTCCTCCTAAAATTCCGTATGTTTCCAGCAAATTTAATACAATAAATTGCTCATTGAACTTTTGAGAAGGATCCAAAATATCTAAGCATGGTGGTTGATCAGGACCACCACAATCCCCTCCACTACTCCGGGTTTCAAATTTAGAAATATCTAATTGGGTAATCGACGGAATGTTATCTTTAGTTTCTTCCGATCTTCTTTTCCCTCGCGCATCTTCGAAGAAAGCCCTGATATCATCAGGATCTTTGGTTTCATATCCTCCCGGTATGCTCACCCACATTCCGTTAGGATCGGTGTTAGAGACAGGATTATTAAGGGAATAATTGTAGGAAGAATACGCATAATATTGCTCGGCCATCGGATCCACCTTATCCCACCTCCCAATGGTCGGGTTATAGACCCTCGCTCCGAAGTTGATTCTATTGAGGTTAAAGGTAGATTCCTTTTCCCCGCTCTCCCACGTCTTCAGACGTAAGGAGGGCGAAATCCTGTCTCTGACAGGACTTCACACAGCGCTTTTGATATAGAAATCCTGATTTTCGCTGCTACGGCCTCTCATTTTTCTGATATTACCGGAAAATTTAGGAGAAGAAAATCCGGTTCTTCCGGTCGGAGACCGGGAACCACTCTCCCTACGTCTGAAGACGTGGGAGAGCGGACTTAAATAATTTCTTTCCCCCATCAGCAGCAATTTAAGTAGTATACATCAAGCTTCATTCAGTGCTGTCATGATCTGATAGTAAAAACTTTACCGTTTAATAACTTTTTGGGGAATTGTTAGTCAAAAGCTTTGCGAAAATACTTTTTTAAATTTATTTTCGAAAGCGTGATAAGGGCAAGTGACGACTCTGTGATCGTTAATCTTAAAGAAAACCGACCATCAGGGATATATTACCTAAAGGTTAACAATATCAAAAATGTCAATTACTCTACAGTAAGGATATTATTAAACTAAATCTTAAAAAAGATAAATATGAAACGCTTTATTATTCCGATTTACCTATTAATAGGAGCTGTATTATGCTCTTGCAAACCATCAGGCGAAGTTGAGATAGAAGAAGAAATGACGGCTGTACCCAAGTGGTCGAACCTGTGTGAAGAAGAGGAACTTGTAGCTGTATATACTTTGCAGGATGTTAAGGTTGTTTTAGAACGTACTCGATTTGCCCTTTATAAGATAGAAGTAGATCATTTTCGAATAATTGATTCGCTTGTAAACAGAGCAGAGAAAATAAAGTATAAAGACCCTCAAATCTCTTTTTTATACCTAACGCCAGTCCCTAATAATCTTCCGGCAGAATTTAACCTCCCTGATATGGGCAAAGAGCTGATAGTGAGTGGTATTCAATACTTAACCAGGACAGCTTTAGAGAAGACAATAGAAGAGCATATTAACCCACCTCAGCCACATGGTGACGGGCCGCCGCGCATGGGTTGTTTCAAGATTACTTCCATCCGGGCTGTGGGGGAGGAGTGATGAACAGTTAAAAGTGAAAAATTCCGGTACATTTAGTATGAATTAATGCAAAGAATATACCGCACCTGTTCACTTTTAACGATTAGTTTTTTACTTAGGCTTCCCTTGAAAATTGCCTATTGATAGCAATAGGGTTTAAAAATCCGGTCATTTGATGGTCGGATTTTTATTTGGGTTTGGGGGCGATCTTGGTTTTGTACAATTTACAAGTTAATGGTTGCGATTTTAAGGGAATTTAGAAAGGAGGGACAGTCTTCTCCCCTAAACGTTCTTTGGGAAGGTATTCAAGCTGCTTGTTTTTCTTTTTTATGAAGCCTTTTGGCTAGTCTGACCACATTTGCAGTGAAGATTCCGAAGTATAGCCAGACGATCTGCGTTTCCTGGGTTGCGGCCCGGATACGTTTGAGTCCGTAATGTTCTTTTTCGGTTCCGAAAGATCCTTCCAAACGGGTGGCTCTTTCTTTATTGAGCATAGCTTTTATCGTCCTGACATTTTTGTCTGTTGGAGCTTTCCCTTTGCTGACAAAGTTGGTCTGAACTTGTTTGGAACTACAAAAACGGCGGTTGGCATTGGTGGGATAAATCCCGTCAGCGGCCAGGTGAGTACACTCTCCGAAAGTAGCTTTGTGTTTAAAATAGGATATTTTAAGCCTTGTACTTTCATTGAATGCATTAAAACTGTGATGCTCAACGATATTAATTCCGTCTACCTGAGTGATATGAGTCTTTATGCCGAACTCGATGGGTTTATTCTCTTTGCCACGGACAATGGGTCTTATATGTGGCTGAGATAAACTCACAATCCGGTCTTTGACCTGGGTAGTATTGTTCTTGATGAGGTAAAGTTGCTGCAGATATACTTTCTTAACGGTCTTAAATCTTTGGGTGACTTGCTGTGAAAGATGAATACCCTGGGTTCGATTTAAAAGATCCTGATAGATGTTTATCCCTCTCCCCAGAAGTCTCAGTAGTTCCCTACGTCGCTTCTTACTAACCTTAATACCTACTCTGCGTTTCTTTGAAAAATCAGATTGTTTGCCTTGATGGATACGGAAGGTGGAAGGAGGTATCTTAATTCTGAATAGTTTACATAAGGCCGGAATTTGCTCTTCCCACAGAAAGCAGCAGGATTCCCGCAAAAGTTTAACATCTGTAGGAAACCGCATATGCACCTCATAACAAGTAGCATCCATCATCACCACATTCGTATTCTTAAGCTTTCCTTTCCAGGCATCAATCAGGATGTGCTGAACCTTGACCATATCGCAATGTGTCGCTAGAAACTTACGGATCCGGCATACAAAAAAAAGCATTGTCGCCGATAATCTCCCCTACCTGCAGCCGGCAACCACAAAACATCTGATAACACCAATTGGTCTGAAAAGCCGCGAGCAATTTTTCATCGCTCAGGCCTGTGTAATGCTTTAAAAACATTAGACCAAAGTACCCCTGCCGGGGAAGATAAGAAGGAGCTCCTGAAAGGTTTTTCTTGCGGGGTAGAAGCTTCTCCAGCTCCTTCCAGGGAATCAGATCGTAAATCTTGCCCAGCTCACAGCTGTTCTTGAAAAAATGATATTGAGGGAAAATTGGGCTATCAAAGGGAAATAAAGTATCTTGCTCCATATTTTGAGGGGGTGAGATACCTTAAGATAGAACAAAAACCTCAAGATTCCAAGAAATTGGCAATTTTTGAGGTTTTGTTTTTAGTATAATAAATTGTCTATTAATCTATTAAAGACTGTAAAGGTTCCCTACTTAAATGCAAGTTGTCCACATAAAAAAACCATTCGGAAATGAATGGTTTTTTTATATTAAGAGGGTAGGGGATCTTATTTCTCCCGCACCGAAACCGCTATCCTGCGGTTTTGGGTTCTGCCTTCTTCGGTGTCGTTTGAAGCTACGGGATGTTCCTGTCCGAAGCCTTCGGAGGTCAGGCGGTCAGTGGCTATTCCCAGGTTAATCAAAGCATTCTTAACGTTGGTTGCTCTTTCGTCTGACAGAGCCAGGTTACCTTCCGCCGTACCGGTGTTATCGGTGTAACCGCCGATCTTCACTTTAACGTTCGGGTATTCGGTCAGTATGGCGGCAATGTTTTCCACCTCTTTCATGCTGCTTTCGTCGATCGCGTTGCTTCCCGATTGGAAGTTGAGATCCACGAAGTTAAACCAGTTGTCGTTTCCGGCCTTTTTACTGTCATCTTCGATAAATTCGATGAGCTGGTCTTCAATACCGTTATCAAAGAAAGAAAGCTTAAGTCCGGAAGGAAGAATTTTTTCCACCGAAATTCTTTCCACAATCACTACTTCTTCCCCATCGGCTGCGGCAGTGGCCGAAGATTGTGTGGCGATATAAGGTGCAATCACCAGCGATACGATCGACATCAGCTTGATCAGGATGTTCATCGACGGCCCGGACGTATCTTTGAACGGATCGCCCACGGTATCGCCCGTTACCGCCGCTTTGTGAGGCTCAGAGCCTTTCTTGTAAGGCTTTCCGTCAATAATTACTTCTTTCTCAAAAGATTTTTTGGCGTTATCCCATGCCCCTCCGGCGTTCGACTGGAAAATACCCATCAGCACACCGGATACCGTAACGCCGGCCAGCAGACCGCCCAGGATCTCCGCCGAGCTGGTGTCGGCAAACACGCCTTTCAGTCCGAAACCTACAATCACCGGAACCAGCAGGGCAATAGCGCCCGGAGCAATCATCTGTCGGATAGAAGCCTGGGTGGAAATCTCCACACATTTTTCATATTCGGGTGTGGCTTTGTATTCCATGATGCCGGGAATTTCGCGGAACTGCCGGCGAACTTCGTTCACCATTTCCATAGCCGCTTTACCTACGGCAGATATAGCCAGGGCAGAGAAAATAAACGGAATCATTCCGCCTATAAAAAGACCTGCCAATACGGGAGCTTTGTAAATATTGATGGCGTCAATTCCGGAGATACCCACGAAGGCTGCGAAAAGAGCCAGGGAGGTAAGTGCCGCCGAAGCAATGGCAAAACCCTTTCCGGTAGCAGCAGTGGTATTCCCTACGGCATCCAGGTTGTCGGTTCTTTCCCGTACTTCCGGTTTCAGCTGCGACATTTCAGCAATACCCCCCGCATTATCCGCGATCGGGCCAAAAGCGTCAATAGCCAGCTGCATGGCCGTGGTGGCCATCATACCGGCTGCGGCAATAGATACCCCGTAAAGACCTGCAAAAGCATACGATACCACGATACCTGCCGCCAGGATCAGGATAGGAATAACGGTAGACTCCATACCCACGGCAAGACCACCGATGATGTTGGTAGCATGGCCTGTACCCGACTTCTGTACGATAGAATCTACCGGCCGACGGTTCATGGCGGTGTAATATTCCGTTACGACAGACATCAGTGCGCCCACGATCAGACCGGTCACAATAGAATAGAATACGCCGTTAGCTGTAAATTCAAACCCTCTGAGCGACAGCGTATCCGGTAAGATATGTTTGGTCAGGAAATAAGAAGCCACCAGCGTAAGCACGATAGAAGCCCAGTTTCCTAAGTTAAGCGCATTCTGAACGGAGTCGGTTTCGTTTTTAACCCGCACAAACCAGGTGCCGATCCACGATGTCAGTACACCTACCCCGGCAATAAGCATAGGCAGTAATACAGGTGAATAACCACCGAAATTATCCGTCACGTTGATCTCCTGGCCCAGTACCATGGTCGCCAGGATAGTAGCTACATAAGAGCCGAAAAGGTCAGCGCCCATGCCGGCCACATCGCCCACGTTGTCCCCTACGTTATCGGCAATAGTGGCGGGATTACGGACATCATCTTCCGGGATGCCTGCTTCCACTTTACCTACAAGGTCAGCGCCTACGTCAGCGGCTTTGGTATAAATACCGCCACCCACCCGGGCAAAAAGGGCGATCGACTCTGCACCGAGTGAGAAGCCGGCCAGTACTTCAATGGCCTTCTTCATTTCTATGGAAGTAAGACCAAGCCCCTGGGCAAAATGATTATAGAAAATAATGAACAGGCCTCCGAAGCCGAGCACGGCCAGACCGGCCACGCCCATACCCATAACGGCCCCCCCCGTAAACGAAACGTTCAGGGCTTTGGCCAGCGAAGTTTTGGCCGCCTGGGCCGTTCTCACGTTGGCTTTGGTCGCTACTTTCATCCCGATGTACCCGGCCAGAGCCGAAAATACCGCACCAATAAGGAAAGAAAGTGCGATCAGGGGAGAAGAGTGGATAGGGTGTTCGGGTGTTCCCTCGTCACTGCCTAAAAAAAACAGGATAATGGCAGTGGGTAAAGCAAACATGGCCAGAATCTTCCATTCTGCTTTCAGGAAAGCGATAGCCCCGTCAGCTATGTAACCGGAAAGCCGCTGCATATTTTCTTCTCCGGCGTCTTGTCTTGATACCCAGTTAAACTTGATGGCCGTATAGATGAGGCCCACCAGTCCGAACAAAGGCACTAAGTAAATAATTGAATTCATAATAAAATGGTTATATCTTTTGATAAAATCGTGCAAATTTATACTATGATAGAGAGAATAAAAAGTAATTTTTGGAAAGATTGGTATACGGGCCTGTGTTAAGGACTAAATATCCGTATAAACTTCTGGAACCTGAATCTTATTACTATTTTTACACTCCGATCATTGATCCTATTACTAAACATAAATGAAAAAAGTCCTGTTATGTGTATTCTTCCTGTCTCAGACGCTGACAGGAAAGGCCCAGCCCCAACCCCTGAACAGCAGTGAAATTTACCTGGGTCTTCAGCGCCTGGCTACCCTCGGAAATGCCATGTATATTGCCGCTCACCCGGACGATGAAAATACCCTGCTCATCACCTGGCTCTCGAAAGAAAAAAAGGTAAGGACAGCCTATTATGCCATGACCCGTGGCGATGGCGGCCAGAACCTCATCGGCCCCGAACAGGACGAGTACGTGGGGCTGATCCGCACTCATGAGCTGCTGGAAGCCCGGAAAATTGACGGCGGCGAGCAGTACTTTTCCCGGGCCGTCGACTTCGGCTTTTCCAAGTCTACCGATGAGGCCCTGCTGCTTTGGGGGAAAGAGAAGATCCTGGAAGACCTGGTCTACCGGATACGGAAGTTCCGGCCGGATGTGATGATCAACCGTTTCCCGCCGGATGAACGCGCAGGGCACGGGCATCATTCTGCCTCGGCCGTACTGTCGAAGGAAGCCTTTGATGCGGCCGGCGACCCGGGTCGTTTTCCCGAACAATTAAAGGAGGTGGAAGTCTGGCAGCCCAAAAGGCTGGTCTGGAATACGTTTGGAAGAGGGTTTACCAATAACGCCCCTGACGGGGACAGCTATGTGGAGGTTCCGCTGGGAGAGTTTAATCCCGTTCTGGGCGAAGCCTATACCGAGATCGCTGCCCGGGCGCGCAGCAGGCACCGGAGCCAGGGCTTCGGGAGCGCACCCACCCGCAGCGAACGGTCCGATTACCTGGTGCACATCAAAGGGGACCCTGCCGGAAAGGATATTTTTGACGGGATCGACCTCAGCTGGAGAAGGGTGGACGGCGGACAGAAGATCGCCCTGCTCCTCGAACAGGTGATTCAAAAATACGATTTCCGGAATCCTTCTTCATCCGTGCCCGACCTGGTAAAAATTTACAGCTTTATGGCATCCCTGCCCGAATCCGTTTACAAATACGAAAAGCTGGATGAATGCCGGGAGCTCATCTTTGCCTGTGCCGGAATCTACCTGGAGGTCAGTGCTTCCACCAGCAGTACTTCGCCGGGACAGAACGTGAAGCTCTTCTCCGCCTCGGTCAAACGCACAGAGCTTCCGGTGGAAATAAAAGAACTGAAGATCAGTGGGGCAGTAACCAAAGATACCGTTCTAAATATCCGTTTGGCCAACAATAAAAATGCAGAAGTGGTCTTTGACGTGAAGATCCCTGCCGACGCTGAGATCAGCCAGCCTTACTGGCTGAGAGAAAGCAAAGAGGTCGGGAAATACCGGATATCGGATGAAAAGCTGCGCAATCAGCCCATGGCACCTGACCCGCTTTGGGCCGAATATACCGTGAATATCCTGGGAGAGGCCCTCAGCTACCGGCATCCTGTAAAGTATAAATATACCGAACCTTCCCGCGGGGAGATCTACAAATACCTGGAGATCCGGCCGGAAATCATGCTGAATTTTGAACAGAATGTCTTTATTTTTACCGAAGGACAAAGCAAGACCGTGGGGGTGATCGCCAAAAATAATCGGACTTCGAACAGGGCCGCCGTATCGCTGAGGCTGCCGGAAGGGTGGACCTCTTCACCGGCATCGGTGGAGGTGGAGTTTACGGAGAAAGACCAGGAGAAACCGGTGTATTTTACCGTCACACCGGGCAGAAATACCCCTGAGGCCGGCATCGGGGCCATAGCCGTTAACGCCCGGGGCACTTATGAGCACGCCTGGAAGCACATTTTTTATGAGCACATCCCGGAGCTCAACGTCTTCCCGAAAGCCACGGCCAAAGCCATTAACCTGGACGTAAAAATTGCAGGTAAAAAAGTAGGGTACATCATGGGCGCCGGTGACGAAGTCGCGCAGTCGCTGATGCAGATCGGTTATGAAGTGACATTTTTAGATGAAAACAGTATAAAAGGAGACCTCAGCAGGCTCGATGCCGTCATCATCGGGGTCCGGGCCTACAATACCAAAGACTGGCTGGCCAACTCCCAGAAGCTGCTGCTGGAGTATGTGGAAAACGGGGGAAACCTGCTGGTGCAATACCAGACCCAGGCGTTTTACGGCCGGATCAAGACCAATGAGCTGGGACCTTACCCCATGAGCATCGGCAGAGGCCGGGTAACGGAGGAAGATGCCGCCGTTCGTTTCCTGAATTCAGCAGATCCGGTGCTGAACTATCCGAACCGGATCACGGCCAGAGATTTTGAAGGCTGGGTACAGGAAAGGGGCCTCTACTTTGCCCAGGAATGGTCGGATAAATATACTTCGGTGCTGGCCATGAAAGACAAAGGGGAGACCGAGCTGGAAGGCTCCCTGCTGTATGCACGGTACGGCAAAGGGAATTTTGTATTTACCGGACTGTCACTCTTCCGCCAGCTGCCGGCAGGCGTGCCGGGCGCTTACCGGCTGATCGCTAACCTGATCTCCATGAAAAAATGAATTTCAGCAGGGAATTTACCAGGGTAGAATACCTGTTTCTGATAAGTTTTGTACTTATCTACCTGTTTTATTTCTACCGGGTGTTCTCTGCAGCCCGGAAGCTGAAGACCTCGGCTACTTCTTCGGTATTCAAATTTCTGGTGCGGTCGATTTACCTGGGACTGATGTCGCTGGCTGTGCTCGGGCCCAATTTTGGCGTTACGGAAACAGAAGCCAGGGCTACGGGCAGAGACATTTTTGTGGCTTTTGACCTTTCCGAATCCATGAATGCCAACGATGTGGAGCCCTCCCGGATCGATAAGACCAAGAGTGAGATGCTCGGGCTGATCGACCGCTTTAAGTCAGACAGGATAGGGGTGATGGTCTTTAACTCGGAGGCCTATGTACTGACCCCGCTCACCTTCGACCAGGAAAATATCCGTAACTCGGTTCGTACCCTCCGGACCTCCCTGCTGGGCCGGGGTTCTACCGACCTCAACCCGGTGCTGGGCCTGCTGAACGAAAAACTGGGTACGGGGGCGCAGAATCGGGGCAAGGTGGGCGTTATTATTACAGACGGTGAGGCGCATTACCCCCTTGATCAGCAGGCGGCACAGCTACTGAAAAAAAATAATGTCCGGCTCTTTTTTGTAGGGGTAGGTACTTTAGGCGGTAGCCGGATACCGGCTATGCAGGGTTATAAGCAGGATAAAGAAGGGAAAGACATCGTCACCAGCCTGGAAGTAGACAAGATCAGTGCTTTTGCGCGGGCCACGGGCGGTGAATACTTCATCCTGACCAACCTGCAGAATGACCTGCCTGCGCTGGCAGACAAAATAGCCCTGGTGGTGAGCTCGTCCGATGACCTGAAACGCCAGAGCGTTACCTATAATAAATATATATTTTTCCTGCTCCTGGCGTTGATCTTTGTGGGAGTGGATTTTCTGATCACCGTTAAAGTATTGAAGATATAAGTGCATTTTTTTATTTACTATATCATCTTTTTTCTCCTGAATCCCCAGTTCTATACCAACATAGAGCAGAAGAACCGGTATATTGACGACTTTAACCGGAAAATGGAGACCCGGGATTTCAAAGGAGCGATTGCCGTTTTTGAGCGTCTCGAAGAGGTACATCGGGTGATCGATATCCATTTGCGCCTCGATGCCGCGCACGCCTACTTTGCGGTAGGAGATACCTCGGCGGCACGGATCAACTATGAGCTCTCCCGAGATATCAGCGATCCCGGCCAGTCTTCCGTATCCCGGAACCAGCTGGGAATTCTGTCGCTCATGCGGAAAGATACCGCCACTGCCCTCGGTTTTTTCCGGTCTGCCATTGAAAAGAATAACGGACTTCAGGAGGCCCGCTTCAATTATGAGCTGATCTCCCGCCTGTACCACCGGAAAGCGCCGCCCGCGCCCCTGGAGCAGGAACGAAACACGGAAGTGGTCACTTCCGAAGAGCGTGAGGAGGAACTGGAAAATTACGTTTCGGAAAACATTTCACGTGAACGCGCCCTTCAGTTGCTCGACAACCTCCGGATCGCGGAGAGCAAAGGGATGATCCCCCGGAAAAATAGTGATCAGAAAATAGAAAAAGATTGGTAATTTTGTAGCCTGCAAACATTACAACGATTTTAGTCCGATCATGAACACCATTAACGAGACCGATTTTCATTTTAAGAATCAAACCTCATTTTACCGGGGCAAAGTACGGGACGTGTATGGGCTGGGCAAATACGTACTGATGGTAGCCACCGACCGTATTTCTGCTTTTGATGTGGTTTTACCCCGCGCCATTCCGTATAAAGGGCAGGTGCTAAACCAGATCGCCGCCCGTAACCTGGAAGCCACCCGCGACATCGTTCCCAACTGGCTGATCGCCGTTCCGGATCCCAACGCCGCCCTGGGTATACAGTGTGAGACCTTTCCCGTGGAAATGGTGGTACGCGGCTACCTGGCCGGACATGCCTGGCGGGAGTACCGCGACGGCCGGCGGAAAGTATGCGGTGTTTCCCTGCCCGAAGGCCTGAAGGAAAACGACCGGCTGCCGGCACCCATCATCACACCTACTACCAAGGCGCATGAGGGCCATGATGAGGACATCTCCCGGGAGGAGATCATCAGCAGCGGACTGGTAGCTGAGGACCAATACCTCCAGCTGGAGAAATATGCCCTGGCCCTTTTTGAAAAAGGAACCCGGATGGCCAGGGAAAACGGGCTGATCCTGGTAGATACCAAATACGAGTTCGGGCATGTGGGCGATACTATTTACCTGATCGATGAGATCCATACACCGGATTCCTCACGCTATTTTTATCTTGATAAATACGAAGAAAACCAGGCGGCGGGCCTGCCACAGAAGCAGCTGTCCAAAGAATTTGTGCGGGAATGGCTGATCGAAAACGGTTTCCAGGGGAAAGAAGGGCAGCAGGTACCCGAAATGACCGATGAAAAGACGGAGGAGATCTCTAACCGCTATATTGAACTGTATGAGAAATTCACCGGCGAGAAATTTAAAAAACGGCCCACGGAAAATATTCTTAAAAGGGTACAGGAAAATGTGGAACGCTTTCTCAAAAAACTCTGATATACTTCAACTCAATACGATCAATGGAAATTCTAAAAAGCGAGCGGTTAAATCACCTTTCTTATGCTATCCGGGGCCCTATCTTTGACAAGGCACTGGAACTGGAGAAACAGGGACACTCCGTTCTGAAGCTGAATATCGGCAACCCGGCACCTTTCGGGTTCGATGTGCCTGAAGGCGTGATGGAGGCCATGAAGGAGCATCTGAAGAAAGCAGAAGGGTATTCGCACCACCTGGGGGTGATGGAGGTAAGAGAGACCATCTGCAACTACTATATACAACGCGGTTTCACCGGCATAAAACCCGAAGAGATATTTGTAGGAAACGGAGTAAGTGAGCTGATCATCATGTGCATGCAGGCCCTGCTTAACCCGGGCGACGAAGTACTGGTTCCGGCCCCGGATTATCCGCTGTGGACGGCGGCCGTGGGCTTTGGCGGCGGGAAGGCCGTTCATTACGTATGCGACGAGGCCGACGAATGGAATCCCGATGTGAAAGATATAGAACGGAAGATCACTCCCCGTACCAGGGCTCTGGTGATCATCAACCCTAACAACCCCACCGGGGCCGTTTATAAGAAGGAAGTGCTTCAGCAGATCGTGGACCTCGCTGAAAAGCATAACCTGGTGCTCTTTTCCGATGAGATCTATGATAAGGTGCTTTATGACGGACTGACGCATATCCCGGTGGCTACTTTGTCGGATAACGTGCACTTCATGACCTTCGGGGGGCTGTCCAAGAACTATTTCGCCTGCGGTTTCCGGGGCGGCTGGGTGATCCCTTCCGGTAAGAAGTCTAAATCTTTCCTGGAAGGACTTAATCTCCTGGCTTCGATGCGTTTGTGTGCCAATGTGCCCACGCAGTATACCATTAAGGCTGCATTGGAAGACGATACGGTGATCCGGGGCATGATGGCCCCGGGCGGACGCTTACACGAGCAGCGCGATCTCATCTATAACAAGATGTCGGCCATAGACGGGGTTTCCTGCGTGAAGTCCAAAGGGTCGCTGTATATGTTTCCCGGCATAGACCTGAGTAAATTTAATATTGAGGATGATGTGGCCTTTACCTACGATCTGCTTACGGAGAAAAAAGTGCTGGTAGTGGCCGGGACCGGCTTTAATTTTATCGATAAGGAACATTTCAGGATCGTTTTTCTCCCGGATTACGCCACCCTGTCGGATGCGGCAGACCGGATCGCCGGATTTTTGGAGAGCCGGAGGAAATAGTCTGGAGTAGTGAGTTCCGAGTAGTGAGTTCCGAGTAGTGAGAAAGCAGCGCACCAGGCGAAGCGTCGCCCGGCGAAGCGTCGCTCACCACGATGAATAAAACTCGCTACT
>CAZLXI010000066.1:0-12941 GCA_964563435.1 uncultured Lacihabitans sp.
GCGGTGATCAATAACCAGGGCGGCTTTTACCGCACAGAGGTGTATGTGCATGAGGCCCGGATGGCCGGAGCCACTATACTAAACCCCTGCGTAAACCGTAGCGGGAACGAAACCACCCTCTTCGGCAAAGATATATACCTGGGCTTTATGTATCTGCAAAGCCTGGAAAGTAAGGTAGTGCAGGCGCTGTTAGAAGACCGGCAGAGAAACGGAGAGTATAAATCCCTGGAAGATTTCATACGGCGCATACCCGTGGGCATAGAGGCCTTACAGATTCTGATTTTTATAGGGGCATTCCGGTTTACGGGCAAGAGTAAAAATGAACTGCTGGTGGCGGCGCGCCTACTGCTGGTAAACTTTAAACCTGCTGACCGGGGCCTGCGCCTGCTGGAAGAACCCGCCAGGCAGTATAAGCTGCCGCAGCTGGAACGATCGGCCCTTGAAGATGCCTTTGATGAGATAGAGCTGCTGAATTTCCCGGTATCCTGCTCGCCTTTTGATCTGCTGCAAACCAGGTACGGGGCAGTGTGCCGGCGCGTGATTTGCTGAATTATCACAAACAGGAAGTAAAAATGCTGGCGTACCTGATTTCCAGGAAGCACGTGCCTACTAAAAGGGGCACCATGTATTTTGGTACCTGGGTAGATGTGGAGGGTACGTATTTTGATACCGCCCATTTTGCTGACTGCCTGCAGAGCTACCCTTTTAATGGCGGCGGGTGCTATCTGCTGCTGGGCAGGGTAGAGGTAGATTTTTCTTTCCCCACTATCACCATTACTAAGATGGCTAAAATGCCTTTTATACCTGACCCCCGGTTTGCCGCTGATGAGAAGCGGGCTTTTGATGTACACCGGCAAATACGGGAAGATGTGAGCATGACTCACCGCAAGCCTTACCCGCAGGAACATGAGATTGGGTTGCCGCGGCATAGAAATTTGTAGCTGTTTTTTGAGAGGAGGTCAAAATGGTTTAAAAATTATCTTATCTAAAGAATTTAGATATTCGAATAAAATAGATGCCTTTGCATTTCCGAAGATCAATAAGACAGAAAAAACGGGTTTTCGTGGAGAGCAGGATATTGACTTAATTGTTTCACCTTTTGCTCCAAATCAGTGGAGACATATCTTCAGTTTACGAATTAGGGCGGATACAAATATTGGGTGGATTTAGGTGAAGCTTAAGGTCAATAAAAGTCCAACAGACTCATATTTTATAAAACCATAATTTACATTTATCCAATCTTGTTTTGTAAATTTGCTAATGCTAATTGGGATATAAATTATGAGTTATAATATTGATTTAAAAGAATTGTCATCTAGAGAAAGTGAACGAGTAGAATGGAAAGAAAATGGAGATGATAAGTTTGTAGTGAACAGTATTGTAAAAACTATTTCTGCCTTTGCTAATGACATTTCTAATTTTGGCGGAGGATACATAGTTTGCGGTGCAAAGGAAACAAAAGATGAATTCGGGTTTCCTAAAGTTGAATATATAGGATTGTCCTCAGCAAAACTTAAAGAAATAGAGGGTAAGGTTTTGCAACATTGTAGAGATTATATTAGTCCTTCCATTGCTCCTATTGTTCATGAATTAGACAATCCGGATAATTCTGAAACTAGAATATTGGTTTTTGTAATTCTTGCTAGCCCAGAAGCTCATACCTACAGAGATGGTGAGTCCGTAAATTATTATGTTAGAATTAGCAAAGAAACCAAAGAAGCTCGAAATGGTATCCTGTCTCAACTTTTAATTAAAAAGCAAAAATTAGAATATTTTGACAAAAGAGTATGTCAAAATGCGTCAGAAACAGATATTGATGTTTTGCTTTTCAGAGATAGCATTCAAGAAATGGGACTATTCCAGCAGTCTAAATCCTTAGAAGATTATTTTTCGGATAAAGAACAAATTGCTGAATTAGTTCCCCCACTATTTGTAAAAAACAACCTAATAGGGAATCTACAACCTCGCAATTTTTCAATGCTAATGTTTGGAAAAAAAAGTAGCATTACTTTAATTTTCCCTGAAGCTCATACAATTGTTTCTATATATAAAGGTCTAGATAGAAGTGAACCAACAGCTGAAAGACATATACTAACAGGCTCCATTATTGAACAAGCGAAAAAAGCAATAGAGCTTTTGAATACTCAAGCCTATACAGCTTTTGATAAAACAAGCTCTAAGCCTAATCAAGTAAAATATCCAATAAGTGCCTTACAGGAAGCTTTAATTAATGCAATCGTTCATAGAGACTATGAACTCCCTCATCCAATTAGGATAACTATTTTTGCTGATAGGATAGAAATTCTATCACCAGGAAGCTTACATTGGGGAGTTGATAAAGATAAATTTTTACATGGAAAAGCAAGTCCTAAATGGAGAAATCAAAGTTTTGCATATTTGTTTAACAAATTACAATTGGCACAATCAGAAGGGCAAGGAATTCCAACAATTTTTAGGACAATGAAGGAAGAAGGGTGTCCTGATCCTCAATTTGAGATAGAAGATGAAAGTGTAACCTGCATTTTACCAGCTCATCCAAGACATCAAATTATAAGGGAACAACAAGCAATTCAGGATATGATAATTCTTGAAAAACATAAAGAAGCAAAAGAAAAAATTATACCATTACTAAAAAAGGATATTTATAATTTCAGATCATTAGATTTGTTTTGTGAAATTTTATCTAAGTTAAAAGCTCCAAAAGACTTACTTGAATTTATTGCTCAAAATGAGCTAGATTTATATTTAGTAAACCCTAACACATTAGTAAACTTTGCAGAATTACTCAGTTCAGTGATAGAAAAGGAAAAAAATCACCAGTATACTAATTTAGCAAATAGAGCATTATCTATAGCTCTTTCGGGGAAAGTAGAGGAAACACAAATAGTAAAAGCCGCAATAAATCTTAAAAAAGTTGGAGAACCCGAGGATGTCATCAAATTTGTTAGTGATGCTTTTTCAAAATATCCAAATCTAAGTCAGAACGCAACCTTACTTCAAAAAAGAGCCACTTCAAAAATGGATGAAGCAAAAAAATGTATAAATACTGCGAAGGATTCTAAAAGCAACCCTAAAACAAAAGCACGAGCTTGGGAAATGTGTAGGTCACTTTTAACAGAAGCTGAAAGAGATTTGAATTTAGCTTTTGAAAATAGTGAACATCCAATAGAAAAAGAATACATTGAAAGAGACATTCAATTTTTGGAAAAGATGAAGATACAATCTCGTAAACCTACGTATAAATAAGAAACTCCGCTCTGCTTGGTCTTATGAAGCAGGGAGGTACTACCTTGCTTTTAGACCAATCAGAAGGATAAAGCAAATCTCTAATATCTACCCTAAGATATTCCGCTATAAGGTTAAGTTTGTGGAGATCGGGTTGCTGTTTATTATGAACCCACCGGGAGAAAGTTTCTTTCCTGACTCTTAATAGTTTCACAATGTCATTGTTACGGACACCCATTTGCTCAAAAACTTCAGCCAGACGATTAATCTTACTCATGAATGAAAAAAATCTTATAAATAGTTGACTTTTAAAATCAACTACTGTATATCTGTTATCAGATATGGACACCAACCTTTAGATGTGATCATCTAAAGCGATAGATATCACTCGTTCGAAATCCGCCAGATTGCCGCCACGAGTTGATCGGAGTGTTCGCCTACTATTGGAATTATTGTTGTACATTTGTATAACTAGTCCAGTAAGGCGTTCCCCGTTAGCTTTTGGGGCAATCTCCTGCCTATGGTTTGGAGAGGTTTCTGGCGGAACCACGAACAAAAGTGAAGGGGACGCTTTATTGGATTTTTTGCCTTCCCCATAACTTTATCTGTGATATCGTTTCATAAATTTTATTACTATGAATACGATGCCATCAACCCCAACAGCTTACAGCAAAAAGACACTCTACAAGAACATCATCTGCCTGCCAGACTAAGCTTGAGCTATGTCATACAGCCGGCAGGTGCACAAAGCCCATAATGCATTATGGTGCCCGTTACCTTATGGCTGCATCCGGCCTTTCTTACTAACAAAAAGCATCTCTGCTGTATGGGTCAATAAGCAGGTTCCTAAATTTATATTCGCACCATAAATTTAGCCTCTTTTTCTCATAATACAAACGGGCTGCCGGTAGGTTAGGTCAGTTTTCCTCTCATCACGTTGAACTATTAAAACAATGAATAACAATCACGCCAAAATGTACACAAAAAAAGAAATACACATTAAGAGTTTTGAAACAAGGACAACCTATAAATAAAAATTATTAATCAAAGATAATAAATATCCATAAAATACATATTTATATTGAAAATAGATATTATTATCTGTATATTTGTGATCGGATAGCTATAATCTCGACTGTTCTTAGTGATTAATTGTCAGTAAAGATATTCGAAAAGGTATTGTTTTGAAGGATATATCTAATGAAAATAATGGCAAAACTAAGTTGTACACATACGAACTGTGACAAAAAGACACTCTACAAAAACATCATCTGTTGGCCTGACTAAACCCTGCGCTACGTCATACAGCCGGCAGGTGCACAAAGCCCATAATGCATTATGGCGCCCGTTACCTTATGGCTGCATCCGGCCTTTCTTACTAACAGAAAGCATCTCTGCTGTATGGGTCAATAAGCAGGTTTCTGAATTTGTATTCGCACCATAAATTTAGCCTCTTTTTCTCATAATACAAACGGGCTGCCGGTAGGTTAGGTCGGTTTTTTTATCTTTTTTAAACCTAAACTATCAGAACAATGAACGTAAAAAACTACGTAAGGGCATTGCTATGCCTTTATTTTATCCATCTTTTATCAGCAGGCAGCCTAGCTGCCCAGGGGCTTAAGACGGGTGATAGCCTGCCCCCTGAGCTTTGGAATCTGCCCCTCAAAGTGCTGAATCACCCGGAGGGGAAAGAGACCATCACCCTTAATGAGTATAAGGGGAAACTGATCATCCTGGACTTTTGGGCTACGTGGTGTGCGCCCTGCGTAGCCATGCTGCCTAAGATGGATAGCCTGCAGAAGGAGCTAGCAGGGCAGGTGCAGATCATACCGCTGACCTACCAGGGCCGGAAAGAGGTGAGAGAATTTATGGATAAGTATACCCGCCGCACGGGCAGGGAAATAGCCCTGCCTAAAGTAATAGAGGAGAAGGCGCTCCACAGGGCCTTTCCGCACATTTATATTCCTCACTATGTATGGATCACCCCTGACGGTACCGTGAAAGCCATTACCGGCCATGAAGAAATAACAGCGGAGAAGGTGAGGGCGGTTTTGAGCAGCGGAGAGGCACGGTTAACCACAAAGGCAGACCCCGCCCAGGTGGTCTATGACAGCTCAAGGCCCTTCCTGGTGAATGGGAACGGGGGCGATGGCAGTAACCTGGTTTATCAGTCAGTGCTGACAAGCTATACTCCGGGCCTAAGCGGCGGGTATTCTATTCAGGTGGATAATCAAAAAAACGGGAGACTCTCGCTATTAAACGTTCCCTTATATTGGTATTACCGTGCTGCATACGGAGCTGACTCGGTTTGGTTTGGAAAAAACCGTGTGGAAATACAGATGGCAAAGCCGGAAAGGGTTTTCTACTCAGATACCTGTGGCTCATATGAAGAATGGAAAAAAAGATTTGCTTACTGCTATCAGCTGGCACTGCCAGAGACAGACAGAGGCGGCCTTTTTGATATGCTTAAAGCAGATCTTCGCCGTTTGTTTCCTGAAATAGACTGCCGGATAGAAGCCAGAGAAAAGCTGTGCTGGGTGCTGGCAAGAATACCCGGCCGGCCGGCGCCCGCAGCCGGTTCGGGGGAGTCGGTCGCCCGAATGGAATCCAGAGGTTATACCCTACGAAATGCCCTTCTTTCAACATTCATTTCAGACATGAATATTTTCCTGTTACAGGATTCCCCTTTACCGCTGGTAGATGAAACCCACCTGACCGAAAAAGTTAACCTGGAGATCTATTCGAAATTAAACGATATGGAGAAGGTCAGCAGTGAACTGGGAAAATATGGATTGCAGATAACACAGGAGAAAAGAAAAATCAGCGTACTGGTACTACGTGATAAACGGGAACAAAAGCTATGAGTACAAAATATATTCTACAAATAATAATCCTTCTTACAGGAATGGCCCAGGCCGGCTGGGGGCAAAGCAGATTATCAGGCAGGGTGATGCATGAGGTTGATCACCGGCCCATCAGCAATGCAGTCATTACAGTCTTAAATGCAGGTAGCGGAGCCGTCAGTGATTCACTTGGAAGATTCTCCCTCAGCATCAGCCGTTTTCCGGCTGTATTAGAGGTTTCTCACCTGGGTTATGAGAAGGCATACCATGAAATAAGCGAGGTGCCGCAAGAGTTACTGGAGATCAGGTTACAAGAGAACTCCCGTGAATTAGAGGCGGTGGTGGTATCAACCGGCTATCAACAGATTCCGCGTGAGCGGGTAACAGGGGCCTTTGGCATAGTAGATAACGAACTGTTTAACCGAAGAGTTTCAGGAGATGTACTTTCACGATTAGAAGATGTGGTTCCGGGCTTGGTATTCAACCGGCGCTTTGGTTCAAACAATATCTCCATTCGCGGCCGAAATACCATTTCCGGGGATGGTCAGCCGCTGATTGTAGTTGATAATTTTCCATTTGAAGGGGATTTGTCTTCATTAAACCCCAATGATATTGAGAATGTATCTGTACTGCGGGATGCCGCGGCCAGTTCTATTTGGGGAGCCCGTGCCGGAAACGGTGTGATAGTAATCACTACTAAAAAGGGTGCTTATCAGCGAGGTCCGACAGTGACATTCAATACCAATTATACACTGCTTACAAAGCCGGATATCTATTATCAGCCTCAGATGAGTTCTTCCGACTATATTGATTGGGAGCAAAACCTGTTTCAAAACGGGTACTATAACTCTTTTGAAAACAGCCCTTCAAAAGTAGCCTTTACACCGGTGGTGGAACTGTTAATTCAGCAGCGTAACGGGGCGCTTTCAGAAGACGAAGCAGCCAGGAAGCTGGCCGCTTTTAAAAATGATGATATACGCTCTGACCTGGAACGCTACCTATACCGAAACGGGCAGTATCAGCAGTACTCCGTGGGCATAAACGGGGGAAGAGACCGCCAAAAATATGCGATATCACTAGGTTATGATCAGAACCTCGCTTCTGCTGTAGGAAACAGAAATCAGCGCATCACCATAAACTCCAATCATACCTATGGGTTCATGAAAAACAGGATAGAATTAAGTACCGGAATTTATTATGCTTCGCAAATACAGGCGCGTAACTCACCGGGCACCCTGACTTATACAAACATACGGGCAATAGGGCCTTTATACCCTTATGCGCGCTTGGTAGATGAGGCCAGAAACCCGGTTATTGTTGAAAAAAACCACCGGTTATCCTACGCCAAAAGTGCATTGGAGAACGGCCTGCAAGACTGGACATACAATCCGCTTGAAGAATTGGAACTGTCTGAAAAAACTACCCGAAAAACAGATTTACGCTTACGGAGTGCGTTAAGCTATAAAGTTTTTTCAGGCCTGCGGGCAGAAATATCTTACCTGTTTCAGAACAGCGATGCCCTTTTAAGAGATCACTACTCCCGGCAGACGTATTATGCCCGCGATTTGATCAACACGTTCACCCAGGTTAATCCTGATGGTACCAAAAGATTGGCTGCTCCGGAAGGCGGAATTCTGGATCGGGCCTCCCATACATTGGGGGGAGGTACCATCAGGGCCCAATTGAATTTAAATAAGGGGGTAGGGAAGGGAGAGCTGGATGTTATAGCGGGCGCCGAACGCAGAGATCACCATACAGAAACCTTAAATTCAAGGTGGTATGGTTATGACGATGAGTATGCCACCAGCCAGCCGGTAGACTATAGTTCGGGGTTTGCCTCTTACGTAAACCCCGGTGTTACTATCCGGATCCCTGCTAATAATGAACAGACATACCTGATTGACCGCTATATGTCTTACTATGCCAATGGCGCCTACAATTATGAAAAGAAATATATTATTTCCGGAAGCGCCCGCCTTGATCAAAGTAATCTTTTTGGTGTTAAGGCTAATCAAAAGGGGGTGCCGCTCTGGTCAGCCGGTGCCGCCTGGATCATTTCAGCCGAAGACTTTATGAAAAGCAGCCCGTGGACTTATTTGAAGGTAAGGCTCACCTATGGCAGCAGTGGAAATGTCAATAAAAGCCTTTCTGCTATGACAACAGCCTCATTTTCAGCTTTGGATAATCTTTCACAGTCACCTTATGCCACCATTCAGAATCCGCCTAACCCTTCACTTCAATGGGAAAAGGTGAAAATGTTCAATGCCGGTCTGGATTTTGGGATACGGTCAGGTGCGTTAAGCGGGTCAATAGAATACTACCGAAAAAGAGGACTCAACCTCTTTGGCCAGATCCCTTATGCACCTTCCACAGGGGTCAGTGTTTTCAAGGGTAATACCTCTGCTACCCGGGGGCAGGGGGTGGATCTAACTGTAAGTATGAAATTAGTCAGAAGGCCTGTGGAGTGGGATATCAGCACATTATTTAGCTATGTTTCAGACCGGATAACTGATTTCAAGGTGGAATACCCGTCAAGCTATTTTCTTACTTCCGGGGAAAGCGGAGGCTATGTTTTGGAGGGGAAACCCCAATATGCACTTTATAGTTATGAATTTGCCGGTTTAGATCAGCAAAATGGAAACCCTTTAGGCTATTTGGAAGGTAAAGTAAGTGATGAGTGGAGTAACATAATACTAGGGGCCAATCCGGAAAATCTTCATTATCATGGTTCGGCAAGACCAGTAGTTTTTGGGGCTTTCAGAAATAGTATAAGATGGAAGAATTTAGCCTTTTCCATAAATACCAGCTATAGGCTGGGGTATTATTTTCGTAGGAACTCGGTTAACTATGCAGCTTTATGGCTGGGGCTTCCTGTTCATGGCGACTACGAAAACCGGTGGAAGCAGCCCGGCGATGAACAATATACTCGTATTCCTTCAAATCCAACCGCGGTTAACTCCAGCCGAAATGAGTTTTATATGAACTCAAGTGCTTTGGTAGAAAAAGGAGATCATGTACGGCTCCAGGATGTTCAGCTTTCATATACCCTGCAAGGGCCCCACTGGGGTGCTTTTAGGACCAGGAAGATAGAGATTTATGCCTATGCTAATAACCTGGGGATACTTTGGAAAGCAACGCCCTCAGATTTAGACCCGGATTATCCGCTGGCTGTTTCTCCGCCCCAGCGCTCTATAGCGGCAGGTCTTAAACTAACATTTTAAATTTTTTAAAGAATTATGAAATCTCAATATCATTTGATTCGAAGAAGCCTGTGTGCCTTGTGTGCTTTTGGTTTGGTATTTATCCTGGTGGCTTGTGACAAAGGCTTCCTGGAGGCTAAACCGGACAAATCACTTTTGGTGCCCAAAACTTTGCAGGATTATCAGGCATTGCTTGATAATTCACTCAATTTAATGAACAGAACCCCCTATTTAGGAGAATTAGCGGCAGATAATTTTTTTATAGCTGGCAATGCGTTTAGCACCAGTCAGGAAACGGTTCAAAACTGCTATACCTGGGCAGAAAGGATTTATGCCGGCCCGTCTATATCAGACTGGGACTTACCCTATAAGCAGATTTTTTATGCCAATGTGGTTTTGGATGGTTTAAAAGACTACCCGAAAGATGAGGAACAAGCAAGGAATATCAAAGGGATGGCATTGTTTTACAGAGCCTGGGCTTTATACCAGGCAGCGCAGCTTTTTGCGGCGCCCTATAATGAAAATGACGCAGCTGTTACCCCCGGCATTCCGGTAAGAACCTCTTCGGATGTAAACTTACGTTCTGTAAGAGGCACTCTCGAGGGCACTTATAAACAAATCCTCTCAGATATTCACCAGGCGATTCCTCTATTACGGCTTGAACAGGAGGTGGTTACAAGACCTTCAAAAGTAGCTGCATTTGCATTTATGGCTCGCGTACAGCTGACCATGCAAAATTATGAGAAAGCAAGGAGCTATGCTGACAGTACTTTATCACTTAGCAATGAACTGCTGGATTATAATCATTTAGATTCGGCTCAGGCGTATCCAATGCCCAGGATATATCTTACTTCGACCCGTAACCCGGAAGTTCTTTTTCTTTCTGTTCTAGTAGGTAACAGTTATTTGGGTAGCAGCAATAATACATTGGTAGATACATTATTGTATAATTCATACGAAACCCATGACCTGAGAAAGGGCCTGTTTTTTCATACCTCCGGGTGGTATCGGGGAAGTTACATCGGCATGAGATCCTATCAGTTTTCAGGACTCGCAGTTGATGAGATGTATTTGATCAGGGCAGAGGCCCAGACCAGATTGGGAAATAATGTAGCGGCGCGCAATGATTTAAATGCCCTGCTTACCAAGAGATTTAGATCCGGACATTTTATACCCATCAATATTGCGGATTCCGAAACACTATTGACATTGATCTTGCTGGAAAGAAGGAAAGAGCTGATAGCAAGAGGGATCAGGTGGGCAGATTTGAAGCGTATTAATCAGGACAAAAGATTTGCCAAAGTCTTATCCCGAAAGATTAACGGCAAAGAATATACGCTTTTGCCGGGGGATGCAAGGTACACGTTTCCGATTCCCGATGGTGAGATACTTGCCAGTGGGATCGAACAAAATAAACGCTAATAATATCCCCACCAGTAACATTCCTGGTGGGGATACTAGAACTACTCCTCAGGCGTAAAAACCCCATTGCGAATATCAATAATATGATTCGTAGAATCGCGATATCCGGTACATTGCCCTTCATCCTCACAGCTATAATTACCGGAAAACTCAGACAGATTTTCCCAGGCTCCGGATACCGGATCTTTATATACATTGTGCGGATTCAGCTTATTTGTGGTAGCTACCGCAAGCCCGCTACCCAGAACAATTGCCGCTACGGGCAAAAACTTAATTACCTTTTTCATGATCTTAAAAAAATTAGAGTTAAAAATTAGTTTTCCCTACTCTGTTTTCAGGTTTTCGGGAGTTTCCTGGTTCCGGGAAACAGCTTCTAAAACAGTTGCCCGAAAGCTTGTTTTTTATTTGCTCTATGTCACGGCAGGCTTTTTTTAGAATGAAACATATATATACCTAGTAGAGAGAGGGCCAGAAAGAAGAGGTTAAATACCAGGTGGACTTCAAAGCTCATGGTACGTAATACTCCACCGCAGCTGCACGGTACGCGGTCAAAATAACCGGCTACTACCAGGCCTACATATCCCGTAAAAAGAGCCATTAAAACAGCTGACCCGTAAAAACCCATGAGCCTGGTAGCAGGAATGATCAGCAGAACCGACAATAGCAGTTCACTGCCGGGGATAAGCCAGACTAACGGGGCCTTTGACCAGCCGGGCAGCTCCTGGTTATTTAGTTGCCTCTCAAACTCAGCCACATCCATCAGTTTGGAAATGGCCGTATAGCAGAATAAGATGATCAGTGCCGAGGCAAAAAGGGCGGTAAGATCCGAGCGTTTCATGGCGTTTTTCATAAAGAACAGAGATGATTATGTTAAGGCCAAAGCGACCTTAACGAATTATTTTTCAAAACTTTAAGACAAAGTTCCTGAGGGTGTTCGGGCTGTGAAACAGAGATATGACGTGATTCCGGACTTTTTTTAAGGGTTATACGTCAGATTTTCTTCGGGACTTGAAAAAGTTATGATAGGCACGGCGAAAGGTGCTTTCATCCTGATAGCCGGCCTGCAGGTATACATCGCTGATGAGCATACCCTTGTGAATGATAAGGTGGTGAGCAAGCTGGAGCCTTTTGTGTGTTAGAAACTGGTGAATGGAGATTCCGAACTCTTGCTGGAAATGATATCTCAGTGCTCTTTCTCCCACATCAAATAATATAGAAAGGTTTCGGTAATTGATATTGGGGTCAGTGAGATGTTCAGACAGGTATTTCTTTACTTTATATGCCAGCCCGCACTGTCTTTCTTCAGCTGCCGGTGAGTAGTATTCCAGTATATCAGCAAATTTCAGCCGTAGAAAACCGTCTAAGCGGCCGTGGCCATTTCGTTTCAGGGTCAGTACTTCCTGCAGGCGGCGATGCAGGAAGGAGTCAATTCTTACATATGGCAAAAAAGGGTGGGATAGGGGAGGGTGAGTTTCCTGATGACGGTGGAAAGCAGGTAGCTTCTCTGTGGCGTAATTCAGCCATCCGGGCTCCAGGGTTACGCAGCAGGCTATATGCCGGTCTGCGGGGAGAGTAACCCGGTAGTGCCCCGGAGTTTTATGACAAAGCGCCATGTGACCTTTCGGGGGCTGGTTTAGGTAGAAGCCCTCCGGGGTAGTAAAACGTGCCTGGCCTTCCAGCATAAAAAACAGGAAGTATTGCGGTGAGGTAACTTCCAGGTGAAAGGAGAAGGGCGTGCCGGTATCCAGCTCAAAGAGCTCCACATAAAACGGGTGAAGGTTCAGCTGTTGCATAGCCAGGTATGCCCCGTCAAAACTATAGTGCAGGGTGTTTGTGGCGGTAGTCAGACGATAGTCAAGGTTTTCCGGAAGCTGCTCCGAAATAAGGTTACAGGGCACATCGAAGTGCAGAAGGTAAGGTGTGATCATCTGTTATGTGGTATTTGGTGTGGAATAAGCCTAATAATAGGGTGTTAGCCCTATTTAGGGGTGAAAGTATGGCATGAAAAAAGACAATGCAAAAAAAAGCAGTCCAATTTGCAAAAAAGTTATCTGCGTTTCAGAAAATTGGGGCTATTGGAGGTGTGACTTAACCCTTGAACGCCTTACTCCCAATGAAGTATATTTTAACTATAGAAAACTACCAAATGTTTCTTAATTTTGAATAAGTGCTGGCCAGTATTTGGGGAGTACTTCACAAGGCAGAAAACCCCCAAAGACTTCTTAACTGTATTTGACAACATAATTAACTT
>CAZLXI010000067.1:0-11516 GCA_964563435.1 uncultured Lacihabitans sp.
TAATGCTTAATGCTTAATGCTTAATGCTTAATGCTTAATGCTTAATGCTTAATGATCAACCTGGGTGGTTTCTTATTAGTTTCCTAAGAAAGTATTGATCATCTGAATCCCGGATAAGTTTTTTGCAGGTTACCCGGCTCTCTTTTGCATTTTTATATTTTGTACGGTAATTTTATCCTGTCATGGGCGGGCTTCGGCCTGCCCGGTTTTTTCCACACCAAATACCACATAACGGATGAAAACACCTTACCTTCTGCACTTTAATGTGCCCTGTAACCTTATTTCGGAGCAGCTTCCTGAAAACCTTGACTATCGCCTGACTACGGCCACAAACACCCTGCACTATAGGTTTGACGGGGCATACCTGGCTATACAACAGCTGAACCTTCACCCGTTTTATGTGGAGCTCTTTGAGCTGGATACTGGCACGCCCTTCTCCTTTCACCTGGAAGTTACCTCACCGCAATACTTCCTGTTTTTTATGCTGCACGGCCAGGCACGTTTTACTACCCCGGAGGGCTTCTACCTCAGCCATGCGCCACAAGGCCACATGACCGTCTGTTATAAGGCTCCCGGATACTACCGGGCTACTCTCCCCACAGGCCGACACGTGGCCTGCTGTATAACCATGGAGCCCGACTGGCTGAATTACGCCACAGAGAAGTTGACTGCCTTCCGCCGTCATCTGGAAACTCAGCCTCCCCTCTCCCACTCCTTTTTGCCATATGTAGGTATAGACTCCTTCCTGCGCCGCCGTCTGCAGGAAGTACTGGCCCTGAAACGAAACGGCCACGGCCGCTTGGACGGTTTTCTGCGGCTGAAATTTGCCGAAATATTGGAATACTATGGCCCAAAAGCTGCCGAAAAACAGCGTAGCCTGGTGTACAGAGCAAAGGAATACCTCGACGCCTCTTTCCGGATACACGGTCTGACCTCCTGTAAAGTAGCAGAATACTTTCAAATAGAAGAACGCACCTTGCGTAACCGCTTCAAGGCCGAATTCAACCTAACCGTACGTGACTATTACACCGCCCGTCGACTCCGATACGCCATTGCCCTTATGCACTCGCAGAGACTGCCGCTAAGGGATGTGTATTACCCGGCCGGGTATAATGATGAAAGCACTTTCCGTTACGAACTTCGAAAATATGATTTGTCCCGGTCACAAAAAATGTGAAGAATTGGAAAGCCGGAGACTATAAACACCTGAAAACAAAGCTATTTTTCTGTTTCCCAGGGCCGGAACCTGCTTGAACTTTGCGGTGTAAACCCCGTGAAGCAATGAAAAACACCTTACTGACCCTCCTATTACTGGCCCTGTGGATACCGGTAACGCTGGACAAAATGATCAACTTCCGGTTTTTCAAAGCTGGTATTTTGAGGCAACCATTAACCGACAGCCTTGGGCAGGCGCTGGTCTACTTCCTACCTGCACTGGAAACACTGACGGTACTCCTCCTGCTGTTTTCTACATTACGAAGGTGGGGGTTCCTGCTTTCAACCTTACTCCTGCTGGCCTTTACTGCTTACATCGTAGTGGCCCTGGCCGGAGCCTGGGCTGACCTCCCCTGCGGCTGCGGGTCGGTAATCAGCTCACTTACCTGGAAACAACATTTCTTTTTCAACCTGTTCTTCCTGCTCATCAGCGGATACGGATTTTACCGGATGAACTTACAACAAGGCGGGGCCGCGGGAGGCGAAACCGCCAAGGGCTGGCCGGCCAAAAGGCAATCATAGATACATTTTTTAACTTTAATTTTTTATTACAATGAAAACGTTTGTAAAGAAAAACCTGATCGCCGTTTTTGCTCTTTTGATGAGTATCGGCACTATGTCTTTTAAGATGGTGGAGAAAAGTAACCAGGACGAATTCTGGTTTGAAGTAGCGGGGGATACAATAGGCGACCCGATGGAGCCCCAGTCATGTCCAGAAGGGTACACCAACCCTTGCGCCATTGTATTTAGCAGTACGGAGGATATCCCGGCGACGGTGCAGGAAGGCCGCGAACACGGTGATTATGTGACTGAAGTCAATAAGCCCTGATCAGGCGTGAAAAATTTCCCGTGGCTCCTGACAGCCACGGGATACTTTCCTTACCGCAGGTTTTGTTCCATTCCCGACAACCGGATCACATCGTCAGGAAAAGGAAGGGCATACCGCACACTGTTACTGCTCAGCTCATACGTCTTCCCCAACACATCGCGTTTCAGCGTTTTGGCATAACGCGAATCCTTATTTAACCTCCGTAACTCCCACCATCTCCTTCCTCTGAATACCAGTTGCTTTCTTCTTTCCAATAATATATGATCCAGTACTTCCTGGTCACCCGAAAGCTCGGGCTCACGGTAGGTGCCGGCTTTATAACGGTATTTCAGCAAATCACTCAATTCCTTAAGAGCCTCTCCGGATCTCCCCAGCCGGGCAAGGCATTCCGCTTTAATCAGCATAATCTCATCGGTGGCAATACCGTTAAAAAAGGTATTATTACCATTATTTGACCCCCTGAAAGTAATGTTTAATCCACTAGTCCTGAAAAACAGGTCTCTCCGCAGATCATCTGCTTCAAACTCATTGTAGAGTTCCGGTATAATATAGAAACCGTTGTTACCAAACACTGCATTCCCACCAAGGGTACTATGATATATCACTTCTTTATTCAACCGTATAAAAGGATAGGCCAGAGCCGGATTGAGAGAGTTGTAATCCTGGAGTTCATTATAAATACTTAAACAGCTTTCCGCATTTTGCAATGCCTTCGAATAATCTCCGGTCTGTAAATAAAAGATAGCGCTAAATGCATAGGCTGCCGCTTTTGAAGGCCGAACCGCCACCGTCTGCCTTTCAGGCAGAAAGTCAACTGCCCTGGATAGATCCTCGCGGATAACATCATACGTTTCCCTGATACTGCTTCTCCTGGAGGGAATATTGACGTCAGACTCAAGCCGGAGGGGCAGGCCCAATTGCTTTTCCCCATCTGAGGCGTCGTACGGGAGGCAAAATATCTGAGCCAAATTAAAATACGCCCACGCCCTGAAAAAATGAGCTGACCCTCTCAGGCTTCTCCCCTGATCGCTTTCGTGGTCAGGCAGCTTGTCCAGCGACTCCAACGCCAGGTTGGTGTAAAAAATAGCCTGATAGGGAATGTTCCAACTTACGCTGCTCTCATCTTCATATATGTTTTCTGCCCAAATATACGTATTCCGGTTTTCTGGTAAACCGAGATTCTGCCAGGTGTCATCATTAATGAAAAAATCATCCGTACCTACTTCCCCTAAAGACGGCATACCCGTGTTAAGTATCTCGGTATTATCTAACATCGCCTGAATATCTTTCAACGACGCAGGCAATACCATTTTTTTGTCGGGTTTAATATCCAGCCATTCGGTAAAACAGGATGTGGTTAAAAACATGATCAGAATAAAATAAGATGCTTTCATACGTTTAAAAGGTTAGTTGTAGTCCTAATGAATAATTTTTCCCCGGCAAAAGACTGGCCAACAGGTAATCAGGATCCAGGTTATGTTTATTAGCCCGCCACAGGATCCCTAAGTTGCCGACATACAGGAAGGTTCTCACACTCTGGAATCGCCCGGATAAAGAGGAGGGCAACTGATACGACAAGTTGATATCCTGCCATCGGATATGATCTCCTTTCTCTATGAGGAGAGATGATTGGGTGTAAACATTATCCCGGTTCGTAACATTGCCCATAGGCATGGAGGGTACCTGGGTAATAAGTTCATCTCCGGGCTTCTGCCACCTCTTAAGAAAGTCCTCATGCCCTCTTCTGGAATCAAAAAGAGAGGTATACCCTATAGTGGACCGTCGAAATACATATCCTGCCTTCAGAGAGAGATTAAAACTCAGGCTAACCCCCTTATATCGGAAAGTATTTCTTAACCCCGCCTGAAAACGGGGAAAATTCACCCCACTGTACTCCAACCCTGACAGCCCCAATGACGAAATGTAAGGGGAGTAATTTTTAGTAAGCTGGCCTTCCTGGTTTACCAGCGGGTCTCCCGTATCCGGATCCAGGCCTGCCCAAGGCAAGCTGTAGATGCCATCCAGCGACCGGCCCACTACAGGAGGAGAGGTAGCGTTGTTGGTGTAGCTGATAGCAGAGGTTGTCACTCCCGCTTCATAGTTGGTAACTTTGTTTTCCACCCAATTAAAGAGATAATCCGTATCCCAGCTTATCCCCCTTTTCAGGTTATGGCTTTGCAACGTTATATCTACCCCCTTAGTTGTAAGAGAAGCGTAATTGTACAGGGTTCGCATCTGCGTATCATTGGGCTTGTACCCCACGGTAGGATCCAGTATGGGAGTACCCAGAAGATCCCGGGCATTTTTTACATAATACTCCACACTTCCGGACAGCCGGTCATTCCCCGCTTTAAAATCTACCGCCGTATTGACCACACCGGTTTTCTCCCATCTCAATTCCGGTTCACCAGGGTTACGTACGTAAGCCAACGGCCCCCCTGTTATCAAACTGATCGTATATCTTAACACCGGAAAGGCGGAAGCCGAAGTATTGACGTTTCCGTTAAATCCATAACTCGCCCTCAGCGATATCTCCGGTAACTTCTCAAAATGATAGAAGTCTTCATCTGAAAGCTTCCAGCGAAACCCGGCAGACCAGAGCGGTGTGCCTTTCTGATTGGTTTTTACCCCAAACAGGTTGGAGGCATCCCAGCGAAGGCTTCCCGAAAAAATATATCTTTTCTTCCAATCATAAGAGGCATTAGTGAAATAGGAAATATAGCGATTGATCGTTTCTGACAATCCAATGTAGGGAGTCGGTATTCTAGCCGAACCCTGGGGACGGGTATTGTAAGAGGTTGTATAATTATACACATTACTGGCCGTCAGCACATCGTGATCATAATTATAAATACTGTAGGTATTGGCCCGTCTGTAATTTTGCCTTATTTCCGCCCCCGCAAGCATAGTAATACCGGTTAAGGCAGGCGAATAAGACACCTGTACACGGCCATTGTGAGCATTCTGAACAGAAATAGCCTCTGTAAGTATGTCAGCATAAGGGAATATCTGTGTTCCGTCGCTTTGCGTAAAACGGTTGACCAGGTCACGAACATAATACGTGTCCTTTCTTCGGATATTCCTTCCATCCTGCTTTTCATTCTGATACTGATATTTCAGATCCAACGCCAGATCCTTTAAAATATGAAAGCGCATCCCTGTAAAGAGACGGAGAGCTCCGCTTACAGTGGTATTGTCCCCCATTTTGATTTCATCCAGAGGTCGGTATTCCCAATCCTGCAGTCCGTTTTTTACCGCTGCTTCCGCATACGATAATCTATGGTTTTGAGGTAAGGACAAAGCCCTCCCGTCATCATCCGCAAGACGCATATAAGGATAAGTATACCCGCCCGACGACTCAGACGAAATGCCGTTACTTTCAGTAAAACTTCCGGAATAGTTCAATCCCATAGTAAGCTCATAGATCTTCGAAGGCCTTATGGTGGTTTCCGAAGAAAGGGTAACCCTTGAAAAGTTATTGCCGACCATTTCCGAACGATTCTTATCGTATCCGGCAGAGAACCGGTAAGAAACTTTATCTGCCCCACCCGTTGCGCTGATGCTGTATTGCTGATTAACCGCTTCTCTGTACAAGTATTTCGAAGCAGACTCCCTGTAATCATAGGTACTTAACTGCTGCAGTTGGCTTTGCAGTTGCTCATCGCTCAGCTGTCCGGCCCTGTTTTGTTGAAGTAATTCCAACACCGGAGACAGGCCGGCCATATTGGCGTTATTTAGCCGGGTATTATAATAATTCCGGGCAAAAAGAGTCTTTTCCATCTCTATGAAAGCATCAGAGGGCAGGAAACGCGGGTCATAATACAGGTCTGGTTTCTGCCGTATGGTCAGATTGGTATTTAAGCTCAGGCTAAGCGGCTGACGAAATTTCCCTTTTTTAGTTGTAATAACAATCACACCGTTAGCGGCCCGTGCCCCCCATATACTGGCTGCGGCAGCATCCTTGAGTAGAATTACATCCATTACATCGTTCGGGTTAAGCTGCTCAATATCGCCTTCAAAAGGAAAGTTATCAACAACGATCAGGGGAGCCATATCGGAGTTTATGGTACTTACCCCCCTGACCCTCAGCGTGGGCGGAGCGTCCATCGTTCGCATGGTCATCGTCCTGCGGTCAAACTGAAGGCTGTTGGTTACTCCTTCCAAACGTGCGATGATACCGGTACTCACACTCCTGTTCAGCACTTCTCCGCTGACATGGGTAAATGACCCCGTAGCCCGCTCTTTGGGTATTTTTTCATAGCCGGTAGATACCAATACTTCATCCAGGAGTTCATTGGATGGCTCCAGCACGAGGTACACCGTGTCGGCACCCGCAATGAGCGTTTTCTGAACCGCGCTATACCCCACACCCGAAACGCGAATGGAAACTTCCTTTTGGGGATTGTCGAACCTGAAAACTCCCGACCCATCACTTACCGCCAAAAAGCGGCCGGAACCGGCCAGGCTGATCGTTATACCGGTAACCGCCTCCCCGGCCTCTGCCGAAGAAACCTTACCGACATACTTATTTTGCGCATACACCGGCAGCGCAAGCAGGAGCGTTAATGCAATCAGTATAATTTTTTTCATAGCTTATCAGAAGATACTTGTTTAAAAACCATCATTTCAATTTCTCTTACTTCCCGTACCAGTTCCAACCCATAAAGAAGCAGTTCTTTTTGCAGCGCGGGGATATCCTCCAGTGAAGCCATCAGTTTCATTGTAACGTTTTCACTATACCCGGTTTCATCGACAACCGGAAAGGGCTGATTACTTGTTTGCGTAGCCAGGCTTTTGGCAAACATTCGAAAAGGTTTATCATGAAGTCTATACGTGTAGTCTGTCGTATTATTCTCTTTGGGGCCCGACAGGAATTCTCCTGTTTTCTTCAGCACATAGCAGGGCACACTTCTTTTTTCCACGCGCATTTCCACGCCATACATGGTTTGGAAAAAAGAGGTAATATCTTCCTTCATTTTTCGGAATAATTCAGGACGAGGCTGCGGTTCGGTATAGCGATTATAGTAGGTATACGTATATTTTTTCAACCATTCCCGGTGCAGTGAATCTTCTTCAAAAGTCCTCAATTCAGGATGCTCAGGACTTCTGAATTTACCGACCGTTGAATCCGGCAGCTCATAAATGATACGATTCTGCATATTCGAAAAGGGATAATCGTTCCGGAACGCCGTTCTGAAATGGCCCTCTGCCGTACTGTTCGTGTTTACCAGACCGTTTTTGTTTATTGAAAAATACGACCCGCTGCTATTGTTCTCCCGACTTTTAAGACCGGATTCATAGAGGATGCCGGGCGTAAGCTTCAATAAGCTTAAGGGATCAAAATGCCTGCTTTCCGCTTTGGTGATCATTTTTACCTGTTGGTGATTAAGCAGGTTCTTAACATTATCTGCTGAGCTATAGCCCGCATCGGTTATCGCAAAGACTACCCCTTCTTTCACCCACACCTGATGCGGTATGATACGATGGGGGAAATATTCTTTCATTTCCCTGTTGTTCACCACACTGGGCAGCCGAAACTTTCGTTTTTTAAGAAAGGATAAAACTTTTTCCGGCGCCTCGTATGTCACAGGGATCACCCCCAGACTGTTTTCAAACTGCTTTTGCAGGCTATCCAGCTTACTCAGACTTTTGATACAAGGCGCACACCACGTAGCCCAGAAATCCAGGATGATCAACTTGTCTTTGTATTCACCGAGTGTGGTCATTTCTTTCCCCTCCGGGTGATTGACCACCGGTAGCGGCAGACCCCAAAGCCCCGGCGGGAGGGTATCTCCCACCTTAAGCTCCTGTGCAGCTACCTTAGGAATTGAAAACAGATAGCTGAGATAAAGATATAGCAATGCTCTTACGTAAATTTTCACGGTCATAGTTTTGATAGTTTAGGTTTGATGTTGATGAGAATACCAGCCTGACCCCGCTGAAGCCCCCGCTTTGATAAAGAGGCTGATCTATGGTGTGTACATAAATCTGCTTATTAATCAATACCGCGAGGATCCTCTGACTTAGTAAGAAAGGCCGGAGCAGTCACGGGAATACCCGGCTCATAAAGTTTATGGGCTACCTGCTGACTGTTATGACGAAGGGCGGGTTAGTCTGGTGAACAGATGATGTTTTTGTACAGCGTTTTTTTGTCGAAAGTCATTTGTGTTCAGGTTGGTTGATGGTATTGTCAGTATTGTTTTAATCTCCCCATATATCGGTTATTCCTTCTGTCCTGAAAATCTTTTCAATCGCTTCGGCCTCCGTTACCTTGGGTTCTGTCTCTCCGCGCATCCGCATCAGGAAGGCCTTTCGTGAACCCCGGCTGATCCCCAAAGCCTTAAACAATTCACCCCTCACTTCCTGAACCCTCCCTGCAGGCAATTGATCATACCCCTTCTTAAATGAAAATCTTTTCATATTTCACCGTTTTGCCAATCAATAACTTATTTTTGCTATTTGCAAGCGTAATAAATTATATCACCACTGTGGTTTCAACTATTACACCGCAAATATATAGATAATTTTATCTATTTACAAAGTTTATAGATAATTATTTATCTGTTCTTTAGATAAAACTTTATACCGTTTTGTTTATGAGCGACTTAGATATCCGGAAAATCAGGAAAGCCCTGAAGCTTACCCAGGGCGAGCTGGCAGAGAAACTCGGCGTTCATTATAAAACTATCCAAAACTGGGAGAAAGGAGGAGTGATACCGGAATCAAAAAAGATACTGATCAGGAATCTCGGGCTCTCCCAATTCGGTAAGACCACAGATTATGATAAGGCCACCGACATTTCCGACTCCGATAACCCCAACATAAAAGAGGGGGAAATCGGGTATGTAACTCCCGCCTTATATGACCAGGTGTATCTTTTGCCCCTTTCTGCCAGACCCCTCGAAATCAGCCGCTCTCACTTCCTGCAGTTTGGCTCCGCCTACCAAAAAGTTCAGAGCCCGGTCAAAGGCGCTGATTTTGCTACCGTTCTTTCCGATGACGGCTTGGGACCGGAGTTCCCCGACGGCGCTATCGTTTTTTTCAAACATATTGACCCTGATCTATTCATTGAGTGGGGTAAGGTGCATGCCATTAGTACAAAAAACGGGCTGATCATTAAACGCTTAAACCCGGGCAGTAAACCGGGCAGCTTGCTTTGCTCCTGCTCAGACCCTCTGTTTGACTCCTTCGAAATCCCCGGAAACAGCCCGGACATGCATTTTTATAAGGCTATTGCGTGTGTCTCGATAAAATAGGAACAGGAAATGTATTAAAGAATGGTACTCAAATAACTAAGACTATGAAAACAATACCCCTTATCATCATTCTGCTATTTATAATAACTTTAAGCCAGGCTCAGACTCCGGTTCGTTATACTTATGACTACTTAACAAAAATATTTACCGATAACAATGGAGAGGCTTTAACCCCGAAAAGAAACAGTGGTGATTGGGAAGTAAATGCAAAGAAAGGTGAAACGGTCAGGATAGAAATTATTAATCTAAATAGAGTACTGTACAAAACTGAAACAACAAAATCAGAAATAGATTTTAATATCGCACTACCTTCGGCTTTTAAATCTATTAAACTTCCTCCTTATGCGTTTAATAAACCATCGTTACAGGCCCTATCAGACTCTCTAGGTTCACTGAAGAAACTGGAAGAAGATTTAAATTCAATTTATCGATCTTTCGAGAATTATAATGAACAGTTGAAGAGGTTTCAAAAATTTGAAAATGCCTTGTACGCTATATCAAGAAACTGTAGAGATGATTATGCTATTATACAAGGTAAGTTGATAACTGACACAAAAATCTTTGTTAAGGATCCTGGATATATCTCAGATAATGAGACATCTCCGGAAAAGGTCGGAAACGGTCTGAAAGAATACCTTGATGACTTACAAAATAACATTGCTAATAGTGCTGAATATCTCAAATCCACTATTCCAGTATATATTCAACAGTTAGAAAAACAATACGATGAAATTATAAAAACACATCAAACGGACATAGAAGAACTCACTAACCGTTCCTGGGAAAACGAGTCTGAGAAAAGCAGCATTTTTGATCACATTAATACGTTAAAATATAAGATAAAAAAGCTAGAAGATAGTTTAAAAAAGGATAAAAGTGAAATAAATCTCCTGAAAGAAATTTCAGATTCCGCCTCCGAATTGTTATCGCAGCATGAGAAAAACAATAAGTTTTATCTTCTCCATAGGGCATACTTATTGCTGGCTAATAAATCAAATTTCAAATATTTATCTGAGACTGTTAGCGTAAATAAAGATATAACAACCATAAATGTATCGATTATTCCAACTGATCTGAATGAATGCAGCCCTCCGGAAAAAATAGATATTATATTCAAGATAAAAGCCATCAATGGGGTAAAAGTAGATTTTAGTAGCGGAGCCTTTTGGAGCAGTGGACTTGGGAATATGGATTTTCTAGATGCCAATTACTATTACAAATACCATACTGCTGATACCAGAGAAATTATAAGAAGCGATCGGAAAGCCTATGAAGGTATGTTGTCTGTCGGCGGTTTAGCCCATCTATATTGTAGGACGAAAAGAACGTGGCAGACCGGATTTAATGCCGGTGTAAGTACAACAGCCGGTTTTGACAACTTAAATTTCCACTTTGGAGGTTCCCTGTTTAAGTTTATTAATAGTAGTGACAGGCTCATTCTAAATTTAGGTATTACTTTAAAGTCAACAAAATTATTAGACCGGGGACTGACAGCAGGAAAAATATACACTAAATTGGAAAGCCCGGATGCCATTCCCCTCATATCAGTATTTCCCAAAATAGGTGGTTTTGTATCAATTTCTTACAATTTCAGCAGATTAAAGGGAGAATGATATTATTCAGTAAAATTAATTCGAATAAGTAGTACTTAATAGACCAAAATATTGTCCTGATAGCTACAAGGTAAAAATATGTTTATGAAGTATCCGTCCCGATGAAGTACATATTTCCAGCCGCGGTAAGAGTCTCTAACTTTGCTTTATGACTAAAGAAGAAAAGCGGGTTCAGATGCTGTCAATGACATATCAAACGCTAATGCTGCACTTTCTCTTTTTTTATTAAATAACCTTGTTGCCCATGCTCCTAAAAGGGCTTCTACAGGAGTAAAATCTCCTTAACTTGGCTAAACAATCTGTAACCTTATCCATGCACAAAAAAATAGCTACAATTTTCTATGCCTCGGCAACCCAATCTCATGCTCCTGCGGATAAGGCTTGCGGTGGGTCATACTCACGTCTTCCCGTATTTGCCGGTGCACATCAAATGCCCGCTTCTCATCGGCCGCAAACCGGGGGTCAGGAATAAAAGGCATCTTAGCCATCCTGATAACGGTGATGGTTGGGAAAGAGAAATCAACCTCTACCCTGCCCAGCAGCAAATAGTGTAGGCTCCCCACTTTTAGTACGTCCTAAAAGTACACAAAATACGTTTATGTT
>CAZLXI010000068.1:0-10960 GCA_964563435.1 uncultured Lacihabitans sp.
GGGAAGAAACATCGGAAGAGTCTGCATCAGAAGCCCCGGATTTTGAAAAGAAAGATAAACCCGGTAGTGACGGGGAGCAACTGGGGCTTTTCTAGGTTCTCACAGATTACACGGATTTACACAGATAAAACATAAAAAATCTGTGTAAATCCGTGTAATCTGTGAGAAATTTAAAACATTGCCCTGAATAACAAAAACAACCCCGCCGAAAGTAAAATAGAAACCGGCAGCGTTAAAATCCACGCTATTCCAATATTTTTGATGGTCTTTGACTGCAGGTTTTTGATCCCTTTGGAAGCTACCATCGAACCGGCTATACCCGAAGAAAGCGTATGTGTGGTACTTACCGGCAGCTTAAACCCGGAGGCCAGACCTATCGTAACGGCGGCCACCAGCTCGGCGGAGGCACCCTGCGCATAGGTCAGGTGTGACTTCCCGATCTTCTCCCCTACCGTTACTACTATCCTCTTCCAACCAATCATGGTTCCTATGCCCAGCGAGAGCGAGATCATCAGGATAACCCAGAAGGGGGCAAAATCAATAGCCGAACGAATTCCTTTCTCTTCTTTGGTAGCCAGAAAGGCCAGGTCGTCACGGTCTTTGCTGCTTAGCTTTACACTCTCATCTTTCAGCAGCTTTTTGGTATTGGTAGAGATCTGGAGAATGGCAGCTCTCAGGTGCAGCTTTTCGGTGGTATCCGATGAGATCCCTTGTGACACCGGCATGAGAATATCAATATTATCGTTAATGCCTTTGATATGATTCTTTTCGTCTACTCCCAGATGGGTGGTGTCTATCCGGGAAACAATGCTCTGTATCTGCGCGAGGTCCGGCCGGATCTTTTTCAGATCATTCACCCCGGTGATTGCAAAGTAGGAAGGTAAGATTCCGATAAGGATCAGCATCACGAGTCCGATCCCCTTTTGTCCGTCATTTTTCCCGTGGAAGAAACTCACCAGGGTACAGGTAGAGATCAGCGTGGTCCGGATCCAGCCCGGAGGGGGCTGGTTTTTTTTGGGCTCGGAGAAAATCTGATTCCGTACATCTTTACTCACGGATACTCTTAAAAGAAACATAAGAATGACCGCTAAGGTAAAACCGATCAAGGGGGCAATAAACAGCCCGGTAAAGATCTCTTTTACCTTGTCCCAGTTGATGGCGGCCGCTCCGGAAGCGTTTTCAGGAAGCAGGGCGTAACCCAGACCTACCCCCATAATAGCACCGATCAGCGTATGCGAGCTGGAAGAGGGCAGGCCGAAGTACCAGGTACCGAAATTCCAGATGATGGCACTACAAAGCATAGCCAGAACCATGGCAATAGAATGGTAAACGTTCTGGTCAATGAGCAGATCAACCGGCAAAAGGTTAACAATAGACATTCCCACCCCTACTCCTCCGGTGATCACTCCGAGGAAGTTCATAAACCCGGACCATATCACGGCCTGAGCGGGTTTAAGCGAATTGGTGTAGATTACAGTGGCTACTGCATTGGCTGTATCATGAAAACCGTTGATGAATTCAAAAAGACATGCTGCAAAAATACAAATGGCCAACAGGATGAAAATGTCGCTTTCTAATCCGAACATATAGAGATAGAGTTAGTATTCTGATTTTAGAGGTTGCAAAATTCCCTTTAAATAAAAAGAATGTTTGTATAAGATATATTATCAAATTGTTAATTCTCTTTTATAGCCAACTGCCCGCAGGCCGCATCAATGTCTTTCCCCCGGCTCCTCCTGATATTTACGGTTACCCTGTTATCTTCCAGGAATGTGGCAAATTTATCGATGGCCATCGGGTCGGCATTCATAAAATTAGCTTCCGATATCGGATTATACTCAATGATATTCACCTTCGAAGGAACCCGCCTCACAAAAGCCAGCAATTCTTTTGCGTCAGCAATTTTATCATTAAATCCATGAAAAACAATATATTCAAAGGTAATTTTATTGCCTGTTTTTCTATAAAAGTAATTTAACGCTTCCGCCAGGTTATGAAGCGAGTTGGATTCATTGATGGGCATAATGGTATTCCGCTTCTCGTCATTGGCTGCATGCAGAGAAAGCGCCAGGTTAAATTTCACTTCATCATCGCCCAGCTTGCGGATCATCTTAGCAATACCGGCCGTAGAAATCGTGATCCGCTTGGGCGACCAGTTGAGCCCTTCCGGCGAGGTGATCTTCTCCACCGACTCCAACACAGCGGAGTAGTTCAGCAGGGGCTCGCCCATTCCCATATAAACGATATTGGTCAGCGGCGCATTAAAATGCTGTTCCGCCTGGTTTTTGATCAGAATTACCTGGTCATAGATTTCTGCAGCATCCAGGTTGCGCTCGCGGTTCATATACCCTGTAGCGCAGAACTTACAGGTCAGCGAGCAGCCCACCTGCGACGATATGCAGGCCGTCATACGGGTTTCGGTAGGAATAAGAACACCTTCCACCAGGTGATCATCATAGAGCTTAAATCCCGATTTGATGGTACCGTCGGCGGAAAACTGTGAGGTATGTACCTTCACATTCCGGATCTCAAATCCGGCCTCCAGCTTATCCCTCAGCGACCGCGACAGGTTGGTCATTTCATGAATGTCCGTAATCCCTTTCTCCCAGAGCCACTCCCGGATCTGCTTCGCCCTGAACGCCGGCTCTCCCTCTGACTTTAACCATTCCTTTAGCTGGTCCGGGTTTAATTTCCGCAGATCTTTTTTCATAATGCCCTTTGATATTCCTGTAAAATTCTTAATAAAAACCTGCAATCTCAAGACAAGGTTCATAAGATTATATTTTATTGAATTTTTTCAATATTATCTTTTGTAATATCAATATTTTTAATATTTTACCGCTTTTATGAGAAGCTGCCGAAAATACAGGCGAATTTTCCTGCTCCTGACCCTGTGTTGGGCCGGAGCAACTTTTGAGTGCCTTGCTCAAAAGGAAAGGCCGTTTGGCTTTAACCCGATCCGGAAAAGAGAAAACTACACCTTTTGCCCGTTTGACCTGCGGGCCAATCTTATTGTGGTAAAAACGCTGATCGATAACTCCGACACCCTGAATTTTATCCTGGATTCGGGAGTGCAAAGCATCATCATACTGGACACCACCATCCGGCAAAAAATCAAGACCAATGTAGGACGTGAGATCTACATCAGCGGGATCGGCGAAGCTCCGCCTTTCACGGCTTTGGTCTCCCTGGGGCATACCGTGAAATTCGGGGGCATCGTAGGCTACAGTCAAAACCTCGTTCTGCTGCAGGAAGATTTCCTCAACCTTTCCGATTACCTGGGCTTACCCATTCACGGAATACTCGGCAGCGACATTTTCAAGCGCTTTAGTGTGACTATCGACTACCAGAAAGGGGAGCTTACGTTCAGTGATCCTCACAAATACCGTTACAGAAAAAGAAAAGGTGTGGCCATTCCTTTGCACCTGGAAAGAACAAAGCCCTACGTCATGGTCAATCGCCTGGAATCAAACGGAAGTAAGGTAGAAAACCTGAAGCTGGTCATTGATACCGGAGGAGCACACTCGCTACTGTTGAACCAGGAATCTCTCCCTCCTGAGCTCATCCCCGAGAAGCTGTCTGACGGTCACCTGGGCAGAGGCCTGAACGGAAACATTGAAGGAAAGCTCGGACGTATCGATCTCCTGCGTTTCGGAAATCAGGATTTTAAAAATGTGATCGTTACTTTTCCGGACAGCCTGGTATTTGACAGCAAGATCACGCAGGAGTATCTTTTGAGAAACGGCAGCATAGGCGGGGAAATATTGAAAAGATTTCTGGTAACGCTTAATTACACCCAAAACCTGCTGGTGCTGAAGCCTGTCAAAAAAGCGCTGCACAAACCTTTCGAGTCGGATATGAGCGGCCTCGATATCAGGGCTACCGGCAAGGATTTTCGCACTTTTGAAGTCTCCGGTGTTATTAACAACTCCGTAGCGCACCATGCCGGCGTGCTGCCGGGAGATAAAATAATAATTCTCAATAAAAAACTCGCCAACTTAATGACCATCAATGATTTGTATGAGCAACTTTCAAGAAAGGAGGGTCATTCCATTGAAATGGTGGTTTTACGTGAGCACAGCCTGATGCAGATCAGTTTCCGTCTGAAGCGGATCATTTAGAAACGATACGAAAGATTGACGCCCAATCCCCGTATTCCCAGGTAAGGCACGGGCCGTACCGATTTTATTTCAGCAGCGTCATCGTTAAGCTCCATGCTGAAATATTTATCCTTCAGGCCGAAGCGTTCCCGGATCATATCTTTCACGAATTGCTTTTCGCCTTCATTGAGTCCTTCCAGGTTTTCGTTTTGCCCGTACGCGTAAAAATTACCCGCCGAACCAATATGCGGCCCGATAAACACCAGGTCCAGTCCCACCCGGTTCCAGGTAAACTGCTTCCCGGTCAGTATCCCGCCCGAAAATGTTCGGAAGGTAAAATTGATCGGAAGCTTGACCTCCAGGTACCGATTCTCTTTCATCACCCCTATTTGCGCAGGTACTTTCATATCAAAGTCTTCATACAACCCAAAGAAACCGACAAAAAGCCTGTTTTTCTTTTTCCCCAGGTAATAACGCAACTCGGGGGAATACCCTTTTACTCCCACCTGTGCCTCATCCATGAAAATATATTCAAACCTGAGACCGGTCAGACCCACCCCGTGCTTTGTAGCGAGGTTATCAATAAGACCTCCAAACGGGATATCCGACTTCGGCCGAATGAAAAATGTATTGTTAAAAGCCCAGCGGGAGGTCAACTGCCGCTCATACTGTAATGAGTAGATATTCAGGGCTGGTCCGGCCACATTAAACCGCACCGAATTAGTATATTGTCCGAATAAAACGCCCGGGGTCCACAGGCAAACACAAAGCAGGAACCTCTTTATTAACATCTTCTTTTTTAAAAAGTGCACAAAGGTAAACATCCACCGGATAATTTACATCTTAATAACGCCTGTTTCTTGTCAACCGGTATATCATTTACCGGGTCAACTGATGTACATCAGGGCTTCTCCCGTGAATTTCATTAATATAATAAACGAATTACCTATTTTTGCAATTCAAATTTAAAACGAAACAAATGTCAAAAGTACTGATTATTGGTGCCGGTGGTGTAGGCACTGTGGTGGCTCACAAATGTGCGATCAACGCAGATGTCTTCACCGGGATCATGCTGGCCTCCCGCACGAAATCGAAGTGTGATAAAATTGCCGCCGATATTAAAGAAATGCACGGGGTGGAAATCGCTACCGCACAGGTGGATGCCGATAATGTTCCTGAACTGGTGGCTTTGATCAAAGCTTTCGGACCTGAAATGGTAATCAATGTAGCCCTGCCCTACCAGGACCTGACCATCATGGATGCCTGTCTTGAAACCAGGGTACATTACCTCGACACGGCCAATTACGAGCCGAAAGACGTGGCTAAATTTGAATATAGCTGGCAGTGGGCTTACCAGGAGCGGTTCAAAGAGGCCGGCCTCATGGCTCTGCTGGGATGCGGTTTTGACCCGGGTGTGACCCAGGTATTCACTGCTTATGCCGCCAAACATCATTTTGATGAGATACACTACCTCGATATAGTGGATTGTAATGCCGGTGACCATGGTAAGGCGTTTGCCACCAATTTCAACCCGGAGATCAACATCCGGGAGATCACCCAGCCGGGCCGGTACTGGGAGAACGGTGAATGGGTGGAGATCCCCGCTATGTCTGTTCACAAGCCCATCGACTACCCGAATATCGGCCCGAAAGAGTCTTATGTACTTTACCACGAAGAATTGGAATCGCTGGTAAAAAACTTCCCCACCCTGAAAAGAGCCCGGTTCTGGATGACCTTCGGCCAGCAATACATCACCCACCTCCAGGTGCTGGAAAACGTGGGCATGACCAGCATTGTTCCTATCCGATTCCAGGGCCGGGATATCGTTCCGCTGGAATTCCTGAAGGCGGTTCTCCCCGCCCCTGACTCCCTGGGAGAAAATTACACCGGCGAAACCTCGATCGGCTGCCAGATCAAAGGGATCAAAGACGGGAAAGACAAAACGTATTATGTGTGGAACAACTGCAGCCATGCCGAAGCCTATAAAGAAGTGCGGGCCCAGGCCGTCTCTTACACCACCGGCGTACCGGCCATGATCGGGGCCATGCTGATGCTCACCCATAATGACTGGATGAAACCGGGCGTCTATAACGTGGAAGAGTTGAATCCCGATCCGTTCATGGATCTGCTGAATAAGCACGGTCTCCCCTGGCATGAGAAAGTGAATGCGGAACTGCCGCATGAATATTGACATGGATAAGCCGCTTTTCAGCGGCTTTTTTATTGGGGTCAGGTACTTGTATCTAAAAAAAACTCTACCTTTGTCCCAGTTTCAGGGTGCTCTGTCTTGGGAATATCCAAAATGGAGATAATAGGGAATCGTGTGTGAATCACGGGCTGTCCCCGCAACTGTAAGCTTCCGTCATGTTTTCCTTCTGCTTAGCCACTGTTCCCGATCCGGAATGGGAAGGTACGGGAAAATGGAAGTGAGCCAGGAAACCTGCCTTGAGGTCATTCTTGCTGTGGTCATTACGGAGGATAATACCCGGTGAGCGTTCGCCATTTTTATCATCTTTTTCATTAACCCAAATGTTCAGAACATTTACAAAAGCTGTTATGGCTTCGATATGCCTTAGCCTTCCGGCTATGGCCCAGGAATCGCATGCGCTTGAAGAAGTGCAGATCACCGCTAACCGCTACGAGCAAAAACAGACCGGCAAGACCGTCACCGTCCTGTCTGACTCTGTACTCCGGGCTAACGAGGGCCAGACCCTCAGCCAGATCCTGCAGGCCCAGGCCGGCTTACAGGTGGTGGGCAAAGGTCAGCCTTACGGGAGTGTGCAATCGATTGCGGTGCGGGGTGCCGGATTTGGCCAGACGCTTATTCTTCTCGATGGGATCCCGGTTTATGAGCCATCGGGCATAGGCGCTACTTTTGATATCAACCTCATACCGGTGCAAAACATTGAGCGTATCGAAATCCTCAAAGACGGACAGTCTACCGTTTACGGTTCAGATGCCATTGCCGGGGTGATCAACATCATCACCCGAAAAAGTCCGGATAAAAAAGCCAAGGTAACGGCGGGTGTGATGGGCGGCAGCTTCGGTACGCTGAATGCCGATGCTTCTCTTTCAGGTACCTTAAAAAACACGCAATACACGGTGGGCGTAAGCTCAGTCAACAGCCGTGGATTCTCTTCAGCGGCCGCTCCCGGCAAGGAAACTTTTGAGAAAGACGGCTACAATGACCTGGGCCTGAATGCCAAAATAATCCAAAAAATCACGGATAAATTAAGCGCCAATGCCCTACTCCGCTATCAAAAGTACGACACCGACCTGGATGAAGCGGCCCTTACCGATGACAAAGATTACACTTTTACCTCTGATAACCTCATGTATGGAGGCGGGCTCCTTTATACTTTAAACAAGGGAAGGATCACCTTTAACTACCTCGGAAGTGCCATTGACCGTTCATTCACCAATGATTCAGCGGATGTTCCGGCCACGGCATGGAGCAAATTCAGCGCTAACCGGTACAATTCCCGATCCGACTTCTTTGAGCTTTTCTCTAATCTTTCGCTCAGTAAAAACCTGAACCTTTTGGCAGGAGCCAGCCACCAGACTCAAAGCATGGATTATAGCGGCTACGAGATAAACGACTGGGGAAGAACCGACTACGATGCCATCTCCTCCGACCTGGCCCATGTCAGCAACTCCAGTATCTATGCCACCCTGAGCGGCGGTTTTCAGAAGGGTTTCGGATTTGAGGCCGGCCTGCGCACCAACTTCCATTCGGTTTACGGAAATACGCTCACTTTCAGCTTAAACCCCTATTACCTGATCGATAAGCAGATTAAGCTATTTGCATCGTACGGTTCCAGCTTTCGAAACCCGGCACTTTACCAACTGTACTCGCCGTACGGTAATCTCAACTTAAGCCCTGAACTGGCCAGAACCTACGAAGCCGGATTCCAGGTTTTTGGCGAAGATACCCGTGATTTCTTCCGGATAGTGGCTTTTGGAAGACAATATGACGATATGATCATTTTTGAAAGCATAGGCCAGGCGCCATGGGGTGTTTATAATAACCTGAATAAGAAAGCCGCCAACAGAGGAGTAGAGCTGGAAGGTACGAAACGGTGGAACAAGCTGACGGCAGGCGTAAACTATACTATACTTGACGGGGTTATTTCTGATGACCTGGCACAGAAGGGCGATGAGATAAGAGCGTTTTTAAGACGACCCAACCACACGGTAAATCTTAGGGCAGGCTACTCGTTCAATGACCGGCTGACGATAGGCATTCAGTCCCAATATCTTTCCAAAAGAAACGATACTTTTTATAACTCCGCCACTTTTGGTACCGAAGCTAAGATACTGGATGCGTATACACTGGTACATATTCAGGCCAATTACCAGGTTACTCCCCATGTCAGGGTCAATTTCTCGGGGCAAAACATTTTCAACGTGGATTACCAGGAGATTTACGGATATAACTCCCGAAAAGCGATGTTTCTGGTGGGGGTAAGAGTCAATTTTTAATTTATAAGGGGCCCGGGAACCGGGCCCCTTATAAATTAAGCCAATACGTCATCTTCAGTGTAATTGCCCGGTCCTTCGGAGCCCAGGCACTCACCCCGTATTTAGGAATGCTTTCCGCAAAATAGTTCTCGGTATACACCAGGAAAATGTCAGACACGGGTTTGAAGCGCCACTGAAAACGCGCGTTGATGTTGGTATTATTGATCTGGGAATTATATTGAAAAAATACGCTGGTAAATACGCTCTTACTGAAAGCCATTTCAGCCCTTGGACCCAAAAGCCAGTACCTGACACTATTGTATGGAGCGGGCAGGGTGATCTCTGCATAATTTCCGTCAACCGCCACAATACCATAAGGCTGGAGCCGGTAGGTCAGGCTCAGCTCTGCAAAGTTTCCGCGCCCGTTAAAGTACCCGCCCCATTTATACTCCACCCTGCCATAAAGCTTGTTCCTCAGGCTGCTGACATAGCCTATGCCCTGGTAGTGGTAGCGGTAGTCGCCGACCGGCAATTCAACGATGTTCCGATGGGTTTCGGGATCCGGGTTATCCGTGGCATTGGTAGGATCGAACGAACTGAACAGGTGCGTAAAGTTCCACCCGTAAAAGACAAAAATTTCGGCCCCGTTAGCATTATTGGCAAAAGCAAAAACATCAGACCGGCTGTCCAGGAGTTTTCCCTTCAGATTCAAAACATCACTCCCTTCAATACCCACCCCGAATGCATTAATATACTTGGCCACCTTTTCTGATTTAGGGTTTTTGATCAGGGTCACCGGACGATAGATATCCCAAATTCCCGTCCGGGGCACATACCCCACATCCGCCCGGTAATTCTCCCCGATCCGCAACACCCCCAGGCCCGCTTCCAGGTTAGGGTGATTATAACCCATGTAGTGTGCAAAGCTTCCGGCGTCCTTTTTCTTCTCCGGAGAAAACGACTGATGATAATACGTTTCAGATTCAAAACGGCTGTCATTGGAATTCAGGTTCAGCTCCAGGCCGCCGATCCGGTTATACCGGTCGAATCTTTCGGTCTGCTGGTCGGACAGATTGCCGAAATCGAATTGTTTATTTACAAAAATTCCGCCCAGCGAAGACCTTCTGAAGAGTTTTCTTTGCAACACCCCAACGGAATAATTGGCCGAAGGCAGCACTTCACCTTCTCCGAAATCCACTTTCCGGGTTTGCATGTTCATTAGTCCCACCCGCCAGTTATCATTGAGCTTTCCGCTTAAGCGGGCGCCGGCCAATATGGGAACGCGATGGGCCAGCCCCGTCCGGGGATTCCGCGCGATCCCTATTCTGCGTGAAAAGAACGGTCGCGTATTCGGAAACCCGAACATCCCGAAAAGATCATCGTTTTCCAGAAAAAACTGTCGGCGTTCAGGAAAAAACAGCTCGAAGCGGCTCAGGTTGGTCTGCTGCTTATCTACTTCTACCTGCGAAAAATCAGGGTTCACCGTGATATCCAGGTTCAGGGAAGGCGTGACACCCACTTTGGCGTCCAGTCCGTAGCCCAGAGAACCTCCCGAGTTGGCCACATGCGGCCGCAGGTTATCTTTATCCCGGGGAAAATCTTTAGTACCGGCCACACTGACAAAAGGGATCAACGATACATTTACGCCGGGTTTAGGCGGGTTTTCCTCCCAGATCAGCCTCCCCGCAAAAGCCAGATTGCTGGGAGCAAAATTTCGCGGAACCGGTCCCCATGTAGAGATCTGGTTATGCTTCAGCACCATTCGCCCGAAATTAACCCGCCAATAATTCTGTCCCTCGGAAATTTTATAGCGTAATGTCTTAAAGGGGATGGCCATTTCCACCACCCAGCGATCATCGTATATCCTGGTCTGGGAATACCACTTATTATCCCAGTAGTTCGTCACCTCAAATCCGCCCTGGATCAGCCCTTCCCTTTGAACCCCGTAAGGATTTACGGCAAACTGAAAGCCGTTCAGGTTGTCTTTGAACGTATCAAAATTCACGGTAAACACATCACTCACCCCACCTTCAAAATCGCGCTTAAGTGAAGCGATAATAATCTCACTCCGCGGCTGCATGCAAACCGCACTGACATAAATAAACTGATCGTCAAACAGCATTCTCACAACGGTCTGGTACTGTGGTTTGGCGTAAGAAGAATCGAACGGAAAGTTCAGGTAAAAACCGGTAGCCACCGCTGCGGACTCCCACACGGCTTCATCCGGGATACCATCCAGCTTTATATTTTCGGAAGTTCTTTTGATCCCTATCCGGTACTTCTCTTCGTTAGAGTCCTGTCCGAAAAGGGAAAAAGGGAGTAAAATCAAAAACCGTAAAACCCGAAGCATTTGAGACTAATTTTAAGCCCCCAAAATTAATATGCTAAAAGTTATAAAA
>CAZLXI010000069.1:0-9765 GCA_964563435.1 uncultured Lacihabitans sp.
CGGTCGAGCAGTTCCTCAAAATCTTTGTTTTGCATTTTTTTGTCCTCATGCTTTTTTGTGATTTCGTTGTTCCTGTATGCTGTGCATAATAGGAATATAATCACTTATAAGGGGTGCATTACGGCAAATGCAAGAGGAATATGTTCCTGTTAAGGATAAATAATAAGGGTTATACTAGAGATGAAGTATTGACTATCTATTTTATAGAACTCAATTATTACGTTGATATAATATGTTGATTATAAATCATCAAAATCACATATCTGCATGAAATATAAATGATAATATTGACAAATTGTTCGATTATTGCTATATTTGCAGTATGAATACCTTAGGCAAACTGAAAAGTCGTTTACGACGCGGGCAAGTGTATCGCCGCTCTGATTTGGAGCCGTGGTCTAATGCCGTGGACAGGCATTTGAAGCAACTTGTCAGCGAAGGAACACTGCAGAAAATATCTCAAGGGGTTTATTATTATCCAAAGGAAACGGTTTTCGGTGCCGCGCCGCCGGAAGAATCCGCTTTGGTGCGGACGTTTTTGAAGGATGATGATTTTTTAATCACTTCCCCGAACGCCTATAATGCATTGGATGTCGGCACAACCCAGCTTTACAACAAACGGGTGGTTTATAATCACAAACGTCACGGCGCGTTTGAGCTTGGCGGTCGAAATTTCTTTTTCCACATGAAGCCGAAGTTTCCAAAGAAACTGAGCCTTGAATTTCTGTTGGTGGATTTGGTCAATAATCTCGATACGCTGGCCGAAGATAAAGGGGCGGTTCTGCGTAAGGCAAAGGAAAAAGCCGGACAACTTGATTTGGCCAAACTGAAACGTGCCGTGTCGTCTTATGGCGGGGTCAGGGCGAAGAAAGTATTTTCATCCATCTTAGAAGGACAACATGCCTAATCAATACCTCCATGACCGGCCGGATTTTGTTGACTTGCTTAGAATCATCGAGCAGGAAACCGGCATCAATATCCAACTTATTGAAAAAGATTACTGGATTATGCATGTTTTATACGGCCTGCAAAAACAAGGGTTCGCGTTTGAACTCAAAGGTGGAACGTCCTTGTCCAAGGGGTATAAAATCATTCATCGGTTTTCCGAGGATATCGACATCCATATCAAAACTCCCGCTCATCTGAATGTCAATGAAAACCCGAAAAACGACAAGCCGAAAGCCGTGCAGTCGCGCAAGGATTTCTATGACTGGTTGGCCGGTGAAATTAAAATTGACGGGATTATCGACATCACAAGAGATACGACTTTTGATGATACAGACAAATATCGAAGCGGCGGCATTCGCCTTTTTTATCAATCTCAAACGGAATATCTTGACGGGGTGAAAGATGGTATTCTTTTGGAAGCGGGTTTTGATACGGTGACACCCAATGAGAAACGGTTGATTACCTCGTGGGCGTATAAGGCCGCGGCAAACTCAAAAATCAGCATCCACGACAATCGCGCCGTTGACGTGGCTTGTTATCATCCAGGTTACACATTTGTCGAGAAGTTGCAGACGGTCGCCACCAAGTACCGGCAGGAACAGGAAAGCGGTGAGAAAAAGGCTAATCTCATGCGACAATACTATGATTTGTACTGCCTTTTGGATGAGCCAGACGTCTTGGCGTTTATCGTTACGAACGCCTATTTTGACCACAAGAAAGCCCGTTTTCCGAAAAAAGATTTTGACATACCGGTTGCCGAAAATGAGGCATTTTTGCTAAGCGACACCAAGCAAAGAGCCGAATTTGAAGCGCGTTATCACGCGACTGCAGCGTTGTATTATAACGGACAACCCAAGTTTTCCGATTTAATCGACAGAATTCAATCTCACCTCTCCGGCTTATAAGACTAGGGGAATAAGTAATACATGATAGTATTTTTGACGCCTTATGTTTCCTATGAGGCGATATTCATGTAATGCGCATTCATTCCAGCCTCTTTGTCTGTTGAAAATGCAAACATTGCCTGTGTAGCCTTGGTGATGGCCTCGCGTACGGGGTCGGTGTTCAACCGCGCATAAATCATTGTAGCCGATGGCGAACGGTGGCCGAGTGACTTGCCGATAATTTGCAAGCTGGCTCCCGTGATGGCCTGATAACTGCCCAATGTCCGCCGTAAGTCATGCATCCGAAAATTGCTTATTTGCGCCCGTTTGAGGAAAGCCTGCCATTGGGCTTTAGGGGAAATCATATGACCTGTGGCCGTGTTAGGGTTAGGGAACACCCACCCCGTAGCAGGAGTGTTATCCTCTTTCTGTTGTTGCCGTCTGCGCTCCAAAAGAGTGACAACCTTGTCCATCAGCGGCACCACTACGGGGTCGCCGTTCTTGGTATCGGGGATATGCCATTCCCTCCGTTGCCAGTTCACTTGTTCCCACCGCATCGACAGCACTTTGGATTTCCGCGAGCCAGTCAATAACAGCAACCAGATATAATCCTGGATATCACTGTTGTGTTCGGCCTCCAGTGCCGCCAGAAAGCGCGGCAGTTCGTCCGGTTGCAAAAAGCGGTCACGCGAGGTTTCCTTGAATTTGCGGATACGATTGGCAGGATTGGTACCTTGCCATTCCCATTCAATCGCTTTGTTGAATACGGCTTTTATTCGGGATAGAACCTTATTCGCCTGATATATGCCATGTTCTTTTCCGATGGTGGCATGTAATTTCCGCACATCGCTTTTGGTTATCTGGGAAATCCTTTTGCCGAAGAATTTCCCCGCATATTTTTTGATTTCCGTTTCGTCTTGCTGCCATGTCTTTTTGTGCAACTTGCTATAGCGTTCCATGTATTCTTCAAAAAGTTGCCGGAATGTCATTTCATTCCTGATACGGCGTTTTTCCTGTTGTGGATTTAGTCCGGCGGCAATCTGTCCTTTCAGAACAGCGGCGGCTTTTCGGGCATTTTCGACCGTGATATCAGGAAACCCACCTAAGAGAATGCACTCGGGGCGGCCTTGGATTTTCTTATACAGGTAAAAGGATTTCGAGCCGGTCGGACGTACATTGATAACAAGTCCTTTTTCCTTGGTATCGCGATAGGTTTGCCGTTTCCCTTTGGGTGGCAATGGTAAAGAGGATAAGGTCGGTTTGGTGAAATTGAAGACTGCAGGCACAGACATGCGCATCGCTCTTTCTGGCAGTTCCGGTTTTACCTCGGTGCTACCTTAAGGGTTAAAAACGATGCATTCAGGTATAGGCTGTATCTCTGTTTCTTATCGGTAACTTGTTGTTTTATTTAACAACATGCATCCCTGTACAGCCCTGTTAAATTTGCTGTTTACTCCCTTGAGGGGAGAGGACAAGAATAACAGAGGATTCAGAAACGGTAATAAGCCCAATGCCTTAATGCACCCAAACAGACAAGGCTATAAAATTGGTTCTACTATGGTTTTACCCAATTCATCCCGTCTGTCTGTTTTCATTGTAATCTGCTGATAGGCAGAAATCAAGTGCATTAGAGGGCGTAGCTATGACATTAAAAGCTAAATATGGCATAGCACTAAAAGCTAAATTCCGCCTTGGTCTGAGTTGAGAATACCGAATTGAAGATGGGTCGAAATAGCTTCGGATTATCTTATGTTCCATTTCCTCGCATCGAGCCAATGTCTGGAAATACCTATGTTATACGTTGTTAGTGGATTCAATGATTCTCGCAAGGGTTCCGCGATTTGAGCATCCGCAGATGTGTCGAGAATAAACCCCAGAACAGCCCTTGTGGAAGGTGGATAATTCAAAGCGAGTTTTACCATCTCATGCTTGTCCTTAGAAGATATATCCCCGATGATTGCTTGCAGGCGTTTTACGATATTCAATAATGACGTGTCCGGTATTTTCTTTATGTCGCGGATAGCATCTAAAATCCGCAGAAGAGGTATATTCCTTTTCGTGATAATGTTTTTTTGTTGAATGAAAAATATACGGTATTGTTCCCGCTGTGTCCTCGGACGTGTAGTGTTCCTGCCGATGTGAATAACGGCACTGACTTGAGTCGTTAAGCCCAATTGATTAAAAACGCCAAGTCCTGTCACATATCCGACAGGCTTACCGTTGATTTCAAGAAGGTCTTTTATCAACTGTGCCATGTCGGGCTTTAGCACACCAAATATGGTTTCTTTCGGCTTATAGAATTTCCCTTTGGCTATTTTTTCAAGCTGCCCCGACTTGACCATCCGGTTCAAAGCCTTGATAGCGGCCTCTCTTTTTTTTGTGTCATTCAGAATGTCCTGATACCCGAATACAAAACCATGGGGGATTTTTGCAATCTTGGATTCGATGATATCTTTTGTTTTCATTGCATTGACGATATAACTCAAAAATAAAATATCCAGTTGAATATAGAAGATACCGGACATTTCATCACAATTTATCAGTTCTCCCCGACATTGTACAATCCTTCCACCGCTAAACTCCTCATGTCCATGCAAGTCAAGTTTTTCGCTCAAAAAACCTGACACAATGAGGGGGCAAAAACTAAAGAAAAGGAAGTTTCAGCGTTTTGAGTTTCTCTGCCATTTTCAATGCACTTGGTATAAATCAATTTGGCCATGTACTTATGCCCATCTTAAATATATTCCCTTGCTTCCCAACGTTCTCACTTTTTGAACCTGTGATTGTTCTTGCATTTTCAAGAATGTATTTTACCCGCTCGTATGAAGCTTGCTCAGGCTTGACAAGAATATAAGGGTTTGAGATACCTGTGGTTTTTAAGGCATCTATCACATTGGGGTTATTCACACCGCTACCAATAAAAGGCTTAGTGGAATCTGCCGAGCGAATTTCCAATCCCGCATGAGGATTCATTATTTGGAACACTCGTTGGCTAACCTGAAAAATACCGTCCAGAATGGAGCCTTCAAAAGGCATATTCACTTTACCGCCAACGGCAGTTTTCCTTGCATCCAACAAAACCTCCGTAGGGGTTTCAAACCCTCCTGTACGGACGAATAATACACTATCAGCAACATCGACTGTCAGGCCAGTAATTTGACCCGTTACGGTATAAACTGCTCGTTGTTCTGTTTCGTCTGGGTTCAAAGAGCCTTTACTATCGCAGGCAAGGGCAATAAAGGCTACGCTAAACATTAATAAGTAGGTTTTAGCATTCCTTTTGAGACATACTATAAGATTTGTTCTTTTCATCTTCTAATTTGTTTATTCGAGAGCGTTTGAAATTAAATTGACGTTCAGGACAATGCCCACAAAGCCGCTGGCCGTTTCAGGCCAGATAGAGTTCTCCGCACTTGTTGCAATGCCATAACGCATTCCATTCGTGATATAGATTCGGCCATGTGTGGGTATTGTACTGGTATGCGAAGTACCCGTATATCGGTGACACAATCATAAACACCACACCTAGAAATACAAAATCAAGAAGTATGAATAGAATACCGAAGAAAAACGCAACACAAGGAAAGTAAGGACGTTTCTTTGGCGGCGTGGCTTTTTCGGCCAACATGGATTGCTGGATGCCTCTGGTTCTGGTCGTCGCACCAACGGTAAAGAAACCGCCACCGTTACCGAAAGCATAGCCGCCGCCTGCGGTATTGGACTGGGTGTTGATATTATGCGTACCTGATTCATACACAACGCTCAGTTTTTGAACATTTTCTGAGTTACATTTAGGGCATATCATATTTATAAGAGTTTGGGTTTTGAGATTATTTACTGAGATAGAGCCATTCCCCGCCGCTACATTTTCCATCATATCGAACCAGTCTATCGCTATATAAAGTCAATTTCCTTCCTTCAATCGAAAGGCTATAGTCTAATTCCGGCGCTATGTACAAAGGATAATCTGCAAATCGAATCTTCGTTCCGTTCTCTATTATCTGATATTTGCTTTCCACTCTGTCTCCATCCGCCCAAAGAATGCAATCTCCAGAGGCTTTGAATTCAAAGTAATCGCCTTCATCAAATACCTTCTCCCAATAATAAGTAGAAGCCCCTATGCCGAATTCTTGATTAGCTTCGCAATCTTTTTTTTGTTCGTATTTTGTTAAGTACCATTTTCCGACTATTGCATTCCCGCTCGCTATATCATCTTTCGAGCAACCCACTACCAAAGCCATCACGCAGGTAAGTGCCAATAGATTTATTCGTTTCATTCCTTTGTTTGTTTATATGGTTTTCTTAAAAAATAATCATGTCAAAACAGCTTCAAGACAAATGGGGGATTTATAATGGTCTGCATTTATGAATGGTATGGGGTTTATAGCCGCCTGTCGTTTATTTCCTTTAATCGGTTCAAGAGGGTATGAACGGTACTTGGGTGCCATTTCCCGTCACCGCGGAATGTCGGAATATTCTTGCGGTTGAGTTCATCCGAAACGGCGCGTACCGATATAATCCCTCTTTTCTTCAACCTTTCTATCAGAGGAAGCAGTTTTTGGGCGAATTCTTCGGCGGCTCTTTTGTTCACTTTGGACAAGGCCTTGCCGTTTCTTCCTAAAACCACACCCCTTTTTTTCGCCGCTTTCAAAGCCCCTTTCGTGGCTTCACTTATTCTTTGCCTGTCATCTTCCGCCACAGCGGCAAGAATATGTATCGTGAATCGGTTCGCATGAGGATTATCCACCACAACGATGTTGACATTCGATTTGACGATGCCCGCGATTTCTTCGACGTCACGTCCCAAACGGTCAAGTCTGGCCACTATCAGCGTTGCCTGTTGCGCTCTGCACATGGTCAGAGCATCTAACAGCCTGATGCGCTGCTTTCGTGTTGATTTGACTTCGACCACTTCGGAAAGCAAGTCGTAGTCATTCTTTTCACAATAGTTTTGTACTGTACTTTGTTGAGCTTCCAATCCCAGCCCGCTACGCCCCTGTCTGGACGTGGATACCCGATAGTATGCAATTGCCTGTTTCATTTGATAACCTTGTATGTACAAGTATAAACGATGGTTTATATTTGTACAGATTTATATCAAATTTGGCTTCGGAAGATTTAATAAATCGCTGGAATAGAGTTATTTACATTTCGGAACGCGAAGAAAAAAGAAGGATTTCTGTTTATGGATTGATGATGGTTTACTTGCGAACAAATTTTATACAGGAATTCTTTGGTGCGGTTGTTACTTATTCTCTGTTTAATATCAGATATAGGAAATGTTTTGACGCCATAAGAGCTTCTTGAAAAAGCAATGTGCAAATAATGCATTTTGTCAATTCTGGCATCTATACTTTGTTACAATAAAATATGGATTATAGAAAAACGCGTTCCGTATATTTTTTTTAAGAAAAAAATATATATTTGCATTAACATTCTAATAATTACGCATTTACTTAAAGCTATTCTTAATGTATTGAAATTATTTACATTATTTATTCGTTTTAATTCACCAAATGTGGACAATCAATATGGCAAAGACTAAGCTTCGGGATATTCTTGACAAAAGACGTAGAAACGACATACATACAGCTAAAAGTACGTTTTTGGATGTAAGCAAAAGAGGCCGCTATATGGAGAATAATACGGAATTAGAGGAAGCATTTATAGAAGGTATGAAAAATGTTGCTGTTAAAATGCAGGAATTTGATGCAGAGCTGGACAGAAGAATTGCATCCTTACCTAAACCTCCTGATTTTGTCGGTGTCAACCGAGCATTAGATAGAGTTAAAAATTATACTGAACAAGAAGCCGAAACTATTATTAGACGACTTCACCTATAAAACCTTAAAATTGATTTGTCTAGCCCGAAGAATAAACCCCTAGAATTAAGCAAATGCTATGACCTGTATGTAAAAGATGCTACTGATGTAAAGTCACTTGTCGCATATTCTCTTTATAAGAAACAGAAAGCAGAGTTTATTGCTGGCCTTGTTAGCGAAGGGAGAACACATAGCTCTATAAAATCTGCTATTAAAGATTTTAATCAAACAAATTCAAATTCCTCATACATAGAGGGGAATATGGAAAGGGCTACAAAATTACTTTCCCTTTATGAAGCAACCTATTTCAATGACAGTTCCAAAAATCTTATTGAGAGTTTAGAGAAAAAAATACAATCAATAAATGATGCGAATAAACCCAAATCACTATGGCGAGATATCGGAGTGAATTTATTATCTAATTTAGTGTGGGTTATAATGATAGCTCTACTGGCTGTCTTATATCAGATATTTGCTTCTGAAGATTTTCGAAATACTGTTCTTTCAAAAGTTGGTGAATTAATACAGAAAGCACTTTCTGCTAATGACGCATCATCTACAAACAAATAGCAACTCTGGATGTGATATAATATATCAGAGAGTATCAATGAGTATGTACATAGGATTGCCTGTTAATAAAATATCTAACTATTCAGAAATTCCGGACAGCTCAACGGTCACAACCCAATCACCGCATCCAAAGCATCATCCGTGGTCTTATGAATGAAATGGCTTTGATAGCCCATTGTGGTTTTAATATCGGAATGGCGATAGAGTCTCTGCAGGATATTCGTCGGGATTTTGTCTTCACTGATTTGCGCGAAACTGTGTCTTGAAATATGCATCGATAGCGGTTTTTTCAGTTTCAGTTTCTTGGCTATCTTTTTGAGATAATCGTCACAACTTCTGACACGGGTTTTGATATAGCTTTGCACGGCATTTCCGTCATTCAGGTCTTTGAGTTTGGCTAAATCTGGAAATACTAAATCATGGGCATTGTCCTTGGAGTATTGCTCCAAAATGCGCATTGCCTTTTCCGGCACTTTGACAGACCCCGCTTTGAGGTTCTTGCCCATGGTGTAATAAAGGCGTCCATCATGAAAATCGCTCCATTTGAGGCGCAAGACATCCGAAGCCCTCATTCCGGCAAAGTAAAAACTAATCAGCCAAAGGTTACGGGCGTGGTGTTCCCCTTTGGTGAGTTCGATATCTTCAAGCCCCCTTACTTCTTCCGCGGTCAGGCCGATTTTCAGGCTATCGGGAAACTTGATAATGATTTTGCCTTTACCGAAAGGATAGTTCCGTTTGTCCGCTACTCCGGCATTGATAGCCTGACTATAGATACTGCGTATGACTACGAAATGGTTGACGATGGTTCGTTCACCTATATCCCTTGTGCTGTTCAGATAGGCTTTGAATTTTTCAAGCATTGCTGGCGTGATTTCAGAAAAAGGAATATCGGTATTTCCCAGAAATTCCTTAAACCGGTTTACTCTCGGCTCATCCGCCGACCGCCTGTTAAACTTGCCGTTTTGAGTTAGTTGTTCGAGATAGATATCGGCCTGTGCGAAAAAAGATGACCCTTCCTTTGGCCGAATGGCTCTTTTAATCGTGCTTGAAGATATATCCTTATTTTGTGTCGCCGTTTCCAGCACTTTGTCATTGGCCTCTGACAGTTTTTTAAGAATGAAATTGTTGAGCCGTGCAGAATTGATATGCGACTTCTTTACCCGCTGACCTACCGCATCCCAATCGGCTTCACGTAGGTGTTGACCTATGTAGATATAGGATGTTTTCCTGTCCTTGGTGATACGAATAGCCAGAGGATAGGTGCCGTCTTGGTTCTTCTTTTTTCTTAAAATAACCCTTAATGTCGTTGCCATAGTTTTTTCGGTGAATGTAACTCACTCATTTACACCGCAAATATAGGTATATTTTGGTACAACATAGGTACAACAAATCGTGTATTTTCATGATTTATTACGTGTAGGTCATTTTTGTAAAATGCTTATTATCAGTACATATTCATCCATAAAGACCCATATAAAACCACATTACGCAGGACTTAAAATCCTGTGAGCAGTGATGTTCGTACGGGTTCGATTCCCGTC
>CAZLXI010000070.1:0-9678 GCA_964563435.1 uncultured Lacihabitans sp.
AGACATTTGAAATGATCTATAACAAAGTGATGATCTCCAAGGGGGAACTACAGGGAGTGCAAGACGGCACGGCCACGGCCCAGGCGGGTAACCAGATCCGGCTGCAGTGGCTCGATAACTCCGGCCAGGGCATGGCCCTGCCTACTGACAGCCTGCTGGTGGTGATTTACTGCACGGATATGAACCTGTTTGAGGTGTTTGAAGCCGCGGCCCTGCGGGAAGACACCGAAGCTACGCTAACTGCGGTATCGTACTTCGCCGGTTTACCGGTGCACTGCTGGGTGAGCTTTGTTAATGATGACCGTAAACTGGCCGCTTCCAGCTCCTATATGGGTGAGATTACCCTGATATGATTTGGTCAGAGGCTGCCCTCTCGGGGCAGCCTTTGCTTCTCCTTTTCTTGCGGAGAAGGGGGCTGCATATCTTATAAATCGTATCAAAACGTTTCCCGCTTTTTACAAAACACCCTGAAAACAGCCCGACTTTTCACTTTCCTCCCATTTCACTGTACCCTTTATTAATACAATACACCCCGCTCAATGCCGCCGCCAGCGCCACGAAAGTGAGGCCTGTGAGCGGCTCCTGCAGGAAGAAAAAACCGAGCAGGATGGCGATAAACGGGTTGATATAGGCATAAAGAGAAGATACCCCTATGGGTAGGTGCTTTAGCGCATACACAAAACAGGAATAGCCTATTACCGAGCCAAACACAATCAGGTACACCAGGGCCCAAATGCTGGGCGCGGTGACCGTCTTCAGCTCGCTGTAGTCATCAAGGAAGAAACTGAGGGGCAGCAGGGCCAGGCCGCCGAAAAAGAGCTGAAGAGCTGCATTTTGCAACACATGACTGCTGCCGGTGGTTTTATGCTTGGCATATACGCTGCCGGCCGCCCAGGCCAGGCAGGCCGCAAAGGTGATCAGCATGCCCGTCAGGTATTCGGGCCGGGCCAGGTCTTTCAGGTTATCGCGGAAAATGAGGGCGATGCCCAGGCAGCCCAGGAAAAGCCCGGCAATGATCAAGCGGTGCGGCCGGCGCCTGTCGAGCCCGGAGGCATAGTTAAGTACCACCACAAACACCGGGATCAGCGAGAGGATGAGCGCAGCCAGCCCGCTGGAAATGTAACGCTCGCACCAGCCCACCACGCCGTTACCCAGCGCCAGCATCAGGATGCCGGGTACAGACTGGTGGACGATGTCAGCACGGCGCACCCGAAGGCTGCCTGTAAGCCACAGGCCGAGGAGAAGAACTCCCCCCGCCACCACCTGTCGTATGCCTGAAAACAGGAAGGGCGGAAAGGTTTCCACACCGATACGAAGCGCAAAATAAGTGGTTCCCCACAAGAGACAAACTACCGCCAGCGCGGCATACGCCCAGAGGCTTCCGGATGGAGACATAGATCACGGCATAATGACGATGCAATATTAAGCATATTCCATCAGGGTTCTAAGAAAACTTCCTGAAAAGCACCGCTTACCACTGCGCCCGTTCATACTGCACCGGCCAGCGAACCTTCTCTTTCAGCTCATGCGCCGCCCGAAGCGGGAAATGCGGATCGCGAAGCAACTCACGGGCCAGCATAATGAGGTCGGTATCGCCGTTGACCAGGATAGATTCTGCCTGCACGGCCTGCGTGATCAGCCCTACTGTGGAAGTAACAGCACCGGTCTCGCGCTTTACCCGGGAGGCAAAAGGCAGCTGATACGCCGGTCCGATACTGATTTGCTGGTCATGTACCAAGCCGCCGCTGGTAACGTCCATCACATCTACCCCCTTTGTCTGAAGCGTACGGGCCAGCCTCACCGCATCGTCAGGCCCCCAGCCGCCACCGGCCCAGTCGGTACCCGGAATCCGCACAAAAAGCGGAACTACGGCAGGCAACACTTCCCTGACCGTGTCCACTACCTCCAGAAGCAGGCGGATGCGGTTTTCGAACGAGCCGCCGTAGCTGTCCGTACGCGTATTGGTCAGCGGCGATAAAAACTGGTGCAGCAGATAGCCGTGTGAGGCATGAATCTCGATTACCTCAAAACCTGCTTTTAAAGCGCGCACGACGGCCGACCGGAAGTCTTCAATTACTTTCACTATTCCTACAGTATCGAGTGCTGCGGGCTGCGGGTAATCATCGGAATAGGCTACAGAAGAAGGGGCCACGGTCTGCCAGCCGCCCTCTTCCGAAGGCACGGTGCCCCTTCCCTCCCACGGCACGCGGGTGCTGGCCTTCCGGCCGGCGTGAGCCAGCTGGATGCCGGGCACACTCCCCTGCTCTTTTATGAAGGCATTGATTTGACCTAACTTTTCAATCTGCTCATCGTGCCACAGCCCTAGGTCAGCAGGTGAAATACGGGCTTCGGGCGAAACCCCGGTAGCTTCTACCAGGATAAGCCCGGCTCCCCCCACCGCAAAACTGCCCAGGTGCACCAGGTGCCAGTCAGTGGCGAAACCGTTTATGGCGGAATATTGACACATCGGAGAAACCACAATACGGTTTTTTAGGGTTACTCCCCTGACCGTAAGCGGACTAAATAAAACGCTCATATTCATTTTCTGTTCTCTGTGTATTTAACACAAGATGATGCCCCGAAAAGTTCAGGTACAAACAGAATTTTGGCTTCCGGCCAACGGTACACGCCAGCCAGCCTTCTCCCGTCCCCCCTTAAGCGAAAACATCTATAATAAATGACGCAAGAACAGCCCTTTCACGCCGGATAGTACTGCTTCTGCGATTCCGCCAGCTCATTCAGGTGCGGAATTTCTCCTACCCGATACTCGTGGTACAGCCTCCGGATATCCTCCATGCTGTCACCGATGAAAGGACCGTGGGAAACCACTTCTGCGCCGTGCCGCCGCGCCGCATACAGCACAAAATGGGTATTTTCTGCTTCAGCCCTCAAATGAAGCTCGCCGGCACCGGCACTTTTATCCAGCCATCCGGCCTCTCCGGCCTTTACGATCACATCACCGGAACTGACCGTACCGCCAAGTACATATACCAGCCCCCTGTACCCTGCCGGTAACTCCTGTGTTACCTGCCGGCCGGCGGCCATCCGGAAGTCAGCCACGACGAGCGGGGTATGATTCCGCAGCGGCGAGGTGAGGCCGTTGCTGCTTCCGCTATATACCCGGATCTCCCTGTCCCTCTCTATCAGGGCAGGTACGGCCTCCGGCAGGATCCGCTGCCAGGAAGGACTCTCCCAGCGCTTTTCCGGGGGCAGCGCCAGCCATACCTGCAGAATGTGCAGCTTCTGCCGGACGGTGATTTCTTCGGTATGCACAATGCCGCTGCCGGCCGTCATCAGCTCAAAACTACCGGTCACCCAGTCTTTCTGATTGCCTTCCAGCACCAGGGTGAGCGTTTCGAAACCGGCGTGCGGATGCGGCCCGCCCACGGGCTCTCCGCCGGGAAGATCGAGCCGGTCATCCATGAATAAAATGAAAGGGTCGGTTTCGGCATAGGGCACGCCTCCCATTACGGAAGCCGCCTGATGCCCGGTACCCAGAAATCCCTGGTGAAAGGGGTTCCGGGTGACGTGTGCGATATGTCTCATGATTTTACAAATTTAAAACGGGGAAATAAACGCTGCCTGAGCTCCGGAAAACGAATAATAGCCGTGATCCAGAGCAATACCTGGATGGTCACCGCCGTGGATATCGGCTGCTGATGCTCGAGGTGGGTAACAATGGCCCCGCCCATATACGCTACCAGAAGCAGCGTGCCCAGAATGCCGGTACGGGGAATAATAAAGAAAATCAGCGCCACCAGCTCGATGATTCCGATGATCCGGTAGGTGCCTGCATCAAGGCCTACTACAGCCGCCTGGGCTACTACCTCTTCGCTGCCGCTTAGTTTCATAAAAGCGCTCATAGCGAATAAAAGGGCCAGAATGAGGGTCAGTGCCCAGCCGGCTATGGTGATTGTTTTCTGTGACATAATCGTTTTGTTTTGATTTCACTGGCAAAGTTCGGAACAAATACTATACCTTTGTTATCTGTTACAAAAAGGATAGTACTTACAAAAAGAATAGTATGCATACCATAGAAAGTTGTACAAAGGCAAAGCTGGCCATTCGCGATACCCTCGATGTGGTGGGTGGAAAATGGAAACTGGTGCTGATCTCCGTGCTGAGAAGCGGAAAGAAAGGGTTTAATGAGCTGTCAAGAGAGGCCGGAATAACGCCCCGTATCCTGTCTAAAGAGCTCCAGGAACTGGAAATGAATGAGCTGGTCACCCGCACCGTGTGCAACACCAAGCCCGTTACCGTGCAGTATGAACTGACCCCCTACAGCGCTACGCTCGATACCGTATTGGGCGCCATGGAAAGCTGGGGGCAGCAGCACCGGAAGAAGATGATCACGGGAGGGGCCTGAACGCCCGCCAGGGAGCCGATGTCATTTCGGCTTCCGGGTTCCTTCAATATCAGGCAGGAAACCCGTGATAATCCCCAGCAGGGGCAGATAAGCACAAAGCGAGAACACGTGTTCAATGCCGGTGTGGTCCGCCAGCCGACCCAGCACCGCCGACCCAATGCCGCCCATACCAAAGGCAAAGCCGAAAAACAGCCCCGCTACCATGCCTACTTTTCCCGGAATCAGATCGGTAGCATACACCAGTATGGCCGAAAAAGCCGAGGAAATAATCAGGCCGATGATCACCGCCAGCACCACCGTCATGCCCAGACCCACGTGAGGCAGCAGGAGGCTGAAAGGAGCTGCGCCCAGAATAGACACCCAGATGATGAGCTTTCGCCCGTAACGGTCGCCCAGCGGTCCGCCGAGAATGGTACCCGCTGCTACCGCCGCCAGAAAGGCAAACAGGTAGAGCTGGGACTGCTGCACGCTTACCCCGAATTTATCGATGAGATAAAAGGTAAAATAGCTGCTCATGGAAGCCGTATAGAAAAACTTCGAGAAAATCAGCACCAACAGGATGATCACCGAAATGACCACTCGCTTTTTAGTGATTCCCGCAGCGAATGCACTGCCGCCTGCCTTACTTTTGCTGCCCTTTGCGCGAAGGTTCTGCCGGTACCACCGGCCCACATAACTCAACAGCACCATACCCATAAACGCAAAAACCCCGAACCAGCCAATGTATTTCTGCCCGAAAGGCACCACAATCAGCGCCGCCAGCAATGGGCCGCCGGCGCTGCCGGCATTGCCGCCCACCTGGAAGAGCGACTGCGCCATGCCTTTCCGGCCGCCGGAAGCCAGATGAGCTACCCGGGAAGCCTCAGGATGAAAAATGGAAGAGCCCATGCCGATAAAACTGACCGACAGCAGAATGTGCGCAAAATCGGAAGCATGGGCCAGAAACAAAAGCCCGGCCAGCGAAAACAGCATGCCCAGCGGTAACGACCAGGGAGTGGGCTTCTTATCGGTATACAGGCCCACGAAAGGCTGCAGAAGGGAGGCCGTTAACTGGAATACCAGCGTAATAATACCGATTTGCGTGAAAGTAAGCACATAGTTTTCCTTCAGTAAAGGGTATACGGCGGGTATGACCGACTGGATGACGTCGTTCAGTAAATGTGAAAAACTGATAGCAAATAATATCGGGTAAACGGTTGGAGGACTTTGCAGACTATAAGTCTCCGGGGCGGTCCGGCCACTGGTTTCTTTCATAGAAAATTAAAATCGCCGCTAAGTTGAAAGGATTTGCCGGTAAAACGGTTGCAGATGTGAAAATATTGTTATTTATTTGGAATTATTATAAATAATATTACGCTTTATAAATGAAAAAAATATTAAAAGCGATACTTATAGGGATTACCGGGCTCCTCACAGCGGGATTGGTTTATGAACAGTCCTCCCAGATTTATTACAATTCGAAGAAGCCGGCGGCAGAAAATTTTGTGCTTATTGACGGACTGCCCGTCCATTTTGTCCGGAAGGGGACGGGAGGCCCCACGGTAGTTTTCCAGTCGGGCCTGGGCGGCGATTATAAGATCTGGGAAGAAATACAGGACTCCCTCTCCCGCTTCACCACCACCCTTTCCTATGACCGGGCTGGTTTGCAATGGAGCGCAGCTTCAAAATCGCCCAAAACGCTGGAAAGCATCACCCGGGAGCTGGAAATACTGCTGGAAAAAACAGGCTGCCCCCGGCCGTATATCCTCGTGGGGCACTCCCTGGCAGGACTAACTTTAAGGCCTTTTATACAAAAGCACAAAAATGACATTTCGGGCGTAATTTTTCTCGATGTGTCGCATCCGCTACAGGTTGAAAGGTCATCCGAGGCCCTGAAGAAATACCTGGTAGTGCCCCCTGAAGGGCTGGTGACAGCGCTGGTACAAACCGGACTGGCAAGAGTCTATTTTAGTTTTTCTCCCTTTATTAAAGATGTTCCCGGCACCCACCCGATGAATAAACACATTGCCCGCTATTTCTACCGGTCGTATAAAACCGTGCTCCGGGAAGCCCGGGAAGACGACCCGATGTTTGAAGGGGCCGGAAAGATCGACTCTTTCGGCGATATCCCCCTCACCATTATTACCGGGGCCTACCCTCACTGAGCCGGCTTCCTGGAAAACCCCGCACTGGAAAAGGAATACCTCGATATCCACCGGGCCGGCCAAAAAGATCTGCTCCGCCTCTCTTCCCGAAGCAAACAGGTGATAGCGCCAAACAGCGACCATTACGTACCACTGACTGATAAATCACTGGTTATTAAGGCCATTTTAGCGAATTTGGATACGCTTTAATGGCCACGATATCAGATATCTGTTTGTAAATCTGCGGCTGCTTTACCTAATGTTCACGTGGAATGCATATATCTTATCTCTTCATCTGCGGCAATCCGGGTGATTTGCCGGTCCTGATTACTATACAGGAATTCACCGGACCGCACTGGGCAGCACGCCGTATTTCTTTTTAAATGCTGCCGAAAAGTGGCGGGGATTTTTATACCCCGCCAGATCCGATACTTCATTCACCTTCATTTCACCGCCGGTCAGCATTCTGCGGGCCTGCTCCATGCGGGCATCGCTCCAGAAGCCGAATACCGTGGTGCCAAACAGGTCGCGGAAGCCCTTTTTCAGTGTAAATTCATTGGTACCCACTGCCCGGGCCAGGTCAGACAGCGAACATATCTCATTTATATGTGCCAGAATATACTCCCGCACGCCATACATCTTTTCAATATCGGTCTTCTTCAGGCCGGAGGGTCTGCCGGGAGGAAGCTGTTCCAGCTGAAGCACCAGCAGCTCTATTACTTTTGCTTCCAGGAACATCCTTTTAATCACACCTGTCCGGTTGCACTGCATGATCTCATCCATCACGCGGTACATGGGCAGGCTGATCAGGCCGTTGGCCGGGTTCAGGAGCGTGGAAGAGCCGTCTTCCATGCAGCGGCGGAAGCGGCTGAAATACGCGGAGTCGTCCGGAAGGTATTTCCGGAATAAACCGGGAGAAAAGTTAATCTCAAATACCAGGAAATCCGCGCTCTTCCAGTGCATTTCTCCCCGCAGCCGGTTAGAATACATCAGGTTATGCTGGTTGCCGTCAAAGTGAATACCGCTTTTGAGGGAATCGGCGGTGGCCGTGCTGCTTCCCCGCAGGGCAAAGTGCATCTCTACGGTTTCAAAATCGCTCTCAAAATTCATGATCACCCTGCGGGAAAGTTTTGCATTTCCATAACCGATATGCACCCCTTCAAAATAGATCTCTTTATAATACGCCCTGCCCGGCGGAAGATCAATACTCACCACACTCTCCTTCACGCCTCCGTCTTCCGGAGAAAAAAAATCGGGATACTCCTTCTCCAGCAGGATATCCGTGTCATACAATCTCATGACCATGGCGATACTCCTTTTTGCGGACTTTTTATTCCTTTTTGCATACCTGCCTGCAGCATACGCCGCTTTATTTTTGCACAAATGTATTAGTTATTTAGAATCATTCTTAATAGTTTGCAATTTATTTTACTATGGCGCAATCGGAAAGGAAAAATGGTATAGCCCGGCTGCTGGAAATAGCAGGCCGGAGAAAGGGACTGCTGATTGGATCGGCACTGCTGGCGGTGATTCATGCCCTACTAAGCCTGGTACCGTATATCCTCGTATTTTATATTCTTCGTGAGCTCACCCTCGAAACGGTGGATTTCGCCCTTACGCGCAGCTACATCCTGTATGCCGTACTGGCAGCCGTCATCAGCATGGGTTTCTTCTTTCTGTCAGGTATCCTCTCGCACATCGCCGCGTTTAACATCCTCTTTGAACTGCGGAAGTTTATTGCCGATAAAGTGGGAAAGCTACCCATGGGTTATCTGAATAACCGTAATTCGGGGGCATTTAAAAAGATCCTGTCTGATGATGTGGAGCGTATTGAAGCCTTTATAGCTCACCAGATACCTGACTTTGTAAAGGGAGTAGCGCTGCCTGTCGTTACCCTTCTTTTTCTCTTCTCCCAGGACTGGCGCCTGGCGGCCGTCAGCTTTGTTCCGCTGCTGGTACTGGCCGTGATGCTGCCTTCGATGTACAGCGGCAGAAACCAGCAAAAGATTCGCGACTACCACCAGTCGCTGGAAGACATGAACTCCGGAATTGTAGAGTATGTACGGGCCATGCCGGTGATGAAGATCTTCGGGCAGTCGGCCGACACCTTTGACAAATACGGCGACACCGTAAGGCGGTTTAACGGCTACGTGGCAGACTGGGTCAAAAGCAGTACACCGGCATTTGCCGTTTTTATGAGCTTTACCAGCAATGCCCTGCTGCCGGTACTTGCCCTGGGTTTATACCTGTATTTCAGCGGCGGGCTGAGCCTGGCCACGTATCTGCTGTTTCTCCTGCTGGGTACTGGGTATATCCGCCCCCTTTTTGTGCTCAGCAATATGGGCATGCAGATTTCGGTGATTAACCGCGGTGTGGAGCAGATAGATAAGCTCCTGTATAAAAATACGCTGACGGAAAGCCCGCAGCGGCAAACCCCTGCGCACCACGGCATAACCTTTGAAAATGTGAGTTTTGCCTACCACGATGACTACCTGGTGCTTGAAAACATCAGTTTCGAAGTTCCGGAGAAGTCTATTACGGCACTGGTGGGCCCGTCCGGAGCGGGTAAAAGTACGGTAGGCCAGCTTCTTGCCCGTTTCTGGGATGTAAACAAGGGCACTATACGCATAGGCGGTGTGGATATCCGCCACTACCCGGCCGAGCAGCTGATGGAAATGGTATCCTTTGTATTCCAGGACAGCTTCATGTTTCAGCAAAGCATGTACGAAAACATCCGCATGGGCATGGACAGAACCCGCGAAGAAGTAGAAAATGCGGCCCGCGCTGCCCAGATTCATGATCTCATTCTGAGCCTTCCCCAGGGGTATGATACCCTGTTCGGCCAGTCCGGGGTTCATCTGAGCGGGGGCGAGCAGCAGCGGTTCCAGCTGGCACGGGCCATTCTGAAGAATGCGCCCATACTTATCCTGGATGAAGCCACTGCCTTTGCCGACCCCGAAAACGAACACCGGATTCAGCAGGCCTTCAGCCGCCTGATCCGGGATAAAACGGTTTTGATTATTGCCCATCGCCTGAGCACGATCACGGATGCTGATCAGATCCTGGTTTTTGATAAAGGAAAACTCGCATCAGCAGGCCGGCACGAAGAGCTCCTGCAAGACAGCGCGCTCTATCTCAGGATGTGGAATGCTCATGTGAGGGCGAGGGAGTTTGTGATTAATGGTTAAT
>CAZLXI010000071.1:0-9565 GCA_964563435.1 uncultured Lacihabitans sp.
GCCCCGCAGATAGGCGAGGCGCTAAATGTTTTCACAACGGAATAATCCTTATTGTGAATTGCTTTCGGGAACAAATTTATAATAAAAAATTGTTCTTTACATAGAAAATTAAACTATTTGGTTTAATTTGCAAAAGATTTGGATCGGGGTGTCCCCAATCGGAATGAAGCCGGAGAGATCCGGCTTTGTTTTTATGGAAATATTTTTAACCCGTATACCTGCCCTTTTTCCCCTCTATATATTTTATCTTTAAAAACTTCAAATGCCGGATTTACCCTGCCAGGCTCTAAAACATATCTGGCCATTGGATAGGCTATCAAGTCGGCCAACTGAAGTCCGTTAATATTTTCTCTTTTAGAAACAAACCGGATTGTTAAATTATACGATTTCAATCTCCTAGCACTTACATAACCCGTACCTCGGGCCAAAAGTCGCTGAAAATGTTCTTCAAGTTTTTTATCTTCTTTCTTACCTCTTTTTTCAATCACTATATTCAGGTTGGAAACTTCATTATGAACATTATCCAGAAAGAAAATAGCCCGTTCAATAATAAATGAAAGTCCCACCTCGTATACGTCATCTGAAAGTTTACCGTATTTCTTAATATATTGCTCTTTCTTTATTGCGGAGCAAATCACAGAATAATCTGAATTTGCTATTACGGCATCGAGTTCCCTGTAAAACTTCCCTTTAAGACTCAAATCAAATAAATATTTAAATTCTTTTTCACATTTCATAATATCTCTTGAATGGAATATAACACCCTCACTATCCCAGATCACTCTTTTTATAGAGTTGAAACCTTCGCGCACTCTTTCATACTCCTCGCTTGAAACAAGCACACCACATAAAAGAAACAATGGGAAATTTGGATTAAGATTATTCAAACCGTGATCACCACTTTCATCAATAAACAAGTTGTATTTCATATATTTACAGTTTAAAGCGTAGGAAGAAATATATAGCAATTCACAACATACTACTCTCAAAACTCCCGTGCTTGGACCAGTATTATCTTCCTACGCGTTGCAAATTTATAAAATATAGAGTAGTATTAGTTTTTATTAAGTAGAAAATTTTATATTTGAAAAAAATAAGAACCCCTATGTCAAAAAAACATATACTCGGCCTTGACCTCGGGATAACTTCTATAGGCCATGCTCATGTGGTAGAAGGTGAAACTCCCGAAAATTCAAAAATCATTCAAATCGGCACTCGTGTCAACCCCCTGACAACGGACGAACAAACCAATTTTGAAAAAGGCAGACCTATAACTATAAATGCTGACCGAACCTTGAAAAGGGGTACGAGGAGAAATCTGGACCGCTACCAATTACGAAGAAAAAACCTGATCAATGCTTTACAAAATGCCAAAATCATTACTAAAGATTCTATTTTAGCAGAAGACGGGAAAAACACAACGTTTGAGACCTGGAGATTAAGGACGAAATCTGTTTCGCAAAAAATTGAAAAAGAAGAATTAGCTCGCGTCTTCCTGGCAATCAATAAAAAACGGGGTTATAAAAGCAGCAGAAAAGCTAAAAATGAAGATGAAGGACAAACCATAGACGGAATGGCTGTCGCCAAAAGGTTGTATAATGAGAATCTCACTCCCGGACAGTTGGTGTTTCAATTACTAAAAGAGGGGAAAAAGAGTATCCCTGATTTCTATCGTTCAGACCTACAGGTCGAATTCGATAAAGTATGGGCCTTTCAAAAGCAATTTTATCCGGAAATTTTCACACATGAATTTTATAAAGAGCTGCAAGGTAAAGGCCAACGAGCTACCTCTGCCGCCTTTTGGAGTAAGTACAAATTCAATACCGCAGAGAATAAAGCCAAATCAAGAGATGAAAAAAGACTGCAAACCTACCAATGGAGAAAAGAAGCTGTTGAAAAGCAATTAGAAAAAGAAGAAGCGGCTTATGTAGTTACAGAAATTAATAATAACCTCAACAATTCCAGCGGATATTTGGGTGCGATATCCGATAGAAGTAAAGAATTGTACTTTAATAAAGAAACAGTTGGCCAGTATCTTTACAAACAACTAGAACGCAACTCTCACACAAGACTAAAAAAACAGGTGTTTTACCGTCAGGATTATCTGGATGAATTTGAAGCGATATGGAGCGAGCAATCCAAACATCATCCCGAATTAACAGCCGGGCTTAAATCTACAATCAGAGATATTGCCATTTTTTATCAACGCAAACTTAAATCCCAAAAAGGGTTAGTGAGCTTTTGTGAGTTTGAAAGCAAGGAAATAATTCTAAATGAAAATAAGAAAACCGTTGGCTTAAAAGTAGCTCCCAAATCCTCTCCTTTATTTCAGGAATTCAAGACCTGGCAAATGCTCAATAATATTTTAGTAAGAAAAAAAGGAAGTAAAAAAAGAGTTGCTCAAAACGCCAATAAAACCCAGTCATCAGAACAGGAGATTTTCGTATTTGACTTAGAATCTAAACACATTTTGTTCAATGAGTTAAACTTAAAAGGAAACCTAAAAGCTAATAAAATAATTGAATTACTTGGTTATAAATCCACCGACTGGGAGTTGAACTATTCTGAAATAGAAGGAAATCGCACCAATAAAGAGTTATTCAATGCCTATCTGAGAATTTTAGACCTGGAGGGTTATGACATAAAAGATTTACTGAAGGTAAAGTCGAATAAAGACGAGGTAGAATTGGATGATCTGGATGTTCCGGCATCTGAAATCAAAAATATGGTAAAGCAGGTTTTTGAATCATTACACATCGATACCTCTATTTTAGAGTTTAATGCCGAATTAGACGGGAAAGCTTTTGAACAACAGGCCTCGTATCAGCTTTGGCATTTATTGTACTCTTATGAAGGAGATGATTCGTACAGCGGCAATGAAAAACTCTATGAATTACTGGAGAAGAAATTTGGTTTTAAAAAAGACCAGGCACAGGTTTTGGCACAGGTTACCTTATCTGATGATTACGGGAACCTCAGTAGCAAAGCAACCCGAAAAATTTTTCCTTTTATCAAAGAAAACCAATACAGTACGGCTTGTGAGTTAGCAGGATACAGGCATTCTTCATCTTCACTCACTAAAGAAGAAATCGCCAAGAGGCCTTTAAATGACAAATTAGAACTTCTAAAAAAGAACAGCTTACGAAATCCGGTTGTGGAGAAGATTTTAAATCAACTGGTTAATCTTGTCAATGCTATTATAGAAAAGAACAGCAAAAAAGATGCAAATGGGAATATAACCGAGTATTTCAAATTTGATGAAATCCGGATTGAACTGGCCCGTGAACTAAAGAAAAATGCCAAAGAACGGGCAGAAATGACTACTAATATTAATACAGCGAAGATCGCCCATGAAAAAATATTCAAACTACTGCAAACGGAGTTTGGTGTGAAAAATCCTACAAGAAGCGATATCATTCGGTATCGCTTATACGAGGAGTTGAAAAACAATGGCTATAAAGACCTATATACCAATACGTACATCCCAAGAGAAATTCTTTTCAGTAAACAAATAGATATTGACCATATCCTCCCCCAATCGAGGCTATTTGATGACAGTTTCTCTAACAAAACCGTTGTTTATCGTCAGACCAACCTGGACAAAGGAAATAAAACGGCCTTTGACTACATTGACAGTAAATACGGGTCAGATAGTCTTGAAGATTATAAATCCAGAATAGAGTTGTTATATCAGACCGGCATCAAAAATAAAGAGGAGGGAATATCCAAAGCAAAATACCAAAAACTATTAAAAAAAGAAACAGAAATAGGCGACGGATTTATAGAACGAGACCTGAGAGATAGTCAATATATCGTCAAAAAGGCTAAAAATATGCTATATGAGATCACTCGTTCTGTGGTCACTACCTCAGGAAGCATTACTGATAGGCTACGTGAAGACTGGGGATTAATAAATATTATGCAGGAGCTGAACTTTGAAAAGTTCAAAGCGTTGGGTCTTACTGAAAAAGTGGAGAAAAAAGACGGTTCGTTCAAAGATCGGATTATAGACTGGAATAAACGAAATGACCATCGTCATCATGCTATGGACGCTCTTACCGTAGCTTTTACAAAACATAATCATATTCAATACCTCAACTATCTCAACGCCCGATACAATGAATCGCATAAAGAGCACAAAAATATAAAAGGCATAGAGGAGAAAGAGACACAGTGGCAGTACGATGATGCCGGCAACAAAAAACGAATCTTTAATCTTCCGATTCCAAACTTCAGAGAGCAGGCGAAAGAACACCTTGAAAATATGCTAATTTCCCACAAAGCCAAGAATAAAGCGGTTACTAAAAACAAGAACAAAATCAAATCAAAAAGCGGTGAAAAAGTAAAAACAGAACTTACTCCAAGAGGACAATTACATAAAGAAACGGTTTATGGAAGATATCAGTATTATGTAAACAAAGAAGAAAAAATCGGAGTAAAATTTGATGAAGCAACCATCCATAAAGTCAGTAACCCGTTATACCGAAAGCTTTTGCTTCAGCGTCTGCAAGAAAACGGTAATGACCCCAAAAAGGCTTTCAGCGGCAAAAATGCTTTATCCAAAAACCCGATCTATCTGAATGAAACAGAAACGCTTCCGGAAACCGTAAAGCTTATCTGGTTAGAAGAAGATTATTCTATACGAAAAGATGTAACTCCCGAGAATTTTAAGGATGTAAAAACCATTGAAAAAGTTCTGGATGCTAAGGTTAAACAAATTTTGCTTAGCCGTTTTGAAGCATCGGGCAATGACCCCAAGAAAGCCTTTTCTGATTTAGACAAAAACCCTATTTGGCTCAATGAGGATAAGGGAATTTCCATAAAACGAGTTACCATCAGCGGTGTAAAGAATGCTGAATTTCTCCACTATAAAAAAGACCATAAAGGGACTTATATCTTAGATAGTAACGGCAAAAAAATACCGGTGGACTTTGTGAGTACGGGTAACAACCATCACGTAGCGATTTACAGAGATAAGAGCGGAAATTTACAGGAAAGAGTGGTTTCACTTTTCGATGCAGTCCAGTTAGTAAATGCAGGCCTCCCCGTAATTGATAAACAGTATAATCAGAGTTTAGGGTGGCAATTTCTTTTTACGATGAAACAAAACGAATACTTTGTGTTCCCTAACGAAAAAACAGGCTTTAATCCTAAAGAAATTGACCTATTGGATCCGAAAAATAAAAAATTAATCAGCCCCAATTTATTTAGAGTGCAAAAAATAGCCACTAAGAACTATTTTTTTAGGCATCACCTGGAAACAAATGTGGAAGAAAAAAAGGAGTTAAAAGATATAGCCTATAAACCTCAGTTGGGTCTTAACGCTATAAAAGACATTGTAAAAGTACAAATCAATCATTTAGGCGACATTGTAGAAAAAGGAGAATATTAATAAAATTTGACTAGCTGAATTTACTTATCATCCATATTAACACCCTTATTAAAAATAAGAAAGCCAGTGGGCGTTTAAAAGACCTTGCAGATATTGAATGTCTGGAAAAAATCATACAGCTTAGGAATAAAGGGAAATAATTGGCACCCTAATTGTAATACACTTAAAATCAACCATTATTAAGTGCATTGCTATGATAAAACGAAGCTTATTTTTTAGCAATCCGGCTTATTTGAGCCTGAAAAACAAGCAGCTCAATGTGAATTATCCGGATTCTGAAGCGCCATTAACCGTTCCCGTAGAAGATATCGGTGTAGTGGTGCTGGAAAACCGCCAGATTACGCTCACTAATGGCCTGATTACCGCTCTGTTAGAAAATAATGCTGCCATCATTACCTGTGACAGCAGTCACATGCCCAATGGCCTTATGTTGCCACTTGATGGCGGAACTACTCAAACTGAGCGGTTCCGGTATCAGATAGATGCCACTGTTCCTCTGAAAAAACAGCTTTGGCAGCAAACTGTGCAAGCCAAAATTTACAATCAGGCCAAACTGCTGGATTATTTCGGTATACCGCACGAAAACCTGCTGTTCTGGCAAAAGAATGTAAAATCAGGCGATACGGAAAATCACGAAGCCCGGGCTGCTGTGTATTATTGGGGTAAGCTTTTTCCGGAGGTAGAAGACTTTACCCGGGAGCGTTTCGGCGATTATCCCAATCATCTTTTAAACTATGGTTACGCTATTTTACGAGCTATAGTAGCCCGCAGTTTGGTGGCTTCCGGTTTACTTCCCACGTTGGGTATTTTCCATAAAAATAAGTACAATGCCTACTGCCTGGCCGATGATATTATGGAGCCCTACCGGCCTTTTGTAGACATGCTGGTGTGCGAATGGATGGAAGAGAACCCACACACCGAAGAGCTCACGAAAGAAGCCAAGGCTCATTTACTGAAAATAGCTCAGATAGACGTTAGGTTTGAGAATTTCACCAGTCCGCTTATGGTAGGTATGCAACGTACCACCGCCTCTTTGGCCCGTTGCTTTGAAGGAAATCAACGAAGGATTAACTACCCGGTTTTGGAATGAATAGCCGACTAAACCAATATAGAATTTTGTGGTTACTAGTATTTTTTGACCTACCTACCGAAACCAAAAAAGACCGGAAAGCCGCCGGAAAGTTTCGTAAAGACCTGTTACAGGATGGTTTCGCTATGTTTCAATTCTCCATTTACTTACGGCATTGCAATAGCCGTGAAAACGCCGAGGTGCATGTTAAACGAATCAAGCGCCTGCTTCCACCTAAGGGCCATGTGGGAATCCTATGTGTTACCGACAAACAATTTGGCGATATAGAACTTTTTATTGGGAAAGAAGAAGTTAAAAAGCCTCAGGTAGCTCAACAGTTAGAACTTTTTTAAAATCAGGATGAGTAAAAGTATTAGAAAAAGAAAAAATCCGGATGTCAGACATCCGGATTTTTTCTTCAGAATTTCAACGATAACAAGATGATTTACAAATATTTACAAGCTAATACCTTGTCACGAATATCGTTGAAATTCAATTTGAAAGCAATTCACAACCATCAGCTTCCCCAATGGAGTGGTGGCTGACTTGTCACGAATATCGTTGAAATTCAATTTGAAAGCAATTCACAACGAGGTCACTGTACGGAAGAACCGGGCCCTTCTTGTCACGAATATCGTTGAAATTCAATTTGAAAGCAATTCACAACGATAGCCGATTTGATCAAGCAACTGGAAGACTTGTCACGAATATCGTTGAAATTCAATTTGAAAGCAATTCACAACTTCCGTTTTGCCATTCTACCACAATAAGGACTTGTCACGAATATCGTTGAAATTCAATTTGAAAGCAATTCACAACTGGTACGACTACAATAAGAACATTCAGGAGCTTGTCACGAATATCGTTGAAATTCAATTTGAAAGCAATTCACAACTAACAGCTTCGTTAAATTTGTCCTTATCCCTTGTCACGAATATCGTTGAAATTCAATTTGAAAGCAATTCACAACACCATAAGTATGTATTATCAGGAGTTCCGCCTTGTCACGAATATCGTTGAAATTCAATTTGAAAGCAATTCACAACTGTCGATGATATTGTATTTAATATCAGATTCTTGTCACGAATATCGTTGAAATTCAATTTGAAAGCAATTCACAACACGTTTGATTTGACCAAATCAACGGAAGACCTTGTCACGAATATCGTTGAAATTCAATTTGAAAGCAATTCACAACAATCAGGAACAGTACAATTTGGCTGTACATCTTGTCACGAATATCGTTGAAATTCAATTTGAAAGCAATTCACAACGGCAACGGGAGTGAGGGTAAGCACCCCGGTCTTGTCACGAATATCGTTGAAATTCAATTTGAAAGCAATTCACAACAAAAGGCGTGGATAGAATCCAATTCCGGGGCTTGTCACGAATATCGTTGAAATTCAATTTGAAAGCAATTCACAACGAACCGGCCGAAATGCATTATCAATGTGGCCTTGTCACGAATATCGTTGAAATTCAATTTGAAAGCAATTCACAACATCATCAACCCCATGACTTTTAACACATATCTTGTCACGAATATCGTTGAAATTCAATTTGAAAGCAATTCACAACAACCCGATTATAATCATTTATCAATGAAAACTTGTCACGAATATCGTTGAAATTCAATTTGAAAGCAATTCACAACACGAAGGTAATTTATTAATCCATCATCAACCTTGTCACGAATATCGTTGAAATTCAATTTGAAAGCAATTCACAACTAAGCTCCACTCTTCCAGATGTTCCCGGTTCTTGTCACGAATATCGTTGAAATTCAATTTGAAAGCAATTCACAACCGGCCCGGTAGTAACAGCAGTCGCTTATACTTGTCACGAATATCGTTGAAATTCAATTTGAAAGCAATTCACAACATCAATAGCAGAATGGAATTCGTAGCAAGACTTGTCACGAATATCGTTGAAATTCAATTTGAAAGCAATTCACAACTCTGCAAGTGTTTTACTGCAAAGACCGTCACTTGTCACGAATATCGTTGAAATTCAATTTGAAAGCAATTCACAACCTCAATATTCAACGCCCCAAAGAATCAAAACTTGTCACGAATATCGTTGAAATTCAATTTGAAAGCAATTCACAACGATTTGCTATTTTATAGCTTATATGAAAATCTTGTCACGAATATCGTTGAAATTCAATTTGAAAGCAATTCACAACTATTGAGCAAAATGGCTTTAAGGCAGAATACTTGTCACGAATATCGTTGAAATTCAATTTGAAAGCAATTCACAACAATATTATTCCTCATCTCTTCAAGAGCCCACTTGTCACGAATATCGTTGAAATTCAATTTGAAAGCAATTCACAACTGCGATTCCATGCTGATAAACTTCCCGGACTTGTCACGAATATCGTTGAAATTCAATTTGAAAGCAATTCACAACAATACATTACAGTTCGTTTTCGAGCATCAGCTTGTCACGAATATCGTTGAAATTCAATTTGAAAGCAATTCACAACGGAGAATGACTGTGTAGTGTGGACAAATGACTTGTCACGAATATCGTTGAAATTCAATTTGAAAGCAATTCACAACGAGCCGCCTCACTACTGCCAACCTGAAGGACTTGTCACGAATATCGTTGAAATTCAATTTGAAAGCAATTCACAACACACCGTGGCAAAGCGTCCTAATAACCACCCTTGTCACGAATATCGTTGAAATTCAATTTGAAAGCAATTCACAACTAATCAGATCATCTTTTTGAAAGATATTACTTGTCACGAATATCGTTGAAATTCAATTTGAAAGCAATTCACAACAATGTTCTTGTTGTTTTCAAGAACAGCGTTCTTGTCACGAATATCGTTGAAATTCAATTTGAAAGCAATTCACAACATTAATTGCGTACTGGAATAAAGAATTTTTCTTGTCACGAATATCGTTGAAATTCAATTTGAAAGCAATTCACAACAGGCTGACAGCATTAGTGTCGTCAATGGCTCTTGTCACGAATATCGTTGAAATTCAATTTGAAAGCAATTCACAACCCAGTGAGTCATTTGTATCCATGCTCTCCACTTGTCACGAATATCGTTGAAATTCAATTTGAAAGCAATTCACAACAGCCAGTGA
>CAZLXI010000072.1:0-8724 GCA_964563435.1 uncultured Lacihabitans sp.
TGAATACGGCTGAAATGTATAATCAGATCATGTGGATCCTGCAGGACCAGGCTACCGATGATGCCGAATGGGGCGGTGGGCGCGCTACTGCAAACCAGGCCAAGAACGACCTCGACAAATATACTTTTACACCGGCAACCTCTACCTTTCAGTCGCTGTGGACCATTGCGTACCGGGCCATAAACCGTACCAACACCGTAATAGACAGGGTGCCTCAGATAGCGATGGACGAGGGACTCAAAAACAGGTACGTGGCCGAAGCAAAGTTTTTGAGAGGATTTTATTATTTTACATTGGTAAGGCTTTTCGGCGGGGTTCCTTTAGAGCTGACCGAAACCGTCTCTCTTAATAATCTTGAACGCCCCAGGGCTACAGCAGAAGAGGTTTACCAGCAGGTGATCAAAGATTTTACCGAGGCTGAAAGTGTGCTGCCTGCTACTTATTCAGCAGGTGACAGGGGCAGAGCTACGAAAGGCGCTGCCGGGGCTTTTCTGGCAAAGGTATACCTTACCCGCCAGGAGTGGGCGAAGGCCTCCGCCAAAGCCAAAGAAGTTATGGATATGGGAGGGTATGACCTTTGGGCAAATTTCTCTGAAGTATTCCTGATTGCCAATAAAAACGGCAAGGAGTCTGTTTTCGAGGTACAGGCCATCAGTGGAGGTTTTGGTGAGGGTAGTTGGATGCAGGGCTATATGCGTCCGAATTTCGACAGGGTAAACGGTATCGCCGGTTTTGGGGATGACCCTGTAACGGAAAACCTTTACAACGCGTATCCTGCCGGCGATAAGCGCCGGGATGTGACCCTTAGGCTTTATTCTTCCACCAGCGTTCCGCCGGCACCCGCAAGTGTGCAATACCCCTGTTATGTGGCGAAATATTTAGATCCTGCCGCAACGGCTAATGGCGATGGCGGAAATAATTACCCGGTTCTGAGATACGCCGATGTATTACTTATGTATGCCGAAGCGCTTAATGAACAGGCTGCCAATTCGGCCGAAGCCTACAATGCAATCAACAGAATCAGGAGGAGAGCCGGGCTGGCCGACCTTCCTGCCGGTCTGTCACAGGCACAGTTCAGAGACAGTGTGCTGTTTGAACGCAGGTTGGAACTGGCATTTGAAGGACATCGCTGGTACGATCTGGCAAGAACCGGGCGTCTTATTGAAGCGATGAGAGTGCAAAACCCTACAATAAGGGTAGATGATCATCACTACCTGTTTCCGATTCCTCAAACAGAAATAGATATAAATCCGAAATTACAGCAAAACCCCGGATATTAACCATTAAGAAATGGGGAACATGCTTCCCCATTTCTATATCTAAGAATCTTAAATTTATTTTTCATGAAACGCAGGGATTTTATTCAAAGCACGGTACTGGGCTCTTCATTGGTCATAACTTCTAATGTTAATGCGGAAAATGTTGAAAACAGAAAGGGTTACGAAGTGATCAATGCAGGAACAGGAGGCAACAATACGATAGATCTGCTGGAACGTATCGATAGAGATTGCCTGGCGCATAAGCCTGAGCTGGTAATACTAAAGGCCGGAACCAACGACATGAACAGCCGGAAATATGTGCCCGTTCAGGAATATGAACAAAATATGCGTAAGATCATCGAGAAAATACGGGGAGTTGGGAGCCGGGTACTTTTGATGAACCTTCTGCCGGTTTATGAACCCTATCTCATGACCCGTCACGACCCCGCATTCTATGCGCCTGAGGGCCATACCGGCAGGAAAATTAAAATGAATGAGGCCATTAAGGAACTGTCGGTCGAATATAATCTTGCTTTTCTCGATTTACATCATATCTTTGAAAAAGTGGGAAACATAGGAACGGAAGAAAGTTCTTTACTGAAAAACGAAGCCAACAGTCAGACTAAAGACGGCCTTCATCCCACGCCGGAAGGTTATCGCTTAATAGGAGTGAGTGTATATCACAGTATTATGGCTTATAAGCTACCAGGGCGTAAAATTGTATGTTTCGGTGACAGTATTACCCGGGGTGACGGTAAGCCTGACGGGGCAAACTATCCTTCATATCTTAAAAAACTACTTACATAAGAATCAGTATTAATTCTATCGGTATGAAAAAACAAAACTTATTGACCCTTCTGCTGTTTGCAATCGTTTTTTTACCTGCATACACCTGTAAAAACAGATCAGGCGGGTCTGTCCGAAAAGCAGATGTGATTATTTACGGTGGAACCTCAGCTGCGGTAATTGCGGCTGTACAGGTTAAAAAAATGGGAAAGACCGTGATCGTTGTCTCGCCTGACCTGCATCTCGGAGGCTTGTCATCCGGAGGGCTTGGATTTACCGACACCGGCAATAAAGAGGTGATAGGGGGGCTTTCACGAGAGTTTTACCACCGCCTGTATCTTCACTACCAAAAGCCGGAATCCTGGCAATGGCAGAAGAAAGACGAATACGGAAACAAGGGCCAGGGTACTCCTGCCCTCGATGGTGCCAACCGAACCATGTGGATTTTTGAACCCCATGCGGCCGAACAGGTTTTTGAGGATTTTGTGAAAGAAAACAGCATCATGGTCTACCGCGATGAATGGCTCGACCGGTCTGCAGAAGGTATTGAAAAGGAAAAAGGGAGCATCCGGTCGATCAAAACCTTAAAAGGCAATACTTATCAGGGTAAAATGTTTATTGACGCTACCTATGAGGGCGACCTGATGGCATTGGCCGGTGTAAAATACCACGTGGGCCGTGAAGCCAACGCTGTTTATGGTGAAAAATGGAACGGCGTTCAAACCGGGGTCTTCCATCACCGGCACCACTTTGCGGTAAAGGTCAGTCCCTACAAAACAGAGGATGACCCGCATAGCGGACTCCTTGACGAAGTTTCGGCGGAGCCTCCCGGAGAATACGGCTCGGGAGATCACAGAATCCAGGCCTATTGCTTCAGAATGTGCCTGAGCAATCATCCCGATAACCGGATCCTCTTTTCCAAACCGGAAGGGTATGACCCGGCCCGGTATGCTTTGCTGGCCCGGGTGTTTGCATCCGGCTGGAGAGAAACATTTCAGAAATTTGACCCCATTCCCAATCGTAAAACAGATACCAATAATCACGGGCCTTTCAGTACGGATTATATCGGGAAAAACTATGACTACCCCGAAGCCAGTTACCAACGAAGGAAGGAGATCATTAAAGACCATGAACTGTATCAAAAAGGGTTAATGTATTTCCTGCAAAATGATCTGGCCGTTCCCGCCGAAGTCCGGACAAAAATGCAGGAATGGGGCCTGCCCAAAGATGAGTTTAAAGACAATGGGCACTGGCCGCATCAGCTTTACATAAGAGAGGCCCGCCGCATGGTGGGTGAATTTGTCATGAAAGAAGAGGATGCCCTGGGTAAAACTCAGGTACCCCGCCCTGTAGGTATGGGATCTTACACCCTGGATTCACACAATACCCAGCGTTATGTGACTGAAGAGGGTAATGTCCAGAATGAAGGTGATATCGGCGTACATCCTGACCGGCCGTATTCTATTGCCTATGGCTCACTCCTGCCTAAGGAATCTGAATGTAACAATTTGCTTGTACCGGTTTGCATTTCAAGTTCCCATATTGCTTACGGTTCCATCCGTATGGAACCCGTCTTTATGATCCTGGGCCAGTCTGCAGCCACGGCAGCCGTTTTGGCAATCAATGAAAAGGTTTCTCCCCAGAAGCTGGATTATGAAAAGCTAAGGGCTGTTTTGCTTAAGGAAGGCCAGAAGCTGGAATTATGATGAACCGAAGTTCGCTTGCCGCTAAAATGGTAATATAATTAACCCTTAATTATTTATTACTCTTGCAATTCTTTGAAAATACCCCATAAAAAACGCTACTTTGTGATCTGTATTTATGCGGATTCTGAATGTCGCGTACTATGACCTGCCCTAAAACAAGACATACCCTGAAATCACTGGTCTTTATTGTCGGCCTGTGGTTGACGGGTTTTTCTTTGTTTGCCACCGGGCCGGTTGCTCTGAAGAATTCCGGAGAGCGGGTCAACATTACTTCCGGGTTAGAGTACCTTCGGGTTTCAGATCCCCAGAGTTCCATTCAGAATGTGACCGGAATGCCCTTTGAGCCTTTTTCCGGCAGGGGGTTTGTATCGGGCTTCTCTAATGACACCCATTGGCTGAAGGCAGAAGTGGTGAGTAGCGATTCGTCTGACTATTTCTTTGAATGGCAGAACTCACTGGCAGAATATATCGATTTTTATGTTTTAGAACCAGACGGTTCGTTCCGGGTGCTGAAGGGCGGCAACTTTGTTTCTTTGGCCCGGCGTGATTTCAAAACGGCTATCCCTACACTGTCGCTTTCCTTCCGGCCGGGGGTGATACAGACTTTTTACATGAGGATCCGGAGTCAGCGGGGCTTTTATGCCACCCTGACCGCCTGTCCGGCTGAAGGCTATGCGGAGAGAGTAAAGAGCGAGGGCCGTTTCGAATCGTTTTTTGGGGGAATGCTCTTCTTTAAAGTTCTCTTTGTTACCATCATGGCTTTGTTTATTGTGCGGCAGAGAACTTTCCGTTTATTCGCATTCCACACTTTTTTGATTTCAGCGACCGTTTGGGGGTTTTCCGAAATGTTTGGCGACCTGTTTACCTCAGATCCCAAAAACTCGGCCATCATCAATGCCCTGCCTTATCATCTGCTACCGGTAAGTTGTATACTTGTTATTGGCAGTTTACTTCCCATCCGGGCCGCCTTCCCGAAATGGGTGTTATGGTTGATGACAGGCATTGCCGGATCTTCGGTATTTCTTACGGGAGCTTTACTGGCTGACTACCATTTTATTTGGCTGTATCTTATTGTCTGGAACCTGCTGGCGGCAGAAATATTTTGTATTGTTTTATGTATTTATGCCCGCTGCAGGAAAATCAGGTTCAACCTCATTTATACGGCTCCTTTTCTGCTGAGTTTTACGGGCTATATCCTGCTGCAGCTAAGGATCCTGGGTTTTGCAGACTGGCCCTGGATAAACGAGTTTTCGCTGGTATGTGTTGTCATAGAAATCTTCGTCTTTATTTTATTTCTGGGGCAGGTTATTCTCGATTATGAAAAAGAGAAGATGCTGGCCGGCCGGAAGCTCCTGACCGAGCAGCTGCAAGCCCAGAAACTGGAGGAGATGAGTACGCTGAAATCGCGTTTTTTTGCCAATATTTCGCATGAATTCAGGACACCCCTCACGCTGCTGCTCAGTCCGATGGATGATCTGATAGACAAATACCGGGGCGAGCCTGTTCTCCGGTCTATGAAAAGAAACGCCGGGAGACTGCTGTCACTCATCAACCAGCTACTGGATGTGAGCAAACTGGAAGCCGGTGAAATGAAGCCTGAGATCAGCTATCTCGATATGGCCGCCTTCATTAATACCCATGCGGGAGCTTTTGTATCCCTGGCCGAAAGCCGGGGCACCACCCTGGAAATTGACCAGGACGACCGCGGTAGGTTTGTTTATACCGATCCTGAAAAATTACAAACCATTTTAAACAACCTGCTTTCCAACGCATTCAAGTTTACCAATGCAGGTGACCGGATCATTGTGGGGGTAACCTACTCACCGGATCACAGGCAGGTGGTCATCCGGGTAAAAGATACAGGCACCGGCATTGCCGAAGAACATCTGGATAAAATATTTGACCGTTTTTATCAGGCCGACAGCTCGAATCAGCGTACCTATGAGGGTTCGGGTATAGGCCTGGCCCTGGTCAGGGAGCTGACGGGGGTGCTGCAGGGCAGCATTGAAGTGGAAAGCAAAGAAGACAGCGGCACTACTTTCACCCTGAACCTGCCGGTAGATTATACCACCTGGAAAGACCACCTTCATCAGAAGGCCTCGCATGACCAGCCATTTTTACCACCGCTGCTCCCGCAGGAAGAAACCAATACGGTCGTAGACCCGGCCTCAGAACAACCGCTGATCCTGGTCATTGATGACAACCCCGACATCAGAAGTTACGTCAAAACCATCTTCGAGGCAGACTACCAGGTGATGGAAGCTCCGGATGGACAAGACGGCTTTAATAAAGCCCTGTATAACATACCCGACCTCGTGATCTGCGACCTGATGATGCCTGTTCTGGATGGGCTCAGCTTCTGTAAAATGCTAAAAGAAGATGATAGAACCAGTCATATCCCGGTGATCATGCTCACCGCCAGGGCTTCGGCAGAGAGCAAAATAGAAGGCCTTAACACGGGGGCAGACGATTACCTGACCAAGCCCTTCAGTAAACCGGAGATTGTAGCGAGGGTAGCCAATCTGATCAGGCAAAGGGAGGCCCTGAGGTTAAAATTTGAAATGAAGGTGGTAGATCTCAGGCCCACGGAAGTAAAGCTCCGGTCGGTAGATGAGGTTTTTATTGAAAAGCTGAAAGATATTATCGAAAATAACCTGGATGACTACCGGTTTGATTTAACCCGTCTGAGCAGCGAGCTAAGCATGAGTCCCGTGCAGGTCAGAAGAAAGCTCAAGGCGGTTTCAGGCCTGAGACCGGTGGAGTTTATCAGGAAATACCGCCTTCAGAAGGCCAGGGCCCTGCTCAGTCAGAATGCTGCTACGGTTTCTGAAATTGCCTACCTGACGGGCTTCGAAAGCCTTTCTTATTTTACAAAAATGTTCCGGGAAGAATTCGGGATAAAGCCTTCGGAGCTAAAGTCAGACCCGTCTTCGTGATAATGCTTTAAGCCGTTTCGCTTTTACCGGCCCGTCACCGGCTCAAAAATCATTTTGAGCAAAAGAATGTCGTTTTTGAGCCAAAACCTTTGGCTCCTTCCACCCCAAATTTGTCATGTACTTTCTGCAAAGACAAACAAGGATACCCTTGCTGTTTGTCCGGTTTTGTCTGGAGGAAGTTTTTCATCCTGATAGTACCCGTTTGCTTAACCTGAACAAATCACCTGCCATTGACTATATCCTGTTTTACCATGAAAAAACATTTATTCTTTGTCCTTTTTCTGCTTTTTACGGCATCTATTCCCGGCCTGGCTATTGACAGGACATTTACCGGAACAGACGGCGACTGGCATAATGCCGCAAACTGGTCACCTGTAGGGGTACCCGGCACGAATGATATAGCTATTATACCTGCCGATAAAGCAGTGGTAGTGAGCTCAGACACGGATGCCGGGGCTATACAAATCTCGGGGGCCAACGCCCGGCTGACTGTCAACTCCGGTGTCACTCTCACCATTTCCGGTAGTCCGTTCGTTAGTACCGGTTTTGATCGTAAAATATTTATTAACGGGGCAGAGCTGATCAACAACGGAACCATTGATTTCCAGCTTTCATCTGACATCCAATCATTGATTTTTGTGCACAGTTCCGGGAGCCTGATTAACAACGCCTCAGGGTCAATCATTCACAGGGGGCCGGCTTCAAGGATCTCTATAATGGCCATAGAGAATCTTAACAGCACGATAACAAACAGCGGATTGATCGATATAAATGCTCCATATGAATTAATTGTGATGAGGCATAGTGTAGGAACGAACAATGCAACAGGTACAATCACCGGATCATCCCTTTTCATCATTGCTATGGACGAGTCTGTTTTCCACAATTATGGTCTGATCCAAAAAGCGGGAGATGGACAAGGATATTTTAGTGTTCCGTCGGGTAGTATTTTTAATAATTATAGTTGTGCGCGTTTAATTACCGGCGGTCTTGATATCGGCGGGCATATTTCCAACAATGGGTATTTTATAGTCACTGGCGGCTTTTTTCCAGGTATCGGGTCAATTACAAACAATGGTGTTTTTATTTCGGTCGACAACTACAATATCACAAATAATGCATTGAAAGTTAACAACTCAGTCCCCATCTTCAGTTACGGAGATTATAATGACTTCACGATTGATGGTATTTATCAGGATGCTGACGCCCTGGTTTCTGCGGGGTCTTTTACAGAACCTAATACGTTTACGCCATCAGGCTTATCCTACGGCACGCACACACTTTATGCTAAGATAACGGCTTCGGGGGGAGCCTGCAGTTATACCGTTCCTTTTTCTTACGATTATGTCACTCCTGCACCGGTGATCACTCAACATCCGGACAATTCAGATATATGTATCGGTGAAAGTACTACTTTCAGCATTACCGCTTCTGATGCCACGTCTTATCAGTGGCAGTACAGTACAGACGGCGGAATTTTTCATGATGTGCCTCAGGAGGCACCTTATACCGGAGTCGGTCTGTCTACGCTGACCATAACGGGAGCGACTTCAATATTTAATAATTATCAGTACAGATGTTATGTTTACGGTTCCAGTGATAACGTATCCAACCCGGCCACACTGACCGTTAATGCTCCTCCGGTGGCTACAGCTACACCTTCGTCAGGTGCTGTTTGTTCAGGAACAATTACCGATATCGTCCTCACATCGGTTCCTGAAGGAGCAGATTTCGCATGGACAGCTTCTGTTATCTCTGGTGCGGTCAGCGGCGCATCGGCGGGTTCGGGAACTTCCATTGCGCAAACCCTGACCGGAAACGGTCTCGTCCAATATGCGGTCACACCTGCTCACAACGGTTGTACGGGTTCTGCCATTGGTGTTACTGTGGCGGTAAACCTTGACGTAACCCTGACCTTAGGTACGGCGGTGAATCCTGCTGCGTGTGGCGGCACAGATGGGAGTATCGCGTTCAGTACCAACCTACCGAATGGCGCTTATACATTGAACTATACGAAAGGAGACGTACCGGCTACAT
>CAZLXI010000073.1:0-8692 GCA_964563435.1 uncultured Lacihabitans sp.
CTTCAGCTCCCTGATCTCGAAGCTCTCAATAATATCGCCGATCTGGATATCATTGAATTTATGAATACTGATACCGCACTCGTAGCCGGTTTTTACCTCCGCCACATCATCTTTATAACGCTTCAGCTGGGCGATCTCGCCTTCATGGAGCACAATACCCTCACGGATAACCCGTACCTTATTGTTGCGTTTCACGTAACCGTCGGTCACATAGCTACCCGCAATGGTACCCACCTTGCTGATCTTGAAGACCTCGCGCACCTCAATGTTGCCGGTAACCACTTCTTCCTCTTTCGGAGCAAGAAGCCCTTCCATAGCGGCTTTGACTTCGTTAATTGCATCGTATATGATAGAATACAGGCGGATCTCGATCTGCTCGTTTTCGGCAATACGCTTCGCATTGTTCGAAGGCCTTACCTGGAAGCCTACCACAATGGCATCAGCGGCAGAAGCCAGGGTAACGTCGGACTCGGAAATCTGACCAACGCCTTTGTGGATGATGTTCACCTGAACCTCAGCCGTAGACAGCTTCAGCAGGGAGTCGGCCAGGGCTTCCACCGAGCCGTCCACGTCACCTTTGATGATAATATTAAGCTCTTTGAAGCTACCGATGGCTTTTCTTCTGCCGATCTCATCCAGGGTAATATGTTTCTTGGCCCGGATACTCATCTCGCGGTTCAGTTGTTCGCGCTTGTTGGCAATCTCCCGCGCTTCCCGCTCCGAATCCATGACATTGAATTTGTCACCGGCCTGCGGTGCGCCGGGTAAGCCGAGAATCTGTACCGGGATAGACGGCCCCGCATCTTTTATTCTTGCGCCGAGGTCATCGACCATGGCCCTTACCCTTCCGAAATACTGACCCGCCAGCAGGATATCGCCCACTTTCAGCGTACCATTCTCTACCAGGATGGTCGATACATAGCCTCTTCCCTTGTCGAGGGAGGCTTCGATCACCGTACCCGCTGCGTTACGGTTCGGATTGGCTTTCAGTTCAAGAAGTTCGGCTTCCAGCAATACCTTGTCGAGAAGGTCATCTACCCCGATACCGGATTTTGCCGATACTTCCTGCTCCTGGAACTTACCGCCCCAGCTTTCCACCAGGATATTTTCCTTGGCCAGGTCTTCCCGGATCTTATCGGGGTTGGCGTTGGGCTTATCAATTTTATTCAGGGCAAATACAATAGGCACACCGGCGTTTTGTGCGTGGTTAATGGCCTCACGGGTCTGCGGCATCACGCTGTCGTCAGCCGAGATCACAATGATGACCACGTCAGTCACTTTAGCACCCCTGGCCCGCATGGCGGTAAAGGCCTCGTGACCGGGCGTATCCAGGAAAGTAATGGATTTCCCTTTGTTCGGGCCGTCTTTAATGCTCACCGAGTAGGCACCAATGTGCTGGGTGATCCCGCCGGCTTCGCCGGAGGCCACTTTGGCTCTGCGGATATAGTCGAGGAGGGAGGTTTTACCGTGGTCCACGTGTCCCATGATGGTCACGATAGGCGCGCGGGGTTCCAGGTCTTCCTCAGCGTCTTCTTCCTGGTGCGTATCAAACGATACTTCTTCTTCTGCCGAAATAAATTCTACTTCATAATTAAATTCAAGGGCCACCATTTGGATGGTTTCCGCATCCAGACGCTGGTTAATGGAGGCAAAGATCCCCATCCGCATGCAGGCCGCGATCACGGCATTCACCGAAACGTTCATCAGGGAAGCCAGTTCAGAAGCCGAGATGTACTCGGTCACCCGCAGGATGCCGCTCTCTTCGAGGTCGCGCTGATCCTGGGCATCCTGGGCTTCGGCACGGCTGCGGCGTTTTTCTTTCCGGTATTTGGCACCGAAATCGTTGCCTTTGCTTTGCATCCGTGAAAGTGTGCTTTTGATGCTGTCTTTCACATCGCTGTCGGAAACGAATTCCCTTCTCTCCCGCTTATCTTTCTTATTACCACCGCCTTTATTGGCATTAGAAGGCTTGTCGTTGGTAAACTTCCCGTCTTTGTTGGGAGTGGCGGGTTTCGCGGGTTGATCACCTTTGGGTTTAAAGTTTTCAAAGGTAGATTTGGAGGAAGTGTCGCCCACTTTTTCTCCTCCAACGATCACACGCTTCCTTTTTCTTTTTTGCTTTTGATCTTCTTTCGAAGGTTTTTTATCTACCGGCAGTTCAATTTTACCCAAAACTACCAGTCCCTGCAGCTTATTTCCCTGTGCTTTGATGAGCTCGGACTCCTTAGGAGTCTCGGGCTTCTTCCGGGGTTCTTCCGGCTTTACTTCGGGTGCTTTCACCACCGGCTCGGGTGCTTCCACCGGCTCTTCTTTCACCGGCTCCTTTATCTCTTCTACAGGTGCCTGGGGCGCCGGTGCCTTTTCTTCCACTACGGGCGCCTTCACTACCGGTGTTTCTGCTACCGGCGTTTCCGCTACGGGAGCTGGCTCAGGTTCCGCCGCCCGGGGTTGTTCTTCCTTTACGGGCTCTGCCGGCTCTTCCACAGGCTGGATCTTCACTTCCCCGCGGGCATTAAGATCAATTTTACCCAATACTTTGGGGCCTGCTAAGGTAGTTTCAATCTTAACGACCTCCGGCTCTTCGGTTTTCGGCTCCTCGGTTTTCGGCTCCTCCCGGAAATACAGGATATCGGAGTCGCTTTTTTCAGGAGCGCGGGTCTCACTTACCGGAGAAGGGCTATCTCCTCCTAAAAGCTCGGGCGAATCCAGTTCCCGGGCCAGTATCTCCAGCTGGTCAAATGCAAGTTTGGCGTTAGGATTATTGTCAATACGATGCCCTGCAGAGCCTAAAATCTCAATTACTTTGGCTATACCCACATTCAGTCTTTTAGCTGCCTGGCTAAGTCGCATCATTTTTTCTTCTGCCATATATTTTTCTGAATAATTTTAAATAGTTATCGTTTTTTGTGCGGACTCAGCCCGTGTTTTCTTACTCAAATTCCCTTTTCAGGATCTCGAATACTTCACTGATGGTCTCTTCTTCCAGCGGCGTTCTCCTCACAAGGTCATCTTTCGGTACATTCAGAACCGATTTAGCGGTATCCAGACCGATCTTCCGGAATTCGAGAAGTATCCACTCTTCTATTTCATCCGAGAATTCCATCAGGTCCACGTCTTCCTCTTCAACAACACCGTCAATATCTCTGAAAACATCTATTTCCAGTCCTATAAGTTTACTGGCCAGCTTGATGTTCAGTCCGCCTTTACCGATAGCCAGAGAAACCTGGTCAGGTTTCAAAAATACCGACACCCTTTCAGAGGCTTCATCTAATCTGACGTTGCTGATTTTCGCAGGGCTAAGCGCTCTGGATATCAGCAGGTTGATATTGTCTGTCCATTGGATCACATCAATATTTTCATTCTCCAGCTCACGCACGATCGAGTGAATACGGGACCCCTTCATCCCCACACATGCTCCGACAGGGTCAATTCTGTCATCAAATGACTCCACGGCCACTTTAGCCCTTTCTCCCGGTTCTCTAACAATTTTACGGATAGAAATAATTCCATCCTGGATCTCGGGAATCTCCAGCTCAAACAATCTTTCCAGGAAAACCGGGGAGGTTCTGGAGAGGGTAAGCTTGGGATTTCCGTTATGGATTTCCACCTTATGAATGATGGCCCGGAGGCTGGAACCTTTCTTGAACCGGTCTTTCGGGATCTGCTCGCCTTTGGGTAAAGACAGCTCGTTGCCCTCCTCATCCATGCAGATCACCTCCCGGCTCAGTATCTGGTATACCTCTACCGTCACCAGCTCACCCACCTGGTCTTTGTACTGATCATACAGCATTTCCTTTTCCAGGTCTTTCACCTTCTGTATCAGGGTCTGGCGGGCGGTCTGAACGATCCTCCTGCCGAAGTCTTCGATTTTCACGGATTCTGCCACCTCTTCGCCGATCTCAAAATCAGGCTCAATCTTTTGGGCTTCCGACAGCGGAATTTTGTCGTGATCCCAGATGTCTTCCGAGTTATCGTCCACAATCTCTCTCTTCCGCCACATTTCAAGGTCACCGCTTTCCGGGTTCAGGATAATATCAAAGTTATGATCTTCACCGTAGGCTTTACGGATCATGGTCCTGAGCACATCTTCCAGGATGGCGATCATGGTGGGCCTGTCTATGTTCTTCTCTCGTGCAAACTCGGCAAACGATTCAATTAAATCTCCACTTGACATACGTGTATTTCGTTTTATTTGAATGAAATGATAACTTTCGCCTCCAGGATCTCATCGAGGTTAATCGTCACCGCTTCTTGTTTTACTTTCTTTTTGGCTTCCGGCTCAATGAGTACGGAGGCGTTATTTACTTCTATCAGCTTTCCTTTTATTTCCGTTTTATCCGTTTTCGTGATCCTGAGGCTCCGGCCGATATTCTTTACATACTGACGCCCGAACTTCAACGGACTGTCGGCCCCGGGCGAGGAAACTTCCAGTGTGAAGGCCTCGTCAATGATCTCCTCCAGCTGATTTCCCAGCTGACGGCTGAAAGCGCTGCACTGATCGATGGTAATTCCCGTATCGGAATCCAGGAAAACGCTGACTTTCCGCTTGATCTTCGAGTCGGAAACCGCGATATCCACCACATAACAGTCGGTTTCAGCGACCAGGTTATCGACCAATCTGACAACAGTTTCTTTCAGTGACATGTATTAATCAAAAAAGGAGGTTCCCACCCCCTCCGCTCTTTGTAAATTTTATGCAAAAATACACCTTTTATTTTATTTTTTCAGGTCTGGTCATAAAATATTCATTACAAAGGCGCGCTCCCGCTCAAAACGAAGCCCTTTGATAGAATAAATAAGCGGTTTTAAGCGCAATCTATCGATTAACTTATTTAATTTGTAGTATGGTCCATGATGCTGAGTGATGTTTTTAAGAGCGGTAGCCGACTTTATACGGAAGTTTTTCTTTCTGATCAATATCCTGTTTGCATTGTATTCCCTGCTGGTTTACCAGTTGGTATTCTCTGCCAATATACAGCATTGGATAGGAGGCTTTCTTATGCTTTCGTTCCCGCTGGTGCTGCTGGGTAACCTGTTTTTTGTGATCGTGTGGGCCCTGGGGCGGTCGGTCAAAGCCCTGCTTTCCCTTGCGCTTCTTTTTATGACCTGGTCTATTAAAGACCGCACCCTGAAGCTGGGTCTGAAGGAAAGGGAGGAGGGGAAGGCCGACTTTTCCCTCGTGAGCTATAACGTCATGTATGCCGACTACAATAATTCCGCGAAGGGGGCTCCGGGGAAAACAGTGAAGGGGATCTCAGAGACCGTGGTGTCTGTTGAGGCCGATATCAAGTGTTTCCAGGAATTTTACAATGATGAGAAGACGTTTGAGTTCGACCTGATCCGGAGAACGGCGAAGAAAAATCCGTATTATGTATATATGCACTCGGAGAAAGGAAACGACAGGGGAAGGGGAACCATAGGGCTGGCCACCTTCAGCCGTTACCCGATTATCCGGAAGGAGGAAATGTACTGGCCCACAAATAACAACGGCCTGCTGGCCACGGATATCGTGGTGAACGGCGACACCATCCGGGTGATCAATTTTCAGTTAAAATCGATGGGAATAAGGGTTAACCGGATGTTTGACAGGGATCATAAACTGAACAGGAAAGAGACCCGTACGGTAATCAGCCAGCTGAAAAACGGCTTTTCGGAGCGGGGAAATGAAGTGGGTATCCTGGAAGCCTGGATCGGCCGGAGCCCTTATCCCGTGATCGTGGCGGGCGACCTGAACGAGCTTCCTTACGGTTATGCCTACGGAAAGCTGAGAAGACTTCTTCATAACGGTTTTGAAGAGGCCGGCCGGGGCTTTGGATTCACTTACCGGAAGGTTCTGAGCTTTTTGCGCATAGACAACCAGTTCTTTGATCCGGCCGGCTTCCGGATTGTGAGGTTCAATACCCTGCATCAATACAAATATTCGGATCATTACCCGCTGTACGGGGAGTATGAGATAAAGTGAATAGTTCCGAGTGAATAGTTCCGAGTGGAGAGTTCCGAGTTCCGGATGATTTCTGCATCGCCCTGTAGGGGCGCTACATGCCTCACCCCCGGACACAGTCCGGGGTGGGTAGAGCCTTAGCCAAAATACGCTTCCAGCTCCTCCAGCTCCGTCTCAAAACCACCACTCAGGATGGGAAAACGGCACCAGCTGCGCGGATCCAGGTTATGGGAATCCAGGTGAAAGCCGGGGGCATAGCGCTCTCTTTTCCACTGGTTACGGCTCCACAGGGTGAAAAAACGCTTTACCCAGGTATAAAGATCTTCCCGGCGATAGCCCGTTTCCGAATTTTCCAGTATCCGGAAGCATTCCAGTGGCGATTTTTTGTCGCGTATCCCCAACTGTTCGATCCGGTTCAGGATAGGGTAGGGCATGAGGTCTTTTTCGTCGGTCTGGGTCTTTTCTTTCGGGCGGAGCTCGGCCGTAGGCTGCAGGGCATTGACATATTTGAGTCCGTCGATACGGATGTGCCGGCCTTTGACCTCACACCCGGTTTTTTCGAGCCATACCAGCCATTCCCGGAGCCAGGCTTTGTCTATCCCCGATATGGGCGCAATACTTCCGGCGGTATCGCCGTCCATGGTACAGTAGCCCACCGCCGCCTCCGACCGGTTGGAAGTGGTCAGCAGGAGGTGATTATTGAGGTTAGCCAGCAGCCATACACCCGGCGCACGCACGCGCGCCTGGATGTTTTGCAGGGGCACATCGTCGGTTTCCCAGGTGAGCTTGCGGTTAATCTGCCCTTCGATCAATCCGGTGTAGATGCTGACCAGCTCATCAATATCTATCCGGTAAAAGAGAGCGCCACAGTCATCTGCCAGTGCGCGGGCGGAGTTTAGTGTATCTTCCGAGCTGTTGCGGGTGCCCTGGTAGATGGCAGAGATCAGTACAGTGCAGATTTCTGCTATAGTTTTGCATTCTTTTATTTTTGGAATATAGTTTAACTTTTCCCGGAAGGCATCCATCCCGATGCTCTCATCGGCCAGCCTGACCATCAGGGCACACAGGGCCACGCAGGCCGAAGAGTCGGCTCCGCCCGATAAAGAAACCGTAAAGCCGTACGAACGCGATTTTCGCAGGTAATCAAAAAGTCCGAGGCTCACGGCACGGGCAAACTCCTCTTCTTTGAGATACCCCCCCTTTTCAAAGTTTTCGGGCGTACAGGGAGTAAGCTGCGGCACTGCTGTGGTTTTTATTTCAAACCCGGAAGAAACCGTTTTGAAATCATCTGCAAAGGGCGACTTGATTTTAGACTGTTCTATCCTGTTTTTTTCAATGTCGATGGCAGCAGTGGTCAGCGTAAAGTCGGCATAACTGAAGCGGTCGCTGGAGGCCAGCAATTCTCCCCCGGAGGAGATCATGGCATCGCCGTCAAAGATCAGTCTTCCCGATTCATTGCCCAGGAGGTTGGTATAAATATAGCCGCAGGCGAAGGCCCGGGAGGCATCGGTGACCAGTTGTTCGCGGGTTTTAAACTTGTTGAAGGCAAAAGGACTGGCACTGGGGTTAAGAATGATGTCCACCCCTCTGTCAAAATGCTTTACGCCCGGGCGGTTGGCCACCCAGCCGTCTTCACAGATCTCCACCCCGATTTTTACGCCTGACACTTCGAAGATCAGGTCACCCACGGGATAGCGGATTCCGTTGATCTGTACCTCGGAAGCCTGTCCGGGTTTCCACCGGTGAAACCACCGGTCTTCATAAAACAGGCCGTAATTGGGCAGGTGCTGCTTGCACACGAAACCCAGGATCTGCCCGTCGGCAATAACGCAAACGGTATTATAGGTTTTATTCCGGATCCGCAGGGGCAGGCCGAGGCAGGTGAGTATCCCTGCGGTTTCGGACCGCAGGTCCTCCAGAATCTCCAGGCTTCGCCGCAGGGTGTCGGGAGAGTGGAAAGCATCTTCGCAGCCATACCCCGTGATGCTGAGTTCGGGGAGGCACAGAATCTGCACCCCGCTTTCCCGGGCTTTCCCGAGCGCGGTAATAATTCGTGACCGGTTACCTTTCCAGTCGAGCGGGGTCTGGTTTAATGCTCCTGCTCCTGCTTTTATCATTTCGTTAATTATTATCCTCAAATTTAAGCTACGGGAATCAGAATAGAAAGCGAATGGGGCTTGTTCAGTTATTTTCAGTTTGAAACAGCAGCAGGAAGCCCTGGCCGCCATCCCGATAAAACAGGCAGTATTCTCTAAACGGTGAGGCTGAAAACAGGCAAGGCGCAGGTCCGGAACCTTTACTGTGCAGAAAGAATGTTTTCCAGAATGCTTTTCATCGCATATTACCATTTGTAGCGTTTTTGTCACGCCCTTAAATACCCGGTTTTTTTTGACTTGTTCTACCTTTGCCGTGCTTCGTTTGCCGGCCGGGCAAACTCGGTAAACACAATTAACCTAACCATTATTACATATTTAATATGAAACAAAATTTCCTCTTAACCTTGCTGAAAAGATGTGTACAGGCAGGAGCATATCTCATTTTAATGCCTGCTCCTGACCTGTGGGCTCATAAGGGGGCGTTTTCCATTTCCCGCCCGGGTAACATCGTCTCTGTGAATCAGCCTGCAAACCCGCGTTTAAGCGATGCCCGACCAGGCGCGGGGGCTCATGTGGGCAGGAAAACAGGTGACGATGCCATTACTCCCGATGCAAACGGGATTGTTTATGTAAAGCAGGGGGGGACGGGCAACGG
>CAZLXI010000074.1:0-7983 GCA_964563435.1 uncultured Lacihabitans sp.
ACCAGAAGATGTTTGAGTCCCGGCTTTTCTTTACCGATAAGCTGATCGATATGGGCGCCCAGATCATTCTCTGTGACCCGCACCGCGCTACGGTGATCGGGCTGAACCGCGAGTATAACCTGAGAGGTATACGGATGAGTTCACCGGATATCCGGGCGGGCGTAGCGCTGCTGATCGCCGCACTTTCGGCCGACGGTACCAGCATCATTGATAATATTGACCAGATCGACCGGGGCTATCAGAATATCGATGGCCGCCTGAATGCATTGGGTGCTGATATTGTGCGGGTGTAAGAGATTAGAAATCAGCTGTTAGACAACTCTGATTTCTGGCCTCTGACCTCTGGTTTTTTTTGTAATTTAAGACCTTAAAAAAAATACTTATGATCTCGAGACGTAAATTCCTGGCTTCTACGGCTATGACCTCCGCTACTATCGCGGCCACTTCTGCTTCCGGCTATTCCCGCATTGCGGGGGCCAACCAAAAGGTGAACATTGCCTGCGTGGGCATCGGTAACCGGGGTGAGCAGATCATAGACGAATTTGACAAGACCGGTCTCGTGAATGTGGTAGCGCTATGTGATGTGGATATGGGCGCACCGCATACCACCAAGATCATGAATAAATTCCCTAAGGCCAAACGCTACCAGGACTTCCGGCAACTGCTGGATAAGTCCGGTAAAGAGTTTGACGCCGTGACCATTGCCACCCCCGACTTCTCCCACTTCCCGATCGTGATGGCCTGCATGCAGGCCGGCAAGCATGTGTATGTGGAGAAGCCCATGTCGCGCACCTTCAATGAAGCGGAACTCATGATGAAAATGGCCCGTAAAAATCCGAAGCTGGTGACCCAGGTAGGAAACCAGGGACACTCCGAAGGAAATTACTTCCAGTTTAAAACCTGGATAGAAGCCGGCATCATCAAGGATGTGACCGCCATCACGGCCCACATGAATAATGCCCGGCGGTGGCACAAGCTGGACCCCAACATGAAAATGTGGCCGGCGGCACAGGCGGCCCCCTCCACTATGGACTGGGATACCTGGCTTACTACCGCTATGCCGAAAGAGTATAATGAACTGTACCATAACGGCGAGTGGCGCTGCTGGTACGATTTCGGAATGGGAGCTCTCGGCGACTGGGGCGCTCACCTGATCGACACCGCTCATGAGTTCCTGGATCTCGGCTTACCTTATGAGGTTAATCCTACCTACCTGGAAGGGCATAACGACTATTTCTTCCCGATGTCTTCCACGCTCCTGTTCCGTTTTGGCGCACGGAGGGGTATGCCGCCGGTAGACCTCACCTGGTATGACGGACTGAAAAACCTGCCGCCTTTGCCCAAGGGCTACGGCGGTTCGGCCGCTACGGCCAATGTGCCGGGCACCAACCAGGGCGAAGTGAAGCCGGCCACCCTGAACCCCGGCCGGATCATCTACAGTAAGGACCTGATCTTTAAGGGCGGAAGCCACGGTACCACGTTAAGTATCATTCCGGAGGAGGTAGCCAAAGAAATGGCTTCAAAGCTGCCTGAAGTGCCAAAGAGCCCGTCGAATCATTTTGCCAACTTCATCCTGTCCTGCCAGGGTAAGGAGAAAACCCGCAGTCCTTTCGAGATCAACGGGGTGCTGAGCCAGGTCTTCTGCCTGGGGGTAATCGGCCAGCGCCTGAACCGGCCCCTGTATTTTGATGCGGTCACAAAGCAGATCACCAATGACAAATTTGCGAATGCACTGCTGACGGGGCCGGAGCCGCGGAAGGAGTGGTTGCAGTATTATAAGGTGTAGGGCGGCGTAAACAGGTAGTGAAAAGTGAGCCATTTGAACTTAGGTATTCCGGATTTCCCGAACTCATATCTTTAACTATTCACCAAAAAGCGTTACTTTTGGTGAATTTATTCACTAAAAAGCATTACTTTTAGTGAATAAATAAAAGGGTATGGTTGAAAGAACGATTAAGAACAGGATTTCAGACAGATTGTTTAAAGGGAAAACGATTGTCGTTATCGGTGCAAGGCAGGTCGGAAAAACTACGCTTATACGAGAAATATTGAATGGAAGGGATTTTTTGTTTCTTGACGGGGATGATCCTTTGGTAAAACAACGGTTAACCAACCCGAATACGAAAGAAATCGAAACAATTATCGGAAACTCGGAAATTGTTTTCATAGACGAAGCACAACGGATCGAAAACATAGGGAATACGGCAAAAATCATTCACGATCAATTCAAAAACGTACAGTTGATCATGAGCGGCTCATCGGCTTTTGAATTACGGAACAGAACCAATGAACCGCTTACAGGACGCAAATTTGAGTATTTTCTGTTCCCCATTTCCTATGAGGAATACGAAAAATCACAGGGGTATTTAGATGCTGTGAGGGATTTGGAAAACCGTCTGATTTACGGATTTTACCCCGATGTTATTAACCACAGGGGCGAAGAAAGGCAAATACTGAACGAACTTTCCCAAAGTTACCTCTTCAAGGATATTTTGTCTTTTGCTAATATCAATAAACCCGAAATCCTTGAAAAAATTCTTCGGGCATTAGCTTTTCAGGTAGGGAATGAAGTCAGTTACAACGAGATAGCGCAGCTTACCGGAGTGGACAAAAATACCGTTTCGACCTATATTCATTTATTAGAGCTTTCGTATATCATATATCCGCTGACTTCGTTCAGTCGTAATCTCCGTAACGAAATCAAAACCAACCGGAAAATTTATTTTTATGATAATGGTATCCGCAATGCTCTTATTCAGAATTTTAATCCCCTTGAATTAAGAAATGATGTGGGCGCACTATGGGAGAATTTTTTGATGTCGGAGCGGCTCAAACGAAATCATTATCACCAAAAATATGGTAACCGCTATTTCTGGAGAACCAAACAGCAGCAGGAAATCGACTATGTGGAAGAAGCGGATGGTATAATCACGGGTTTTGAGTTTAAGTGGAACCCGAAAGCCAAAGTCAATATCCCTGCTAATTTCACAAAAACCTACAATGCCGGGGTTGAGGTTATTTCTAAAGAAAACTTCAGGGATTTTGTGGGGATGTTTTAACCGGGGATTACTAAATAAGTTAAACTCTACTTTAGAAATGAAAGAGATATCGACCCCATTTATTTTGCCCAATAGGAGAGAGCGGAATTCATCCTCACGACTGCAACGACAAACTTCGACCTTGCTCTCCCCTGTATCTAAAATACACGGTAGAGTAAGGTCAGAAATCAGGGCATTATTCCTCTGCTAAGCGGCAATATTTCTTTATATTTCGGGGTTATATGATGCATATCTTTCCTTTGATCAGAAGAACTTTATTGCTTCATTCCAGACCTAATTTTATAGTAAGCTGCCCCGTCTTTTGTAATGACACTAAACAGATCACTATCTATTTTTCCATTAGTTTCCCAAAGTTTGTTCCCATTCGAAATATTAAAGACAATTATTTCTCGTGTATTAAAATCATGTACATATTTTGCGATTACCTTGTCTTTGGTAACCAATACTGCGGTGCCGTTGTAAGCATTAAGTCCAATTGATTTCTTCCAGATCAACTTTCCTGTCTTCGCATCAATCACATGTACATAATCTTCCTCACCAACTTTTACCTTCAGAGCTACATAACTATCAGAAATACTTGAGTAATTATCATTTAATGTAGCTACAATAGTACCTTCAACCGGCGTATATTCCCATATTCTCTTGCCTGTATTTTTATCTAACGCAATAAAGGCAGTGGCTTTTTCATTTAACCCGATGATGAGGTTATTGCTGACAGCAATATCCCCGATTATCTCTGAACTACTCCATATTTTTGAAAAGGAAGAAATTTCAAGACCCACCAAAGGGCCGTTACTCCCAGACCTTACGATACAGAGATTATTAGTAAATTTCGGGTTTGTAGAATATCCAGATCCGGAATCATAGAGCTCAACCACATCTGTTCCTGTCGAGGGATTCTGCATAATAAGTAATTTTTCGAAGTTACCTGATGTTGCATTTCGGATGGTAAAGGCTATTTTTTTGTCTTCAGTAATTGACAGATTCCTGGTAGCCCCCCAATATTTCATTTGGTCTTCAACAGCTCCGAAAGTGCTGAGTTTTTTAGCCCAACTGACAGCTCCTGTAGCTGCTTTTATGCCATATATTGACAGGTCTGTCATGGCATAAGCCATATCTCCAATGGTTACCGGATAAACGCCGTTTTGATGGTGAGACTCTATTGTGTTTTGCCAGGAAATTTTTCCGTCTGATAAATTTATAGCTTGTAATAAGTTCCGGCCCTGAACAATGTATCGGCCGTTACTAAATACACCAGAAGGGTACGGTGTGGAACTGATAGCGTTGGATGCAGTTTTCCAAAGGACCGTTCCATTATTCAGATCTATACCCGTGACCGAATTAAAGGTGTGGGCTATAAGTATATCTTTATCAATGCTCGTATTGTTACCCGGATCTTGTGTGTTCAATGCAATGCTCATGGTATCACCATAGACAATATTTGAAAGTGTCTGAACATAGGCCCTGTACCAAATCCGGCCTGGAGTAATATTGGGCGTCGCTGAAAATTCATGAGGAGCTTTCGTTAAGTTTTGAGAAGTACTCCGGTATTGATTAGTAGGAAGGCCTTCTGTATAACCTATACAAAAGCCGTAATGTTGAATGGGAGAATCTCCCAAATCCGTTATCTGTCCGGATAATGTTATTTTTTCATCCTTTTCGAAAGCTTTGGAGGTAATTACAACAGGGTCTTTATGTGAAGATATTTTTCCCGGCACCATCACATAAGCTTCTTTTATAACCTTGTCGAAAATATCATAAGAAAGCCAAATGAATCCTTTATTTGCCCAACTTGCACCCCACGAGTTCTGGACTTTAAAGGCTCTTTTAGTGTCGTCATACCCTACTACAACCATAGCATGATAGCCCGTATACTGTGAAGTCTCTTTCCAGATAAACTCTCCGTTAGAATCTCTTGAGGTGCTACTTCCGAAGTTCCGATCTAATTCTGCTGCAATAATTACCGGATAATCATAGTATAGAAACTTGCGGAAAGTATTTAGTTCAATATTTACTCTCCCCCACTTTTGAATTTTATAGGCCAACGCCTTCTGCTTTTGCTGAGTGCTGGGTTGGGTTTTATAGTCATAGTCAGTATACGGCATATCCTGCCATGTGCAGACGCCTTCTGTTTCTAACAGATTCAATGCAGCCCAAATGTATACCCCAAGCCCTTCTCCCAAATTTAATTGATTATGAATATAAGATGGACTAAAAACCATATTGTCATTTCGCTTCCCGTTACTGTCAAAATAATTCAGATTATTAATACCGGAATTAAAATAGCTTCTGGATGCATATGCCACTGCCCATGATGTACAAGAACCTAATTTTCCCTGATTTGCAGGAGGAGGCATTTTAATAGATAGATCATATACTGGAGACAGGTTAGGGTCTTTTTGAATACGACCTTTAGAAGCTCCTTCCGTCATTGGCTCTTCTATCAAAGAAATTTTTTCATATTCCGCTTTACTGAGTGGTTCTGCCCCATAACCAACAGTTACACCAGGGATGATCTCCTCTATAGATTCCGTCTCCGGTATATCTGGTTCCGGCTCTTTTTTACAGGATGTTAACACTACAACCCCAATCAATAGGATTGCTAAGAATCTGAAAATATATGATTGTTTCATAATTATTTTGTTTGTCATTAATTCTTATGCATTGCTGAAATCTCTTTTCAGATCAGAAACCGAATAGTCTTATTGGGCTATCAACTTATATTTGTTCAAAATAGTCGGTTTTATAAATGGGTTTGTCTGATGAAGAGGTCATTTTCTTTTCGTCAGTTTAAAATCCTGAACTCCACCCTTCTGTTTTCTTGACGGCCTTCAGGAGTGCTGTTGGAGGCTACGGGTTCTCTCTTGCCGTACCCTTTGGCTTCCAGGCGATTAAAATCATTGGTCTGATCCTGCAAATAATATAATACGGCGTTGGCCCTGTTTTGCGATAAGGTGATATTAGATGCGTCATCTCCCACACCATCGGTATGTCCGGCTATTTCTACTTTTACAGAAGGGTTGGCTTTGAGAAAGGCTGCTATGCGTTTTAGCTCCGCATAAGATTTTCGTAATAGAACAGGGCTGCCGGTTTCGAAGAAAATGTTATTCAAAACAAGCTTTTCCCCTACATCTTCCGGGCTTAATAAGGTAATGGTTTTAAGTTGAAGAGGTTTATCATTGGCTTTTCCCTGGTACGATGTCAGGTCAATGTTTTCAGAACTCGCTATGTATTTGCCATCTGACAGTACGGTGATACTGTATTGCTTTCCCGGAATGAGCCGCAACGTATACTTCCCATTCTTGTCCGGCGTAGTTTCAGCCGTACGCTCGCCGGTTTCCAGATCATCAGATACAATACTAAAAACCGAATAGTCCAGATTCTTCCGGCTTGCCTTGATCTGACCTTCTATTTCCCATCGTTTCTCAGAAGATTCAGTGTCATTGAAACCGGATGAAGTGTTTGTGCCAGAAGGAGATACCAGGTTTTTTTGTTTATCTTCGCCCTGAGTATGTTGGGATTGAATATCTTCGAAATTTCCCCAGATTAACAGTTCATATTCTCCCTTTTTCAAAGCTTCCGCTTCTACCCTGAGCTTATAATTTCCATCCGCCGGTATCCTATACGCCTCATTCCTGTATTGACCCGTAGGGTTATTCCGGGAATACGGATGAATTGCTTCATTAAAGGCATTCGAAAAACGGAGCTCACTGTTTACTGAAGTGGAGCGGTAAAGCACTTCCAGGTTAGCGCCTGTTTTGGCCGGGATGACGTATTCATGTATTTTATCCGTACCGTTAAAAGAAACTTTAAACGTTTTAAAATTATGGTTGACCAAAACCGGCTTTTCTTTTAAATTGCCTGTAACTTCCAGTTTGTAATTTCCTCTGTCACCTGATTTAACACTTCCAACATAAATTCTGTAATTTCCCTTCAGGTTAGCTTTTACTACCACATATTTTAATCCGGGGATATCTCCTTTACTTTGTATTATATTTCCATTGGGTTCCACCACGACAAAATCTATGGGTAATCCGTTTGACTCTACATTTATGTCATACCACTCATCTTGTACGGGTTCAAAAACAAACCGGTGATTTCTGGGAGAAAATATGTTATCATAACTACCTCCACCACCTTCTTCTCCAAACGATATCCCCCCTTGTTCCCAGAAAGAATTCTTTACCTCCTGAATATTACTGACGAGCCCTTCTATTTGCATCATATAGGTTCCTCTCGTATATCTTTTGGCATGGAAAATCATGTAGTACTTTCCCGATCTCGGAAATTTCAGGGTATTATATGAAAACATATCTCTTACATGACCTATTTCAGCACCATATTCAGAGAATACCCGGACTTCTGTGTGATTTGCCGATTGAATAGACATTTTAAGGTCAACATTGTCTTTGGTAACCTCAAAAGTATATACGTGGTTTCTTGGAGAATACAGATCATTCCATTTAGGCACAACATTCAATTCTCCACCAGCTCCTAATGTTCCCCAGTCACCCCTGATGGTTTTTCCTGCATTGCCTTTGGTATCCGACGGGTTTTTTGATCCTTTTTTCTGGAAAATTTGCTTGATTCCTTCTATGGTTTCTCCGACGCTGACGGTAGTCTGGGCAGAAGCGGGCGAATCAAAAAGGCATAAAAAAGTAACGCCGATTATATATAGCCGGAATTTCAGTCGGGTATTCATTTGAGTTCTTTAAGTTTTTAATGTCTGTCAATGCCGGGAGAAAGCCGGCATCAAACAAAAGTGAATGTTTTTTGGCTTTACCGCAATAGCCGTTTTGCCCGGTGAGTAAAGGGTTTTCCCTGCCGGGGAATTTGCTTGACAGGGCAAAACGGCTATTGAGGGAATGTTAAAAATCCGAAGATAAAATCCGGCTCACAGACCCCACTGATTTTCACAGATGAT
>CAZLXI010000075.1:0-7755 GCA_964563435.1 uncultured Lacihabitans sp.
CAATGATATCCAGATCGGCGATATTATTGAGAGCTTCGAGATCAGGGAGCTGAAGCGGTCGCTGTAAAATAACCTAACAATAAGTGCCCGGAAACGGGCATTTATTATAATTAATATTTTCATTATTTTCTGAAAATTCTGAGTATTCAATATATATCGAATTTCTAAATTTCTTGCCTGCAGATAATTAATGCCTGCACGACTTTTTCTGTGAAGAAAAAAAATAGTATATTTCGCTACCTTATTCAAAAAATTGAATCAGCTATCTGATTCTCTTCTTCTATGGAGTAGAATAAACCTGTTTAACCATGAAACTATCTACCCTTCATTTTATTGGAACAAGCCTTGCTGCCATTCTTTTCAACCTCCTTTCGTCTTTGCTGTTTATACGTTTGTTGTTCTATTTTTACAGACCACGAATAGAGATTTCCAAAACCATTGGAAAGGATAACAGGGAAAACAAGGAAATCAAGGACTCTTCTTCTCCACCATACTATTGGTTTAAAATTATCTCCTGGTCTGGCTACAGAGCATTTGATATTAAGCTAAAATTATTTGTAGTAACTTCGCATCATGCAGGCGGGCTTCATTTGAACCTGAAACCTCTATCCATCCTCAACTCATTTGCAGAACCTCCCAGTCTTGCAGCCAATACGAGGAAAGACAATAGCAATGAGAACTGCTTACAATTTAGAACAAATGAAGATTTAGAGAATATAATAGAAGAAGATGATAAATTTATAAGGGTGGTAGTTGAAGCCAGGCACGGTCTTTCCGGCCTGCCTAAAGTATTTGTGCAGGATTATGACTCCATGTCCTGTCTCAAAACAGGAAGATTCAAATCGGGTGACACTTTTGACCATACAGGATAATTAACAAAATGAACTAAAGTTTGTCATAAAATCGTTATATTTGTATACAAAGAAAAAATTCGCAATTAATATGAAAAATACAACCCCCATGAGAGATATTATTATGTAAGTTTAACCTGGGGCATCGAATTTCAATCACTTCAATGCCATTTAAGGTGTAAGGCATTTCAGAATTGTAGAAAAACTAACCATGAACTGTTATGATACATTCACTTTTAGTTTTTCATTATACAAGCGGCTTTCGTTTCCGGGCATAAAACGGGTTAGGATCAAATCTCCCCCTATACAGGTCATCGGTCAGGTAGTCGAGTTTCCTGGCTACTTTGGCAAAGCCATCCAATACCAGAAGCTGCTCTTCGGGCTTCATTGCTCTTACCGCTGAGGCGGGAACTCCGGTAATTTCCTCTATTTTCCGTGCTACCTGGTAGTTTTTGCTGCCAAAAAACTGCAAAACCCCGCAATTGTTCATCAACGTTTGCCAGCTTCCCTGGTAGTTATACTCCAGCTGTTGAAAATCCTGCCAGATGGTCCAGCATTTCAGGCCGTAACCCCGGCAAAGCGTAACGATGGAATACAGGTAATTGAAGCTCCCCAGCTGGCCCACCTCATCCAGTATAAAGAGGGTTTCGAGGTCGGGGATAGTCTCCCTGCTGGTGATGGTGCGAAGCAAAACACCTACCCAAAGCCTGATAAGAGCCCGGTGGGAATCCAGCTTGTCGGGCGGAATAACAATATAAATAGAGATGGGATTCCCGTTTCTGAAATCAAGTATGGAGAAATCTGAAGTATCTAAAACTTCTTCTACTTCTTTACTGAAAAACGGGGCAAAATAGGCGCTGGCTGTAGCCTGTACACTGGGTGCGGTATTCTCTTTGGGCAGTGCCAGAAAAGCGGAAATCTGGTGGTACGCGGCTTTGGGAAGCTCTTGGCCAAAGGTTTGCAACATCGTGCTCAGATTTTGGCGGGCATCGCCTGTCAGGAGCTTATTGATCTCGCCGATCTTTCTTTTTGAATGCGGGAACCTCGTCACAATATAGCCAAATACACCGGCCAGCAGCATCCCGGCCGAAAGGTCCCAGAAAGGTTCCTTGCCCCCTTTATTCCCGGAGGCGATCAACTCGGCCAGGAGTTGCGACTCCGTCTCTACATCAATATTGGGAAGCTTAAAGAGATCAAAAAAATTAAACGCATCTGTGGCGGAGCCCAATACATCAAAAGGATTAAGCCGGATCACCTGCTGCCCCATTTCAGACCTTGCCCGTGCGGTGATCGCATAATTCTCTCCTTTGGGGTCCATCACCACCACCGACCCCGGGTAGGTGAGCAAAGTGGGAACCACCACACTACGCCCTTTACCGGTGCCGGTGGGGGCTACAGTCATCAGGTGGGCCGAGCCGTTATAAGCGATAAGCTCACCCGGGTTTTCACTAAGCAGAGAGCCCTCCGATTTCGAAAATCCCTTGACTCTAACGAAGCTTTCCGGATCGGAGTTTTCAATTCTGTATCCTAAATTCAGGTTATTGGGCATACTTTGTTCACAGGTTTACCGGGTAATCAAAGATAGGTATTTCCGGCGAATCCCTGGCATAATTCCGGATGAAAAACTCCCGGAACTTTGGTGAATTTATTTCAGGCCGTATAGGCTTAACAGCGCGAGGTCTTTATAATAACAATATCCGATACCTGGTGAGACCGCAAGGGTGTACCCAATGGAGCGTAGAAGGGCAGCTCCTCATCCAAAAGATTTTTTTTAAAACGATCCTTAATTTGTCTTAATCAGCTGCTCCATCCGGGCCATCATTTCATCCTTTTCTTTGAGCATCCTTTCATAGAGGACAATCTTTTCTTCGTGCAATTCAATTATTTTTTCAAGCGGATTCACATTCATTACCGGATTATATTGTATGACTGCACTCTGATCATGGTTATGAATAGTACTCGCAATAATATTGATCGCCTGTTCCTCATTAAAGTTCTGAAACGCCTCCACCGGGATTTTCAGGGCGGCGGCAATCTGCCGCAGCAGTCCGGCATCAATGGTTTCCTTCTGCTCCAGCAGGGAAATCTTTTGCTGGTTCCAGTCTTCGCCGAGCTCAAACGCCAAAGCATCCTGTTTCACGCCGAGCATCTCCCGGAAGCGCTTCACGTTCCGGCCCTCGTGGATCTTTTTAGTCGTATCTGTCATCGTGTTCCATAGATTGATGTCATTTCAAAAATACCGTTAATGCACATCGTGGCCCTCCTGTTCCACCCGACTCTGCGCACTGAATTACTCTTTAAAGATAAGCAAAAAACAAAAAAGTTAGTAGCGGAATGCTCCCGATTATCAGTCGGAGGCTGCATTTTTTATCTGAAGTTCAGAAAACAAGGGCATGCAAACACACCAGCCCCGGAAACTCATACAATGTATCTCATCCTTTTATAATTTAGCATCATCTTTACCCGTTTTTCCAGACGGCTCCCTGAAATCCATTATTCCCATACAGATTCGGGTAAAAACACTGCGTGTAAACTGTCCTATAACCTATCCAGCTAAAGAAGCTGATACTTTAAGCGATTAACGCCTTCTCGTACACGAACTTTATTTCTTAGGGGTTTAATTCGGGTTTTCTTCTACACTTCTTCGGAAAAAGGCCCTATTTTCCGAACAACACCCGAACGAATGTCGAACAAGTGTCGAACAAAACTCCGGGATACCTGTCAAAACACGTCAAAGTCTGTCAATAGTTGTCATCCTCTTTTTTGCCTGAAAATCTGTACCTAAGTTTGGATCAGGTTTTAGTTCAAAGGCTAAAGTCAACAGTTTAATTCATTTTCCACCTTCTAAATTTTTTTTATGACAACTTACGACAAAGGAATTCCGGGCTCATTCACCGGTACCGCAGGTAATGTGGCAGGAGCTGGCTGGCGGGGCAAAAGCATTATGTGGAGCCGCCCGCAAAAAACCTTATGAGTACACACCGTAACCCCGCTGTTCCAGCGCGAAAAATTTCCGATGGCCCCCGTTTCCTACTCCTGTACGGGGTTTACTGAATCTTTATTTCGGGCAAATCAGAGGAGTTCACTCACTCTACCATCGGCAGTATCTTACCACACCAGGGAAGCCGTGGATCAGGCATTTGAAATGATCTACAAGAAAGTGATGATCTCCAGTGTCATTGCTTACTAATCTGCAAAGGTGTTTCTGACTTTAACCTAAACAAATTGCGCTATGAAAAAGAAGTCTCAATGCTTACTAATCTGCAAGGGTCTTTCGGACAAATGGCTCGAAAACAGCTGCAAGTGCCTTAAATGACTAAGCGTTTATTCGGACCAAAATTTTGACAGCTTAAAATATTAAATCTTAACTTTGTATATTGTAAAAACTTGTAGTAGTACTAAATTATCACAAAAAGAAATTTATAATGGAAAGACTAATTCACGACATAAAACAAATTCTGGAGCAAGCCCGGCAAAAAGCTTATACGGCTACCGCTTATGCTATGATAGAAGGCTATTGGCTGATGGGTAAAAGAATTGTAGAGGAAGAACAAAATGGAAAAGAGCGAGCTGATTACGGAAAAAAGATATTAGACAGGCTATCTGCTGAATTAGGAAAAGGATTTGGGGCGAGAACACTGAGGGATTACAGACAATTTTATATGACATTTCCCGAATGGGGACATTTGGCACACACGTGTTCCAAATTAAACTGGTCACATATCAGACTGATAATTTGGCATATTACTATGTACCGAAACTGACAGAACCATAGCCAAGTACTCTGTACTAAGTGAAAATAAACAACTCTTTGCCAGCAAATACCTGCCCTATCTGCCAACCGAAGAAGAATTAGCAGCAGAGATAGAGAGAGAAAAGCAAATCATCAAGCAAAAACTAAATGGTTAGCCATGAACATCACCGACACCAAAACCGAACAATACTGCCTCGCCCACACCAACCCCGAACCGGAGGCGCTGGCTGCCATTAACCGGGATACGCACGCGAACCTGCTGAAACCCCGCATGCTTTCCGGTCACTACCAGGGACGGCTGCTTTCCATGATCTCTAAGCTGGTGAGGCCCCGCAACATCCTGGAAATCGGTACGTTTACGGGGTATTCGGCCCTGTGCCTGGCCGAAGGTTTACAGGCCGGAGGCAAACTTTATACCCTGGAAGCCGACGAAGAACTGGAGGACAGAATACGCCGAAATATTGAAATGGCGGGAAAAACAGGGTGTATAGAACTAATTATTGGCCCGGCATTGGAGATAATTCCCACTTTAAATGTTAACTTTGACCTGGTTTTTATCGATGCGGATAAGCTTAACTACCTGAATTACTATAAGCTGGTCATCGACAAGCTGAACATCGGCGGTGTTATCCTTTCTGATAATGTCCTCTGGTCAGGGAAGGTCTGTGACGAATCCAAAAACGATGCCACCACACAATTGCTCAGGGAGTTTAACGACTACCTGGCTCACGATAACCGAACAGAAAAAGTGCTTTTACCTGTGCGCGACGGCTTGTTTGTCTCGCTGAAAACAAAATGATGCTATGAAAAAAAACCTGCTATCCTGCTTGTTTTTCCTTCTTGGTCTACCGGGAGTTGCCCGGGCCTTACCCGACGTTCCCCAGAAAGTAGAGTTTGCCCATGTCCGGATCCATCTGAATTCCGAAGCCCGGCAAAAGGTCAGTGCTGAGGTTCAGCGGCTCCTTACTCCGCAAAGCAGCTACCTGAACCAGAAACTGGAACGTATGCAATTGTATTTTCCTATTATAGAGAAGATCCTGGAAACAGAAAATGTGCCGGATGACATGAAGTACCTGGCGGTTCTGGAAAGCGACCTTAACGCCGATGCGGTCTCCCCTACCCAGGCCGTAGGCTTCTGGCAGTTTAAAGATTTTACGGCACGGGAAATGGGCCTCACCCTTTCGGGCACCCAGGACGATCGCAAGAACCTGCACCTCTCGACCCGTGCCGCTGCCCAATACCTCAAAAAGAATAACCAGATCTTTAAAAACTGGGTGTCCAGTACGCTTTCCTATACGATAGGAGCAGGCGGTGCCGGCAAGGTGGTGCCTGTAGACTGGTCGTTTGCCAGCGAGATCAGGCTGGAAAAGATCCAGCACCCCTACCTGATCAAAGCCATTGCCCATAAGCTGGCCTACGGCCACCAGCTTAAACAGATACCTCCCACCACCAAAACCCTGATAGAGTATCCCGGCAAAGGGAAGAGGATAACCGAGATCGCCACGGAGACCAACCTGCCCGAAAGTGAGATCCGGCAGCATAACTCCTGGCTGAAGGCTTCCAGTGTGCCCACCGACAAAGACTATATTGTTTTGGTGAAGACCGACAAGGCCTATGCGGACCAGATAACCGGGAAAGCGAAAGACCTGGCCCGGACAGACTATATTTCGATCGGTTATCCGAAACTGAAGCGCCAGACCCTGGTGGTGACCTCCACCGACCAGCCGGTTTTTTACGAGATCAACGACAAACGGGGAATCCTTGCCCAGGCGGGTGACGAAGTGGCTTCACTGGCCCGGAAGGGCAAGGTAAGCATTTACAGGTTTTTGTCGCTCAACGATATGACCGATCGCGACAGGGTGACAGAAGGCACTGTGTATTACCTGCAGAAGAAAGATAATAAGGGGCCTGTCCCCTACCATACCTTATCTGACCGGCAGAAATTGTGGGAGGTAAGCCACATGTATGGCCTGAAACTAAAAAACCTGAAGAAGTTTAACCGGATAGCTGAAAACGAAGAGATTCTTCCGGGAAGGGTGCTCTGGCTTCAGAAGAAACGTCCGCGGAAAACCGCTGTTCAATACAATACCAACCTGGTAGCACCGCCCGAAATATTCACCACCGAGCCTGTAGAAACCAAGCCGGAGGTAGCCGTTTCTGCTCTCCCGGTGCAGAAAGACACCACCTCTACCCCCTACATTACCCACCGGGTTCTGGAGAATGAGACCCTGTTTTCGCTGGCTAAGAAATATGGCACTACGGTGGAAAAGCTGAGAGACATCAACCGCCTCGGGCCTTTTGAAGGCATTAAATATAACCAGCGACTGCTGGTACCCTACTCCGATGAGCCGGAAGATGATTGGGTAGAAGACGAGAAGAAAGAGACTCAGCCCGTGCTGATGCCCCCCCGGAAAGAAACTGTAACTACAAAAACAGAAGCCCCTCCGGTGACAGAGAAAACGGTGGAAGTTCCCGTCGTAACGGCTGAGAAGGAGACGATAGCCGTTCCTGCCGCAGGAACGGCGACGAGGGGGCATTACGTCCGGCGCGGCGAAACACTGTTCAGCATCGCTAACCGCTATGGGACTACCGTAGATGAATTGCGCCTGCTTAACCGGATGTCTCCCTCAGAAACCCTGAAGTCGGGCACCACTTTGACAGTTCCCGGCTCCGCCGCATCAGAAGCTTCTACGCCAGGAAATGCCGTAGCAGCAGAAACCAGAACCGAGCCCGTTGCTTCCGCGCCTGTAAGCACAACGAGGCCGGGCGACGCTTCGCCGGGAGCCGCTGCTCCGGGCGACGCTTCGCCCCACACAGTGTCCACCCACACCGTACAACGTGGCGAAACCCTGTTTAGCATTTCCAACCGCTACGGACTGACCATAGACGAGTTGCAGAACCTGAACGGGCTTTCGGGCAATGCGATCCGGGTGGGTCAGAAGCTTCGCGTAAAGGGCACAGGAACCCCGGTTCCGGCACAGCCGATATATCATACTGTAAAGGCCGGTGAAACGCTCTTCAGCATCGCTAACCGCTACGGGGTTAGCGTGGAAAACCTGAAATCCTGGAATAATATGAAGAATAATACCCTGATGGCCGGGAAAAAGATAATTGTAAAGAAATGATCCTGATCGATGACACCTGCATAAG
>CAZLXI010000076.1:0-7691 GCA_964563435.1 uncultured Lacihabitans sp.
AGAGAGAAAGCACAAGGCAATTAAAAGTGAAAAACTAAAAGTGAAAAGTTAAGGAACCATTTAGTATTTAATACAGAAGAATGTTCCGCAACTTTTAACTTTTAGTTTTTAGTTTTTACCTCACTTATTTCGCCGCCGCGAATCTCTTCGCTACCGCATCCCAGCTCACTACATTCCAGAAGGCGTCGACGTAATCCGGACGTTTGTTCTGGTATTTCAGGTAATAAGCATGCTCCCACACATCAAGGCCCAGGATAGGTGTTCCTTTTACTTCCGCGATATCCATCAGGGGATTGTCCTGGTTAGGCGTGGAAGTGATGCCCACAGATCCGTCGGCTTTGACGATCAGCCAGGCCCATCCTGAACCGAACCGTGAAGTGGCAGCTGCTTTAAATTGGGCCTTGAACTCATCCACAGAACCGAATGCCACTTCTATGGCCGCCTTCAGGTCGCCTGAAAGCTCGCCGCCTTTACCGGCAGGGGCTAAGATATTCCAGAACAGATCGTGGTTATAATGTCCGCCGCCGTTGTTTCTCACCGCCGGTGACGCCTTGCTGATATTGGCTAAGATGTCTTCGATACTCTGATTATCTAAATCTGTACCTGCAATCGCAGCATTCAGATTGGTAACGTACGCATTGTGGTGACGATCATGATGGATTTCCATGGTCTGTGCGTCAAAAAAAGGCTCCAATGCATCGTTGGCATAAGGGAGCGGTGCTAATGTAAATGCCATAACTTGTTTACTTTAATTATTTTGATATCTGCTATATTATTAAAACAACCCCAAACTTCAATCCGTTCCCCTTCTTCTGCCAGGTATCTGTTAAAATCAGTTTCTCAGTTTCTGAAAAAAAGATTTCATCAGCCGCTCAGCTTCTTCTCCCAAAACTCCCGGTATAACATGGGTTTTAGGATGCAGCACAGCCGGTTTCCATAAGGAAAAGCCTCTTTTTTTGTCAGCTGCTCCGTAAACCACCGTACCGATCTGCGACCATGCCAGTGCACCTGCACACATCACGCAGGGTTCTAAAGTAACGTACAAAGTACAGTCTTTGAGATATTTTCCTCCTAAAAAGTTAGAGGCGGCAGTAAGGGCCAGGATCTCGGCATGTGCGGTGACATCCGTTAACTTCTCCGTCTGATTATATCCTTTGCCGATGATTTTCTTCCCCTCAGCCACCACAATAGCCCCTACCGGTATTTCGTCGTTTTGAAATGCCTCCTCTGCCAGCAGGAGCGCCTTGTGCATGAAGTACTCATGCGAGAATACCGGGTAAGTACTTTTACTCAAAACCGGAAAAACTTAAAAACACAAACTGGCAGCACCCAGCAGACCCGCATCATTGGCAAGGGTAGCCCTGCGGATATCCAATGTCTTGGTATAGTAAGGGGTCAGCCAGTAGTTAAGCTGGCGGTTAACGGCGGGCATGATATAATCAAAAGAAGCCGACAGGCCGCCACCGATCAGCACCGTGGTGATGTCGAGGATCCGGATCATGCTTACCAGGCCATCGCCTAAAAGCGAGCCCACCCGGTCAAATATTTTCAACGCCAGCTCATCTCCTTCAGAAGCGGCGGCGACAAGGCCCGTGGTAGAAATAGTGCCGTCGGCAGGGAGTTTTGTCTGACCTGTAAACACTCCCCGCATCTGGTTGGCCATCTCCAGTAGTTCATTCTTACCAATGATCCTTTCCAGCACTTTCCCGTTCTCTGACGGCATGTGTCCGGGCTCCATGGCATTTCCGCCCCCCCCCTTGAAGACCAGCTTATCAATAATCGCTGCTCCGCCTACTCCGGTGCCCAGTGTCACAAAAATATAATCTTCCGGCAGCTTCTCTTCCCCGAAGTAATATTCTCCCAGGGCCGCCGCATTGGCATCATTTTCAAGAAAAAATTCATGCTCGGGGAATCTTTCTTTCAAAACCGGGATGATATGAATACCGTTGGTTTCCGGAATGGCGGTGATCTCTATCAGGGTATTCCGGTCTCTCGAAATCAGGCCGGGAACTCCTATACCCACTTTCTTAACTTCCGGATTTTCTTTCAGTTGAAGTACTATAGCATCACCCAAACGTTCTACAAACCTCCCCGAGGCTCTCCACGAACTGGTCTCATGACTATAGAAGTTTTTAATATTACCCGTTTCGGAATCTACGATCCCCATTTTTACATTTGTTCCGCCAATATCAATTCCAAGGTATTCTGTCACCATTTTTTAATTATTACTGTAGAACACAAATATATATTAAAATAATTTAAAAACTATTGAATACGATCTCTTCAATTAGTCCGAGCAGCTCAATTTTTCCGCTTTTCTTTTCCGCAGAACTGACAAAATACTCGGGCAGTATCTCCCAGTTTTCGCTAAGTGCCTCTCTGAAAGCGGTTATATTGCGCTGTCCTTCTAATGTTTTTACTTTGTCTTCCTTCGTGAAAATTATTTTAATGGCAATCCCGTTTTCTCCCAATTTACGGATAAATTCAAGGTCGCTTTTCTGCGGACTTACCCGGATGTCTACCAGCACAAAAACATAGAGAAGGTTTTTACGTTGCAGAATATAATCCCAGGTCATCTTTTCCCATTTTGCTTTTTCTGACAACGGTACTTTGGCGTAGCCGTACCCCGGCAGGTCGACAAGGTACCAGGCATTGTCTATAAGGTAGTGGTTGATCAACTGGGTTTTCCCCGGCGTGGATGAGGTTTTGGCCAGATTTTTTACCCCGGTCAGCATATTGATCAGCGAGGATTTTCCTACATTAGACCTCCCGATGAAGGCGATCTCCGGCAGGTTATCCTGCGGGCATTGTTCTATTTTAGCCGAACTTTTATTAAATACGGCACTTTTGATCTGATACATAAACCGATTTATTTACAGTTGGGGCATACGCCCTGAACCAGGATATTCACTTCTTCTTTCCGGTAACCTTCCGGCAGGCTGACCTCCGGGATCAGGTGTTTTTCCAGGCAGGTGGTCTCCTGGCAGACCGAGCATTTAAAATGCAGGTGATCGTGATGGTGGTGCCCGGGATGACACTGCTCTTTGCATAGGGCATATTTGATCCCGCCTTTGTCATCCAGTATTTTGTGAATGATGCCTTTTTCCACAAAGGTCTTCAGTGTTCTGTAAACGGTCACGCGGTCAATAGCTTCGCCCAGCTCGCTCTCCATGTCACCTTGTGAAATAGCTGCCGTTTTTTCCTGAAAGCGCTCCAGGATCACCTGCCGGGTCTCGGTTACCCGGAGCCCTGTGCTTTTTAAAATGTCATTACTCATACCTGTTCTTTAGAATTTAAGAGGGCGTCGAACTGCATTTTAACGAACTGTGCATAAACACCACCTGAATCAGATAACAAATTTTCGTGGGTTCCGGATTCCACTATACGTCCGTCTTCCAATACATAAATCCGGTCTACATGCTGAATGGTGGCCAGCCGGTGGGCTATGATAATAGAGGTACGGTTCTTCATCAGCTCTTTCAGCGCCTCCTGGATCAGGCGTTCGGAGTGCGAGTCCAGTGCACTGGTGGCTTCGTCCAGGATCAGCACGGCCGGGTTTTTCAAAATAGCCCTGGCAATAGCCACCCGCTGCTTCTGTCCTCCGGAAAGCTTTATGCCTCTCTCCCCTACCCGGGTCTCAAAACCTTCCGGGAAACGGTCGATGAACTCCAGCGCATTGGCTTTGCGCGCCGCCTCCTTTATTTCCGCTTCTGTAGCGCCCGGCTTCCCGTATTCAATGTTCTCCCGGATAGTGCCGCCGAAAAGAAGCACTTCCTGGGGCACGATCGCCATGTTATTCCGCAGCTCGGTAATGTTAATGTCCCCGATGCTCTTTCCGTCCATCAGGATAGCGCCCTCCTCTAAGGGATAATACTTCATCAGAAGCTGCACGAGGGTCGACTTCCCGGCACCCGAATGCCCTACCAAAGCGATCTTCTGCCCTGCCGGGATCGTAAGGTCAATGTCTTTCAGCACGGTCACGTCTTTCCGGGAAGGATAGGCGAAGCTGACGTTCCGGAACCCGATCTCCCCCTTGTATCTCAGCGGTTCCGGCTCCTGATCCATATCCACTTCCGAAGGTTCTTCCAGGATCTCAAAGATCCGCTCCGACGCCCCGATAGACCGCTGTACTGACGTATAGATCTCCCCGAGACCCGCCAGGGAACCGGCTATAAACAGTGACTGCAGCAGAAACGCCACCAGTTCCGACAGGATCAGTTGTCCCTCCAGCACCAGGTTTCCGCCGAACCAGATCACCAGGCAGACCCCGCCGAAAAGCCCTATCACAAAAAACGAAATAAACATCCCCCTGTACCGGGCCAGCTTTATGGAGAGCTTCACCACCTCGCCGATGAGGCCGGAGTAGCGCCCGTATTCCAGCTTTTCATTGGTATAGGCCTTTACGGTAGAAATAGACTGAAAACTTTCATCCACTACAATGTTCGCCTCCGCCAGCCTGGTCTGTACGGCCCGCGACAAACGGCGGACATAACGACCGAACAGCAGCGCCGCCAGAACCGTTACCGGAAACGTAGCCAGCATAAACAGGGTAAGTTGCCAGGAAACATAGAACAGGTACGTCAAACCCAGCACCAGCGTGGCTATCTGCCGAAAAAACTCAGCCACGGTGGTGGTCAGCACATTCTGTATGGCCGACACATCAGACGACAGCCGGCTGATAAGGTCGCCCACCCGGTTATTTTCAAAAAAAGGAATGGGCGTGGTAATAATCTTTTTGTACAGGATCTTGCGGATATCCGCAGTGGCCTTCTCACTCACTACGGCAAAAAACAACACCCGGAAATAAGAAAAAATACCCTGAGACAGCAAAACTATTCCGAATACAGCCGCCACATTATTCAGACTGAAGACCGATTTCCCCTCCAGCACTTTGGTCATTTCACCCACCAGAATGGGGAACATCAGCGTGGTAAGCGTAGAAAATATCAGCATCACCATACCGGCCAGGTACAATCCTTTATAGGGTTTTAAAAACATGAAAAGCTTCAAGGCTTCTTTCATGCCCTTAAAGCTGACCCCGGGTTTATTTTCGGTAGAGGCATTAACCATTTACTTGTCTTTTTGGCCGCGGTAATTTGATCCTCTCAGAATAGCTTCGGCATCTTCATTTTGCATCAATTCCCGGATCGTTACTTTGGGATTCTTCATCCGGTACAGTTCCACTATCCTCCAGCCCAGCCACTGACCTATACGACCGGGGCAGTCACCGCTGATCTCCCCTATGTAAGGGCGCTCACCGAAGTACTTGGCATTCACGGCCGGATTCTCGCTGTTCAACAACTCACGATCAATAATGTGCGCCCAGATCACCTCCTGGTGTTCATAGGCATTCTGCATTTCGCGGTTGGTATAGCCTATAATGAGGGAATCTTCTACATGCGGCAGCACCGTCCGGCTAAATTCCAGCGACTTCCCGAAGAAGATCATATCCGCCGTGAAAGAGTCCCTCGCAAAATCTGTTTTGTTAAACTGATTAGACAAAAACCGTATCACGTTAGGCACCACATACTCCGGGGCAAACCGCCGAAGCACATACTCCGACTGATCCGGCCGGTACAGCGCTCCAGGCCCGATAAACGACTCCAGCGAGATCACTACCAACGAATCAGAAACCACCATATCATTCCGCAGTCCGCTAAACCCCGCCACAATGCGCGGTGGTGTAAATTCGGGATACAGCTTTCTGATCTCATCAAACGCCCGGGCAAAACTCTGCTCCATCGTTTTCAGATCACCAAAAGTTTCCCCCACCTGTTCATAGAGCTTCCGGGCGTCGGCATGCTGTACCATGTGAAGAACATCTCCCCTAAAAACTGTATCCTCCGGTGAAGCACCAAACAGCAGATCACTTATGGCCCGGTTCTCTTCCAGCAGCTTTTGAAGCTCCTCTTCCGACTTCACGGCCATAAGATTCCGGTCAAATCTTTCAATGGTCACCACGGTATCAGGGGCATCCGAACCTTTACCGCATCCGAATACCACGACAGTCAACAGGAATAAGAGCACTCTTTTAAACATCTCAGCATGAAATTTGAAAGTTAAGGGGCCATATGCCCCTTATCGAAATAAAACGCAAATTTAGGGATTTAATGCCGAATGACGATAAAAACAAATTTATTGAGCCTTCCCGTAAATTCCCGAGAGGTTAAAACCTTTTAGCTCCTGATGTTTTTTCTGAATTACGGTTACTAACTCTCTCGCTGTTCTATCGCCCCATTCAGCAACAGCGGGTTTCTCCCGGATGTAAGCGCCTACATTCCGGTAAAGATAGATCAATTCCACGTTAACCGCTTTTAGAGGATAGTTGTATGACTGCTGTATAAACGGTCTACTTTACCTCATCCATCCTCTTCCCTTCCAAAGATGAAAACCTCTCATGCTTAGGCTCGCCGATCTTTTGTTTGCTATAGATACTATTGTGTCCCGACAATAAATAAGACACCACACAGGCCAGACCCACATACACACCGCACTCACTGCCGAAAAGCTCCATAGCCATTACAGTACAGGCGACAGGAGTATTGGTAGCGCCGGCAAATACGGCCACAAACCCCATTCCTGCCAAAAGCCCCACAGGCAACGGGATGAAATAAGCCAGGGCGTTTCCCAGAGTAGCCCCGATAAAGAACAGGGGCGTAACCTCCCCGCCTTTAAACCCTGCGGACAAGGTGATCAGCGTAAAAATCATTTTCAAGGCAAAATCATAGGCCGGTAACGACTGCTCAAAAGAGCTGACGATGGTCGGAATACCCAGACCAATGTATCGGGTGGTGCCTATTGCCCAGACAGCCAGCGCCACGATGATCCCGCCGGCTACCGGACGCAGGGGCGGATAAGCGATCTTCGCTTTAAATACGCGACTTACCCTGTGGATGACCTTACTGAAAGTGGCGGCGCATAATCCGAAAAATACCCCTGCAATTACAGCGTAGATCATATTCGGAAACGAGATATCAGGGATAATACGGATAGAATAATGCGTATGGTTCGCCTGCCAGAGTTTTGTGACCTGGTCCGCAATAACGGCCGTCATAAATCCGGGAAAAATGGCATTGTAACGGATACGCCCGATCAGGAAAAATTCCAGGCCAAATATTGCACCGGCCAGCGGGGTACCGAATACCGAGCCAAACCCTCCGGCAATAGCTGAAATGATCAATAGAGTTCTGTCGTCTGCCGAAAGCCGGAAAGGCCTCGAAAACTGATCGGCAATAGCCCCGGCCATTTGTAAAGCCGTACCTTCACGCCCTGCCGAGCCTCCGAAAAAATGTGTGGCGATGGTTCCGATATACACCAGCGGGGCCATCCGGAACGGGATCACCTTCTTCGGCTCATGAATGGTATCGATCAGGAGATTATTTCCGGCTTCTGCCTCCCGACCGAAATAGTGATAAAGCAGCCCGATCAGAAATCCGCCTGCCGGCAATAACGCGATCAGCCACAAGTGGCTTTCACGGAAGTGGGTTGCCCGATCCAGCGAAATGAGAAATCCCGCCGAAGCGCTGCCGATACAGGCCCCGGTCAGCAAAGAGATCAGCGTCCATTTCAGAATATACGGAAAAGCCGGGTATTGCCGGAAAAACAACTTAGCGGAAAATTCTGCTTTTTGGGGGAATGACTTTTGCCTCGACATGACCTACCTGATTAAATCATTAAATATTTAATTAATC
>CAZLXI010000077.1:0-2186 GCA_964563435.1 uncultured Lacihabitans sp.
CTAGGGTTCCATCAGAGTCTCTCGCAGAGGACTCTGATGCCTTTAGATAATACAGCAGAGTCCTTTTTCAAAGAGACTCTGCCGAGACCTAAGAGACCTAAAAGTGACGGTTCGCTGCTGCGACAAACAGCTTCTACTTGCAGTGCTTCTCATAAAGTGGCTCAGCCTTCTTCTGCTCAAGCAGCAGCAGGTAAGCCAGGCTTTCACAGCCTTCCTCTTTTCTTCGAAGAGCAAAGGAAACCTCGGCATGCTTGAAGTACGCATCCACATTCAGTGGGTTTAAATCGATAGCCTTTTTGAGGTAGGTGGAGGCATTCCGGTAAGCACCCGTGGAGATAAACTGTAAGCCGTAATCGAGGTACATCTTGCTGTATTGAAGCGAATCGATCTCGGAAGAGCTCAGGTTACGGTCGTGATACCCCAGGTTATAATCATATTCTACCTCGGTGGCCACCTTTTCCCCTTTAAATTCAGCGGGCTTCCACAACCCTTTGGTTTTCAGGACGGCTTTAACGAGGTTGTCATTATAGCGGTCGTTGGAGGATGCGATCACCCGCACACCGGTGACGTCACCCGTGGCGGTTACCACAAACCGTACCACAAACCCGCCTTTCCGGTATTCGGGGAACCCGAACTGCTCAAAAATATAATCTACCGGACTCATGGTCTTATGCGTAAACTGGGGCTCCAGCTTACCGTGAATGGCCGTAAACACGATCTCTCCGTTTTTAGCCCGGTAAGCTTCGGGGGTATAAGTGAGGTCAAAGAGCCTTTTGGGCATAAAAGTTATCTTAAAATCAAAACCTTCACTCTCCAGGGATTCCAGCACCAGCTTGATCTCGGAGACCTCGATGACCTTTAGCCGTAAACCGGAAAGGAGCAGCAGGCTGTCAGGGCTGAGCCGGTAGCGTAAAGGGGTCAGACGACTGTTATTGAACAGGTAAACGGAGTCTGTTGAAAAAAAATGGAGGTCAAAATCCAGGTTGACCGTTTCGTCATCGTAATACGGACTGCCGTCAATAGCCGTAATATCTGTTTTTTTCCAGTTCTTGATCAGTTGTTGCCTCAGGTTGTTTTGACCAAAGCTTGAAAAGGTTATCAATAAAGGAAATATCGCAAAAAAAACAGTACGCATTTCTTAAGGTTTATGTAATCTTTACAAATGTAATAACGGCAGGCCGTTATAAAAGGTTTTTATTTAGATGATTTTCAAAGGCAAAGGTTGAACCGCTCTTCAAAATTTTATTTTATTTTTGCAGGGATTAACCTATTACTTAAAACTATGAATACAAAATTTAACGCCATTATCGTGGGTTTAGTACTATCTGCGTCAGGACATGCGCAATTCCGGTATCCGGAAACCAGGAAAACAGATCATCAGGACATTTATCACGGGGTTGCCGTAACTGACCCGTACCGTTGGCTGGAAGACGACCGCTCGGAGGAGACAGGGCAATGGGTGAAGCGTCAGAACGAGGTGACCAACGCCTTTCTTGACCGGATCCCGTATCGCGAACAGCTCCGCAACCGGCTGGAGAAGGTATATAACTATCCCAAATATTCAGCCCCTTTTGAGAGTGGGGGATGGTATTATTTCTACAAGAATAACGGGCTCCAGAACCAGTCGGTGCTGTACCGCCAGAAAGAGATCAACGGCGAGGCGGAAGTGGTGCTCGATCCAAACGGGCTTTCGGCAGACGGAACCACAGGGCTAAAGCAATTCAGCCTGTCAAAAGACGGGAAATTTGCCGCCTATGCACTCTCCAAAGGGGGTTCCGACTGGATGGACATCTTTGTGATGGATATGAACACCAAAAAATCACTTGATGACAAGCTGGAATGGGTGAAAGTATCAGGTATAGCCTGGCAGGGCGACGGGTTTTATTACAGCCGGTATCCGAAACCGGAAGGAAGCGCCCTGGCAGCCGTGAATGAAAACCACCAGGTATGGTATCATAAAGTGGGAACGGCCCAGTCGGAAGACCGGCTGATCTTTGAAGACAAGGCCCACCCGCAGCGCTTCAATATTGTATATACGCCGGAAGATGAAAACTTCGCTTTTCTGACGGTCAGCGACCGGGGAAAAGGGCTTGACGGGAATGCGGTTTACTACAAAAAGAAAGGAGAAAAGGAATTTACGCCGGTGGTGGCGGAGATCAGCAATTCTTCCTACAGCATATTTCATA
>CAZLXI010000077.1:2286-6877 GCA_964563435.1 uncultured Lacihabitans sp.
GAATTTACGCCGGTGGTGGCGGAGATCAGCAATTCTTCCTACAGCATATTTCATAATGTGGGCGATACATTCTACATCCGAACCAATGATAATGCCCCTAACGATAAAGTGGTGACCTGGGATGCTGCTTCAAAAAAATGGGCGGAACTCCTCCCGGAAAAGCCCGAACCGCTTCAGAGCGTGAACGCTGCCGGTGGAAAGCTCTTTGTCAGCTATAAAAAAGATGTGACCACCCGGGTCTATGTACATGATCTTAACGGAAATCCGGAAGGCGAAGTAAAGCTACCCGGCCTGGGAACAGCCGGCGGTTTCGGCGGAAAAGCGAAAGACAAATCCGTATTTTATTACTTTACCTCCTTTACTTTCCCCGCCACCACTTACCGCTACGATATTGCTACGGGGCAGTCTGTCCCGTTCCGCAAACCGGAAGTAGACTTTAACCCGGAGGACTTTGAAACCCGGCAGGTCTTTTACAATTCCAAGGACGGTACCCGTGTGCCTATGTTCATTACCTTTAAAAAAGGAATGACGCTGAATTCGGCGAACCCTACGATTCTTTACGGTTACGGCGGGTTCAATGTAAGTCTGAATCCGGGCTTCAGCCCTCTGCTGATCCCTTTCCTGGAGCAGGGCGGAGTGTATGCCCAGGCCAACCTTAGGGGTGGGTCGGAGTATGGTGAGACGTGGCATGAGCAGGGCATGAAACTCAAAAAGCAGAATGTGTTTGATGACTTTATTGCGGCGGGCGAATACCTGATCGCCAACAAATATTGTGATTCAGAGCACCTGGCGCTGCGGGGAGGGTCGAATGGGGGGCTTCTCGTAGGGGCGGTGGTCAATCAGCGGCCGGCCCTGGCCAAAGTGGCCATCCCGGAAGTAGGCGTAATGGATATGCTGCGCTTCCAGAAATTCACCATCGGCTTTAACTGGATCGCCGACTACGGTTCGTCCGATAATGCGGAAGAGTTCAAAGCCTTGTATGCCTACTCGCCGCTTCATAACATACAATCAGGGGTCAGTTACCCGGCTACATTGATCACCACCGCGGATCACGACGACCGCGTGGTGCCGGCGCATTCCTTTAAATATGCGGCCGAACTGCAGGCCAGGGCAGGAAGCAGCTCTGCCAACCCCCTGCTGATCCGGATCGACACCAATTCGGGTCACGGTGCCAGCAATACCCGGAAATACATCGAAGAAACGGCCGACATCTACGGATTTATCCTGTGGAATATGGGGGTGAAAAAGTTGAAGTAATATATTCTTTTAAACGGGAATACAAGCCGGGTTTTCATTGGCCCGGAAGTAAACAGGATATAACATGAAGAAGTGAAGGCAGGCCACCTTCACTTCTTCATGTTTAAATTATAAACCGATCCTCATCGTATAATAAGATTGAATATATACATCTACAGTTAAAAACTGACTAGTATCATTTTATACAATTGTTTTTTGAGGTACTTTTGTGACAAAACATTTTCAAACTCAAACAGGAATATGGAAGACGTACTGTCCTACACGATTGGTGATAAAAAATACGAAGTGTCTGTAAAGGACTGCCCTCCGTTTGATTACGGAAAAGAAATAAGACTATCGAGAGAAGATACCGATATTGTGTATACCCAGCCGTGGTACGATGAAGGCCACACTTCGGCTAATTTTTTAAGTCCGGAGGAGTTTGCATCCTTAAAGCAGGGACTTACCCAGAGCGTGGCCAAAATTATAAGAGATGAGCTGGGCCTGGATGTTCCGGCAGACTTTAGCCTGGAGCGATACCATGATGTGGTCACTACCCGCGAAGATCACTTTAAGGTAGTGGGTAAGACCCGTGACCTTTTCGCCGAAGATTTTAACTTCCCTGTAAAGGAAGTGCTGCCCAAGTTTGAAAAAATACTTGGCTTTGGTCTGACTGACATCAACCCCGAAGACGGCAAAGAGCTGCACATCATTGTGCGGATCAATCGCCCGGGCTCCAGCGACTATAATCCGCCGCACAAAGATGTATACGAAAGGGTGGACGAGGCCGACTACATTCCGCCGTTTGTGAATCTATGGATTCCCATAGCGGGCGTTACTGAAAACTCCTCGCTCCCCATAGCTCCGGGAAGTCATAAGCTGACCGAAAACAAGGTGCTCAGAACGCATAACGGCGCCGTGGTGGAAGGCAACAGATACCGGGTACGTATGATCAGGGAATGGGGCGGAAGCAGCCACCTGGAAAGGGCCGAAGTAGACTATGGCGAAGTACTTTTCTTCTCCGGTCATCTGATCCACGGCCTGGCCGTCAATGCCGAGCCAGATACTACCCGTGTGGCTTTAGAGTTTAGGTTGTTTAAGAAGGATTAAATGCATTTTTTAATAAGAAGACCCCGACGTAATCGTGTTTCTGCTGGTATCCGTGACATGGTGGCCGAAAGCAGCCTGTCGGTAAATGACTTTATCTTCCCGATGTTTGTCCAGGAAGGAACCGGTGAGAAAATAGAGATCCGGTCTATGCCGGGTATTTTCCGGTATTCCCCCGATACGCTGCTGAAAGAGATACAAGATGTGGTTGCACACGGCATCCGGGCAATATGCCTGTTCCCCCATTACCCGGAAAGCAAAAAGGATTCTTTGGGCTCTGAAAGCATCAAAGAAGGCACACTTTACCTTCGCACCCTTTCGGAGATCAAAAATAAATTTCCGGAACTGGTGGTGATGACCGACGTGGCCCTGGACCCCTACAGCTCCGACGGGCACGACGGAATCGTAAAAGACGGGAAGATCGTGAACGATGAGTCAGTGGAAGTGCTGGTAAAAATGGCCGTAGCCCAGGCAAAGGCCGGCGCCGATATCATCGGGCCTTCCGACATGATGGACGGCCGGGTAGGGGCTATCCGGCAGGCACTGGACGAAGAAGGGTTCACCGATACCGCTATCATGTCGTACACGGCCAAATACGCCTCGGCGTTTTACGGGCCCTTCCGCGACGCCCTGGACTCCGCACCTAAATTCGGTGACAAAAAAACCTACCAGATGAACCCGGCCAATGTAAAGGAAGCCCTGCTCGAAGCGCAGCTAGACTATGCCGAAGGGGCGGATATCCTGATGGTAAAACCGGCATTCTCCTACCTCGATGTGATCAAAACCCTGAAAGATCACTTCAACGTACCCATATCGGCCTACAACGTATCCGGCGAATACGCCATGATCAAAGCCGCCGCCCAAAACGGCTGGATAGACGGCGACAAAGCCATGATGGAAATGCTCATCAGCATGAAGCGGGCCGGCGCTGATATTATCCTCACTTACTTTGCGAAAGAGGCGGCGCGGGCGCTTAATGGATAAGTTTCGGGCTATACCCGGTTCTCGATTACGCCGGGCCGCGCAGCCAGAAACTGACACCAGAAATGGTGAAATGTCAGTTCGAGCACAAACGAACACGAGAGTGCGAAGTTTGCCAGCGAAGCTGTCGAGGACCGAACTCAACATATACATTCCTGGCTTTATTTGCCAATAATGACCGAAAATATCATTTCCTGCGAAGTTTCCGGATCGTAATATTCCTGAACTCAATTTCCTGGCCCTCACTTTGCAGGCCGATGTAGCCCGAAGTTAAAGACTTGCCCTGAATAAATATCTTCGGGTCGGCCCCATTTACCACACCACCGCCAATGGAGGGTTTCGTATATTCCAGGACTACCTCTCCGTTGATAATGTGCTGCACGAGCGATTCGCCGTAGACGATTAGTTCGGCTTTCACCCATTCGTCGGGTTTATAGGTTTTTGACCGGGAATCGATACAATGGCGCGGGTCTTTCCGGCCCTGGTAAACCACATCGGTGCCCGGTGAGCACATATTCCCGGTAGGGCGGGGTACACCCGGCTTTTCTTCCGCCAGAAACTGCATTTCTACCGAAATGGGCCAGTCCTGCTCTTTCAGGATAGTCTTCGGATCCTGGGAATGAAACATCACCCCGGAATTAAGATGGGTATAGGAAGGTGCATCCTTTCTCCAGATACCGTTAAAGCGGTATTCCAGCTTCAGGTGGAAATGAGAGTAGGGCGTTTTGTAAAACAGGTGGCCGTAACGTGCGTTGAACTGGTCGTAACCGTCGTATCGCACCTTGATGAGACCGTCTTCAACCCGAAAGGTGTTGGCATAATTATCGCCATACTCATGGTGATGGATCTTGGGCGTCCAGCCCTCCAGGTTTTTGCCGTTAAAAATCGATCTCTCTTTGGTGGCGGTGCAGGAACACATCACCAGAACAAGAATCACCACACCGGATAGCCGCATATAAAAGGATTTTAAAAGTAAAAATAGGGAAAAGTGATCAAGGGGAATGGCAATATTAGGTGAAAAGTTAAAAACTAAAAGCTAAAAGTTTCGGCACACGGTTTTTTATTTGTTTTACAGGCGATCTGCTTTTTTTGAAGAAGAACGTCATACTTATGAAGCCGGTCTGGTCTTTTATGAAGATTTTTTATTGATATTTGGTGAATTTATAAAAATATTTTTCTAATTTCATCACTTGGCATTTTCATCTTATGCGGATCAGGTACTTTTTTTGGGCTTTAATCGGATGGACGACGTGGGGTTGTCAGCAGC
>CAZLXI010000078.1:0-6245 GCA_964563435.1 uncultured Lacihabitans sp.
CTTACAATTGCAGGATTTTGACATTTCGGCACCGGCGATCGTGCCGCTGCGGTAATCGGGTATTGAATCAACTCACTATCAATACTTTCTGTAGTTTATCGAAGAATCCGAACATTAAAACAGGTCCGATAATCCAGTTTAACAATAAAGAGATACTAATAACTTTTTTATCCTTTAATCCTATAGGCAATAATGAATAATCCACCTTTGTCAGTGGCGGTTACATCATCAATATCAAACCTAGTGCCAACGGAATATTTGTAGTGCTGACGGATAGCGTATTTGTAATTTTTGAAATACCCGGAAAGAAATATCCTAAGCCTAGACCAAGTGCCATTGCAAGGAATATCCATAAAGTTAGGTGTCTGTCTAAGAATTTTAGTTTTGGTTGCATCGGCTATTTAGTAATTTTTGAAAACACATAAAACATTTCCAATGCTATCTGTAAGCTCCTTTCAGAATATACCTTTGTCTGGTCAGAGGTATTATCTGAAATTTTAGGATCTTCAAATGTGATGGGGATCCTTTTTTCAGCACCAGCGATAAAAGGACATCCACCGTCAGCTTGCGAGCAGGTCATTATAGCAGCAAAAGCAGATACAGGATTAAAAGGATTGTCATACTTTTTAGAAAATCCAATTATCGGTTGGGAATTATCACTATATTTTATTGCGTAAACAGGATTAGTGCCATCATTTATTTTGAAAATATTAAATCCCTGATCGGATAAAGTTTCAGCTACTTTTGGGAATAATGCGGTTTCTTCAGTACCTCCCGAATAGCAAATCACATTCTCAATACCGAAATGAGAAGCCGCTACTTGTGCCCAAACCTGTGATAAATGGCTCCTGCGTGAATTATGGGTACAAATGAAATTTATATTTACTTGCTGTTGGCTATTTATTTTTAGCTGAATAAGATCAATCAATGGCTGTAACGTACTTTTACGCTCATCATTATTGATTTGTTTCCAGTTTAAATGCTGAATTGTCTTTGATAACATTGGATACATAGAGATTCTATTTTGAAGGTTTAGCAACATCCGGAATTGGGAGTGCAAGAATTTGATTGATTTGCAGTTAATTCGGAAAGGCTTCTATGTTGTTTTTCAGTAGGAATTCTGCAAGCATCCTGAGCCAAGCAAGCAGTCGTTTTGTTTTTCAGTACAAATGTATTTCCATTAAAATCCAAATCGTACTTGCCAATAGTATCGCTTTGGTATTCCACTTCTATCTCAGAATCTTCAATTCCTAATTTTTCTTCTGAAAGTTTAATTATACTTAATAGCTTTCCTGGCTTCAACCTATGCTCATAATCATCGGCATTCCACAGCTGAAAATTGATTGCTTTTTCCTTACGGATTACGCCGCCACAATCAATAAAATTTTTGATGATTTGTCCCACTTCAGTAACGTGAAAGTGTTCAGGAACAAATGTTCCATTTTCTAATTGAAATTCAACATTTTCTAATGCTGGCAAAATTTCTTTGATTTCTGATAACTTCATAATACTAACTTTTAAAATGATAGAATACATAATTAAAAACTAAAACGTTATATAGCAATATAACGATATTAAAATGTAAAAAAATGCTTTAACAGCAATGCTTTACGTTTACATCCTGATTAAAAAAATCATTAAATTCCTCTTGAAATTCTTTCCACACCTTTTCGTCAATACAATAACAAACTGATTTTCCTTCAATTGAACCTTGAATAATCCCTATAGTTTTTAATTCTTTTAAATGTTGTGAAATAGTTGCCTGCGCTAATCCTAACTCCTCAACCAGATCATTACAGATACATGCTTTTTGATTGATAATATATTGAAGGATTGCTATTCTGGCGGGATGCCCCAAAACTTTAAGAAGCGATGCAAGTTTATTTTGCTCATCTTTATATATTTCTGTTTTTGTAACTCCCATTTCTACACATTTATTTACATCGTAATATTACGATATTAAAATTGAATACAAAAGATTTTATCTTTTATATTTGAAAATTCACTATTAAACCTTTCAAAATCAACAAAAAAATTAGTGAAATGGATCATAACACAGAATCTCTGGCCGTTTATGTGGAAAGAAAAGAAGTTGATGAAACTCAAAAAAGGATACTAAATATCGCAACCATTAAATATCCCATATTGATTATTGACTGGATTGCTCCTTTATTATAATTGGTAATATTTTTATATAAATCAGTTCAAAGAAAATTTCAATGATTGTCTGCGTTACAATCACAACGGCAACTAACTGGTTTTCGGGAGCAGGTAATGCAAGTGCCAAAGGCAACACGACTAATGAATTTCTTGTACTTGTTGAAAAGGAAATTGCCCTTGAACTGTAAAAATCAACTTTAAATATTTTGGCTGATAATTTCCCTATAAATGGTGCGATAATCGCAAAGGCTACATAAATAGGAACGACTTTTAAAATTGGTTCGGGATTGTTATATAACACTCTAATTTGAGAGGCAATAACCACAAAAAAGGTCAGAGCCATAAATGGAACGGGCAACCAACCCGATAAATCTAAGACTACTTTTCCTATCTTATTGTTGGATTTTGAAACGACTTGTGTTGCAATCGAAAGCAGAAACGGGATAACTATTAAGTACAAAAATGCTTTTACAAACGGGGCAACTGCAATGATGCTTATGGTGTCCTTTCCAAGAAAAAGCCACAGGTACAAAGGCAATAACAACATTTGAAAAATGAACAACAACGGTGTGGATGCCAATAGAGCTTTGGAATTTCCTTTGCCCAAATGCGAAAAAACAATAACATAGTCAATACAGGGTGTCAGCAGAACCAAAAGTATTCCGAGTGTCATTACAGAAGTTGTTGGAAAAATGCTTATCAATCCCCAAACCAAAAGTGGGATTAAAACAAAGTTACCAAATAATAAGGCTTTAAAAAATAAACGGTTTTTGAATGCTTGCTTCAGTTCCAAAAAGGGTGTTTGGCAAAACATGCTGTAAAGCAAAATTCCGATGATGGGTTCGATGGCTCTTTCAAGAATATTGCTGTTATTCCAATTCAGCCCGACAAAAACGCTAACGATAATGGTTATGATATAAATGCTTATTTGCCTTTCTTCGAGTTTTTCCCTTTTAATCATTATTAAAGTCCAAGTTCTGAATTTATAAAGTCTTTTACTCCGTCTGCTCCCGTCAATTTAAGCCACGCTTCACTTTTATCGCCACTAACAGATATAGCAAAGGTAAAAAAATCGCAACAATGCCTTTCTGTTTTGATAAATTCCGTCAGCTCATCTAATACGGCATCAGTTCCGGGAAACTTATATGCAAAACCGTTTTTTAATTCTTTCTTTTCTATAACCTGTTTTTTGAGGCTGGCTATAACGGTTTCTTTCCGTTGCCTGAGTTCAGGGGTTGTGAGCTTGCAGGACATTTGCTTCGTGTCGTTTTTTGCGGTGCATTCATCACTACAAGATGTACTTTTTTCCTTATTCGCTGCTGATTTATTTTCTGTATTTTGGGAATAGGTACAGGCTGAAAACATTGAAAATATAAATGTTATTGTTCAGATTTTGAATAGCTTATACTCCTGCAAGGCATATATTCCGCCCTGATACCCCACCCGGTCTCCTGAACGTATCATAGCTCCGTTGCCTATCGAAGTGAGCCACTTGCTTTTTCGATATCCTTTTTGCAGATCATAACTGTAACCGTTGTTGGCCAGCCATGGAGAAAGGTAAACCACTCCTACAGGGGGCCCTGTCATTAGTCTGTTTATTTTACTTGATGTATTCATGTTTCTTTTTTTAGGAATATAACAAACCCATGAAACGATCGGTTTAAAATAGACGATGTAAAGGCATTAAAAATACCTATATTACTATATAAATAAACCATGTCATTTAATTGTTTGTTAACGTCGGGGAAGGATTGCAGTTGCTCTTTAACTTTATTAATGAGCTTATTTTATCGAAGTACAGGCAATTGCCTTATAAAAATGCATATCCGGGCTGTTTCCGGGGATTTCGAAGGAATTGAACAGGGGGTCTGAGCAGGAGCAAAGTAAACTGCCCGGTTCACTGCCCGGGTTTAAGCGCTTTATGATCAGCCCGTTTTTTGTACTGACCGCATGCACCTTCCCCCACTCAATGAAGAGATTCGGGTCAATTTGTTTGAAAAAAACGATAGCGCCGTCGGGGAACTCCGGCCCGAGCCCGTCATCGGAAAGAACGGTAGCAAAATCAGCGCCTTTGACCGGGCTCTGAACTTTTTGGTAGGCGGAGCCAAACTGCAGGAAGTGAGAGCGGCTGATTTCGAGGGGTCTGGCAGAAAGGGGCAAAAGATACACCTGGTCATATAAGGCGGGAGTTACATACCCGATTTCCCCCTCTTTTATGTTGGGGTTATCGGAGTCGGAAATGTCGGTGGCCTTATCATAATCTGTGGTCTTACCGAATTGGGAGAGCCCGAGATTCCTGATCAGTATCTTTTTTGACTCCGGTATCACTCCTCCCTTCTCCCAGTTTTGGATAGTTTTATAATGAACGCCGAGCTTCTCGGCCAGCTCTCCCTGGGTGAGCTTCAGGGCTTTCCTGATTTTCCGGATATCTAAGTCGCTCATAAACAAAACAGTATAAATTTTTATCTAAGAAACAGATAAATAGTTATCTATAAATTTTGTAAATAGATAAAATTATCTATATATTTGCGGTGTAATGGTTGAAACCACAACGGTGATATAATTTATTACGCTTGCAAATAGCAAAAATAAGTTATTGATTGGCAAAACGGTGAAATCTGCCTGGATTTTCATTCAAGAAGGGTATGAACAGCCGCCCGGAACAGGCGGCTGTTCACCAAATCATATCAGGGTGATCTCACCCAGATAGGAGCTGGAAGCGGCCAGTTTCCGGTCATCGTTTACAAAGCTCACCCAGCAGTGCACCGGTAAACCTGCAAAGTAAGATACCGCAGTTAGCGTAGCTTCGGTGTCTTCCCTGATGGCCGCGGCTTCAAACACCTCAAACAGGTTCATATCCGGGCAGTAAATCACCACCAACAGGCTGTCAGTAGGCAGGGCCATTCCCTGGCCGGAGTTGTCGAGCCACTGCAGCCGGATCTGGTTTCCGGCCTGGGCTGTAGCTACTCCATCCTGCACCCCCTGTAGTTCCCCCTTGGAGATCATCACTTTGTTATAGATCATTTCAAATGTCTGATCTACCTGGGCCAAGGCTTCCCTGATGTGGTAAGACACCGCCAGGTTATAGCGTGAGCGAACCCCTCTGCTTTGTCCGAAATAGAGGTTCAGTAACCCCCGGATAGGGGTAAGAAAGCGGGTGACCATCGAAAACTTTTCACGCTGCAGCAGCTGGGTTTCGGTGGGTACCCGCGAGGTTTTTCTGGGGCGGCTCCGCATAATGCTTTTGCCCCGCCAGCTGGCTCCTACCACCGTACCTACCGTACCGGTGAATGAGCCCAGGATTCCTTTGTCGTAAGTTGCCATAAAATAAAAATTTAGAAGGTGAAAAAAATTAAACTGTGGATTTCAGTTTTTGAACCAAAACCTGCGCCAAACTTATATGCGGTTTTTTAACCAAAAAAACCGGTGACAGGTATTGACAGGTATTGACTACTATTGACCGGTTTTGACGTATTTTGACAGGTATGCCTGAGTTTTGTTCGACACTTGTTCTACATTCGTTCGGGTAGGGTTCGGAAAAAGGTACCTTTTTCCGAAGAAGAGTAGAAGAAGACCCGACCAAAACCCATAAGAAATAAAATTTCACCTCCCCCGGAGAGGAGCCAAAAGGTAGCTCTTACGCCGAATAATGAAATAAGGCGCTGATTAACAGTCTGAATAGTAGCAGCAGGCTTCTGAAAGTGTACCTTTTTAAGGAGTCAGGGAGTGTCAGCCCCGAATAGCTCCCGGAAACTGCTCACTACTCGTTGGAGCAGTATCCTGTCAAAAAAGACACTTGGATAATAGTATTCTTTGCCTATTTTGGTGTAGGGGATTTCCCTGTTTTTTCGCATACGGCCGAGGGTACTTTCCGATATCTGTAGAATACTCTTTATATCAGCGCCGGTAAGCCAGCGGTTTGTATATGCTGTTTTCTCACCTTCCCTGATGGGGAGGTTGGTGGCATTTTTCTTCATAAGTGTGCACTATATATTTAGTTAAAAGTTGCAGGCGTTTAGCCTGTGGGTTTATATGGCAGGTTAAATATAGTATTTTAATATGATAATCATCATATTTTCAGGTGG
>CAZLXI010000079.1:0-6187 GCA_964563435.1 uncultured Lacihabitans sp.
TGTGAAGGGCTAAACGAACTTTTCCACGGTTATTTTTTTAGCCGGTCAAGGCATACGGCAAATATTTAATGTTTTGCCCGCGTTTGTCGTTTAAGGTCACAAATTGTGACCTTGAACCTGCCGCCCCGGTTTGTGCCTTTAAGTTTCCAAACCACTTACGATTTGCAAACAGGTCATGGGCTTCTTCTTCGGTAAATTTAAATCGAAAAGTTTCGGGGAAACGCTCTATATTTCTTTTTACCGCCTGGTTCAATACTTTGGTTTCCACCTGATATATCTCTGTTAAGTCACGATCAAACATTACCTGCACGCCCCCGACAGTAAAAATACGGTTTTCAATGTGTGCTTGTGTTAGGATTGGTTCTTTATTCATTGTCGGATTTGTTGGTAGATTCTATTAGTAAAGATAAAACATTTGGGGCTTCATTTCAAAGGGGTGAAGGGTGAATATTCAACAGGCTGTTTCGCGATTGCTCCAGTCATTTCAACTAAGGTACGAATGTACCCTGGTCTTCAGACCTCGGCAAAGTGAAACCCGATCTCCGTCCGACCGGACCATTTCCTGTCAAAGACAGGATAACACCCTCCCTGCGTCAAAGACGCGGGAGAGCAGCATGGTGCCTTTTTTTGAAATCATTTTTCAAGTCTGATATCAACTGGTCATATAGGGATTTACCCCAAAGATATTTATCGGCCTCCCGGTAAGTGGCCTTTAATGAGACATTTCTCACCTTTTCAAGATATGAAACGTAGCCAATCCACAACTTCTCAAACGTCCGGTCTGCTATTTTATGAAAGTCTCCTTTGAGGATTTCGCAAACTCTTACATCATAAACTGAAAAATGATCAGGATATAAAACAGACAAAATTGCCGAAGCGGTTGGCAACCTAAATTCATACTCCACCAGTAATACCTTTAATTTACCTTTATAAGAATCTGCTTTGTAAATTTCCGAAGTAATAACACCAATTTTATCTTCTAACCCACTAACACCATCAATTTCAATCCTTTCTATTATCTTTTTTGCTATTATACTTTTAACTCTCTCTGCTTTCCAAATAATAATGCAGAAAAACTGTTCAGCAGTCAGTTTTCTGTTCCTGTGAAACGCCTCCTTAACTTCATTAAAGATAAATGTTTCTAAATCGTAGTATTTTTCGTAGTTCATGTTTTTGATATTGTTTTACGTGTTTTATATAAATATTCTTACTTCTTCATTTAATTCGACTACTGTATAAATTTCATCTTGGACCGAACTATATTGAAAAATTAAAATCTTGAAACACTAAGTGTTTTTATATTACCTAAACAATAAGAATCCTATCAAGGCTGCGATTCCTATTGCCTTTAGTACTTTTTTTCCATTATTTGACTTTTTACTTTCTAAAACAGGTAAAACAGACTCTTCTATTTTTATCACTTCGTAATTTAAGATATTTCCAATTTCGTATTTTACGCTATACTTACCGGATGGTTTATCTTTAAGCTTTTCAACAATCAATGGTTGCATGTCTTGTTCAGGCGCATACTTTTGAAAATCCACATTTCCGTCCGCTATTTTTACTTCAGTTAATCCGCGAGTAAAATCAACCTTTATATTTTCGAACATTGCGAAAGTAATAACTGAAGTTGCTACATTTCTTAAGAGTATTTTGTCCTTTAGTTCCATTATATGGCCTTTCATGTTTTTGCGTAGTTTGGTAAACAATTGAATTCCATCAGCAAATAACATTTGCCAGAGAGCTTGAGATAAGTATCCCTTATCGCCGAAAAGTTTTCCGAATAGATTTTCTGCTAATTTCCTGATATGTTTAGGGTTACGATCATCTACATTTCCTTGTGTGAGGTAGAACGAAAGTAGTTCTCCCTTTTCGTTGCATACCAGATGCAGTTTAAATCCAAAGAACCAGCCCATAGATGATTTTCCTCTTTTGGCCAATCCGTTAAAGACTTTGTGGTTATGGATTCTCTGATTTTTACAAACTTTCAGTGTTGTTGAATCGATGAATGAAATGCCGCTGCATTTTCCCAAACAATGAGTTTTAAGGTACATTGCAAAAGGGATAAAATGTCGTTGTTGAAGTTCTATAAAACGGTTATAAGAAACCAGCCGGGGGAATAAATCTCCCCAGTGCTGTAGCACAATTTGCTGGTAATAGTGTTTGAAGGTCTTATGTGCGCCTAAATGGAAGCAAATAAGTATCGTAATAATCTCACTATCTGATAGTTGCGATTTTCTATTTCTTCTCTTTTTACCATTAGCCGCTAAAGGAAGAGTAGATGAAAGATGGGGTTGCTTGGGGGGATACAGCGAAGATCAAAAACTGTAATCCAAAATAGAACAAAAACAAGAAAAAGGCTCTGCGATGAAAAAATCCGACCAATATATGGCCGGATTTAATCTGAAATATTGTTCTACTTAAGTAATTTTAAAGGGAAACCAATTTGCTCAAAAAAGTAAACTAAAAAAAGTCTGTACAACGCAGAGAATCGTTGGTCTTACTAGATGATAATCAGAGAGAAACATATAGTTTAGGTACTTAACCGCGTTTGTCCTGAAATGGGCTTTCCCAATTTTTACTTTGAAAATATTTTGTCCGATTTATATTTTTTAGAAGATAAAATATCAGATTTTATGTTTTTAGAAGTCATTAGCCTACCATTATCGGCAGGTGATGTGATTTCAAATTCATGCCTTCCTGTCCTATCATTTAAAAAATAGTTTATTTGTGCAACAATTAAGGGAGAGGAATCACCATGTTGACCTAGTTCATTAGGTAAATTTGCCGTAAAATTTCGTATCTGATTTCCTGCTTTGACCTGAATTCTGGCAACCTCGGGAGTTCGACCTCGGTAATAATTCACTCCAATCGCATAAGTTCCAATTTCGATTAAATCGCAACTTACATAATAATGTTCTGGACCGAATGATGTTATATCATCAACATCCAGATAACCAGACTTGCCTTGTGGGTTTTCATAATATACATGAGTTCCGTTGGGCTCAAAAACATGTAAATCGACATCAGGTTCAGCCCCCCATTCCAAAGTTACTGTAATTAAACCCTGATTCCCCTCTTGTTGAGGATATTTTACATTTGCAATTGCAGATTTTATGTGATTAATAATTTTTAAACCAGAAACATCATCATTAAGATAAGATTTGTCAAAATTGTGATTAGTCCATTCATATGAATTACTATTGGTAGTATTGCCTGGAAGATTAGCTGGCACTACTTGCATAATTCGATCATTTGTAAGTGTTGTATAGTTTCCACCTCCTGCAACGAAGCCAGATGGGGTTGCGACAGCAACAATAGTAAAACTTTGAGAATTTAATATTCCTGCTGCCCGATTAGCATAAAAGTTTCCTTGTGAGTGTGAAACTAAAATAACTGGCTTACCTTCTAGTATATTAGATCTATATGCTTGCACGTGTCTTTGTAAATCACTGTCAACAACATATTCAAATGCATCATAACCTCTCGCTGTTGCTAACATCCAATCTTGGAACCATTGCGGAGCTATAACTACACCTGATAACCACCTAAATACTTGAGAATAATCATCCACACTATATTGACGCAAAACCTCCATTAATTGACTCGCTTGATCTTCTGGATGATTAAACGAATATCCATACTGAATATTCAAATCTTTAGGTAATTGATTTTTAAGCTTATTTTCTAAAGCTATTCTTGAATTATTAGCATCTATAATGGTGTTGTTCATCCCATTTCCAAAGTAGATATTGATGTCTTTTTCATCACAGAAATTTGTTTGAGCTTCAATTGTTAAAACTAAAAATGACAAACAAGATGTAAGGCATAACAGTTTAAAGAAAGATTTCATACTTGATAATATTTTTAGGTTAAAAGCAACTATCTTTAAAATTATCAATTCCGCTAGAAAGAAAAATTTCTCCAGATAGTTTTTCATTAGCTTTCATATATTCAGCGAACCTTGCCTCTGTATTTGCTATTAAAGCTTCTATATTTTTAACTACTGTAGCCGCATTGGTTGGATTTAAATAATGTAAACATTCCATATGTAATGACATTTTTTGAGCGGCACTAATAACAATTCCCTTGTCCTGAGCATTGAAAATCATATTTTGAATATTCTCTGCAAGCTTTGTTAATACTTTAATCTCATCTTCTCTATCGAAATTTAGATAGATGTATCTTTGTACGTCATCACGAAGACCATCATTATCACTGTCTATGCCTTGAAGCGAGACCTTACCTGCATCTCCAGGATCTGGCGGTAGATTATCCTGAATGATTTTATCATTGTTACACGCAAAAATGAATACTATAAAAAAAAAAGCAGTAAGCAAAATGTGATTCATTTGTAATGATTTTTTTATTGGGTCAAAAGAAATTTTTATTTTTTTCATCATAACAATTTTTAATTTTTTATAAAATTTTATAATTTATTTACCCGTAGTGCATTTGGAATAAAAATAGAAAAAAGCTGTTCATATTGACATAAATGTCGTATATTTAATTGACTACCAATCGCTTAAATAGATATAAATAACTTTGGTGAAAGTTACGAACAAATTTTGAAAGTTTTAAAATCGGTGGAGAAAAAAACTAGCTTTTTAAAGCAAGTAAGACAACCCAAACTATCAGATATTGAACTTATTTCAATAGCATTAACAGCAGAATATTTAAGTATTGATTCTGAATATCAACTTTTTAGGAAACTCCCAAAGAACTTGGCTTCAAGAATCGAAAGAAGTGTTTTTAATCGCAGAAAAAGAAAGCTTTTCCCATTTATTGAAGACATTAGGTCAAAGCTGTCAAATAAAATTGTTCCAGTTGAGGAGTATTTAATTGTAGATTCCATGCCTGTAGAAATTTGTCCAATCATTTAGGGGGTTGAGAAGATATCAGATGCTTGAAAAATTTCAAAATCAATTTCAATCCGCTACATTTTCCAGATTTTTAAGTTCAGTCATTATCATTGCTTCCAATTCTTTGGCAGGTAGCAATAATTGGTATTCTGCTGCACCAATAGGTCTGGTCAGACTCTGCAAGGCTATTTCTACATCCAGATGGTCTTTATCAGCACAAAGAATAATACCAACAGATGGATTTTCGTCAGGTTGTTTTTCTAATTTGTCCAACAGTCCGAGGTAAAAATTCATTTTACCAATATACTCGGGTTTGAACGACCCTATTTTCAGCTCCAATGCCACCAATGAGCGTAACCCTCTATGATACAAAAGGATGTCAACAAAATATTCTTTATGATTATATTCTATCTTGTGCTGATGACCGACGAATGTAAAGCCTTTACCTAACTCCAGGACAAAATGTTTGACTTTTTCTACCAGTCTTTCCTCTAATTCTCTCTCTTACGGGTTGTGCAATGCCGAGAAAGCCAAGATTGTAACTACTTTTTAGCATATCATTCGCCTGTTCAGCTAATATTTCAGGCAGCGCTTCTCTGAAATTATGCGATTTGGGCAGATGTTTTTCATTATAATAAGCACCAGCTTTAATGTAATTCAGTAAAATATCTCTCGTCCAACCGAGCTCTATGGCTTTTTGAACGTAAAATGTCGCCTCATCATGTGTTTTGGCTTTGCTAAGAATAAGTAAATTATGTTTCCATGGCAAAACTGCGACAGCATGTCGCAGTTTTGCATCTGCTTCATGATAATATTCATAAAAGCGTTTCATATCCCACAAGTTGCGAGGTGAAAGCCCCATATCGTGAAACTCAACTTTCAGGTCAACAGATAATCTGTTCACTACTCCCGCTCCGTGCCCTTTTTCGACCTTCTTTTCACTCAGCAGTTTACCAAGATTCCAATATACACCAATGGCAATTGTATTAACCTGTCGGGCTATTTGTAGTCTTGATGTTTTTATTTCATAAACCGCGGCATTGAAAATGACGGCATATTCAGAAGTGGTATAGGTGTGTGTTTTATTACTCATTGTTGCTTTTGTATTCTAAAGTACTCCTTACTACGGAGTCGATGTGCTGACGGATTTAGTAGTAAAGTAAATATATTTGGGACTCATTTCAAATGATTGGCTCACTTTTTAAGTAACAGCAAATTGTGTCGCCACGGTAAAACTGTAACGCAGCAGCATTGCAGTTTTGAATCGGCAATTGAAAGATCAAAACAACAACACCCCCAACACAGCCCCCACCACCGGCCCCACC
>CAZLXI010000080.1:0-5912 GCA_964563435.1 uncultured Lacihabitans sp.
TTTATCTCTCAGGTAATGTGGTTTTGATGTAGCGGATTCTGTTTCATAAATTAAATGACGTCCTCCCTTAAAATAGCTACGATTTTTAATGTAGTTTATCAATTTAATTTTACCGGATGGTGTAATTATAATAGTGTAATTTACGATTATAACATTACGAGACAATTTTAAATATACAGTATATAGGACTGAGTCCGTCCGGTTCTATTTTATTCTCAGAATATGAAAAAACTCTTTATCCTGTTTCTTTTTAGCTTTGCAAATGGGTTTAGTCAGAATATTTCCGGATTTGTCAATGATGCTGGTACAGGAGAACATCTGTCGGGTGTAGTAGTGAGGCTAGGTAACTCCGGGATACAAACATCCACCAATGCCTACGGCTTTTTTAGTATATCTCTAAACAAATATCCTGCATCTTTGACGTTTTCTATGGTAGGGTATAATTCGGTAATACAGTATCTAAACACGGCACCATCAAAGCCACTAAATATTGCACTCAAAATAGCTGATTACCATCTTAAAGAGATAGTAGTAAAAGCCGAACCGCAAAAGATAACCGAAACCCCCATAGGTTTGACCAACATTTCTGTAGCGCGTTTAAAGGCGGTTCCTGCTCTGCTGGGCGAAAAAGACATATTAAAGTCACTGGCATTGACACCAGGAGTTTCTAACAGTGTGGAGGGAACCACAGGCTTAATCGTTCGTGGAGGAGGCACTGACCAAAACCTGATTATGATTGATGAAACCCCGGTTTATAATGTTTCTCACCTCTTTGGTTTAGTCTCTGTTTTTAACCCCGATGCCGTAAAAGATGTAAACTTATACAAATCTTCTTTTCCTGCTAAATACGGAGGCAGACTCTCATCTGTCATAGATATTACAGGAAAGGAAGGAAACAGCAAAACCAAAAATACGGAACTTACAGTAGGCCTGATTAATTCCAGATTGCTCTTTGAAGGCCCGCTAAAAAAAAACAAAAATCTCACGTACTTACTGGCAGGCCGTTTTACCAATCTTTTTCTGGTTACTATCCCCACTTTTATCAATTATAAAAAAGGTAATGAAAATTCATACCTGAGTTATACCATGATAGATCTCAATGCCAAAATAAGCAAGCGTTTTCAAGATAACTCCCAGCTTTATTTGAGCCTGTTTACAGGTACGGACAAATACGGTTTTAGAAGCAAAGAGGACGATGATAACAGCGGCAGAGCCAGGCTTAATTGGGGCAGCGTAACCGGAAGTATACGATATACAAGACCACTAACCCAAAAGCTCTTCCTGAAATCTACGGTAGCTTATACCCGCTACAGGTACGGAACAGAGTTTTCTAGTTATTTTAAGAAGAAAGAAACCGATTATCTGGATACAAAAACTTTCCTGGGTGATTTTATTCTTAAAAGTGGATTAGAATATTACTTAAACCGAAATATAGAATTGCATACGGGTTTAGAGGCGGTATGGCATGATTTCAGGCCTATTTCATTACGTACTTCGTATTCTTTTGATAACTCAAAAAACAATGAAAAAGTAAAGGCAACGGAGTTCTCGGGTTTTGTGGATACAAAAATCAGAATGAGTGATAAGTTTCATCTGAATCCGGGGATAAGGTTGGTGAACTACTCTGCGGCTGGCAAAAACTATGCTTCATTTGAACCTCGTTTTTCATCGCGTCTAAACCTTCCATACAATACATCATTAAAAGCAGGCTATGCCGGAATGGTACAATACATACACACAATAAGCAATATAAACGGCGGCTTACCTAACGATATCTTTGTACCCTCCACCGTTTCAATTCCACCTCAACAGGCCACTCAGGTTTCAGCAGGAATCTCAAAAGAGTTTTCAGAGTTTGGCCTTAGCTTAGAAACTTACCACAAAAGATTTAAAAATCTGATAGACTATGCTGATGGTAAGAATTTTCTTACGGGTGTAGCAGAAAACTATGAAAAAAGCTTGGAAACAGCAGGGAAAGGTGAGGCCTGGGGGTATGAGGTATTTTTAGACCGTAATAAAAGTGATTTTACCGGCTGGATTTCGTATTCGCTCGGTTGGAGTAAGAGGCAATTTGAGCAGATCAATGACGGAAAATGGTACTACTCCAATTTTGACAGAAGGCATAACATTGCAGCAACCGTTAATTACAAATTCAGCGATTCTTACAGCTGGTCAGCAAGCTGGGTGTTTCAGAGCGGGGCTCCTGTGACCCTGCCTGTTGCCTATATGAGAGACCCGAGACCCTCATCTAACGGTCACGTCATACATATTTACGGAGACAGGAATAATTTCAGAATGCCGGCATATCACAGAGCTGATGTGAGTTTTAATTTTACGAAAGATACGAGAGGCGGAAATGAAAGAACCTGGACTTTAGGAGTATACAATCTGTATAATCATGTGAACCCCTTTTATCTGGATATGCGGGTAAACTACATCTCTACCGGAACATACCCTAACAGAAGTGTTATAGGTACTAATAATGCTGTGATTAAACAATCGGCATTTCCGTTTTTACCGTTTATAAACTATACATTAAAATTCAAATGAAAAGTTTATTATTTATCCTCTTATCTCTGAGTTTACTGAGCTGCAGTAAGGAGTTGAAAATGGATTTAGCCTTTGAGGGAGAGCGTTTTGTAGTTTATGGAGAATTAAGTCCAAGAGAGTCTGTCAATATAGCCGTATCTAAAACGTATGCACCGGTAGGACATGTGATCTATAATTATGATTTTTTAGACAGTGTGAGTGTTGAGCTTTTTGAGAACGGGCTAAAAATAGAAAACTTAAGACGACTCGGGAAGTATCAGGACTTTATTTCGCCAAGTGGTTTTCGGGTAAAAGAAGGAAACTCCTATCATTTTATTTTTTCACATCCCACAATCCCAACGGCAACCTCTGAAGCAGAGGTAATTCCTGAAAAATTTGCACTAATCAAAGCAGAAATAAGTAAAGAAGCGGTAATATCCACCTTAAACCCCAGGATTCCTTCCAGAAAGTTAACGATTGCATTTAAAGGCAATCAGAGATATCCATATTTTGTAATCAGAAGCCGCGGATATTACAACAACCGTCACGTGGGTTCTGCCATAGTGTCAAGTTCTGAACCGTCGGAGTTTGAAAATCCCTGTATACCGGGAGGTTCCGGGCATCATGTTATTTATTCTTCTGCATGTTATAACAAAGAGACTAATGAGATTACAGCGGTATTACAACTCGAAGGAAGTTTTCAGGATGTGGAGCCCGGACAACCCGGTGGAAACGCATCTATAGACCGCTTGAATTTAAACCTGACCTATATTTCACCAATATATGTATCCTTCTACAAGGATTTAATGCCGGAAGAGGGTATTCTCAGAGCTTTTACTACTCCTACCCGCCCTCCCGGCAATATTAAAAATGGCTATGGAGCCATTGTAAGCAAAAATGATGTTGAAAGCAATGCAATTGTTCCTTACTAAAAATATCTTTTATGATATTCATGTTCCTCTTTCGCCCTAAAAAGTCCCCTGTTAAAGTAGCGGTTATAGACGTAGGTGATGGCAAGGATTATGTTAGATTTTCTGTACCCTTGTAGATCAGGATTCCGAAACCTTAAAGAGAAATCGAACACCTGAAAAAGTGCCATAATGATATCTTTAGGTAGGTTTTTGCAGATATTTAGTTCTTGAGCTAAATATATTGACTATAGAAGTCAAACTACAAGAAATCGGACAGTAACAGTCTGTTATATAAACTCTTATGCATAAAAAATAAGGAGACAACTGAAAATCAGTGTCTCCTTAAGTGACCCTACGGGGAATCGAACCCCGGTTTCATCCGTGAAAGGGACGTGTCCTAACCGCTAGACGATAGGGCCGGCTGGTCCCATAAATCGAAAAATAGCGTAACTTTTCACTTATGTTTCGACCCCGTTTCCGGAATCGAAGTGCAAAGGTAGAAGATTAATTTTTAGATTCCAAATCGGAAAAAAGAATTTCAGGAAAATATTTTTACGCACCGATGAGGCGTTCTTACAGCGAATAAGCGGGTGTGTTTCCTGCCCCGTCTTTTCAGCAGAATATTAGCCGACATAGCCACACTTTCTCAGAAATTCTCCCTATTTTAGTGGGAACCTTAAATAAAACATTCATGAGCAAAGAACTTCGTTCGCGCGGGTGGTTTGGCAAACGCGACAAAGACGGCATCATTTACCGGAGCTGGATGAAAAACCAGGGCATGCCTACCGACATGTTTGACGGCCGCCCGGTGATCGGCATCTGTAACACCTTCAGTGAGCTTACCCCCTGCAATGCCCACTTCAATGATATCGCCGAAAGGGTAAAAAGGGGCGTACTCGAAGCCGGGGGCTTCCCGGTGGAATTCCCCATCATGAGCCTCGGCGAAACCCTCCTCAAACCTACGGCCATGCTTTTCCGTAACCTGGCCAGCATGGACGCCGAGGAGTCGATCCGCGGCAACCCCATAGACGGCGTGGTGCTGCTCACCGGCTGCGACAAAACCACCCCCTCTACCGTGATGGGTGCCGCCAGCGTGGGCCTGCCCACCATAGTGGTGCCCGGCGGCCCCATGCTAAACGGCCACTATAAGGGCCAGACCATCGGCTCGGGCACCCATGTGTGGAAATTTGACGAAGACATGAAAACCGGCCGCATGACCCAGGAAGAATGCGAGTTTGCCGAGAGCTGCATGAGCCGCAGCATCGGCCACTGCATGACCATGGGCACGGCATCCACCATGGCCTGCATGGTGGAGTCGCTGGGGCTCACGCTCTCCGGCGCGGCGGCCATCCCCGCGGCCGACAGCCGCAAGCGGGTGCTGGCCCAGCTCAGCGGGCGGCGCATTGTGGAGATGGTGAAAGAAGACCTCACGATCGACAAGATCCTCACCCGAGAGGCCTTTGAAAACGCCATTAAGGTCAATGCCGCCGTGGGCGGCTCTTCCAACCTCATCATTCACCTGCTGGCCATAGCCGGGCGGGTGGGCGTAGACCTGAATCTTGAAGACTTCGACCGCCTCGGCAGCCAGATCCCCCTCCTGCTAAACCTCATGCCCTCCGGTAAGTACCTCATGGAAGACTTCTACTACGCCGGCGGCCTACCGGTGGTGATAGACCAGCTCCGGGCCGAGCTGCATGAAAACGTGGTGACCGTCACCGGCAAAAGCCATCATGAAAACATCGGCGCCCGCCAGGAATGTTACAATACCGACGTGATAGCGCCCCGGTGGGCCCCGCTTCAGGCCGAAGCCGGCATAGTGGTGGTAAAAGGCAACCTGGCCGAAAACGGCGCCGTGCTCAAACCCTCCGCCGCCACCCCGGCCCTCATGAACCACACCGGGCGGGCCGTGGTGTTTGAAAGCATAGAAGACTATCATGCGCGCATTGATGACCCCGACCTCGACATCGACGAAACCTGCGTGATGGTGCTCAAATACGTGGGCCCCGTGGGCTACCCCGGCATGCCCGAAGTGGGCAATATGGCCCTGCCGAAGAAGCTACTGCAAAAGGGCATTACCGATATGGTACGCATCTCTGACGGGCGCATGAGCGGTACGGCCTACGGCACGGTGGTGCTGCACGTATCGCCCGAGTCGGCCATCGGCGGCGCCCTGGCCCTGGTAGAAAACGGCGACCTCATCAAGCTTGACGTGGAAGCCCGCCTCCTGCAACTGCTGGTGCCGGATGAAGAGTTAAGCCGCCGCCGGGCTGCGTGGCAGCCCCCCGCCCCTGCCTCCACCCGGGGCTATGTGAGCATGTATGTGAAGCACGTGATGGGGGCCGACCGGGGCGCTGATCTTGACTTCTTACAGGGCAGCTCCGGCAGTGTGGTCACGCGGGATTCGCACTGAGGAATGCTTAATGCTTAATGCTTAATGCTTAATGCTTAATGCTTAATGCTTAATGCTTAATG
>CAZLXI010000081.1:0-4575 GCA_964563435.1 uncultured Lacihabitans sp.
TAATTTTGTACCCGAAAATGTCCAATATGTATGAACGGTAAGATCCTGGTAATTGATGATGATGAAGATATTCGCGAGCTTCTCATCTACAATCTGGAAAAAGAAAACTATGAGGTCCGGTCGGCAGAAAACGGACTCAGAGGGCTGGAAGTGGCCCGTCAGTTCCAGCCGGATATCATCCTGATTGACATCATGATGCCGGTAATGGACGGCATACAGGCCGGTAAGGTGATTAAGAATGACCTGAAAAACACCCACCTGATCTACCTGACCGCCCGGGCGGAGGAATATTCTGAAGTAGCGGCCTTTGAAGCCGGGGCCGATGACTACATCACCAAACCCATCAAGCCCCGGGCACTCCTCAGCCGCATTCAGGCCCATTTCAGAAAAGAAACGGAGAAAAACACGGAAAGCCAGATCCTGGAAATCGCCGGACTGACCATTAACAAGGAGAACTATTCGGTGACCAAAGAAGACGGCAGCGTGAAAATCCTGCCCAAGAAAGAGTTCGAAATCCTGTACTATCTTGCCGCCCACCCCAACAAGGTGCAGAGCCGCGAGTCACTGCTTCAGAAGATCTGGGGTGCCGATATTTTTGTGGTGGAGCGTACCATTGACGTACATATCCGTAAGGTACGTGAAAAGATCGGGGAAAAGTATATCGGCACTTTAAAGGGTGTAGGGTATATGTTTACTACCGATTAATACGGAACTCAGGAGACTAAGTGCTTGTTTAAATTTTGCAGAACAGACCCAAAGGATAAAATTTAAACACTCCTTAATCTAAAACGTATGCTGCTCTCTCCCCGTTGGATCTCCTTCCTGATTGCCGTGCTGATCACCGCCATTACGGTTGCCTTCCTGAGCTTTCTGCCGGATATAACAAGTACTATGCTCTTTGTGACGGGAGCCAGCGCATTCATTTCTTCCTTCCTGCTGACCTACTATATCATCGACCTGCTGGTCTTCCAGGAAGTGAACAGCATCTATCTTTCCCTGCGGAAGTTGAAAATCAAGGATTTTGACATTCCCCGTAAATCTCTCATCAAAAGTGTTAACCCGCTGAAAAAACTCAACCGCGAAATTTCCAATTATGTATCCAAAAAGGAAGAGGAGATCGACACGCTCCGGCGAATGGAAACGTTTCGCCGGGAGTTTATCGCCGATGTATCGCATGATCTGAAAACGCCTATCTTCGCAGCTCAGGGCTTTATTCATACCCTGCTCGATGGCGCCATCGAAGACCCGGAGGTCTCCCATAAGTTTCTTAACAAGGCGGCCCGCTCACTCGACGGCCTCGAAATACTGGTCAAAGACATCCTGATCCTCACCCAGGTGGAGTCGGGCGATATCCGGATGCAGATCGAGAAGGTGAACATTGTAGAAGTAGTCCGTGATATCTTCGATCAGTTGGAAGACAAAGCCGGGCAGCGGGAGATCACCCTGATCCTGAAGCCGAAGGCCATAAAAAGCGTCAAGGTCAGGGCTGACCGGATGCGGATCTCCCAGGTGCTCAGTAACCTCATCACCAACGGCATCATTTACGGTAAAAACGGGGGGAAAGTGACCGTGGAAATGAGCCAGGAAAATAAGAAGGTCCGCATACAGGTATCCGATAACGGCATAGGAATAGCCCCGGAGCATCTTCCCCGCATTTTTGAGCGCTTTTACCGGGTAGACAAAAGCCGTTCACGGGCGGTGGGAGGCACGGGGCTCGGCCTGGCCATCGTTAAACATATCCTGAATGCTCATAATACCAGCATAGACGTTACCTCAAAAACCGATCACGGTACTACGTTTAGTTTTACCCTGCCCCAGGCAGCAGAAGATTTTTCTTCGTAACTTTGCCCCCAAACGTTGAACGATTTGGATTTAACCCGATTTAAAAAAGCGCCCAAAAATCTTGATTTCAAAGACCTCGTTATTTTTGAAAACGAGAATTATGTGGTGATCAATAAACCGCCGTTCGTGCCTTCTCTTGACGAACGCACGGCCGACCGGAGCATGAGCATTCTCCGGCTGGCCCGGGAACATTATGACGACATCCAGCTTTGCCACCGTCTCGACAAGGAAACTTCAGGCGCACTGGTGCTGGCCAAAAACTCCGACGCCTACCGTCATCTCTCCATGCAGTTTGAGCACCGCGAAGTGCAGAAAGAATACCATGCGGTCGTCAACGGTTCTCATGATTTCGACAGCATATCGGTATTCCTGCCCATCGCCATTGTAAAAGACGGCACGGCAGTACGTATCGACCGCCAGCGCGGTAAGCTGGCCGAAACTGTTTTTTTTACTTTGCAGAAATTTGTCCGGCATACGCTGGTTCGCTGCATTCCCGTTACCGGCCGGATGCACCAGATCCGCATCCACCTCCAGTGTCTGAATGCGCCTATTGTCTGTGATCCTACCTATAACGGCGACTATATCTTCCTTTCCCAGGTCAAGCGGAAGTTCAACTTAAAGGGAGAAACGGAAGAACTGCCCCTGATCAAGCGGGTGGCCCTGCATGCCCATTCCATCCACTTCAGGGATCTCGATGAAAACGTGCTGAGCATCACAGCGCCTTACCCCAATGATTTTGAGGTATTGGTGAATCAGCTGGTCAGATTTTCTTCTTGACGTTATCGTAAAATTCCCGGAACTTAAAGTTCTTTTTGACGTGTTTCACATCCTCATTTTCGGCGTCGCCGAGCAGGAATCCCCAAGCTTCGAGTTTCGGACTGGCGTCAAAGATCACTTTCAGGATAGCCGTAACGGGCAGCGCCAGGATCATTCCCCCTATTCCCCACAGTTTTCCGAAAAGCAATAAGGCGGTAATGGCCACCAGGGCGTTGATGCTGACCTGGTTGCCCACCACATAGGGCGTAATAAAATTGCCCTCCAGGAACTGTACCACCGCAAAAGAAGCCGCCACCGCCAAAGCGGCCAGGTAGGAATCTTTGGTGATCAGGGCCACCAGTATGGGCAGCGCTGAGCCGATGGCCACCCCGATATAGGGAAGTATGGCCAGGAAAGCTGCAAAGAAACCGAAAAACAGGGCATGCTCGATCCCTATGATGTACAAAGCTGCAGAATTCAGGGTGCCGATGATCAGGATAACCAGCATCAGACCGAGAATATAGCTCCGTACCACAGCTTTCACCTTATTGATCGTGGCCACGATCTTGTGCTTGCTGGTATCTTTCAACCACTTAAAAACGAAGGTCTTCAGGAAGTCGCGGTACATCAGCATCAAAAAGACATACAGCGGCAGCAGCGCCATGCTGATCAGGAAGTTGGAAGTGCCGCCGATGGTGGCCCCTACAAATTTCGACCCGCTCTTTACCGCATCGGATATATGCTTCTGGCCCTCCGTGATGAGCTGTTCCTTGTTGATTCCGAAATTACCCAGAAACCCGGCCAGATCACCCACCCACTGATTAAACCGGGTTTCGACCTGGGGAAAGAGGCTGTCGAGACCGATGACCTGCGTGTAGGCCACATACAGCAGGCCCGCCACCACGGCCGTGATGAGGATAATACCGACGATAATGGAAATAACGCGGGGCACACCCCGGTTTTCCAGGAAGTTGCAGACCGGGTACAGCAGGAAGGAAAACAGGGCCGCAATGATAAACGGCACGATCACATCTTCCAGGATATACGCAATGTAGACAATAATGACCAGGGAAATGAGTGTTCCGGCCAGGCTTCGGGGAGAAGCTAATTTTTTAAATGTGTTCATCTTCAAGTTGTTTGAGGTTGTTCCTGTAAATCCTTTTGGACACCAAGATACTTACTTCAAACAAAAAATAAAGCGGAATGGCCACTAAAATTTGACTGATCACATCGGGCGAAGGTGTAATGATCGCTGCAACGATCAGGATCACCACAAAAGCGTGCCGACGATACTCCTGCAAAAACTCCGGTGTAACGATCCCTATTTTAGTCAGCACCATGATCACCACTGGCAGCTGGAACATCAGTCCGCAGGCCAATGTAAGCGTGGTTAAGATGGAAAGGTAGTTTTTAATATCGTACTGGTTCACGATAGACGGATCCAGCTGGAAATTCACCATAAAGTGAACCGCAAAAGGGGTTACAATATAATAGCCGAAAAGAACTCCGGAGAAAAACAGCAGGGATATAATAAATACCGCTCCTCTGGCGGCCCTCCTTTCTGCAGCACGCAGACCGGGTTTAATAAATGACCATATCTCCCAAATGACATAAGGAAAAGCGACCAGGAGACCGATGATAGCCGAAGAAGTAATGGCCAGCATAAACTGACCGGAGATTTCCCGGTTCTGAACATCGAACTTCAGCTCGTTCAGGCAAAGGCTGTCGATATGTAGCAGCTGCCCTATATCGCACATCTTGCGGTAGGTCCAGAAGTCCACTCTTGACGGCCCCATAATGATCGTACCGTACACCCACTCTTTGATGAACCAGGCCACTATCATAAAAATAAATATGGCTGCTATTGACCGGATCAGGTGCCACCTGAGCTCTTCCAGGTGCTCCAAAAAGGTCATTTCCTTTTCTCCGTCTGATTGTTCTTCCACGTGGGCTTGGTCTAAAGGCATAATCTTCTGC
>CAZLXI010000081.1:4675-5907 GCA_964563435.1 uncultured Lacihabitans sp.
ACTACCCTCACAAAATCTTTTTCATCCAGTCCGCGGGTGGTCATGGCCGCTGTCCCTACCCGGATCCCGGAGGTGGTCATGGCCGGTGCATCATCAAACGGAACCATGTTCTTATTGACCGTGATATCGGCTTTGATCAGTGCGTTTTCGGCCAGCTTGCCGTTCAGCCCTTTCGGACGCAGATCGATCAGCGCCAGGTGGTTATCCGTACCGCCGCTGATCACCTTGTAGCCTTTTTCCACAAAGGCGTCGGCCATCACTTTGGCATTCTTCTGCACCTGCTGTACGTAATCGCCGTAGCTATCGCTCAACGCCTCGCCAAACGCCACCGCTTTGGCCGCAATGATATGCTCGAGCGGCCCGCCCTGGATGCCCGGGAATACCGCAGAATCGAGCAGGGAAGATACGGTTCTTACTTTTCCCTTGGCCGTAGTGATGCCGAACGGGTTCTCAAAATCATTCCGCATCATGATCACCCCGCCCCGGGTACCTCTGAGGGTCTTGTGGGTGGTGGTGGTAACGATATGACAATGGTCAAAAGGATCGGCCAGCAGCCCCTTGGCGATCAGGCCGGCCGGATGACTGATGTCGGCCAGCAGGATAGCACCCACCTGGTCGGCAATGTTCCGTAAGCGGGCATAATCCCAGTCGCGCGAGTACGCCGAAGCCCCGCAGATGATCAGCTTAGGCCTCTCCGCCAGGGCGGTCTGCTCTACTTTATCCCAGTCGATCAGGCCGGTAGCTTCTTCCACCCCATAAAAGCAGGGTTTAAAATATTTCCCGGAAATATTCACGGGTGAACCGTGCGTCAGGTGTCCACCGTGTGAAAGGTCAAAACCCAGGATCTTATCGCCGGGTTTCAGACAAGCCAGGAAAACGGCCGTATTGGCCTGCGCCCCGGAGTGAGGCTGCACGTTGGCCCAGGTCAGGTTAAACAACTCCTTCAGGCGGTCAATGGCCAGCTGTTCCACCTGGTCTACCACTTCACAGCCGCCGTAATATCTTTTTCCGGGAAGCCCTTCCGCATACTTATTGGTCAAAACACTGCCCGCGGCGGCCATCACCTGCTCAGAAACAAAGTTCTCGGAAGCGATCAGCTCAATGCCGTGAAGTTGTCTTTCATGTTCTTTCCGGATCAGATCAAAAATGCGGCTGTCAGCGTAATTGTTCATAAAATTCAAAGGAGGTTTGTTTAAATCCGCGACAAATTTAAGGGTTCTTTTGGTAGAATT
>CAZLXI010000082.1:0-3284 GCA_964563435.1 uncultured Lacihabitans sp.
GCTCCTGTGATTTCCTTCTGAAGGTTATCGCCAAAGACATCTCTTCGTATCAGACCCTCATCATGGAAACCATCAATGAGATCGAAGTGGTAGCCAGTACCCAGACCATGGTGATCCTGTCTACCTTCAAGAGCAGTAAAGTAATGCCCGTTCCCTGACCTGCTATTTTTTCTTAGCCGCTTTCAGCGTTTTAGTCAGGGTTTCCAGTTCCTGCTTTGCTTCGGTATAAGCAGGTGATTTTTTGTCGGAGTTTTTCATGGCTTCTCCCAGGTATTTTACGGCCTGTTGGTAGTCTTTCTCCGCCACGGCTATTTTTCCCAGTGCCAGGTTGGCGCTGGCATAGTAACCGGTCTCTTTCGAGTCATTTTCCAGCGCAAACTGAACGCTCCGCCCGTAATAGTGCTTTGCCTCTGCATTATTCCGGTATTTGTTCTGGTAGATGTAGCCCAGGATGTAGGCACCATAACGGCCGTCGTTGGGACCGTAGCCATATTTTCTGTCGTCTACATTATTCAACAGCTCTTTTGCATATACCTCGGCATCGTTCAGCCGGCCGAGCGCAAAGGAGTTCCGGGCCACAAAGCGGTGAAAGAAGGAATTATCGGGGTACATGCTGTGCATCTGGGCCGACATCACCAGCGATTTCCCCGGCTGCTTCTCCATCGCATAGATCTGTACCAGGAAATATCGGGCTTCCATCCGGGAATAGAAGGCATTGTTACCCACATATTCCAGCTGGCGGATCCCCTGCTCTTTACTTCCTTTCCTGAAAAAAGTAAGCAATGGCCGTAGCGACTTATAGTTTTCGTGTATCCACTTTGAGTAATAGTTATACACCCCGTCACCAAAAAGCAATTCGGGGTTGATGTTTTCCTCACCCCGGCTGTCATCGAGGTATTTAATCGCTTTCCTACCGGCCCAGGCCGATTTCACCCACTTTTCACGCTCGGCATACAAACGGCCCTTAATGGCATAGGAGGCACAAAGGAAGAACATGGCCTCTTTATTGTTCCTGTTTTTTTTCAGGAGTTTCTCCGCCTTGTTGATGGCTTCATCCATATAGAGATGACAGCCGTCGTCATAGCGGGTCTGCTTGGTATCGGGCACGATCCGCCACCACTCATTCAGGCCCAGCAGGAAATCACCGATAGGGTGTTCCGGAAATTCCACCTTCAACCATTTGAATTCCCGGGCGGCTTCATCAAACCGGAAATTATACATGAGGTTAAACGCCTCCGTAGTACTGATCTGGATGCCCCTGTCGTTCAGGATCTTATTGATATCCGGACCTTTATCGCCTCTGATATAAGGGACGGACTGGGCGGAAGTAAGATGAAATGCTGAAGTAAGAAAAAATAAAATTAAGTGCTTTTTCAATTTATGTCTCGGTTAACCGGCACTGCAAAATTACATAACGAACAGGATGTTTTAAAATTTATGACATCCCTGACTTTTTTCATGCCATTGAAGTAAATTTTATTTTTATTTTTGCACAAAATTCTCTCCAATGGTTGAAGTTCTGGACCTCCGATTTAAAGAATACATCAGTGAAGAAAAAATACAGGAAAGGGTAAGGGCCCTTGCCTCCGAGCTGAGTCTGAAATATGCCGGCAAAGACCCTTTGTTTCTGGGAATCCTGAACGGCTCTTTCATGTTTATTGCGGATATCTTCAAGCATGTGAACATCCCCTGCGAAGTCAGCTTTCTGAAGATCAATTCTTATGTCAATACTTCCTCTACGGAAAAGATAAAAGAACTGATCGGCCTCAACCAGTCGCTGGAGGGCCGTCATGTGGTGATCCTGGAGGATATCGTGGATACCGGCCGCACGCTTGATTATATCCTGAAGACCGTGGCCGAAAGGAATCCGGCATCCGTGGAGGTGGCCACCCTGCTGTACAAGCCCAGCGCTCTGGTCATTCCCATTAAGATCGACTACGTGGGTTTTGAGATCGAAAACCGGTTTGTATTGGGCTATGGCCTGGACTACAACGGTTACGGCCGCAATCATAATTCCATTTTAATCAAGGTGGATGACTGACCCCTCCTGCTAAATGCCGGCTGCTTTAATCAAAGCAGAGGAATGACCGGATATGGAACCGGTATTCTCCGTCCGTTGGCAGCGGGGTGGCTGAACGGGCAGTGATCAGCCCGTTTTCCGTATCCAGGAGGATGTCATAATGACTGCCCTGAAAAATTACGGTCCGGATCTGTCCTGTCCAGGGCCCGTCCGGCGAAAAAACAACGCTCTCCGGCCTGAAAAAACGATTTTCATCCCAGGCGTTCAGCTCACCGGTGAGTTCGGCTACGTAACGATTCTTCGGCCGGAACCAGATATCCTCTGATGTACCTTTTTGAAGGATACGCCCCCTGTTCATGATCACTAAACTGTCAGTCATGCCGAAGGCATCATAAATATCATGGGTGACCAGGGCACAGGCGATCTGCTCCTCCCGGATCACTTCGGTCAGGTTGAGCATCACCTGCTTTTTATGGATCCGGTCAAGGTTGGCCATGGGCTCATCCAGGAGCAGAACCAAAGGCTCATCCGCCAGCGCCCTGGCGATCATCACCCGCTGGATCTCCCCTCCCGAGAGCTCCCGCGGAAGCTTGGTCAGCAGAGGCCGGAGATTTAATGTCCGGGCCAGGGTTTTCAGGCGTGTCTTTTGGTAAGATTTTTCATAATAACGCAGCTCGTAAGCGATATTCTCGGCGACGCTGATATTGGGAAAAAGTGTATTTTGCTGCGTAACCAGCTTGATCTTTTCATGGCCCGGCACCAGCTTTTTGGAAGGAGTAAGGATAGGCTCACCGTTCAGGAGAATCTTCCCGGCAGCGGGCTCCTTCAGGCCGGCCAGCAAATGGAGCAGGGTGGATTTGCCGGAACCGCTGTGCCCTATGATACCAGTGACCGAACCACGGGTCAGGTGCAGCGAAACCGGCTTTAAAGAAAATTTGTCGCCGTAGGAGTACGTAAGTCTTTGGGAATGGAGCATGAGAGGGATGGGTAAAAGTTCCGAGTTCCGGGTACTTAGTTCCGAGGGAGTGAGTGCCGGGGGAGTTGTTAATGTCTGTTTGAGCACAAGTGAGGGTTAAAGCCCGAAACCTGCCAGCGAAGTTGTCGAAAACCAGAGCCTCTCGACAAGCCGGGCCGCGTAGGCTCGAGGTGATAATAGCATCGCATTCGGAACTCGCTACCCGAAACTCGGAACTAAGCACCCGGAACTCAGAACTAAGCACCCGAAACTCGGAACTAAGCACCCGGAACTCGGAACTAAGCACCC
>CAZLXI010000082.1:3384-5901 GCA_964563435.1 uncultured Lacihabitans sp.
GAACTAAGCACCCGGAACTCGGAACTAAGCACCCGGAACTAACAAAAAAGAGGTCTTTCGACCCCTTCTTTTATTTTTTCTTCCGGTGAACCTTGATCATGTCCGCATCCGCCAGGATACGTCCGCAGTGCTCACATATAATTATTTTTTGCTTCTCCATGATATCGGCCTGGCGTTGGGGCGGTACCACGTTAAAGCACCCGCCGCAGGCACCCCGGTCTACGGCTACCACGGCCAGCCCGTTCTTGGCCCCGGAGCGTATCCGGTGATAGGCTTTCAGCAGTCTTTCATCTACTTTTTTAGCCTGCTTTTCCGACTGGCGGTTCAGCTTATCTTCTTCTTCCTGGCTTTCGTTGACCAGCTTCTCCAGCTCGGCCTGCTTCTGCTCCAGGATAGCCACGCGCTTGCCTTTCATCTCATTGGTCTGCCCGATGTCAGCCAGCTTTTGGGTGATCTTAAAGTCGGCTTCCCGGATCCTTTTATCGGAAAGCTGTATTTCCAGCTCCTGAAGTTCCAGTTCTTTAGAGATCGCATCAAATTCACGGTTATTCCGTACATTCATCTGCTGATCTTTGTATTTAAGAATGAGCTTTTCAGCCTCTCTTTTATTCTCTATGTGTTGGTCTATCTCGCTTTTGTAAGCCTCTATTTCTGCCTCGTACTTCGCTACCCGGGTTTCAAAGCCTATCACTTCATCTTCCAGATCCTTTACTTCCTCCGGAAGATCTCCGCGAAGCTTTTTAAGCTGGTCCAGCCGGGAATCTATCTCCTGAAGCTCTAATAAAGTTACCAGTTTATCTGCAATTGTAATTTCCATATAGTATTATAACCACTTTTTAGTAATAATAATTCACCGGATTGGTATTCACTTCCGACAAACAGGTTGCAAAAGTAGTAATTTTTTTTGATATAATTTCTACCAGCAGGTCTTTTGTAAATACTTCACTTTCAAAATGTCCGATATCCGCGATCAGGATCCTGCCTTCAGCGCCGAAAAACTCATGGTATTTATAATCGGCAGTAATAAACGCGTCAGCGCCGGCGGCCAGTGCATCGCCCAGCAGAAAGCTCCCGGAGCCGCCGCACACCGCTACCTTCCGGATCATTTTACTGACCGGGGTGAAGCGGATCACCGACAGGTTCATCCGATCCTTCAGGTAGGGCAGAAACTCCGCCACGGCCATTGGTTCGGGTAAAACGCCTATCGCCCCTGAGCCTGCCTCCTGGTTCTCATTTTCCAGCGCATGAAGGTAATGAGCCACTTCTTCATAGGGATGAGAATCGTGCATGGCCCGTAACACCCTGTTTTTCCGGTAAGCGGGCAGGATCACCTCTACCCGGTTTTCTTCCACTTCCTCCGGGTTTCCTTTTCTTCCTATCGCCGGGTTGGCGGCCTCCCCCGGCCGGAAGCTGCCGATGCCGCCGGTACGAAAGCTGCAATCGGAATAGTTCCCGATCTCCCCGGCACCTGCCTTGTGCAATGCTGCGAGCACCCGGGAGGTCGCCTCGCCCTCCGGCACGAAAACGGTCAGCTTGAGCAGTGTATTTTTTTTCTTTTTCAGGATGCCGACATGGCTAAGGCCCAACTTTTCGGCGATCCGGTAATTGACGCCGTTGATTACATTGTCGAGGTTGGTGTGAATGGCGTATACCGCCACGTCGTTTTTAATGGCCGAGATCGCCGTTCGCTGCACATGATCGGTGCCGTTAAGGCGTTTGAGTCCTCTGAAAATAAGCGGATGATGGGCCACGATGAGGTTACAGCCTTTTTCCACCGCTTCCTGTACCACCTCTTCCGTTACATCGAGGCTGACCAGTACGCCTGTGATCGCTGTTTCCGGATGCCCGATCAGAAGGCCGGAGTTATCGTAATCTTCCTGAAGCTGAAGCGGCACCAACTGCTCCAGCCACGCCGCAAGTTCTCCTGTTTTCATCAGCGCTCTGTTCAAATGTTCCTAAAAATCTCTACACAGGACCAAACCAGCATGGTCAGGCAGAGCAAAACCTTCACTACAATGCCCGCCATAAGCCCCACAAAACTCCCTACGGCCGCCTTAAATGACCGGCCGGAGTTCTGATCATTCAGGTATTCGCCGATAAAGGCTCCTGCAAAAGCCCCGATAAACAGGCCGAAAGGGCCGAGAAATAACCCTGCGATCAGGCCAATACCCGATCCGTACATCCCCCATTTCGTACCACCAAATTTTTTCGTACCCCAAACAGGCACATAATAATCCAGAACGGTCACCAGTACGGTCAGTACTCCAAATACGATAAGTGTGTTCTGGCTGAATCCGGCAAACCTCGAATAATGCAGCGCTATCATGCCGGCAAAGCTCAGCGGCGGGCCGGGAATGGGCAGCACCGCGCCCGCAAGGCCGGCGAGGAGACAGAGAATACCGGTGATGAGAAGTACAATGTCCATAGTTTATGTTTTAAAAAGTTCCGAGTAGTGAGTTCCGAGTAGCGAGTTTTATTCATCGTGGTGAGCGACGCTTCGCCGGGCGACGCTTCGCC
>CAZLXI010000083.1:0-5746 GCA_964563435.1 uncultured Lacihabitans sp.
AGCGAAGGGCTCTTCCAAAAAATACAACGAACTCTAAGCCCATGAATTTCAGTATTCAACAATACCCTGTTAACCCTGCATTAGAAACTACGCTGCTGGAGCGCCACCGGCCCTACCTGAACTGGCCGCTGGTGTACCTCCTCGAAGACAGCAAACAAGCCTACGTAGGTGAAACCACTGCCATAATCACCCGCTTAAAAGCCCATTCGAAGTCAGCAAAGAAGCAAAATCTTAACTTTGTTAACCTCATTCTGAGCGATTTGCTTAATAAATCGGCCGCACTGGATATTGAGTCTAACCTGATCCGGTATATCGCTGCAGACGGTAAATATGTGCTGCAAAATGGCAACCTGGGCATAGCCGATCACCGTTATTATCAGCAAAAGGAGGTGTATTCGGGCTTATTCTCATATCTTTTTTGAGAAATGTCCCCGCAAGTACCCCGCAGGTTACCCGGCAAGTTGCCCCGCAGGATGGGGTGTTTAAGAATTAAGGTTTTGATTTAAAAAACGTTTAGTGATATTTAGAAAAAGTCCAATGATTATTTCGAGCATCTTCCCGAAATTACTTCATTTTAAAGGTTGACTTACAGTTTCTTAATTCCCAGATATACCACTGACGAAAGTATCCACAAACCCCAAAATCTTGTTTAATATCCTCTCTCGGGTTGCTTTAGCTTGTAAGGCGCTCGGTCGGCCTTCTACTCTGAGTGCAATAATCTCTTCTGCTAACGGAGGGCGTTCAGAAAATAAAAAGTTTTCAATTAATCTTTCTGTCTTTTCCTCAAACAGGTTCTCTGTTTTTACTAATTCGTGGAATGCCGTTTCCTGCTCCGCACTCCAAAATTTTTCAAACTCATCGGGAATCGTGTCTGTATCTTCAATATTCGGCAGGTTTTCCCGGATAAACTTTTCAATCAGTTCCCGCTTACTCCTTAAGGAAACCTCGGTGTTCAGCAGATTAAAAATCTCTCTCTCAATACCTTCTCTGTCTTTGGAACCGTGTTTTGCTTTGAATTTGACCAACAATTGCAAAATATAGGTCACATTGATGGTATCCCGCCGTATCAGTTCCAGTTCGAAATCTATATCATTCAGAATAGAGGTTTTTTCCGGTGAAGTATCCGTGGCCAGCCGGTCTTTTAAATCTAAATACTTACTGGTGTAATCGGCAAAAAGCTGTTCCTCTATTTCAAGATCCTCCCAGTTAAACTCTGTATAATGACTCATCTTTTTATGTAAACGCATCAGTGCCCGAAATACCAGAATAAATTGCAGTTGTTCTTCTTCAGAATATAAGCCATCTACTGCATCAACCAGGGGAGCAATCTCCAATAACTTTTTAGTCGTTTCATTAAACTTCTCTACATAGGTTTCGTAAGGCTCCACAATAATTTCATCGATGGCATCCTTGTTGCTGAACAGGGCGATAGCTTCGTCGGTTTTATCTTTCAGGTTTCGGAAACATACGATGTTTCCCTGTGTTTTGTTTTTATCTAAAATGCGGTTGGTACGGCTAAAGGCTTGGATAAGCCCGTGATACTGCAGATTTTTATCTACATAAAGGGTATTAAGGTTTTTACTGTCGTAGCCCGTAAGAAACATATTCGCCACCAACAGAATATCAGCTTCGTGTTTCGGGTGTTTGGATTTAGCCGCTACTGCATTGTAATATTTATAAAAGCCTTCATTGTCTTTAATATCCTGAGCCTCACCAAACATTTCGTTGAAATCCTGAACATAGGTTTCCAGTAATTCCCTACGGTGTGGGGTATAACGACTTTCATACGCCACAAAAGGTTCTGCCGCTATATTGAGCCGGGACACCACTTCTTCCTCCATAGGGTCTTCGTTTTGGGCAAAACTGAAGATGGTGGTTATTTTCAGGTTGTGCTCTCCGTTTGACTTTTTGCGCTTAAATATCTCATAGTACTGAATCAATGCATCAATATCCTGTACACACATCATGGCGCAGAATCTCCTGTTTTGGGTCTTTTGGTCGTGATATTGAATAATATAATCTGCAATCGCTTCTTTCCGCTCGGGAGCATCAAATACTTCACTTTCATTGATCTGCTCTACTCTTAAATCAACGATATGTTCTCTTTTTTTGAACGTTTGAATGTATTCTACAGAGAATTTCAGGACGTTTTCATCGCGTATGGCATCGGTAATAACGTATTTATGCAGGCATTTGCCGAAAAGGCTCGCGGTGGTTTTCATTCCATCCGAATTCTTATCTAAAATGGGCGTACCCGTAAATCCAAAGAGCTGAATATTCGTAAAATAATTGACAATATTTTTATGCGTATCCCCAAACTGCGAACGGTGACATTCGTCAAAAATGAAGACCATTCTCTCGTTCTGAATGGTTCTCATTTTATATAAATGCCGGACTGAAATGGCGTTGTTCAGTTTTTGAATGGTGGTAACGATAATCCTCACAATGGGGTCATTGAATTTCCGGATGAGATCGTCTGTGTTACTTGCTGAGCTAACAGAACCTTTGCTGAAATTATCATATTCTTTATTGGTCTGGTAATCGAGGTCTTTCCGGTCAACCACAAAAACCACTTTCTTTATGGCGGGAATCTTTGATAAAATCTGGCTTGCCTTAAAGCTGGTTAAGGTTTTGCCGCTCCCGGTAGTATGCCAGATATAACCGTTTTTTTCTACATTGTACCCGTTTAGGATCTCATTTTCCTTTACTTTCTTGATAATGCTTTCTACAGCATAATATTGGTAGGGGCGAAGCACCATCAGGCGCTTATCAGTTTCGTTCAGTACAATGTACTTGCATATCATTTTACTGATATGACAGGGCTCGAGAAAGACGTCGGTAAAACCATTCAGGATGTTATTGAGCGGGTTGTTTTGTTCGTCTGTCCAGTGAAAGGTCTGCAGATATTCCTGCTTGTGCGTACCAAAATTGCTGAAATATTTGGTATTCACCCCATTGCTGATAATGAACAACTGGACAAAATGAAACAATCCCTTCCCGGCTCCGAAGCTGTGTTTCTGGTAGCGATTTACCTGGTTAAAGGCCTCCTTCATTTCCAGGCCTCTTCGTTTCAGTTCTATTTGTACCAGGGGCAACCCGTTAACCAGGAGGGTAACATCATAACGATTTTCATACTTCCCTTCCTGCGTGATCTGGTGGGTCACCTGGTATTCATTCTGGCACCAGTGTTCCACATTGAGAAGCTCAAAATAGAGGTTATCTCCATTGTCTCTGACGATATGATGCTTATCCCGTAAAATGTGAGCTTTTTCAAAGACAGATCCTTTATTCAGCAGGTTGACTACTTTTTCAAATTCATTGTCGCTGAATTGTACCTGGTTATGTTTCCCTAGCTGAGCCTTCAGATTCACCAACAATCCTTTCTCATCAGGAATAGGAGTATAGGCGTAACCCAGTTTTTTTAACTGAGTAATGAGTTGATCCTCCAGAATTTGTTCAGATTGTTTGCTCAAGGTAATTACATGTTAAAAATATACACTTTATCTTTCGTCATTTGCAGGAATATGCTTCTCCTTACAGTAGTTTTCAATTTCGGTATCACTGATAAAATAGGTATCACAAAAGTCGTCAAGTTCTTTCTCTGCTCCAGAAAAATACTTTTCATTTGCTGTCATGAGTTTCTCTACCTGTTCTACAAACCTTTGAAATTCCTGGTTCATCTTACAAAGTTTATCTATGGTTTTGAAATCAAGATTTCTGAAAACTGCCGGATATAAAATTTTACTTTGATAAGGATTGGAGTCAAGTTTTATTATTCCTATTCCAAAAGACTGGTTTAACCGGGCCATCTCCTCGTTCAAGCTATCACTAAACTCAAAGGCTACCAAATAGCCGTAGTTTGCCCAGCTTGAATTTGAAACGGCTTGGAAAAAGGCTCTTTTCAATTCACTATCGCTGTTTATTTCTCTCTTAAGTTCATACGAACTCAATTTAAAAGTATCTACACGATTGATCGCTTTTAAGAAATTCTGGCTCGCCCTGGTCTGTAAACGCAAAAATTTTATGCCAACCATATCCGGGTGTGTCCATATCTGGTTACTGTCTTTTCCATTTGACTGTTCGTGAAAAATGGTTTTCGAATAGGTGTCGGTATTTTTTAGATAGCTGCTCAAAAGTTTGTGCAAATCTCTCTCTTCGTATGTTTTTGTTTTTTTGAACTTACTAACATCCGATTTAGCAACAACGGCATCACCGCTCAAAACGTCAATACCTATATTCTGTTCATTCTTAGTCAGATAATAAAAGTAGGCTCCTCCCTGTTTAATGCGTTTCACTCTGGTGTCGCCGTTACGTATGAAATCGCCAAGTAATGCCGAAATTGTTGCATCAGGAGTTTTTGCTGCTATAAATTCATAATAATTATTTTGGATGATATGATCATAAATCTCGGAGTATTTTGCCAGGGCATTTATGTCATCTAAACTTTTTAAAATGGCTTCCTTTATAGTCATTTCTTCTATATACGGTTTATAAAACTCTAGTGCCAAGGTAAATGTAAATTTCCATAATTTCAAAAATGGTCAATTAATACCGTTAAATTCCGGATTTCGAAAAAAGAAGAAGGCAAATGCCTTGATCTTAAGTAATCAAAGATAGGCACTTGTCTTCTGCATAAATATTAAACCGGTAATTCCTGGTTCATGATTATCTTAACCCTTTAAACATTTGCTCAATAGCCTTCTTTTTTTGTTCCATATTGGGGTGAACATAAAGGTTGAGGGTAGTGCTGATATTGGAATGGCCCAGTAATACACTTACCGTTTTGTAATCACAATTACTTTCAATACAGCGGGTGGCAAAACTATGCCTTAGCCCGTGGAATTTCAGTTCGGGCATCTTCAATTCTTTCATCAGGTTTTTATAAAAACTGCGATAGGTTCTGGGCTCGGTGGGTTTTGCATCGTTGGTCAAAACAAAAAATGAAGGGTTAACTATTTTTTTAAAGGGTTTAAGAATCCTTAATAGATCTTTGCTAAGGGGTATCTCACGGATAGAATTTTTGGTTTTAGGGGTATCGAGGATGAGTTCAGTTTTTCTAACGCCCTCTTCTATCACATATATCCGCTGAATAGTGCGGTTAACACTGATAACCCCATTATCTGTATCTATGTCTTCCCAGGTCAATGCACAGATCTCCCCGATACGCATACCCGCGCTCAGGCAGATGTAAACGCCCAAATTTCTAAAGGTGAAATGCTCTTGTATGTAATTCATTATTTTTTTCTGATCCGAACGGGTTAGTACTTCCAGGTTTTGTTTTTCGCGTTCGGTAGGAAACTGGATATCAAATGGCGTATAATCAAACCATTTATTTTTAGCTCCAAATTTCAGAATCATTTTCATCACAATCAAAATGTCTTTAATTGTCTTCTGACTTAATCCTGTTTCCAGTTTTTGGAGAACAAAGTTTTGAACATTAACCTCTTCTATTGAATACTTGTCTCCGAAAACAGGTAGTAAATGATTTTCAATAAGGAGAGTATAAGCCGAAAAACTTGATTTTTTTACATATTTTCTTTTGTCTTTTTTCCATACCTCCACGATTTCAGAAATTGTTTTTTTAATCATTTTTATTTGTATTAGAGTTTAAAATGACAAAGGAAATAGAAAGTAGTTAATTACCTTAGTATTCAAATTAGGGGTGCATAAGATCTTTTCTGGATTGAATAACGGATATGTTCGTTAGGTTCCTAATTTAAGATTTCCGGGCTTTGAGGGGGAGTGG
>CAZLXI010000084.1:0-5521 GCA_964563435.1 uncultured Lacihabitans sp.
TCCTATACGTTTATCCTCCTTTCCCTGATGAGCGCTGCCCAGCAGCCCGTACATCACGACACCCCCTTTATCCAGGATCACAGCGTAAAATATTATCTCGACGGATCGCCCCGGAAAGTATTTGCCGACCGTAATCATAATGTCAGGGTGTTGACCCGCACAGGCCTGCAGCTGCCTGTGAACGGACGCTTCCTCCATCCGGGAAGTTTCCTGCCGGATAATTTCTACCGGACAGCCGCCCGTAAAAAGATCGGTGCTTTAACCCTTATCCGGGGTCAGTTTGTTTTTGCGGATGAAAACCATATCTTTTCCCAGGCCTGGGCAGGTTCTCTCTTTCTAAAGAGCCCCTTTCCTGGCGCCACCCTTCTGGCAGGCGACGATGACTTTAACTTTATGGTGTCCGACGGGAAGCAGCTGGCGCTCTTCCGGAAAGACCGGGTGATCCTGAACGAAAACCATTCCGGTGATCCGGTGCTGGACATCCGCTATGCCCACGGCCACTTCTGGATATTAAAAAAAACCGGTGTATTTCGTTGCAATGTCACAGCACCCCGCCTCACAGCAGTGATCCGGGGAGAACAGTTCACGGCATTTGATCCGGGGAATAACGACCAGACCCTCTTCATCGGCACCGCCAACGGCTATATAGAACACGATCTCGTTTCCGGAAATTCCGAAAAGTTTACCCGCATCCCGGTCAGCCATATCACAGCAGTAAAAGTGATCCGGGATAAAGTCTGGTTTGGTACTCCGCAGGGAGCTTTTTCCGTGGGGGCGGATCGCGCCATTGATTATTATAACGGGGAGCGGTGGCTGCCGTCCAATGACGTTATTCATATCGAAGAAGGGCCGAAAAATTCGGTTCTGGTACTGACCGCTAAAGGACTCGGGCAAATACATTTTACGCCGATGACCCTCGCGGAAAAAGCGGCTTTCTTTGACCGGCAGGTACGCTCCCGTCACATCCGCAACGGCTTCAATGCTACGTTGTCGGGCCTGGAGAAGGGAAACCCCGACACAGGTTACCTCTCTGACTCCGACAATGACGGCCTGTGGACCTCGATGTATCTCGGTGCCGAGGCGTTCCGCTATGCCGTCACCCGCGATCAGCAGGCGCTTCAGAACTGCAGGGAGTCGCTGGAAGCCATGGAAAGACTATACAGCATCAATCCCGTACCGGGCTTCCCGGCCCGTTCCTTCGAAAGGAGCGGCTACATTCCGTCACTCGCGGATCCTCACCGTTGGCAAAATGCCCCTGATCCGGAATGGAGCTGGAAAGCCACTACCAGCAGCGATGAGGCCATCGGGCACATGTTTGTCTTCGGCGTGCTGGCGGAACTCATAGACGACACCGAAATACGCAGTAAGGCGATCCTGCTGATGGATACGCTGATGAGCCATATCCTGAAAAATGACCTTTACCTCGTGGATTATGATGGCAAACCTACCCAATGGGGGAAATGGAACCCGGCCTATGTAAACGGCTTCCCGCTTAATGTGGGTGACCGCAAGCTGAATTCTTCCAATATCACGGCCATGCTTCAAACCGCCTGGTATTTTACCGGCAAGGAGAAGTACCGTAAAAAAGGATTAGAACTTTTAAATGAGCACGGGTACCTCGAGAACCTGATACGTCCGATGAAGGTGATCGGAAGTACGCCCGAAGGGGGTGATGCCTACGCTCAGATGCTCTCCGAAGCGTGGAACCACTCCGATGATGAAATGTACTTTCTGGGCTACTGGGGGCTTTACCGTTACGCCTTCAACGATACTCTGAAAACAGCGTACCGGCAGGCCATCCTCGACCATTGGGAAGCTGAGCGCCCTGAAAAAGACGGCCTTTGGAATATATTCACCGCCCTGACAGGCACCAGGGAGTTTGACCTCGAAAATGCGATCTGGTATCTGCAACAGCACCCGCTAGATCTTATCCAGTGGAACATCGAAAACAGCCACCGGAATGATATTGAGAAAATCCCGGCTAACTTCAGGAGGCAGGCCCTGAGCTCCGTTCTTCCGCCTGACGAGAGACCTGTACAGCGTCATAACGCCAACATGTTCATCCTCGACAGGGAGAAAGGGAACGGGGTGTCGGAGCTTAGCGCCGGTGACATCTGGCTGCTCCCCTATTGGCTGGGGCGGTACCTGGGCGTGATCTCCCGTTGACCAAAGTATACAAAATGCGAAGCATTGAGGAGGGGGAAGGAGTATACTGCAGTATGTAAAGGTGACCGAATTCCGAAACAACGCGGCCGTTTATTACTTTTAAACAACCTTCTCCGTACTGAGCCGCTTTTTTTTTTGAATATTTATAAAGATATTTGCAGCGCTTTGAAGAAAAGTTAACACAGAACTATGAAAATTCTCGGAATATCAGCCTTCTATCATGATTCTGCGGCTTCCATTGTGATAAACGGTGAAATAATAGCTGCCGCTCAGGAAGAAAGATTCACACGCAAAAAACATGATGCCGGTTTTCCTGCCAACGCCATAAAGTTCTGCCTGGAATACAGCGGAACAGAGTTGAAAGATATGGATGCCATCGTATTTTATGACAAGCCGCTCCTGAAGTTCGAACGGCTCCTGGAAACCTATTACGCATTTGCGCCTTCCGGCTTCCGATCCTTTATTACGGCTATCCCCGTATGGATCAAGGAGAAAATGTTCCTGAAAAGGTTGATTCGTGAAGAATTAGCGAAAATAGGCCCTTACGACAGCAAGAAAACCCGGCTCCTTTTCCCGGAACACCACCTTTCCCATGCGGCCAGCGCTTATTACCCTTCGCCCTTTGACGATGCGGCCATCCTGACCATCGACGGCGTGGGCGAATGGGCTACGGTATCCCTGTGCCACGGAAAAAAAGAAAACATCACCATTCTCAAAGAGCTGCGCTTTCCGCATTCTCTGGGGCTTCTTTATTCTGCCTTTACCTATTTCCTCGGCTTCCGTGTGAACTCCGGCGAATACAAACTAATGGGTCTCGCGCCTTACGGAAATCCGAAGTCTGCTGATATAGAGAAATACATTCATATTATCAAAACCCATTTGATCTCCCTGAAAGAGGACGGATCCATCTGGCTGAACCAGGATTATTTTGATTACGCCACAGGCCTCAAAATGGTCAATGAGAAAAAATGGGAGGCCCTTTTTGGCTTCAAAACCCGTAAGCCGGAAGACGAATTGCTACAGCATCACTGTAACCTGGGGCTGGCCATTCAGCACATCACCGAAGAAGCGGTACTGCTGATGGCGGCAGAAGCCAAAAAGCTGACCGGGAGCAACAACCTTTGCCTGGCCGGCGGAGTGGCGCTGAACTGCGTATCGAACGGCAAGCTGCAGAAGGCCGGTATTTTTGAAAACCTGTTCATTCAGCCGGCTGCCGGTGATGCCGGTGGCGCCCTGGGTGCTGCCCTGGCGACGCACTATATTTATTATCGCCGGCCGCGAGAGATCCATTACGAAATGGACGCCATGAAAGGTTCTTACCTTGGTCCTTCCTTCAGTGACCTGGAAGTAGAACTAATGGCTAAAAAATACAATGCCGGGTACACCTATTTCAACGATTTCTCCCACCTGGCAGAAGAAACAGCGAGGCTGCTGGCCTCTGAAAATGTGATCGGCTGGGTACAGGGAAAAATGGAATTCGGCCCCCGGGCCCTGGGCGGAAGAAGTATCTTAGGGGACCCTCGGAGTCCTGAAATGCAGAAAAAGCTTAACCTGAAGATCAAATACCGGGAGTCGTTCCGTCCGTTCGCTCCTTCGGTACTGGCGGAGGAAGTTAAGGAATACTTTGACTATGACGGGATCTCCCCCTATATGCTGCTGGTTCATCCGGTAGCTGACGGTATCAAAAAATCACTTCCGGAAGGTTATGACGACATGAACCTCAGGGATAAACTCTATCACCTCCGTTCCGATCTCCCTTCTATTACACATATTGACTATTCTGCCCGGATCCAGACGGTGCATACGGAGACCAACCCACGCTATCATGAGCTGATCTCCAGCTTTAAAAAGCTCACGGGTACGGGGGTGGTGGTCAACACCTCCTTTAACGTCAGAGGGGAGCCTATTGTGATGACCCCCAATGACGCCTACCGCTGCTTCATGAGAACAGAAATGGACTATCTGGTGGTAGGAAACTTCCTTTTCAGCAAAAAAGATCAGCCGCAGTGGGAAGAAAAAGACAACTGGAAAGAAGAATTTGTACTTGACTAAAATAACTAATTATGGAATTTCTTAAAGATTTATGGGGATTCATGGCGGCCCGGAAAAAATTCTGGCTGGCACCGCTGATCATCATCCTTTTACTGGTAGGTGTTCTGATCGTCATCGGCGGAAGCTCGGCTATCGCTCCTTTTATTTACACTCTTTTCTAATTCAGGATGACGGCAGAAACTTTGAAAAACCAGGACCGTACCAAATCCATACTCGTGATTGTGGTGGGGTTCCTGGTGTTGTACTCTATTTTTAAATTTAACGACAAAGAGGTCATTCTCTGGGGAAAGTTTAAGACAGTCTACTTCCTGTATATTTCCCTTGGGGTAGGCGTGCTGTCGCTATTGTCTTCCACCCTGGAAGATCTTATCCTCAAAGTATGGTTTAAAATAGCGCTGGTGCTGGGTTATATCAATACCCGGATCATCCTTGGGCTGGTGTTCTTCCTGTTCCTTACTCCGTTTGCCTGGTTGCAGAAGCTCTTTGTACGGAGAAATTTCCTTTCGCTCAAAGATCAGGAAAATACGGTCTACCATACCCGGAATCACGCTTACCAACCGGAGGATTTCGAAAATATCTGGTAAGTCTGTTTTATAATTGGCACTTTCAGAACCAATTCACTCTGAATCAACTATTTTTGCAACCGTTTTTACAGTAGTGATATTGCAATGAAAGAAAAAGACCAAAGGGGGCCGGGTCGGCCCCGCAAAAACGGAGACTCCGCTCCCCGTTACAACAAAGACGACGCATCCGAAAGAAACTTCGGGACCGAAAGACGAAAATTTTCAGACCGGGACTCAGCCCCACGATATAAAAAGGACGAACATTTCGAAAGAGACTCCCGCACCGGAGATCGAAAATTCTCTTCCGAAAGAGGTACTTCCCGGTTCAAAAAAGACGAAGGCTCCGAAAGAGGCTTCAGAACCGAAAGAGGCCGCTTTTCATCACAAAAAGATACTCCGAGATATAAAAAAGACGGAGATTTTGAAAGAGGCTCCCGTACCGGAGACCGGAAATTCTCTCCTGAAAGAGGCACTTCCCGGTTCAAAAAAGACGAAGGCTCCGAAAGAGGCTTCGGAACCGACAGAGGCCGCTTTTCATCACAAAAAGACGCTCCGCGATATAAAAAAGACGGGAATTTCGAAAGAGGCTCCCGCACCGGAGAACGGAAATTATCTTCTGAAAGAGACCCTTCCCGGTTCAAAAAAGACGAAGGCTCCGAAAGGGGGTTCGGAACCGACAGAGGCCGGTTCTCATCACAAAAAGATGCTCCGCGATATAAAAAGGACGGAGATTTCGAAAG
>CAZLXI010000085.1:0-4513 GCA_964563435.1 uncultured Lacihabitans sp.
AGAGAGTAACGACATTGCTATAATTTGTAGCAACAAATATACAAAATTTTGATACAAAAAGTAGTAATTTTATAAAAAAAAGAAGATGTTTAAAAAGTGCCGGTTCGCCGCTGCGAAAAAATGCAAGGCATTGAGGATGAGGGCGAACCGGCACTTTTTAAACATCTTCTCTGGCTACAAATAACGAATGTTCACTTTTTTAAAGATGGAACGAGCTATTGTACACATGGATCTGGATACGTTTTTCGTGTCGTGCGAGCGAAAGGGTCACGACGAGCTTAAGGGAATTCCCGTCATCATCGGCGGCGGTGACCGCGGCGTGGTAGCTTCCTGCTCTTATGAAGCCCGCTACTTCGGGGTACACTCCGCCATGCCCATGAAGCTGGCCCTGCGTTTATGCCCTGATGCCAAGGTCATCCGGGGCGACATGGAAAAGTATTCCCGGTTATCGCGGGAGGTCACGCAGGTACTGGAAGAAAAAGCCCCGGTGGTGGAAAAAGCCAGCATAGACGAACACTACCTCGACATCAGCGGGATCGACCGTTTTTTCGGTGCCTACAAATGGACACAGGAACTGATGGATTATGTGCATAAGGAAACCGGGTTACCGATAAGCTATGCCTTGTCCGTCAATAAGACCGTGGCCAAGATCGGCACGGGCGAGGCCAAACCCGCCGGGAAAATAGAGATTCCGCAGGAGCGTATAAAACCTTTCCTGAACCCGCTTTCCATCAAAAAAATACCCATGCTGGGAGATGTTACCTTCCGGCTCCTTTCCCGCATAGGCATACGCCATATCCATACACTCGCCGAGATGCCGGTAGAAGTTCTGCAGCAGATGATCGGCAAAAACGGTACCGAACTCTGGAAAAAAGCCAACGGAATTGATAACTCACCCGTGGAGCCTTATGCCGAGCGGAAATCACTTTCCACGGAAAACACCTTTGGCACCGACACCATCGACCTCCGTATGTTACGTTCTGTGATTAGTGGAATGGTAGAAAAGCTGGCCTACCAGCTCCGGCAGGAAGGCTGGCTCACTTCTACCGTCACCGTAAAGATCCGCTACGCCAACTTCGACACGGAAACGCGCCAGAGCCGGGTGCCTTACACCTCGGCCGACCATCCGCTCACTCAGTGCGCTCTCGATCTTTTTGAAAAGCTTTATAACCGGCGGATGCGGCTCCGCCTCGTGGGAGTGCGGTTCACCGGGCTGGTGCGGGGAAGCCTGCAGATCCGCCTGTTTGAAGATACTGAAGAAATGATCTCCCTCTACCAGGCCATGGACCGCATCAAAAACCGCTTTGGCACTGCGGCAGTGGGCCGGGCAGAAGGTTTCCGTTTTAATTCCCGGGAATATGTATCTTAATTGTCATTCCTACCATAGCCTCCGTTACGGCACCATTCCGCTGAAAGGGCTGATCGAACAGGCCGTACGCTGCGGGGTGAAGACCCTCGCACTAACAGATATCAATACCGTTACCGGCATTTATGATTTCGCCCGGGCCTGCGAAAAGGTCGGCATCAAACCCGTAGTAGGCATGGAGGTCCGTAAAGACGGCCGCCTGCTGTACATCAGCCTGGCGCGGCAGAAAGAAGGGATAGGCGAGGTCTGCCGGCTGCTGACCGCCTATAATTGTGACGGCGGAGAGCTGCCGGAAACAGCCCCAGAATTTAAAGATGTATTCGTTATTTACCCGGTGGAAAACCTCCCCCGAAAACTGAAAGAGAACGAATTCCTGGGCATCCGGCCGGAACAGCTGAATACACTCATCCGCCCTGCGCTGAAGCCGCTCCTGGACCGGATGGTCATTCTTTCACCGGTTACTTTCCGCACCAAAACCGAATACAACCTCCACCGTATACTCCGGGCCATGGATCGAAACCTGGTGCTGTCAAAGCTTCCGGCAGAGGACACCTGCCGTACTTCCGAACACATGCAGCCGGAAGAAACGTTGCTGGCGCTTTACAAAGACTTTCCCGCGATCATTGAAAATACCCGCCGAATTTTGGATGCATGTAGCTTTAAGTTTGAGTTCGAAACCCCAAAAACCAAAAAGTATTTTACCCGGGGCAAGGAAGAAGACAAAGAACTACTGGAACGACTGGCACTGAAAGGACTGGAACGGCGCTACGGCCTTCACCATACCGAGGCCTGTGAGCGGGTAAAAAAAGAGTTGGGCGTCATTGATAATATGAACTTCAGCGGCTATTTCCTCATCACCTGGGACATCGTACAATACAGCAACCGCATGGGCTTCATGCACATCGGCCGGGGCAGCGGGGCCAACAGCATCGTGAGCTACTGCCTGGGCATCACCGACATCTGCCCGCTGGAGCTTGATCTCTACTTTGAACGTTTCCTGAACCTGAACCGGAAGGCCCCGCCCGACTTTGATATCGACTGGAGCTGGAAAGAACGTGACGTCATCCTCCATTACATTTTTGAAAAATACGGAAAAGAGCACGTGGCCTTTTGCGGAACCAACGTGGAGTTCAAATACCGCTCCATACTACGGGAAGTGGGCAAAGTATTCGGATTACCCAAAGAGGAACTGGATGCCCTCACCAACTCCCCCAAAGAAACCCACGATCCGAACTCCGTAGTCAGGCTGGTGCACAAATACGGCATGCTGCTGGAAAAGTATCCTAACCAACGGAGCATGCATGCCTGCGGCGTTTTTATCTCGGAAGAGCCCATCACCAACTATACAGCCCTCGAAATGCCTCCCAAAAGATTTCCCATCGCGCAGTTTGACATGCATATTGCCGAGGAAATAGGCCTGGAGAAATTTGACATCCTGAGCCAGAGAGGCATTGGTCACATCAATGACGCCGTCCGGCTGATCCGGGAAAACCGGGGAGTAACCATCGATATTCGCAACACTTCCCTTTCGAAAGATCAGAAGCATCTCAATACCTTCCTGGCAGAAGGAAGAACCATGGGCTGCTTTTACATTGAATCACCGGCTATGCGGGGGCTTCTACGCCGGCTGAAGTGCGACAATTACAAGACCCTGGTGGCCGCTTCGTCGATCATCCGGCCGGGAGTGGCCCAGAGCGGCATGATGCGGGAATATATCTTCCGCCACAATAACCCCGATCAATTTGAGTATTTCCACGAGGTCTTTCGGGAGCACCTTGGCGAAACCTACGGCATCATGGTTTACCAGGAAGATGTGATCAAAATCGCTCTTTACTTCGGCGGCGTAGCCGAAGCCGACGGGGACATCCTCCGGCGGGCCATGAGCGGGAAAGGGCGATCGCTGTCGGCCCTGCAAAAAGTTAAAGAAAATTTCCTGGCCTCCTGCGCCGAAAAAGGGCACCCGGAAGATCTCAGCCGGGAGGTATACCGGCAGATCGAGTCGTTTGCCGGGTTTTCGTTCTGCAAGGCCCATTCCGCTTCGTATGCGGTAGAAAGCTACCAGAGCCTGTACCTGAAGGTCCACTACCCTGTTGAGTTCATGGCGGCGGTGATCAATAACCAGGGCGGGTTTTACCGCACCGAAGTGTATGTACACGAGGCCCGGATGTCGGGCGCCAACATACAAAACCCCTGCGTCAACCAAAGCGGATACGAAACCACCGTTTCCGGAAAAGATATTTACCTGGGCTTCATGCACCTGCAGGGGCTGGAAACCCGGATCGCTCAGCTGTTGGTAGAAGAGCGCCGAAAAAGCGGCCCTTACACTTCTCTCGAAGATTTTATACGCCGGATCCCTGCGGGTATGGAAACCCTCCAGACCCTTATCTTCATCGGAGCGTTCCGTTTTACCGGGAAAGCCAAAAACGAGCTTTTGGTGGCTGCACGCCTGTTAATGGCCAACTTCAAACCCGCCTACCGCGGCCTTATGCTGTTGCAGGAGCCGCCCAGGGAGTATACGCTTCCCCAACTGGAGCGATCGTATTTCGAAGACGCTTTTGATGAGCTCGAACTGCTGGGCTTTCCGGTCTCCTGCTCCCCTTTTGACCTGCTCCAAACCCGGTACCGCGGCAGCGTCATGGTCAGAGACCTTCTGAATCACCACAAAAAGGAGGTTAAAATGATGGCTTACCTTATTGCTCAGAAACACGTACCCACCCAAAAAGGCACCATGTATTTCGGCACCTGGACAGACGTCGAAGGAGGCTATTTTGATACGGCCCATTTCGCCGACAGCCTGAAAAAATACCCTTTCCAGGGAACCGGATGTTACCTGCTCCTGGGGACCGTGGAAGTGGATTTCGGTTTCCCTACGGTCACTGTCACCAAAATGGCCCGTATGCCGTATATCCCGGATCCGCGGTATGTGCATGGCAGGTCGCAAACTTTTGAGACCCATCCCCAATTCAGGGGAGATTTTGGAGGAGTACGCCGGAGGGTTTAGGGATACGAAACATGAATGAACTGATCCAAAGCTTTTCTGTTAACTTCATTCACTTCCAGATAGAGGGCTATACTGAAATACTTCGACGGCATACCAAAAAGTTTACGAAAGCGGCTAACATCTGCGACATACCATTTTTATATTCC
>CAZLXI010000086.1:0-4431 GCA_964563435.1 uncultured Lacihabitans sp.
TAAAGGTAAAAAAAAATCTCCTTTTAAACCGTACTTTTTTCGGGGGAGCTTACAGTTCCAAAAGCTAAAACCAACATTCTTATAAAGGAAGTCTATCTTATATTTGTTTGATAAAAAATGAATTGCCTGTCCTTCAGATATAGGATTAATGTAAACGGCTTCGAATCCCTGCAAATTCTTAACAATTTTGGTATAAATAGTAGTACGACAACTGATAATAAATCTTATGATGTTGCTTTTACCGGCCTTCTTCTCTTCATCCACAAAGGCCCGCAACTTGTTACTAAAGTCTGTAACATCATATACTTCATCCAGTCCGTCGAGAATCACAGCTAGGTATGGGATGCTCGCAAATCCTTCAGGTAATATATTTGATATGGTAGATGTGGAATTAAAATTTTTCAGTGATGTGAAGAAAGGTATTATTTCACTTTCCTTCCGGTCATCCCATAATGTCACAGCAGTGTGTTTTAGTTCTGTGGTTTTTCCGGAACCCGGGTTCCCTAATACCACAATATGATCTTTACTTGCAGTCAGCAATTTCTTCATATCTGTGCAAGAATCCGGATTCGTCCAGTAGTATTTCTCCATATCTATATCCTTTCTGAATCTTCTTGGGATATAGTATGGATTTTTAGCTAATGATTCTATGTATTTTTCCTTCTCCGAATCTTCGATTATAATTTTTCTTAGATTTTTATCAGAAAAGATAAACTTTTCAAACTTCTTCAATAACGCTACTCGCCGCTCCTCAGAAACTTCTTCCGCCTCCTGCTTATAAACGTGTTTGAATAATTCGGGATATAAACTAAAGTACTCTTTTACATAACTCTCTGGGGTTAAAAAAGCCATAGGGCAATGGTTACCTATTATATCATAATAGGGTTCTAACTTTGAGGGTTCATTTGGATTGCTAAAGTCCTTAGAAGGAGAGATAAAAAGCAGCAAATCAATTCTTCTATGAGTTGAGATTATGTGAGGAATCTTCTCACGGGCTTGGGACCGGTTAAGTTGCGTAGAATGATCTTTACACTCTGCATAAATCGTCTGGCTTCTGTATTTGCTTGATACGATCTCTACCAGATTATCATATCCATCCTGAGTACCGGTTTTCTGATTTCTTGCCCGGACTACTTCATAGCCTAAATCTGTAAAAATATTTTCTAAAAATTGTTTTGCTACTAACTCAAAACCCAAGCCTCTTTTACTCATTAATAAAATCTTCTTTAGAATGTATCTTACCCTAAACATCAAAACCAGCAAATCAAAACAACTGAGACTTCCTATAAAAGCATTTTGATTACTAAAGATAATAAATCCCCTATTGGTAAAAAAGAGTAGAGTTCAGCACTTTAGAAAGAAAATGGTAGACAGCCTGATTCTGCGTTTCGCCATTGTACAATAAGTTTGGGAGCCCCGGATTAATGCGTTAATTCCGAAAATACATAAAATGGGCAGAAGCCAATTTCAAATTTTATACCAGCCACTCAATACAGCCTATGCATCATCCAAGCTTTCAGAAAATGGATGCATACCTTTCATTCTTAAAAAATTTCCCAAATTCAAAGAGCGCCTGATCGATAATTTTAATACACAAACTTCCATGTTGTGCTTTGAGAAAAGGGAGCAGCTTATCTGTATAAAAAATTAGTTTCTCTTTATCGGATAAGTTATTGTCAACTTTGAAATCAGGCTCACCATGCAGGAAATTGTACGCTCTATGTATATGCTGATCGTATATAGGGTATTTCTTAGGCGATATAATATGCAATAGAAAGATATTCCATACGGCAGACACTTCTGCAAAATTCTCAAAGTGTTCAATTTCGGAATAATTCTCTTCCAATTTGTACCGATTGATATCAGCAATTTTACTTAATATTTTTCCGGATAAACCTCGATATTTCCCTCCACTTAGAGAAGAACCATTTTTCCAGTAATACAATTGGATTATATCATGTTCTTTAAATTGCTCTTTAGAAATATTGTCAGTATACAATTTTTCACGTTCATGGGTGGTATCGTATTTGTGAGACCAAAATTCTATGAATTCTTCAAAATCAACATTATCAGATTTTAGAATTTTTAAATTCATCATAATAACTTTTATGGGGTTTGTAACTAATTAATTTGCTCAGGTAAAATGGCCACAAGTGCATCAAAATGCATTCGGATTAACCCCTTTTTCCACTACTCCATCTTTACTTCAATGACCACTTACTGGCTCCCTAACGTGTATTTCATGTCAAGTCTCTTCCATACCGTACAATACGCCAATACCGGTCCTTCAAGGAAGATACTTGGGCAGACTGCATCTATTGCTTTTGCAAGCTATTCAATAAAATCAGGATTTATCCGCAAAGGGATGGGCAATCATGGTTTATCGTTATTGGGGTATCTCAGATACAATTATATGAAAATTTTCATAAATAATTGAAAAATTGCAAGAATAAGTTATTTATCTGAGTATGCTGCCAACCAGCTTTCTATAAAGTTAACCGAATAATATTGGTCTATAATTTACAAGGATGATAAACTATCACAAACAAAAAAGAGTTGCCGAAATCTCATCAGCAGATCCTCACCTCTTGATAAGGCCAGGTTTAGGTACCTATTTCAACAGCTTCTTTTTTTCCACCTCCTGCAATACACTCATTTGTTGAATAGCAATTTGATTAAGTTTTATCAGTCGTTCTTTTTGTGGAATTTCTTCGTTAATAAAAACTGCATTCAGGTTTTCCATATTTGAAAGACAAATCAACTCGTTAATTGTGGCATAATCACGCATATTCCCCTGCAGGTCCGGATTTGCCTCCCGCCATTGCCGGGCGGTTATTCCAAATAGAGCAACATTCAAAACATCTGCTTCATTAGCGTAAATGGCTGAGATTTGTGCAGGTGAAAGTTCTTGCGGAATCAAGTTGTGCTTAATGGCGTCTGTATGAATGAGGTAATTGAGTTTCGCCAATTCTCGTTTAGCTGTCCAGCCTAGCTGTTTTTGTTCTTCCTCCTTGAGTCGTTGGAATTCGGTAATCAGGTAAAGTTTGAACGGAACGCTGATAGCCGAGCCAAACTCAAAAGCAATATCTTTGTGCGCATACGTTCCACCATACTTGCCCTTCTTTACAATTATCCCTATAGCACTGGTTTTTTCAATCCATTCTGAAACGCTTAACACAAAACCCGGCAGCCCCGCCTGCATTTTAAAGTGGTCAAAATCCACCACTTTAAAATCGGGATTGTTAATTTGTTCCCAGGTTCCTAAAAATTCAAGTGTATACCGGGTTCTAAGCCAGTTTATCAGCGGCACGGCTTTCGCTTTCCTTCGCGTTCGCCATATCGGTAAGCGAAATATAATCTCGTTCTTCAACCGATATAATTGTTATTACCGTATCTTTTACATTGATTTTTGCCATTGTACAAAGTTGTGAAAAACTTCAAAATATCATTTAGCATACCATGTCTTTCATAAGGGCATTTGTTAATCCGTAATTCGGTTGGGATAATCCGGTTGCGCAATTCAAAAATAAAGAAATAGCCCTCTCCCCACAAGGGCCTGAAAAATTTCTTATCTGGAGTTCAGAAGCGGAGCTCTCCGGATTTGCCTGAAAAGGGGGAGGACATTTCCATTGGCTTTTTCAATCCTTCAAAACCTGTATCGCTACAGCAGGATCGCTGTTATCACCGAACCTTTATTTACAAAAAATTTACAATTCTTTTTACACTTCTGATTCTTCAGGCTGAAGACGAGTAAAGTAGCTTTGCTTCAGAAACTTTAACATCATGTTATTAATTAAACCTATGAAAAAACTTATTTATGTGCTGATCTTACCGCTGGTAGTGGTAAGCGGACTGGTATTTGCGAATCGTGAAAAAACTTCTGAAAAGCCGGTCCCAAAGCCTGCTGCTGAAAGTAAAGCCGCATCGAAAAAATGGGAGGATACGCCTGATGGTATCCTGTTTAAAAAGTGGGAAGCCTCTCCCGCAGGTCAAAAAGTGCGCGCAGGTATTGCTCAAATAAGGGAGTCTGTCAGTGATTATACCCCTATGAACGGAGTGGTGACGTCTCTTTCTCTTCCGCCTGGCTCAAGGTTAGGTTTCGGAGTGATGGTCAGGATCAATGATGCCGATTATATTCTTAGTTTCGGGGCCTTGAAGTCTGATGAATTTCAGCAATTGCGTAGCCTGAAAGTTAACGACAAAATAGTTTTAAGAAGCCACAATATGTCGTACGCACCCAAGTATTCCTATCCGATAGTTTCGGGCGACTATGTAGAACAAGATAGTAAACTGATTTATAAACGTGTACCCCGCAAAGACGGTTGCTAAGTCAATTCATTGAGATAGCAGCGACTCTGCTGATCTGAAACGTATACCTTACTGATATGTAGTTCATAACATTGGCGCTATCGGCATGAAAAACTGGAAATC
>CAZLXI010000087.1:0-4325 GCA_964563435.1 uncultured Lacihabitans sp.
GAAAAAATGGCCAGCTCGCCCGAGTTGGGGATCAGCATGATATTCAGGTATTCGGCAAAGATCTTGTTGCCCGACAGAAACGCAAAAATGGCCAGCGTGACCCCGATAATGGCGGAGGTGCCAGCCGCAAGGCCATCGATCCCGTCAGTGATATTGGCTGCATTGGAAACGGCCGTGATGATGAAGATACAGATCAGCACATACGGCAGCCAGCCCAGGCTTTCCGGCAGATAGCCGCTCAGGATATTATAGTCCAGAAGATTATTCTTGGTAAAAGGCACCGTGGTCTGAAGCGAGGTGGTATCCACGTAGCTTCCGCCACCGGTAAACTGCCGGATGGTTACATTTTGGTTATAATAGAGGGTCATTCCCACGATGAGCCCCAGACCCACCTGGCCGATGATCTTAAAACGCCCCTTCAGCCCTTCCTTGTTTTTTTTGAAAACCTTGATATAGTCATCAGCAAAACCGATCAGGCTGGTCCATACCGTGGCCACTATCAGCAGGATAATGTATACGTTGTCGAGCCGGGCAAACAGCAGCACCGGGATCAGCAGGGAGGCCAGGATGATAAAACCGCCCATAGTAGGGGTGCCTTTCTTTTCCAGCTGCCCGTGGAGGCCGAGATCACGGATACTTTCCCCAATCTGGAGCAGCTGCAGCTTCTTAATGATCTGCTTTCCGTAGATAGCAGCGATAGACAACGAAACAATGATGGCCGCCGACGCCCGGAAAGAGATGAACCGCCACACACCCGCGCCCGGCAGATCAAACATTTTATCAAGATACTCAAATAGATAGTATAGCATATTTAACGGGGAAGTTTTGGCAAAATTAAGGAACAAATTCTAGAAAGGAGTGAAAAGTTAAAAACTAAAAACTAAAAGTTAAGGAACATTAAGTACTTAATTATTCCCTAACTTTTCACTTTTAACTTTTAGTTTTTAACTTGTATCGGCAAAGCACAACTAAAATGAAATCCATACTAAAATTACTGTCCCCCTCAGCCGGGTCCGGGCTGAGAAAGGTTTCTTATCCCAAAGGTCATATCCTGCTTCAGCCGGGCGATATTTGCGATAAGATCTGGTTTGTGGAAGAAGGCCTTGTGCGCGAATTTTTTACCCCCGACAAAGGCCGGGAGCTTACTACCCAGATCGTGACCGGCGGCACTATCATCTACTCTCCCCTGAGCTACCTGAACGGGGAACCTTCCCGCATGGTCATTGAGGTGATCGAAAAATGCCGCCTGATCGCCATTGCCAAAAGTGAGGTCACGCAGCACTTCCTTCGGGAAGCTCTGGAGCAAACCGTGATCCGGGCAGAAAAGCGCTTCGAGATTCTGCGGCTGAAACGCCCCGCTCAACGGCTCGAAGCCTTCGAGCGGCTCTATCCTGAGCTGTGTAACCGTATTCCGCTGTATTATGTGGCCTCCCTGCTGAACATCACCCCGCAAACCCTCAGCCGCGTGCGAAGTTCCCGGGCCCGGCCGGAGCCGGATCCTCCCTGAGCCACTCCTCCTTACGCAGTAAACCCTTCATGTGGAAACCTGTTGTATAACGTAATTGGGTTTCAATATAGAAGAAGCCAAGACGCTTGTCCCCTGATTGTGAATTTTCGTCCCATTCCCCGCGATGATTTATCACACTTTTCTACCTTTGTACGTTTCTATGGTAGAGACGCAAGATTTTGCGTCTCTACATCCGGAACTAAGAACTTTTATATATATGCAAAAAACATTCATTCTGTTACTAACGATAACCCTCCTGTGGGCATGTTCTGAAACCAAAAATGATCAGACGGAGCCCCCTCCCTTAAACACCTATACATTAGTTTTTCTGGACAAAACCCAAAGTGTAAACCCCAATGACAACTTCGTAAAAACCAGGTATACTTCCGCCATAAAAAACCTGGTAGACCGGAATATCCGTACAGAGGGCGATATCCTGGAAGTGTATTTTATTCATGAGAATACCTCCAAGGCCCGCGCATTGACCATCCGCTCACGCACAGCTAAGGAAAATACCAACGGCCTCAGCCCTACCGACCAGGAAGCCGCCAATAACGCCTACGATCTGAGTATAAAAAAGGAACGGCAGATGATTTATAATGCCCTTATACAGAAATTTATGGAGTCCAACACCACCGCCTCCAATTCCGAAACGAATATCAGTGCCAGTGTTCCGGTGATCGCAGCAGCGTTGCAGAATCATCCGGAGGTAAAGGCTTATTTCTTTTCGGATATGGTGGAAAGCATGCGGTCGGGAAGAGACTTCCATACCCGGGCTCCGCAAAGTCAGGAACAGGCCGACACCTGGGCCAGGGAAGACGCCAACCGGTACAAGAGCCACAACCTGTCAGGTACGGAAATCCGTGTGATCCTGCCCTTTTCTCCCAATAGCTCCAGCAAGGTCAATAATCCGAACGTAACGGAGTATTGGAAGGTATTTTTTGCAGAGCTGGGGGCGGGGGAGGTAAATGAGAATTGATAGTTGATAATTGATAATTATGAAGGAGAACCTGATCAGGACAAAGACATTTGCATTTGCTTTGAGGGTGGTGAGTCTTTATAAGTTATTATCTGATGTACGGCGGGAATTTATAATCAGCAAACAACTGTTACGAAGCGGAACCTCTATTGGAGCAATGGTAAGAGAAAGCGAACAGGCCGAAAGCTCGGCAGATTTTATCCATAAGTTGGCAATTTCTTTAAAAGAAGCCCACGAAACCGATTATTGGATTGAACTGCTCTTCCACTCACACTACCTCTCTCCCCCTGAATATAACTCCATTAAACCCGACCTCACCGAAATCCTGAAGCTCCTAACATCCATCATCAAAACAACTAAAACTAAAAACCCCAAAAAATAACCCCCAACCTCTCCCCGTCAATCCTCAATTATCAATTATCAATTACTAATTACTCCCAACGCTGCCACTACCACCGGATCCTCCCCGTTGATCACCTGGTAATACTCATTGTTCAGACCATTGCTTTTCCAGATATTCCGGGCGATCAGCGCTTTCAGGGTTTCCCGGATATACTTTTTAGACTTGTTGTAGCTCTTTTCACTGAACCGCGCCCGGTTTCTCAAAGCCAGCGCATTGAAGTCGGCCAGGATGTCATCAGTGACCCGGAAGTTTTTCAGATAATTGTCAAAGCCTTTCTCCTTCAGACCCGAACCGTACTTTTCGGAATAGCTCATGGCAAACTCCCGGAACAGGTTTTTCCCGAAAAGATCCAGCAGGTAATCGGTATAATAGGAGGTATCCTGGGGCACAAAGATGTCGGGGGTGATCCCGCCGCCGCCATACACTGTGCGGCCGCCTTTGGTCTTGAATTTCAGCTTTTCGTTGTTTCGGATACTGTCGGCCACAAACATCTCCTGGTGGTTATACCGCTCCAGCATTTCTTCGTAGTAGCCCTCCTGATCCCCCATCCGGTAAGGGCGTTGGATGCTTCTCCCGCTGGGAATATAGTAGCGCGATATCGTAAGCCGCAGCTCCGATCCGTCAGACAGCTTTATCGGCACCTGCACCAGTCCTTTCCCGAAGGTCCGACGCCCTACTACCGTGGCACGGTCATAGTCCTGCAGGGCCCCGCTCACAATTTCCGAAGCTGAGGCCGAGCCTTCGTCTACCAGCACCACGATCTTCCCTTTCTCAAAAATCCCCTCTTTTCCCGCCTTCACTTCGTAATTGTTGGAGGCGTCTTTGCCTTTGGTGTACACGATCACGTCATTACCGGGCAGAAGCTCATCCACCATATCCGTAGCGCGGTCCATATATCCGCCCGGGTTTCCGCGCAGGTCAAGCACCAGCCGGGTAATACCCTTGTCTTTGAGGGTTTTCAGATGGGTATGAAACTCCGAGTATGTGCTCTCAGAGAAGCGGTTTACCTTAATATAGCCTGTCTGCGGCGCCATCAGGTAGGCGGCATCGATAGAATAGGTAGGGATCTTATCCCGTTTCACGTTGAAGGTCAGCGGCGCGTTTACCCCCCTTCTTTTTACCAGCAGCTTCACAAGCGAACCGCGGGGTCCGCGCAGCGATTTATACACTAAAGGAGTATTCAGGGTTTTCCCGGTGAGGTCAACGGTATCCGCCTTCAGGATGATGTCGCCGGCCTTTATACCGATGGCTTCCGACGGCCCTCCGGTCAGCGGTGAGATCACAAAAAGCGAGTCATTAAAAATATTAAATTCCACCCCTATCCCGTCAAACCCGGTACCCAGGTCGGCACTGGCGATCTCGGCGTCCTGCGGCGGCAGAAGCACGGTGTGGGGGTCGAGCTTCTCCAGCATTTTTTCCAGGCCGTAGGTCTCCAG
>CAZLXI010000088.1:0-3942 GCA_964563435.1 uncultured Lacihabitans sp.
CCACTCCCCCTCAAAGCCCGGAAATCTTAAATTAGGAACATTGCCTACCTTCAATTTTTTATTCTCCATCTCAATAATTCAATTTTTGTTAGTAAAAACATTAAGGATAGAAAAAATTAAAAAATAAGGCCCAATTCCTTAAAATAAACATCTATTTCCTTATCTAAGTCAGCACGTTTGGCCTCCAAAGATTTGATTTCCTGCATTACTGCCCGGATGTCGATTTCTTCTTCGGCTTCAAACGTGTCCACAAATCTTGGGATGTTCAGGTTGTAGTCATTTTCGGCCACTTCCTGCAGGGTGGCCAGGTGACTGTATTTCTCTATAGACGTTCTGCTGCGATAGGTATCGACAATCTTACTGATGTGCTCCTCCCTCAACATATTTTGGTTTTTTACTTTCTCAAATTCCTTACTGGCATCGATAAACAAAATATGATCCGGGTCTTCCTTACATTTTTTAAATACCAGAATACAGGTGGGAATACTGGTTCCATAGAAAATATTAGCCGGCAAGCCGATCACCGCATCCAGGTAATTTTTTTGTTCAATTAGGTACTTCCGTATATGTAATTCTGCCGCCCCCCGGAATAAAACGCCGTGCGGTAATACGACAGCCATGGTACCGTTTTCTGCAAGGTGGTAAATCATATGCTGCACAAACGCGAAGTCGGCTTTGCTGGAGGGCGCTAATTTGCCATACTGGCTGAAGCGCACATCGTTCAGAAATAAAGGATTAGCACTCCAGTTTGCTGAAAATGGCGGATTGGCCACAATTGCCTCGAAGGGCATATCGTTCAGGTGCATCGGGTTTTCGAGCGTATCTTCCTGTTTGATGTCAAACTGCCGGTAGTGAACTCCGTGAAGAATCATATTCATCCGGGCAAGATTATAGGTAGTGCGGTTCATTTCCTGCCCGTAGAAATTGTTCACATCTTTCACTTCTCTTGCCACCCGTAATAACAATGATCCCGAACCGCAAGTGGGATCATACACTGATTTTAGCCTGTTTTTACCCGTAGTAACTATTTTTGCCAGTATTTTGGATACTTCCTGGGGCGTATAGAACTCCCCGGCTTTTTTGCCCGCCCCACTGGCAAACTGACCGATCAGGTATTCATACGCATCTCCCAATACATCCAGCTCGGTATGTTCGAGTTTAAAGTCAATTTCATCCAGGTGCAAGAGTACCTTTACGATAATGGCATTTCTGGCATCAGCAGATTTCCCCAGTTTGGTACTATTCAGGTCCATATCTTCAAAGAGGTTGTCAAAGTCTTCTTCACTTTGCGTTCCCATAGTGCTGAGCTGAATATTGGTAAGAATCTTTTGCAGATCTTCCAGTATAAAGGTATTGGTACCGCTGTTTCCTCTTTTAGCGATTTCACTGAATAACTCCGAAGGTTTCAGAAAATAGCCCAGTGTTTCCAGTGCTTCTTCCCTGATTGCGTCAATGTATTCCTGACCCAGGGCCGTATTCTCCTGTATATCTCTGAATTTTATATTATCTTCCTGCAAAATGGAATTGGCATAGATTTCCATCTTTTCAGCCAGGTACTTGTAAAAAATAAATCCCAGGATATAATCCCGGAATTCATCGGCATTCATTTTTCCCCTCAGCGTATTGGCGATATTCCAGAGTTGTTGTTCTAGTATTTTTTTTTGTTCTTCAGACATTGGATTAGGGTTTGTAAATCCTTAATAATTCACTAAAATACTAAACTTTTAGATTATAAAATGATCAGGGATGGTACAAATTGTTTAAAGAGTGTATGCTGTAACAGCAAGGAACGTTTGCAGCTGAAATACGCTTATTGAATCCGGCTAAAGTAAGGAATGGGTATAGTTCGCCCTTAGTTACTGAGTTTGATAGTACAATGTATATCACTTAGTCCGGATCAACTCCTCCAACCTCACCATCATCTCATCCTTCTCCTTCAACATCCTTTCATAAAGCGCAATTTTCTCATCATAAAGCTGAACAATCTTATCAATAGGATTGAAGGTGCAATTAGGATTTATGGCATTTATAGTGGATGTGTCATTGCTGGTAAAAGTATTAGATATAATATTAATAGCCTGCTCCTCATCAAAATTCTGAAACGCTTCCACAGGAATTTTCAGGGTTTCGGAAATTTGCTTTAACAGGCTGATATCGATGGTTTCTTTCTGTTCGAGTAATGAAATTCTTTGCTGGTTCCAGTCATCGCCCAGCTCAAATGCCAGCGCATCCTGCTTGATGCCTAACATCTCCCGGAAGCGCTTTACGTTTCGACCTTCGTGTATTTTCGGATTTTTGGCGGTATGTGTCATGGTATCAGATCGTGTTTTTGGGTTGTAAAATCTAAAGTGCTTCTCCGACAAAGCCCCGCTTCATTTTTAGGGCCTTATCTCCACTCAAAAATAAGGCTTTGTGCAGGGAATTGCTTTGATAAAAATAAGTAAAAAACAGGTATTTTACATGGAAAGGGCTAAGAAATTGATAATTAATTATCCGGGAGTAATTTTTCCTTAAAATATTAATAGGATGCCCTATGTTCTGGACTAGAAGTGTCAAGAAAAAGCCAGTTGGTTTTAATTCATTATAAGGCAATGGGAACTTTACCGCCCTGAATTTCGCAGATTATGAATATTTTGATCGCCTTGCATTTTATATGGATTTTGAACCCGTAGGATAAGTACTACGATTAAATAAATTCAGGCAATACGTAATCAATAAACCATACAGGTAATTCTTCTGAATTTGTTATCAGGTGCAGTTTATTATTTATTATTTTAGCTATTAATGAAAATTTATGTCCTGAATTATCGAAAAAATAACATTTGTCTGTATTTTCTATAGCATATTGCAAATTTATCAAAGCCTGATAATACCGACTTTCTATTTTTGATGTTTTAACATCGTGTCCACCTTTCGCTACACGGTTTTCTACTCTTGAGATATTCACCTGAGGCGAATCTGTACAAATAAAGTAAAGATAGGTTTTATATCCGTTTTTCTTAGCCTCATATATTTCTTCGATCTTCGATGGGTGGCTCATCACAGTTTCAAAACAAAAATCGATCTTATTTGCTTGCAAATAATGCCTGATAAAAGCACTGACGAGGGCTCCTTCATAACTGTGTGTCTCCTTTTCTTTGTTGATTATTACATTGTTCTGAATATCAATATCAATAATTAGTTTTTCACTTGCAGCTTTTTCAATTAACGATTGGGCTCCCTTTGTCTTCAGGAATTTCGACAGGTCACTGCCTGTTAACTCCAGACCAAAGTCAGTCAGGTCAATATAGCCTTTGGTGGCCAGTTCTTTTTCGATATTGTCTGCGTTAAGAAATAATCCGGTAGGGTATTGCTGACTAAAAGCTTCAAACAATGTACTTTTTCCCGACCCGTTTGGACCCGCAAAAACCCTTAAACGCGGCTGACTCATGCTTCACGTTTTGTCAATGTAACCCCCTTTTTTAAGCCTGATAAATCTCTTGTAGACTTTTTGATCGTTCCTACCACCTTACGCTCATTGCCAGGTCCTATAGAAATGATTTGATCGCCCTCAATAACCTGAATAGTAAGTCCAAGTGCTTTAGAGGTGCGAATAGCTTTGGAAGATGCAGCCCTGGCTGCTTTAATTAATATTTCATCCTCTTTACTACGTCTTCCCCTTTTGTTTAAAATCTTACGCTTCGACTCGTTTATCATCTTAATAATGCCTGTTTTACATTCAAATATACTATTTTAAACGTTATATCATAACGAAAATGAAAAGGTAAAGTTGATCTTATTCGTCAAACTTCCAAATTCTAATCCATCCCCGCGCAATCCTCATTTTGCGTTGCACAGCCCAACTATTTTTCCCAGGTTTGTATCGGGTTTATTAACATTGGAAATGATCAAAAGGAAGTTAGTATTACTGGCAGTTATCGGATGGAGTGCAGCAGTGCCGGC
>CAZLXI010000089.1:0-1809 GCA_964563435.1 uncultured Lacihabitans sp.
TCAGTCACATACTACAGTATGCTCCTTCGGTCTCCTCCTCAGCGCCTTGCATTTTACTACCTTTTGAACATCTTCACTCTTCTCACCAGGAAGGTACTTTTTGGACACCTTCCTCTCATTTATTGTTCGCCCGTAAATCGCATTACTTAACATCAAGCCGGGTGGCTACGATTCCCGCTTTTGACAAAGCTTTCCGGGGTGCGGAAAGCAAATAACGGACCCGTTATTCCAAAAGCCGGATTATTCCTGTCAGCCGGTCCGGTTCTTAGATCTGCCCCCTGTACATCGAATCAGATACCTCATCTTCTATTCGTTTTTCACCACCCGCAGCGTTACTGCTTCTTTTCCTGACTGCACACGAAGAACGTATAAACCGGGAGAGAGATGCTTTGTCTGCAATTCTACCGTTTCCGCTCTGCTGCTGAACTTGGTTTTCCGGAGCACATTCCCCGGCAGATCCACCAGTGTCAGCTCTCCGCCTTCCGCTTCACTCACGATATCCACCCGCAGACGGTCTCTGACCGGGTTGGGCCAAAGCACTACCCGCAAGCCCGCTCCCTGCACCACCGTGTCTGCTTTTATCTCCGCCTCGGACTGCGTCTTTGTACGTACTCCCTTTTCCCCGGCCGTTAATGTCTCGTTTTCATTGCCCACACACAGCACTCCTCCGCCCGACCAGTGCGTGTTACGCCCGCCTTTAATCTGCCGGGCCGCAAAGAACCCCTCCAGGAGAGTCTCCGATCCACCCGAACGGCTCTTAAGCCGCTCCCGGCCGTGGAAATACCCCTTCAGCTCCGAACCGTTGCCTACGCTGATGTTGCCGCCGGAATATAATCTTACCTGCTCCCCCGCCCCGTTAAACTCCACTGCCTTGCCCAGCCTTACCCCGTTGCGGATCAGCACAGCCGTCGGTCCAGTGAAGCTTACTTCCGCACTCTTCTTCACCTTCAGGCTCCGGATATACACTTCTCCCCCGCCTTCAAAGATGAGCTTTGCGCCCCTGCCCCCACGGATCCTGCCATAACGGCCCGCAGTAAACGTGCGCGTCTCCCCTTTCTTTATCTTTTCCTTCTTCCTGTCTTTATGACCGTTACTCCGGAAGGACTCCGGCTGAGGAGCCCGGCCACTCATATATACCGACGATTCGCTCCCGCTGTCAAACCGGGTGCGGGGTGATTTCACAAAGGTACCCTCTTCCTTCACCACCGTATGACGTAGTTTCACCGTACCCTTTTCCGAGGTGGCGCCGATACCCCCCGCATGCACTTCATTGCTTCTCAGGGTGATCTTCTCTTCTGCCAGCACCCCGTACGAGCAGGGGCACACCCCCTCCGAATCCCGGATTAGGACTTCGGCACGTGCCGTACTTTCATTGCCGCTATCGTCCTTCACCGTCAGCGTAACCAGCCGCTTACCCAGGTCGACGCACGTAAAGGCGCTTTGCGACAGGCTCAGCACCGCTATGGCGCAGTTGTCATAACTGCCGTCATTGATCGCTGCGGCCTCCAGAAGGGCATTGCCGCTGCCGTCGAGCTCCACGATCAGGTCCTGGGCCTGCGCCACCGGCGCCGTTATGTCTCTGACCGTCACTTTGATCGCCCGTGTGGCTGCATTGCCGGCCTTATCCCTTACGGTATACAGCACGGTATGATCCCCCGTATCGGTGCAGCCGAAGTCGCTGTACTGAAGCTCGCGGCTTTCTATACCGCAGTTATCCGTGCTCCCCTGGTCTACCGCTTCTATCGTAAGGGCCGCCTTTCCATTCGCATCCAGGTCCAGTGTTACATCGGTGGCCTGGATCACCGGTGC
>CAZLXI010000089.1:1909-3582 GCA_964563435.1 uncultured Lacihabitans sp.
CACCGGTGCCGTGGTATCTTCCACCCTCACTGTCACTTCGGCTTCCGTTGCATTTCCCTGTACATCTTCTACCCGCAGAATCACCTTATTTTCCCCAATGTCACCACAGTCAAAGGTGGTCTTTGAGGCCTGTATGCTCCAGATCCCGCAGTTGTCGACGATACTCTCGGCCAGATCTTCCGCCTTCAGGCTAGCTCTGCCGTTTTCATCGAGAGCAATTTTGAGTGCCTTTGCAATTACTACCGGCCGTGTATTGTCTACCACATGGATATCGGCCACCGCTGTGGAGACGTTCCCGGAGCCGTCTGTACCCGTCAGGATCACCTGGTGGTGGCCCAGATCGGTGCAGCTGAACTCCGTGCGGCTAAGGCTCAGCTGCAGCGGGCCGCAGTTATCTGTACTGCCCGCGTCTATGTCCGCTACCGTGAGCCAGGCCCGGCCCTGCTCATTGAGCGTCAGTGTCAGCCCACGGGCTTTTACCACCGGTTTACTGTGGTCTGCCACATGCACCTGGCTGGTGCACGAAGTAGCAGCCCCGTGGATATCCACTACCGTCAGTTTCGCCGTATAGCTCCCCACACGGAGTGCAGGATTGATATCTATGCTCCGGTTAAACCAGTCGTTGTTAGTATCGTAAGAGCCCGCATCCAGGTCTTCGGCCCGAAGAATAGCGTAGCAGTCGTCTTTGGCCACCAGCACCACCACCGGGTTACACACCGCCATGGGGGGCACGTTGCAGATCTTGTTGATCACCGTGATCTGCCCTTCTGCTGTGCAGCCCTGAGCGGAAGTAACTTTCACTTTGTAAATGTCACCCTTCGATACCAGGATGCTGCGCGTGGTATCTCCCGTGCTCCACCGGTAGGAAAACCCTGCGGAAGCAGTCAGCCTGACCGATTCATTTTCACAAAGGGTAGTAGAGCCGGCCGGGGTGATGGTCACCACCGGGGCTGCCGGGGCCACCACGCTCACCGCACCGGCGTGCAAATAGCTGCAGCCCGATGAAACGATACTGAACTCCGAATAACTTCCTGCCGGAAGGCCGATGAGGCTGATCCCACCGGATATCACCTCCACCGTGGCGGTGGTATCTTTGTTTCCTCTTTTGAAGCTCAGGGTGTGGCTGCCTGCGGTAAGGTTGGTTGTAAAGGCTATACTGCCGGTACCACCACACACTCCCGGTTGCGTCACCGTACCCGCCGTGAGCACCGGTGGCGATGGCGCTGCAAGCATACCGCTGATGCTGGTCTTACATCCCTGCATATCCGTCACTGTAACGGTGTATGTTCCTGCGCTTAGGCCGGTGGCAGTAGCTCCGGTCTGTGCGGGGCTGCTGTTCCAGCTGTAGCCGTAAGGTGCCGTGCCGCCGGTAGCGGTCACGGTCAGCGAGCCGTCGCTCTTTCCGTTACACGTCACGTTTGTGGTGGAGCTTATCACCGCCTTCAGGGCGGGCGGCTGGGTGAGGATTACATCGGCTGTGGCCGAAATACCATTGATATCTTTTACCGTTACGGTATAGCTGCCTGCCGCCAGGCCCGTGGCCGTGGCCCCGGTTTGTGCCGGGCTGCTGTTCCAGCTGTAGGTGTAAGGCCCCGTGCCGCCCGCGGCCGTTACCGTGGCATTACCGTCCTTTGCCCCGTGGCAGCTTACATTCGCCTGGCTAGTGATCTCTG
>CAZLXI010000090.1:0-2911 GCA_964563435.1 uncultured Lacihabitans sp.
CTACCGCCACAATGATGCCCTCATAGGAGGTGCCTTCTTCCATCCGGCTGAGCACCTGTAAGCCGTATTCCCGCATCACCTCCTCCGCATCGGCCCGGGGGTCGAAGATGTCTACTTCCAGCCCGAATGATACCAGCTCATGATAGATGTCTACCACCCGGGTATTACGCACATCCGGGCAGTTTTCCTTGAAGGTGATGCCCATGATCAGCACCCGGGCACCTTTAATCTTATGGTCTTTTGCGATCATCAGCTTCACCACCTTGTCGGCTACAAAAGCACCCATCTGGTCATTGACCCGCCGGCCCGAAAGAATCACCTGGGGGTCATACCCCACCGCCTGGGCTTTATGGGCCAGGTAGTAGGGGTCTACGCCTATGCAGTGCCCGCCCACCAGGCCGGGTTTAAATTTCAGGAAGTTCCACTTGGTGCCCGCCGCCTCAATCACATCCTGGGTGTCAATGCCGAGGCGGTCAAAGATGAGGGCCAGCTCATTCACAAAAGAGATGTTGAGATCGCGCTGGGCATTCTCGATGGCCTTGGAGGCCTCCGCCACTTTGATGGTAGAAGCCTTGTGCGTGCCGGCGGTGATGATGGAGCGGTAGAGTGCATCTACACGGTCGGCGGTGTCCGGTGTGGAGCCGCTGGTGACTTTCCGGATGCGGGTGAGGGTATTGACCTTGTCGCCCGGGTTTATGCGCTCAGGAGAGTAGCCCACATAAAAGTCCGTGTTAAACTTCAGCCCGGAAGCGCTTTCCAGCACCGGCACGCATACTTCTTCGGTGCAGCCCGGGTATACGGTAGATTCATAGATCACCAGGTCACCCGGTTTCAGGGCCCCACCCACAGTGTCCGAAGCTTTTTTGAGCGGGCGGAGATCCGGCGCCTTAAACTCGTCGATGGAGGTGGGCACGGTGACGATAAACGTGTTGCAGCTTTTCAGTGCGGCCGGGTCGGTTGAAAAGCGCAGCCCCGTACCGCCGGCCGTGCCGCCCTGCTCAAGTGCCGCCAAGAGGTCGGGCACAGACGCCTCATGGGTGCGGTCTTTGCCTTCGCTCAGCTCCTGCACCCGCTCCGGGTTAATATCGAACCCCAAAACCTCGTATTTTTTGCTCAGCTCAATGGCTAAAGGTAAACCCACATACCCCAGGCCGATGATGGCTATTTTAGGGTGATCAGGGGCATCTGAAAAATTATACATAAATGGAGATACTTTATCCGACAAAGAAACGAAAAAGAGAAGAAACCCGATTGATTTTTTGAATAAAACTATGCTTGGGATAGATCGCCAGTTTCATACAAATTAATCCCTCATTTTAATCCCTCATTTAATCCCTTATTTGCAATCCCCTTTATTTCTTTTGCCGACTGCCAAAAAAACGTTACCTGGAAACTTTCCGAAATGGTTTTGAGCTCCGGCAAGGGGAGATTTTCTTGTTTAAAATAAATGGAAGTATTTTTTGACAAAATCCAGTACCTGCTCTACCTGTGTAATAATATCGGCCTGAGTACGTGAAGTATCTTTAATTGTAATAAAATCCTGGAACAGCCCCAGCTCTATCGTAGTAGCCATAGAGCTCCGGCTCTATGGCTATGGAGAATGTTTCCTTTATTGATTCATTATTGAGATGGATTTAGGATGGTTTTTATGAGTGAACTTTCCAATGACCGCCCTTAGCGGAACCCACACGCTCTATACTGCCTTTTTCCTGCAACTGCTTCAGATATCGCTGTACGGTTCGTTGCGTTAATCCAAGTAATCCGGCCATTTCCAAAGCAGAATATCGCTTGTTATCCCTGATAAGTTCTACTATTCGTTTCTCATTTTCTATGACATTTATTACGACATTTTCTGCGACATTTTCTACGACATTTCTTTTCTCCTCCGAACTTGTTTTTTGTTCTTTATACGCTATAGTCACCATAAAACCTCCTCCGGTTTCTTTACAATCTATTTTCATGGTTGGGTAATCTGACAATGCCCTTTGGTATTGGCAAAAGCCGTAAGGGTTTCAATGACTTCCTCACTAAACCCTGATTTGAATTCTATGTGCTGATTTTCTTTCATATTCGCTGTGTAGAATGCCTTTTGTTTTTCTGTCGCAAATCTTACGGTAAAAATACGCCCTTTTTATTGCACGCATTATTTTCAGGTTATTAAAATCTGCAAAATCTTGTGAGACGCAAAATCTTGCGGCTCTACTCCTTCAAATAATATCCGCCGGTTTTCGCGGCCGCCTTGAACGTCACTTTCCCTTCATCTCGCAGCTGCTTTAGCCAACGCTCGAGGGTTCTGTCTGTTATATCAAAATACGTATGTAATTTTTTGGCATTTAAGCCGGGATTATTTGTGATAATATTTAACAATTCATTTACACCGACATTTACTTCTTCCCCCCTTATTTTCGCCTGATAAATAGTTAGCGCATTATAGATTGAAGATATCCCCCTTAAATCATTCAACCCTGCTTCTACCGCAGCTTCAACGTCACAATACTCACAATGGCCAGCAAAATCCCGATGACCCAGAAGCGGGTTACGATCTTAGCCTCATGGTAGCCCAGCTTTTGATAATGGTGGTGGAGCGGCGCCATTTTTAGGAGACGATTCTGCTGTGCATATTCCAGCCCGTGCCGCTTTCGCTGGTATTTGAACCAGGCCACCTGGGCCATCACCGACAGGTTTTCGACCAGGAAGATACCGCAAAACACCGGGATCAAAAGCTCTTTGCGAAGAATGAGGGCCATGGTGGCAATCACGCTGCCCAGCATCAGGCTGCCGGTATCGCCCATAAATACCGAGGCCGGGTAGGAATTATACCAGAGGAAGCCCACACAGGCCCCTACAAACGCCGCTGAAAAAATGGCCAGCTCGCCCGAGTTGGGGATCAGCATGATATTCAGGTATTCGG
>CAZLXI010000091.1:0-2749 GCA_964563435.1 uncultured Lacihabitans sp.
CGGATATGTTCGTTAGGTTCCTAATTTAAGATTTCCGGGCTTTGAGGGGGAGTGGAGCGTAAGAAAATTGGGAGATGTTTCTATTAATATAGCTTCAGGAAGGTCCACTGCGAAATTTGCAGAAGGTGAATATCCTTTTTATGGGTCTACTGGAATAATTTCTCATTCTAATGAATTTGACTACTCCGGTGAAAAAATTCTTATCGCACGAGTGGGTGCGAATGCTGGTTTTTTATACAAAGTAAAAGGAGAATACTCCGTTTCCGATAACACTTTAATGTTAAGCTTGAACGATGAGGTTGATTTGAATTTCATATATAGTTTGTTACTTCGAGATAATTTAAACAAACTAATATTTGGCTCCGGGCAACCACTAATAACTGGCGGCCAACTAAAGTCTCTTGAAGTTGCTTTTCCACCTTTACAGGAACAACAAAAAATATCATCTTTCTTATCCCTATTAGATGAGCGGATTAAAACCCAAAGCAAAATAATTGAAAATCTAAAAACCCAAATGTTAGGTTTGCAAGAAAAGATTTTCGGACAAAAACTAAAATTAAAAGATACTAATGGAATTGAATTTCCCGCATGGGATTATAAAAATGGTGGTGATCTATTTGAAAGTATTTCTAATAAAAACCATAATTCTGACTTACCCATTTTAGCTATCACTCAAGATCAAGGTGCAGTTCCTCGAAATCTAATTGACTATCAAATTACCGTGACCGAAAGGAGTGTAGAAAGTTATAAAGTCGTAGAAATTGGCGATTTTATTATTAGCTTAAGAAGTTTCCAGGGAGGTATAGAACATTCTGATTATAAAGGAATTTGTAGCCCTGCTTACATTATTCTTAGGAACAAGATAGAGGTTATTACTAATTTTTATAAATACTATTTTAAAACGGCGAATTATATTAAACTACTTAACAAAAAACTCGAAGGAATAAGAGACGGAAAGATGATTAGTTATAGCTATTTCGGTGAAATACCTGTTCCCTTTCCAATATTTGAAGAACAACAAAGTATAGCTTCATTTTTATCCAAAATTGACCGAAAAATCCAAGCCGAAAAAGCAATTTTAGAGCAACTTGAAAGACAGAAGAAATACCTTCTACAGCAAATGTTTGTGTAAAATCTACTCAAACTCAATTTCAAAATACCGAAGGATAGCTTTGTAATTGTCCTGAGCAGTAAGACAGGTATCCAGGAGGTATTCTTTTATATGAAGCCATTCCTGTAACCCTCTGTAATAAAATAGCTTGAGGTCTTCGTCTATAAAAAAGGGTACAATACTGTTTGCAAGGCATTCTTTAAACATAATCAACCGTCCAACCCGACCGTTTCCGTCCTGAAAAGGATGAATGATTTCAAAATGGTAGTGAAAGTCAATAATATCTTCAAAAGTTTTCTTTTCAATGTTATGATAATGAGAAAGTAACTTTTTTATTTTCAAAGCAACCTCTCCTGGAGAACACGTTTCATTACCGCCCACTTCGTTAGGCAGTTTTTTATATTCTCCCACATTAAACCAATTTTTCCGGCTATCGGATGTTCCAGATTTAAGGAGAAAATGTAACTCCTTGATAAAAGATTCGGTTAGTTTGGATTTTGCTTTATCAATAAGCAAATCAATGCATCGAAAGTGATTGGTGGTTTCTATGATATCGTCTACATTGATGGCTTCTTTGGATACCCCAATGGTATTGGTTTCAAAAATGTAGCGGGTCTGATCATGCGTTAACTTACTACCTTCAATACGATTCGAATTATAGGTCAGGTCAATCTGTGTACGGTGATAAATACCCCCTTTAAGCTTCATTTCTTTCTGCTCTTTGAGGTGATTGAGTAAAACATTACTACTAAATTTCTTCTTATTTCCTTTTTCGGGTAATATAGCATCCTCCGGAATATTCCAGGTTTTACCGGTTAAAAATGCTCCTTTTATTTTTCCTGTAGCACAATAATTCCGGACGGTCCGTGCCGGAATATTCCAATTTCTTGCAAAGTCACTGACTGATATATAGTGCATAGTTATTTTTTTAAAATGCCGTTATCGGCAAATATAAAATAAACAAAATAAATAAAATAGTTTTATTTTGCCGATAAAGGCAAGAACTATGCAAACATATTTTGCAAAAAAGACTTTTTCTGCTCTTTTAATTTCTGCAAAATTTGAGTTTCGATATCTATTTTTGAATCAATAGATGAAAGAAAATTGGCGATTATAGTTTGTTCCTCCATATCAGGAATACTAACTTTTATTTTTTCTAACGTACTTTTTGATAAGCTAGGAACTCCGGAAGCTTCATTATACTCCAGCCAGTTAATTGTTTTGAAAAGATGATAAACGAACTTAGGAATACAAAACTGAAATGAGTGTGTGAAAAACAAAGTATCTACAGTCCAGATTTTACCATTATAATACATTGGTTTATCTATAGTTCCTTTTCGCCCAATACAGACCGTTTCACCATCATACAGGTAATCATCTACTGAAGTCAAGAAACCTCCCGTGCCAAATACTGGAATTTTACCAGACTTCAAATGTTTATAATCTTTACCATTCCCAATTTTTAAAATATCTCCAATTTTTTTTTCGCTCCATACTGATAAACCATTTTGATCATTGCTTATAAACTTAAGTTTCTGGTTAAATATCTGAAGACGACAATCTCGGATTAAGGTTTCTAATTGTTCAATTATTTTGCTTTGGGTTGCAATGCGTTGATCCAATGAACTGAACAAAACG
>CAZLXI010000092.1:0-2510 GCA_964563435.1 uncultured Lacihabitans sp.
TCAGCACCCCGAAAGAGCTGACGGTAGCTATCATCAATAAATACCTGGAACTGAAAGCCCGACAATTATTATGAGTAATACCTTTAAGAAAATAAAATAGTCCGGAATGTAACCATGGAAGATTCACGTAAAAAAACGCTCATTCGTGGTGATAGGGGCTGTGGTTCAGGATACTGAATGCCCTGTACACCTGCTCTGCAGCGATAAGCCTTACCATTTGATGGGGAAATACCAATGCAGATAAAGACCAGCATTGCCTTGCCTGCTTCCTTAACCTTTCCGTAACCCCAAATGCGCCGCCAATAAGAATGACCAGGGTCTTGACGCCCTGGTTCATACAATGTTGAAACTGCTGGGCCCACTGCATGGAATCCAATGCTTTGCCTCTCTCGTCCAGCAAGACAAGGTAATGATGCGGCTGCAGCTTTTTCAATACCCATTCTTCTTCCATGAGCCTGGCTCTTTCCACATCCGAAGTCGCTCCTTTTTTAGGTAATTGCAGCAATACCAGGGATACGGGATTCCAGGGTTTGGTCTTTTTGAAATAGTATTGCAGCCCCTCCTCAATGAAAGGTTCATTTTCCTTACCCAGCGACCAGATCTCTATATTCATAAATGGAAAGGTATTTCTTCTAAAATAAATTTGCTGCAAAAGTAAAAAAAGTTTTACCTTTGCACTCCGCTCGAAAGAGTTAAGGCTGCGTAGCTCAACTGAATAGAGCATCTGACTACGGATCAGAAGGTTTCAGGTTTGAATCCTGACGCGGTCACAGAGCCCTCGAAAGAGGGCTTTTTTATTTAAATTCCACAATTATGCATTATTGTTACATTCTTTACTCAAAGAGCCTGGACCGTTATTATATTGGTAGCACCAGTCAAACGCCAGAAGAAAGACTTCAAAAGCATGTAGCCAATCACTCTGGTTTTACCGGAAAGGGGATCAAGTCAAAAATTTGGGTCCTGAAAGAAATTTTTTATTGTTCAGGTTTGGTGATTTACTTAGCAATTTAGATTTATACTTAAAGATAAATTGCTGAAAACAAATGAAATATGTTGACCATTCCGAGCAACTCCTCGAAATGGTCGGGCCGCGGGCAAATCCCCTCAATTTACTTATGCAATATTTAGATAGTTTTGCCCTTTTTTGCTGTCGCAGTTTATTTCTTTCTGTTCATTTGTCACTACGCCGATAATTCTCTACATTTACCATTATCCACATTATAAAACCATAAACACATGACACACGATACCGTATTCGAACAAATCCGTCTTACGGATAAAAGGGGTAACGAATTCTGGAGTGCCCGCCAGTTAGCCAAAGTTTTGGAATATTCGGAATACCGACATTTTTTGCCGGTGATCAGCAAAGCAAAAGAATCCTGTACGAACAGTGGTCAGAAAGTAAGAGACCATTTCGAGGACTTCCTCGAAATGGTCGTCATTGGTTCCGGCGCACATCGAAAGACAGACAGTGTCAGGCTCTCCCGTTATGCCTGCTATCTGATCGTTCAGAATGCTGATCCGGCCAAAGAAGCTGTGGCCTTGGGGCAAACCTATTTCGCTGTGCAAACGCGCCTGCAGGAGATCCGGCAGATGGACGAATACCACCGGCTTCAGACAGAAAACGAAAAGCGGCTATTCCTTAGAGATGAGCTGGCTAAGCATAACCTCCAGCTGGCTGAGGCCGCGAAAGACGCGGGAGTTATAGAGCCCGTTGATTATGCCATTTTCCAGAATCATGGATACATGGGCTTGTATGGTGGGCTGGATGCCAGAGCCATTCATGGAAGAAAGGGCTTGAAAAAGAGCCAGCAGATACTCGATCATATGGGAAGTACGGAGTTGGCAGCCAATCTCTTCCGGGCTACTCAAACAGAAGAAAAGCTTCGGCGTGAGAACATAAAAGGAAAGCACAAGGCAAATCAGACACACGAAGAAGTAGGAGGCAAAGTACGTAAAACTATTCGTGAACTGGGCGGTACCATGCCTGAAGATCTGCCCGTGGCTGAAAGTATCAAAAAAATAGAAAGAAATAAGAAACCTGGCCTGCCAAATTCAGAAACGAAGAAATAAATATTCTTATAAATATCTTATATTCAGCAAAATACAAAGACCATTCCGAGGGGTTGCTCGGAATGGTCTGCCAATCTTCTGGCGTTTAACCAGATGAAAACATGTGTACTTTCTTCATAAACGCAGACGAAGCCCACTGTTATAAATAAAAATATTTCATAAATTACTTATAATCAATATAATAACCCGACCATTCCGAGCAACTCCTCGAAATGGTCTACCTCCGATTCCATAATTGCAAATCTCTGCTGGTTATACTATTCGAAGCCTACAGGCCTGAGTTGATAGTATGTTGTAACTTTTTTATAATCAATAAGATAACCCGACCATTCCGAGCAACCCCTCGGAATGGTCTCTCCCCAATATTATAACTATAAATCTCTGCTGAGTATGGTATCGGTAGCCTATAATTATTAAATTAAAATAAATTTATAAAT